>NZ_WUQY01000018.1 GCF_009829085.1 Sphingobacterium bovisgrunnientis
ATTTTTGCAAATTAAATATAGCAATCCCTGCTATATAAATTACCGCCATTTTTTACCTTATTTGGGACGCTTCTGAATTCAAATATGTTTTTATCAGTTATTTTCGCAGGATTTGAAATGAAAGAAATAATAAATTAACTTATGTGATATAAATATCTTTAGGGGATAATTTGTAACATGTTGGTTATTTACAGTCTAAACTAGCCTTTGGGATAATAATTTGTTATATTGCGTCATATAAACATTAATTATGAACCGTAAAAATTTTTTGAAAGCTAGTGCTTTACTAGCTACCTCAACCTTTTATGTACCAAGCATGGCATCCAATTTATTGCAGTCTAAGATCAGAGTAGGTCTAATTGGCGTTAATGGCATGGGATGGGCTAATTTGAATGCTCTTCTTAAAGTAGATAACGTTGTTTGTACTGCGCTTTGTGATGTCGATGCAAACGTTTTAGCTAGAAGAAAATCAGAACTAGCTGGAAGAAATATACAAGTAAAAACTTATGAAGATCACAAAAAACTTTTAAAAGATAATGTTGTTGATCTAGTAATAATCGCTACACCAGATCATTGGCATTGTATTCAATATGTAGATGCAATCCGAGCTGGAAAACACGTATACGTTGAAAAACCGATAGGTAATTCAATCAAAGAATGTGAAGTAATGGTAGCAGCAGCGGCTAAATCAAATTGCATTGTTCAGGTTGGTCAATGGCAACGCAGTCAGCAACATTTTAGAGATGCTATGGCGTTCGTTCATTCTGGTAAATTAGGAAAAGTACGTCTGGTTAAAGCGTGGTCATATGTAGGCTGGAAAGATCCTATCATTAAAAAACCAGATACACCAGTTCCTGCAGGAGTAAATTATGACTTGTGGCTTGGTCCTGCTCAGAAAAGGAATTTCAATGAAAATCGTTTTCACTTTGAATTCCGTTGGTTTTGGGATTATGCAGGTGGATTGATGACAGATTGGGGCGTGCATTTGATTGACTTCGCTTTAATAGGAATGAAAGCTTCTGTTCCTAAATCAATTGTCGCAACTGGAGGGGTATATGCTGATCCAAATACGGCTGCGGAAACACCAGATACATTGACAGCATTGTATGAATTTGATGATTTCAATATACAGTGGGAGCACGCGCTAGGTATTGAATCAGGACCTTACAGTAGAGATCACGGCGTAGCATTTATTGGTAATAATGGAACATTGGTTGTGAATAGAGGCGGATGGGAAGTGATCCCAGATAAGAAAAAGATGGAAGCTGTACCACTTCAACCAGCTGTAGATAATGGTTTAGAATTGCATATGGTTAATTTGGTTGAAGCTATCCGTAAAAAGGATAAATCAATAATCAATGCACCAATTGAAGCTGGTAGCCATATTGCAACAATTTCTCAAATGGGTAATATAGCGTATCGTACAAGCAAAAAAATATTTTGGGATAAAGAAAAGAAAAAATTTACTGACGATGAATCAAATACATATTTAGCTGCGAAATATCACAACGGATATGCTATTCCAACAGTATAATTTTCAAACAAATAAATCTGTCTATTAGACGTTATGTTAAACATACTAAAAGAAAATATAAAAATAGTTTGCGCTTCTATTGCGTTAACTGCCTTCATGTCTTCTAATATAAACGAAATAAAAGCACAAACTAAGACCAGCAAAGAAAACTGGACTAGTTTATTTGATGGCAAAAGCCTTAAAGGTTGGAAGCCGGTAGGAGGTAAGGCTCCATATACTATTGAAAATGGAGTTATTGTAGGTACAATGACTAAAGGCACTCCAAATTCTTTTTTGATTACAGAAAAAGAATATGGAGACTTTATTTTAGAGCTTGAAATCAAATTGGAAGGCGATAAAACCAATTCCGGCGTACAAATAAGAAGTCATTATGATCCAACTGCAAATAATGGACAAGGTCGCGTATATGGTAGACAAGTGGATGTTGATCCTACACCACGTGCTTGGACAGGGGGTATATACGATGAAGCGCGCAGAGGTTGGTTGTATCCATTAGATTTAAATGAGCCTGCAAAGTCTGCATATAAAGCAGAGCAATACAATCATATCCGAATTGAATCTATTGGCGATGAGTTGAAAACATGGATAAACAATGTTCCAGCTGCATATGTGATTGATACATTGGATGCTCGTGGAATTATTGGCTTACAAGTACATAGTATTTCGCCAGATCTAGATGGAAAAAAAGTTTATTTCAAGAATATTAAAATTCAAACAAATAACTTAAAACCTAAAGCTTTTCATAAGGACAATTATGTTGTAAATCTACAGCAAAATAAGCTTAGCCAAGCTGAACAAAATTCCGGAGTAAAATTATTGTTTGATGGAAAAACTTCTACAAACTGGAGAAGTGTATATCATCAGAATTTCCCTGCAAAAGGTTGGGAAATTAAAGACGGTATCATCAAAGTGTTTAAATCCGATGGCGGAGAGGCTACAAATGGTGGTGATATTATCACAAAAGATCAATTTAGTGCATTTGATTTTTCATTTGAATTTAAATTGTCTGAAGGTGCAAATAGCGGTGTTAAATATTTCGTGACATTAAAAGAAAAAACACAAGGATCAGCCATAGGACTAGAATATCAGCTTTTGGATGATGCTAAACATCCAGATGCTAAAATGGGACGTGATGGTAATAGAACATTGGCATCATTATACGATTTGATTACATCAGATAGAAATCCGCGACCACGCAAACCGATTGGAGAGTGGAATAGGGGGCGAATAGTGGTGACCAAAGACAATACAGTAACGTATTTTCTGAATGGTTTTAAAGTGTTAAGCTTTGTGCGTGGTTCGAAAGAATTTAAGGATTTGGTAGCCATAAGTAAATATAAAGATTGGGAGAAATTTGGTGAAGCTGAAACGGGTCATATTTTGTTGCAAGATCACGGTGACGAAGTATCTTTCCGCAGTATCAAGATTAAAGAACTTTAAACCTTTTAATTTACGCTGATTATGAATCATTATATTTCAAGAAGAAATTTCATCTCACGCGCAGCATTAGCTGGAGGTGGAATAATTCTTTCCAACAGTTTACTTGGCAATATTCCTTTAGCTTCAGCTAATGAACGTGTAAATTTAGCTTGTATTGGCTTCGGTTTCCGCGGAGCGGAAATTATAAAAGACTTATATAAAACAGGACTCTGCAATATTGTAGCGTTGTGTGACGTAGATATGGGTGCAAAGCATACACAAGAAATTGCAAACATGTTTCCAAATGCAAAACGTTTTCAGGACTTCCGCAAGATGTTCGATGCAATGAGTAATGAGATCGACGCCGTTTCAATTGGTACACCTGATTTTGCACACTTTCCAATGACAATGATGGCAATGGATTTGGGCAAACATGTTTACGTAGAAAAGCCGATGGCGCATACTTTTTATGAGAATGAATTAATGATGCAGAAGGCTAATAAATTCCCAAAAGTCGTTACACAGATGGGTAATCAAGGGCATTCTGAAGCAAATTACTTTCAATTCAAAGCATGGAAAGAGGCAGGAATTATCAAGGATGTGACACGCATTGATGCGCATATGAATATGCCGCGAAGATGGCATTCATGGAATGTTAATATTAAAAATTTCCCGAATGCTGAATCAATTCCTGAGACCATGGATTGGGAACTTTGGCAGATGCATACTAAAGGGCACATGTACAATAAGGATTTTGTCAATGGGCAATGGCGCTGTTGGTATGACTTTGGAATGGGAGCGCTAGGAGACTGGGGAGCACACATTATTGATACTGCTCATGAGTTTTTAGATTTGGGTTTACCAACAGAAGTGAATGCGGTAAAATTAGATGGACATAATGCTTTCTTCTTCCCAATGTCGACTACATTAAAATTCAAATTTCCTAAGCGTAAAGGACATCCTGCACTTGACATTAATTGGTATGACGGCCTCGATAATTTGCCACCGATACCAGAGGGATACGGCGTATCTGGTTTGGATCCCAACATTCCACCGCCAAGTACCGGAAATTTAGAGCCTGCAAAATTGAATCCAGGTAAAATTATCTACAGCAAAGATTTGATTTTTAAAGGTGGATCTCATGGAAGTACGTTGCAGATTATTCCTGAAGAGAAAGCCAAAGCTTTAGCTTCGAAATTGCCCGAAGTTGCAGCTACGCCATCTAATCATTTCAAAAACTTTTTGCAAGCCTGTAAAGGACTGGAAAAAACTCGTTCACCATTTTCTATTGCTGGGCCTTTGAGTCAAGTATTTTGTTTAGGTGTTATTGCACAACGATTGAATACGAATATTCAATTTGATCCAAAAACAAAAGAGATCACAAACAATGCTTTTGCAAATGCGTTATTGGTCGGACCACCGCCAGCTAAAGGTTGGGAACAATATTATAAAGTGTAAATCTTTAGAAAGCAATATTTAAGAATTGTATTTTCAAATACGGAATTGATTATAAACATTCCGTATTTATTTTAAATATATTTGTCTTATAATTTATATTATGTTAAATAGAAAATTTCAGATCCTCTTCTGCATATTAATTTATCATCAAAATTGCATGTTTAAAACTTTAATCTTTAATTCAGGTTATAATGGTTTATTTTGTAATCTAATAAACGCAATATGTCTACGCCACAATCACAAAAAGCAAAAAAGACAATTTACTTTAGTATCATTGGAAGTTTTGGTTTAGCTTTAATCAAGTGGTTGGCTGGATTTTTTGGTAATTCATTTGCGTTGATTGCTGACGCTATTGAATCTACATCAGATATTTTTTCTTCTATTCTTGTATTATTGGGAATTAAATATTCTGAGCGACCGGCGGATCGAACACACCCATACGGTCATGGTCGTATAGAGCCGCTAATTACTTTCATTGTTGTCATATTTTTGGTGATTTCAGCCACGATTATTGCCCATAAAAGTCTTATCAATATTCAAACGCCACATGATGCACCAAAAGCTTGGACATTGATTGTATTAGGATTGATCATTGTGTGGAAAGAAATCAGCTATCAAATTGTCATGAGGCGAGCAAAATCGTTAAATAGCAGTTCTTTAAAGGCTGATGCATGGCATCATCGCAGCGATGCCATCACATCGGTAGCCGCATTTATTGGTATTTCGATGGCGTTATTACTTGGTGATGGTTATCAAGCTGCGGATGATTGGGCTGCACTATTTGCTGCTGGGTTTATTATTTACAATTGTTACCGGATTTTTAGACCTGCTTTAGGTGAGATTATGGATGAGAATCTATACGAAGATATGGTTGAAGTTATAAAGCAAAAGTCTTTAAATGTCAGTGGTTTAATCGATACAGAAAAATGTTTTGTGCGTAAAAATGGTATGTATTTTTTGGTCGATATTCACGCTATTGTTCCTGCAGAATATACAGTAAAAGAAGGCCATGATATTGCACACAAACTTAAAGATTATTTGATGGCCGAAATGCCTGAAATCTCTAATGTGTTCGTTCATATTGAGCCGTTTAATGCAATGGTGTATGAAGCCCGTATAAAATAGGATTTAGAAATATTGTGGATAAGCAAATATTCCAGGTATGCCGCCTGTATGAATGTAAAGCACCTTCTCTCCTTTTTTGATTACATTATTTTGGATGTCCATTATTAATCCTGTGAATGCCTTTGAAGTATACACTGGATCTAAGAAAATTCCTTCGTGTTTTGCTAAAAATTTGATGGTATCAATGTGATAATCCTCTGGTATACCATATGCGTTCCCTGCATATTGATTGGTTAAGTTTATATCAGAATTTAATAAAGTTACGGGCGATCCGCACAAATCAAGAGCCTCATTCGCAATTTTAAGCGTATGTGCAGCTAGTTGACCTTGATCTGGCTCTACATTATAGGCTTTTATTTTCGTTTTTACATCAGACAATACATTTGCGACGATCAAACCACCATGCGTACCTCCAGAGCCTGAGGCTGTACTGATTAAATCAAATTTCAATCCGAGTTGACTTTGCTGTTTTAATATTTCAAAATAACAATCAACGTAACCTAATGTACCAATGCCATTTGATCCGCCGATTGGTATGATGTAGGGTTTCTCTCCCTCCTTTTCAAGTATTGATTTTCGCTCATCTACAGCTTTATATGCACTTGCATTATCTTGCACTTCGTGAATGGTTGTATCTACAATGTTATTAAGAATTATATTGCCGTTTTCGAAATATGATTTTTCATTTACAGGAACAGACTTTTTAAGAAAAAGCTCAATTTCAAATCCAAACATCTTGGCGGCAATTGCCGTCATGCGTGCATGATTAGACTGTATCGCTCCGATAGTAAAAATATGAGTAGCTCCTTTCTTTTTGGCATCGCCAAGCAAATATTCCAGTTTACGAAGTTTATTTCCGCCAAAACCGACAGAAAAAAGATCATCTCGCTTAATGTAAATATCTACTCCAAGTGTCTTACTTACACGTTGCAAGTGATGTATTGGCGATGGATTTTCAATAAGTTTTACTTTAGGGTATTTTTTTAAACTAATTCTTATCATGATCAACTATTTAGAACGAAATGCTAATTTATTTATAATTCTCATATTTTTATTCAAAAGATTGCTTTTGCAAGTATTTTGTGACTTTGAAACAAAAATCGATCAAAATATATGGAATGATAACGTTAATATTGTATATTTGTTAAATTTCACAACAAAATAATACAAATCTATCAATAGAAAATGCTAAATCTTAAAAACTTTATTGATTACGTAGAAAAACAAAATCCGCATGAGCCTGAGTTTTTGCAGGCAGTAACTGAAGTCGTAGAAGATTTGATCCCATACATCAATGAACATCATCCTGAATATGCTGATCTAAAAATTTTAGAAAGATTGGTTGAACCTGAGCGTGTGGTTTCATTTCGTGTTGCATGGCTTGATGATCAAAACAATGTCCAAGTCAATCGAGGTTATCGCGTGCAAATGAATAGTGCAATAGGTCCTTATAAAGGCGGTTTGCGTTTCTCTCCTACAGTGAATCTTAGTATTTTAAAGTTTTTAGCATTTGAGCAGGTTTTTAAAAATGCCTTAACGAGTCTACCTATTGGTGGCGGTAAAGGTGGATCTAATTTCGATCCTAAAGGTAAGTCGAATAATGAAATTATGCGCTTCTGCCAAGCTTTTATGACTGAATTATACCGTCATATTGGTTCTGAAACTGATGTACCTGCTGGTGATATTGGTGTTGGTGGTCGTGAGATTGGTTATTTGTTTGGGCAATACAAAAGAATTCAAAACAATTTTACAGGTGTCTTGACAGGTAAAGGTGTGCAATGGGGCGGCTCGTATATTCGTCCAGAAGCAACGGGTTATGGATTGCTGTATTTTGTCCAAAATATCTTCGAAAATGATAACGAGATTTTAGACGGTAAAGTTGTGACAATATCAGGTGCTGGAAATGTGGCTTTTTATGCTGCGGAAAAAGCGTTGTCATTTGGTGCTAAGGTGATTACTTTGTCAAATAGTACAGGAACAATTTACGACAAAGACGGTTTCACACACGAGAAGCTTGTTCATCTTGCAAAATTAGGTCGTAATCTTTCAGAATTTCCGTTGCGCTATCCATCAGCTACATTCCATGCTGGCGAAAAGCCTTGGCAATTTGTTTGTGATATTGCTTTACCATGTGCCACACAAAATGAGTTAGATGAAGCTGATGCGTTAGAGTTGATTAAAAACGGTTGTATATGTGTTGCTGAAGGTGCGAATATGCCATCTACTGCAGAAGCAATAAAAGTGTTTCATGATGCCAAAATTGCATACGCTCCAGGTAAGGCTGCGAATGCGGGTGGTGTCGCTGTATCTGGACTAGAAATGTCTCAAAATTCTATCGGTCAACAGTGGTCTTCTTCAAAAGTGGATGATAGATTAAAAGCCATTATGGCAAATATCTACAAAACCTGTCTTCGCTATGGTAAAGAAAAGGATGGTTACATAAACTACTTGAAAGGCGCAAATCTTGGCGGGTTTATCAAAGTAGCAGAAGCTATGAAAGCACAAGGTGTATTATAAAGTATAGAGCATAATTAAATAAACCATATCAGGGAACATTCAATAGATTGTTCCCTTTTTTAATTTTTTAAGAATAGTATTTCAATAGTTGAATCGCATTAAATTTAGTTACTTTGTAACGTAATATTTAGGATAGAAAAAACATGAGAACATTAGCAGAACTGCCTCACCCCGATTGCAAGATTACAATTTTTGGTATGAACCAAAAGTACATTATTAAGTTTGAACAAGGTAATTTGGAGCAGACATATAAGATTGCCGAGGCTGATATCGTTGACGGTGTGAATGGTGTTTTTGAAATACTGGATGAAGAATTTGTAAATAAAGTTCTCCAAATTTTTATTACGATGCGTACATCATTTATCGATACATATAACAAATATAATTAAATAGAATATTTAGATTGTAAAACATAATTGATTGATTATTATGTTTTTATTTAAACAAAATACAGAAGACCAAATTATATTTGGTCTTCTTTGTTTATAGCTTTTGTATAAATATGATTTTACTGAATATATTAGTCATATAAAACATCTAAAAATCTGTATAATAATACAATATATCATCAACCGAAATATTATTCTGCGAATCTTTTTACCCATTTTGGCAATTCTATTGCAGCTGTACCATTTATAAGTTCATAATTAGAATTTAAGCCCATAGAGTTTGCATTTGGGTCAATTAATGTAATCTTACAAGTACTTGGAATATCATGTATTAAATTTGCTGCTGGATATACCTGCAGGGATGTTCCAACGACTAGCAAGATATCTGCGTCTCCGGCTATCCTACTGGCTACAGCCATATTTGGAACAGCTTCACCAAACCAAACTACGTGAGGTCTCAATGCAGAACCTAATTCACACTTGTCATCCATCGAAATTTCATCGTCTTCAATTGGGTATACTAAACGAGGGTTGCGCGAAGATTGTGCCTTTGTAATCTCTCCATGAAGATGCAAAATATTTTTACTACCAGCTCGTTCATGGAGATCGTCTATATTCTGTGTAATGATATGTACATCTGCATATTTTTCCAATTCGACTAATGCCAAATGACCCGCATTCGGCAATGCTTTGCGACACGCTGCCCTTCGTATATTATAAAATCGTTGTACTGTCTGCGGATCTCGTTGCCAAGCTTCAGGAGTAGCTACGTCTTCTATCCGATGACCTTCCCACAACCCATCCGCACCTCTGAATGTTTGCAATCCGCTTTCTGCGGAAATTCCGGCGCCTGTGAAAACAACTATTTTCTTTTTTGACATAGTATTAAAATAATAATGGTCAAAAATTAGAAATTTTCGACCATTATGCAATATGAATTGATTATTAACCTATTTTACAAAATACCGATGCTCGATAACTGTAACTTCGTCTTTTTCGCTAGCGATTTGATCTACTGCTGCTTTTATTGTACATTTTCCCGTGATACCACGATAAACCAATGCTCCGCCTAAGCCAACGCCTGATATAGCTGTAATGGGATGTTTTAATATTTGCTTTACACCAAAGCTCAGAATTAATCCCCCTGCAATTACTGAAAGTATACGCTCAGAAGTGCCTACATTCCCGTCAATACAATCTTCATCAACTTTTCTTTTAATTTTATCTATAGCATAATTTATTAGTGTGTTCATATCTTTGATTTTGTGTCCAATAGATAAACATTTAACAGGTAAGTTTGTTTGCTAAAGCATATTAATTTTTGATAATTATAACGATAATAGTATTTTAACTGCATAAAATGATTTTATGAAAGTAAAAAAGCATTCTGGCGAATTAGTTGACTTTAATCCAAATAGCCTTCGTCATTCCTTATCACGATCTGGAGCTTCTGAAAAAGAGGTTAACCAAGTGTTTGATGCGATACAGCCAAAATTGTATGATGGTATCAGTACGCGTGAAATGTATGAAATTGCATTTGATCAACTTAAGGCATGTCGAAATACATATGCAGCGCGATATAGCTTGAAAAAGGCATTACGTGATTTAGGGCCAGAAGGTTTTTATTTTGAGAAATGGGTAGCCCGTATGTTTCAGGAGGAAGGTTATAAAGCTATCACCAGCCAAACTATACAGGGTCATGCAGTAACACATGAAATCGATGTAATAGCTTTAAAAGGAAACGAATTATTAGCTATCGAATGCAAATTTAGAAATGATGTGGATGCGAAAATTTCTGTCACTACACCTATGTATTTTCTTTCACGTGTAAAAGATATTAGCAATAGACCGTATACATTTTTTAACAAAACATTACCTGTTACGCAAGGTTGGTTAGTAACCAATGCGTATTTAACATTGGATTCTAAAGCATTTGGAGAGCATTACAACATGAATTTGTTGGCTTGGGATTATCCTGCTGATAAGAGCATAAAGGTGATAGTGGATAGTAATGGTGAATATCCTATTACATGTCTGACCACTATAACATCAGAAGACAAAGCTCGATTATTAAAAGCGCAATGTATTTTGGTGAAAGATATTGTACGCGACCCAAAATTTCTTCAGGTCATTCAAACTGATAACAATAAGAAGAAAACAATACTTCTCGAAGCGCAAGAGTTGTTAGCTAGTCCTTTAGAACATTTAGATTTATAAATGTTTTGCTATATTTCATCACAATCGATGGTTTCCACTTTACTGAACAATTTTTGGAATTCTTCAAATTGAGAACCATCAAAATTAACATGAGGTAATTGATGATTAACAGCATTCCACCAGCCGTAAGTTAACACACGTTTGAAAGCTAGTTCTTGTGCTTGTTTTGACTTGCTGTTATTCACGTATTCATTCCAAATCCGTTCCGGCGAACCGTTGTTCTTCATTTGCTCCTTAGTCAAGTATTCATAAGCTTTTAGTAGCTCATCTCCTCCTTTATACAAAGCTTGGCTGTATAATTTGACAGTTTCATTATTTTGAAAATATTTCAACAAGCTTTTTTTATTGCCGTTTATAGCTTCGAATTCAACTTTTTTAATCTGATAGGTTAATTCTATAAAATTTAAGATGGAATCCTTCAGTGTTTGAAAATATGTGCTCTTAACAATATTCAAATTGCTAATTTCATCTTTTAAATTTTTATAATTATCTTCTAATTGCTTTTCCTCATCAGAATATATACTAAAATATCCTTGTGCTAATTTATAGGTGTCTCTAAGCTGATCTGAAGTGTATTTAGTACTATCATAATACCCTGTATACCGGCATAACTCGTCATCAAAATCAAATTTGGCTTCTTGTGCATTGAGTTTGGTCTGAAAAAAAACCAAACTGATTATTGTGATTTGGAAAAATATCTTACTCATATTGGGATGAACAATCTTAATGAAAATACGTTTTGAAATTAACGATTTAAATATTAAACTATATCTAAATATTTAATTTTCCATTTATAAGAGCTTCAGAATGCTGTTATTTTATGTTTCCCATATTAAAGAATAAATGTGTAATTTCGCAACATATGGAAACTGTTGTTAGCGGTATCAGAAGTACCGGAAAATTACATTTAGGAAACTACTACGGAGCATTGAGTAATTTTGTGAAAATGCAGAATGAATACAATTGCTTCTTTTTTATAGCCGACTTACATTCATTGACGACACACCCTACACCACAAGATTTGCACACTACTGTGCGTAATGTGGTGGTAGAATATTTGGCTGCTGGTATTGATCCCGAAAAATCGACGATATATATTCAATCTGATGTTCCAGAGGTAGCGGAGCTTTACCTTTATATGAATATGAATGCATATATGGGCGAGTTGGAAAGATCTACTTCTTTTAAGGACAAAGTACGTTCTAATCCAGATAATGTAAATGCGGGTTTGTTGACATATCCTGTGTTGATGGCTAGCGATATATTACTTCACCATGGTACCAAAGTTCCTGTGGGTAAAGATCAAGAGCAGCATTTAGAAATGACACGTACTTTTGGTAATAGATTCAATCACCTATACCAAGTAGATTACTTTAAAGAAGCATTTGCATTCAGCTATTCGGACAAATTAGTGAAAGTACCAGGATTGAGTGGTCAAGGTAAAATGGGAAAATCTAATGGTGAAGCAGATTGTATTTATTTATCGGATAAACCGGAAGTGATTCGTAAAAAAATTATGCGTGCGGTTTCGGATACAGGTCCTACAGAACCAAATCAAGCGAAACCTGAACCCATTCAAAATCTTTTTGATTTGATGAAAGTTGTTTCTTCGCCTGATACTGTGTCACATTTTGATGAATTGTACAATAAGTGTGAGATTCGTTACGGTGATTTCAAAAAGCAATTAGCGGAAGACATGGTTATCGCTACTGATCCAGTTCGTTCGCGCATAGAAGCTATTGCTAATGATGATGAATACATTAAAAAAGTCATCAAACTAGGTGCTGAAAAAGCGCAAGAGAGTGCCAAAAAAACAATTAAAGAGGTAAGAGAGATAATAGGACTTAAAAAACTATATTAGAAATAGATATGCATATTGCAATTGTAGGGAATATAGGAGCTGGCAAAACTACGTTAACAAAATTGTTGGCACAACATTTGAATTTTGAGCCACAGTTTGAAGCGGTGGATAATAATCCTTATTTAGAGGATTTTTACAGTGACATGAAGCGTTGGGCATTCAATCTGCAGATATTCTTTTTGAATAGTCGCTTTAGACATATTGTGGAGCAGCAGAAGAATGGAATAAATATGATTCAAGATCGTACGATCTACGAAGATGCTTACATTTTTGCGGAGAATTTATACGATATGGGTTTGATGAGTGCGCGTGATTTTGATAATTACAGCAATATTTTCCAGAGTATTATTCATTACATCAAACCTCCTGATTTATTGATTTATTTGAAAGCTTCTGTTCCGACATTGGTTAATAATATTCAAAAGCGAGGTCGTGATTACGAATCAGCTATTCGTTTGGATTATTTATCTAAATTGAATGATAAATACGACAAATGGATCAATAACTATACAGATGGTAAATTGTTGATTTTGGATAAAGATAACTTAGATTTTGCCAACAACCCAGAAGACTTGGGGTATATTAAAGAAAAGATAGACGCCGAACTATACGGATTGTTTAAATAAAAATATTTGCGTCATTTCGACCATGGGGAGAAATCTGATAAAATTAATATAATTTATTCATCCAAATTTTAGATTTCTCCTCATTCTTCATCCAAATGACGAATACTCTTCTTACTCTATTCTAAATTATTTTATTACACTAACCGAAAATCTCACTGGTGATAATGGAAAATCATTTTTATCCGTTTTGAATCGGCTAATTTCCATAATAACTTCCAAACCTTCGAATATCTCTCCGAAGATAGTATAGTCGCCATCCAATCTCGGAAGACCTCCATTTTTTAGGTATTCTTCACGTTGTTCTTCCGTAAATTTAATACCTTTTTGTGTTTCTAACTTCACCAAATCTTCCTCAGTCACTTTCTTACCAACAACAAAATAAATTTGATTCAAAAAGGAGGCCTTTTCTGGATTGTCATCTCTTCCCTGCCCTAATGCACCGATTTTATGAAATGCACGGGAATCAAACTCTCCCGCTAATCGCGGTTTTTGGCCTGTTGGGTTAGCTGCCTCTCGTTTAGCAATATCGATATCATGTTCGCCTCCTTGTACGACGAAATTTTCGATGATTCTATTGAATAATGCACTTTGGTATGTTGAATCTTGAATGGACTGTAGCATCAAATCTCGATATTTAGGTGTGAAATCATAAAGCAAAACTTTAATAGTTCCGTAATCGGTTTTAAAAGCTATTTTGCGTGATTGTGCGAAGGAATATTGACAAGTGAAAAGAATGGTAATTAGTAAAGTTAGATAGCGCATAAATCCAATTTTGATTGCTCTAAGATAGAAATTTATTGTAAGAAAATCACTCAATTGAAACTGTAAACAGCTAGGCTATAATTAAATGTGGAAATCTCCAAAAATGTGCAAAACCCGACCTACTCATTCTGTATTTTTATCCTTATTTTCGTACGTTATAACAAAAGCTAAGTGAATGGAACTAACTAAACTTGAGATCAAAGGATTTAAAAGTTTTGGTGATAAAATCACAATAAATTTTAATGAAGGCGTTACAGCAATTGTAGGGCCTAATGGCTGTGGCAAATCCAATGTGGTGGATGCGATACGTTGGGTGTTGGGTGAGCAAAGTACGAAAACATTGCGTTCGGAAAAGATGGAAAATATTATTTTCAACGGAACGAAAACGCGTAAACCAGCCAATCTTGCGGAAGTTTCTTTAACATTCAACAACAATAAAAACATTCTTCCTACGGAATTTACAACTGTGACTATCACACGTAAATTGTACCGTACAGGCGAATCTGAATACCGATTGAACGATGTGAAATGTCGTCTGAAGGACATTACGGATTTATTCTTAGATACAGGCATCGGTGCAGACACCTACTCTATCATTGAGTTGAAAATGATAGATGAAATCATTGCAAACAAAGATAATTCTCGTCGTGCATTGTTTGAGGAAGCATCAGGTATTTCAAAATATAAAGTCCGCAAGAAACAAACACTTAGCAAATTAAAAGATACAGAAGCTGATCTTTCGCGTGTCGATGATTTATTGTTTGAGATTACGAAGAATCTAAAGTCTCTGGAAAATCAAGCGAAGAAAGCAGACAAATACTTCCAATTGAAAGAAGAATACAAGCAAGCGAGTATTGGATTGGCTTATTACCGTCTGGATAGTTTTAGTTCTGATTTAAGTTCTTTGGGAGAGAAAGAAAAGGATTTGCAACAATATCTAGGAACGACATTAGAACAAATTGATGTCAAAGAAAAAGAATTACGTGCTGGTCGTGAAGAAATTCTTTCTAAGGAGAAAAGTCTATCAGCGCAGCAAAAAACGACAAACGAGTTCAATAATAAAATTCGTGCTTATGAATCGGAAAAGAAGATTAAGAACGAACGTTTGTATCATCTGAAAGAGCGTGAATCGCGTATCACAGCTGAATTTAATCTGGATAATCAGCAGCTTACAAATGTCGAATACACGCTTAAAAGACTTAACGAAGAAATTTATGAAGAGCAAGCTAAACTAGATGTTGCTCAAGATGATATTCAAAAATATAAAACCGAAGTTGAGGAACTAAAAGGCCAACAACAAACGGCAAAAAATAAATTGGATCGATTCGTACAAGAGAATAGCGAAATCCAAAATAATATTTATAAAGTAGAAAAAGACATCGCTGTTCTAAATATTCAAAAAGAATCGTTGGAGCAAGAGTCTTTGCGCAATATTTCGGATGCATCTTCTAAAGCAGAAGAATTATCGCAATTCAATATTGCCGTAGCAGACCTACAAGGAAAATTAGATGCACAGCAAGAACAATACGATGAGGCTGTACGCATTGAAAATGATTTAAATCGTCAAATCGAACAATCTGAAATTCAGTTACAGGAAACTCGAGCGTTATTGAGTAAAGAATCTCGTTTGGTAGATGCCAAACAGAATGAGTACAATTTGACAAAATCCTTGGTGGATAATTTGGAAGGCTTCCCGGAATCCATCAAATTCTTACGTAAAAATGCGGGTTGGCCTAAATCTTATCCTTTGTTTTCGGACATTTTATTCTGTCAAGAAGAATACCGTGTTGCAATTGAGAACTACTTGGAGTACGTTATGAATCATTATGTAGTGGATTCAAAACAAGATGCTGTGCAAGCAATTCAGTTGTTAAGTGATGCATCACGTGGTCGCGCTAACTTCTTTGTATTAGAGTCTGTTATAGATAAAAAATCAAGCAATTTCATAGTTCCAGAAAATATGATTCCTGCCATGCAGGTTATCAAAGTGGATAAGAAATACGAGAAACTTTGTTTGCAATTATTAAACAATGTTTACTTGTTGAAGTCGGATGACCCTAAAGCTTTGGATGCTGAGTTGCCACATGAAGATTTGATAATTCTGCATCATGAAGGAAAATTCAGTAAACACAAATTAGGTTTTAGTGGTGGTTCTGTAGGCTTATTCGAAGGTAAACGTATTGGCCGCGCTAAGAATTTGGAAAATCTTGCCAAAGAAATTAAGGATCTTAATGCGCTTATCGCTGATTTACAACATACAGAAGCCGAATTAGTCGATAAAATAGCTTCACTTAAATTGCAATCGCAAAAGGAAATCATTGATGAAATACGCATTCAATTGGCTCGAATTCAGAATGAATGGACCTCAGTGAAAACCAAACAAGAGCAATACCAAGCATTTATTTCTAATTCTCAAAATCGCAAGCAAGATATTGAAAAACGTCTAGCAGAGATTGCTGCTGAATTGACGAAAGCTGAACCAGAATTAAAAATTCTAAAGGTGGAAGTTGACGAGCGTCAAAAACAATTGGCGGACTTCCAAGCTGCTTATCAAGAATTGAACGAGATTGTTCAAGAGAAATCTACGGCTTACAATCAGGAAAATATTCGTCTTCATCAGCAGCAAAATAAAGTCGCGGGTATCCAGAAAGATTTGGAATACCGTGAAAGTCAAAAAGAGGCTTTAGAATTACGTATCAATAAAAATAACGCCGAGATGGAACAAATCAAGGTGGATATGAAAGATGCACTAACTTTCACGGATAATAACGATGAAGACTTAAAAGAACTTTATGAACAGCGTGAAGCACTTGAAAAAGCACTTCATGATATGGAAGAAGAATTCTACGCCTTCCGTAAGCGTCTGAATGATTTGGAAGAAGAAGTAGCAAATTTACGTAAATCAAAAGACCAATTGGATTTCTTGATTACCGAGGTAAAAGACAAGAAAACGACTTTACAAATTGATTTAAACTCATTGAAGGAACGCCTTTCTGTAGAATTTAATATTAATATCAAAGAGTTGCTAGAAAGCGAATTGCCTGAAATCGAACAAACGCAAGAAGAATTAGGGTCGCAATGTACGCGACTCAAAAAGCAATTGGATGAATTCGGCACAATCAATCCAATGGCGAAAGAAGCATATGATGAAATCACACAGCGTTATGATTTCATCAACAAAGAGAAAAATGACTTATTGGAAGCCAAAGCAACGTTGATGTCTACGATCGATGAAATTGATGGCAGTGCAAACGAGAAATTTATGTATGCTTTCAATACTGTTCGCGAGAACTTTATTAAAGTATTCCGTTCCTTATTTAATGAAGAAGATAGCTGTGATTTGATACTTTCTGATCCTTCAAATCCTTTGGATTCGGATATTGACATTATCGCAAGACCAAAAGGAAAACGTCCTTTGTCCATCAATCAGCTTTCGGGTGGAGAGAAGACATTGACCTCTACTGCCCTATTATTTTCATTGTATCTCCTTAAACCAGCACCATTCTGTGTGTTCGATGAGGTAGACGCACCATTGGATGATACAAATATTGACAAGTTTAATAATATCATTAAGCAGTTTTCGGGTCAATCTCAGTTTATTGTGGTTTCACATAATAAACGTACTATCGCGAGTACAGACATTATTTATGGAGTGACGATGGTAGAGCAAGGTATCTCACGTGTGGTACCAGTTGATCTACGGGAAGTCGCTTAGTTATTAATAAATTACATGATTTATTAAAAGCCTCTGATGTTTATAACAGAGGCTTTATTTTTTTAGAAAAAGGGTTAAATTATGTTAAAGCACAAACCATATGCCGACTTGTGTTGTTGTTTTTATATCACTAACATATAATAACTATGGATAAATTGAAAAAATTTGAATTGATGGCTAAAATTACGCGTGAGCTGGAAGATGTTAGAAATAGCCAACAAGCAGTTTTAGAAAAAATTGGTAAAATTGAAGTGGATAATATAGAATTGGGCGATAAATTAATTGAAAGCAAGATTCCGGATATTTATTCCAGAACTGCCCAGAACTCCGACGCTATCAAAGAAATACTTGAAGAATTTGAACGTAAAACCGAAGAATACGGTGAAAAAAACAACGTAGAGAAACTGAAAGAACAGCAAGAAATAAACAATCTTAAATAACAAAGGCGATCCTAGGATCGCCTTTTCTCATAGGTAGAATTGAAAGTTTACCAAATAAGAATTCTTTGTTCCTTTGGAACGTATAATTTATCACCTTCTTTTGTACCGAAAGCTTCATGGAATGCGTCCAAATTAATAATTGGTGCGAAAGCTCTGTATTGCGCAGGTGAATGTGGATCGGTTTTTACTTGATTAATTACAAACGCATCTGTTGTTTTCGTACGCCAAATCGTTGCCCAAGACAGGAAGAACCGTTGTTCTGGGGTAAAACCATCAATCATACTTGGATTACCTTTATCTTGCAAGTACATTTTCAAAGCGTCAAAAGCTACTGAAGAACCACCCAAATCACCGATGTTTTCACCCAAAGTGAAACGGCCATTTACGAATACACCTGGTACTGGTTCATATTTTTCGAATTGCGCCACTAAAGCATTAGCAGCTGCCTCAAATTTAGTACGATCTTCTTCAGTCCACCAGTTATTCAAGTTTCCATCACCATCGTATTGAGAACCTGAGTCATCAAAACCATGCGATAATTCGTGACCAATTACAGCACCGATACCACCGAAATTGACTGCTGCGTCTGCGCGGTAATCATAGAAAGGAGCTTGAAGTATAGCTGCTGGAAATACGATCTCGTTGTTTAGTGGGCTATAATACGCATTTACCGTCTGAGGAGACATTCCCCACTCCTCTTTGTCTACAGGTTGTCCTTGCTTAGCGAGATTCTGCTCAAATCTCCATTTGTTGATTGCACTAATATTTTCGTACAATGAAGTACCAACGGCCAATTGTGAATAATCTTTCCATTTGTCTGGATAACCGATTTTTACAGTAAACTTAGATAATTTGTCCAAAGCGCGTTCTTTCGTAACTGGAGACATCCATTCTAAGTTCTTGATGTGCATCTCAAACGATTTGATTAGGTATTTAACTAATTCTTCGCATGTTGCTTTGGCTTCTTCAGGGAAATGTTTTTCTACATATAATTTACCTAGCAATTCGCCGACATTACCATTTACAAACTCTAAACCACGCTTATCCAAACTTCTTTGTTCTGCTTGACCTCTTAATTTGCGGCCATAGAAGTCAAAAGATAATTTATCAAGTTCTTCTGTCAAATAGGAAGTTGCACCATTTACTACATGGAATTTCAAATAATCTTTGATGACAGGAACATTTTTCTCTGTTAAGATTTGATCAAGATTTTGGAAATATTTTAATTCTCCTATGATTACAGTATCCGCTTTAAAGCCTACTTCTTTTAAGAATCCAGCTACATCTACGTTTTTGACTAATTTATTTAAATCAGATACAGCTACCGGATTATAACGCTTTTGTGCATCACGAGATTCTTCTACTGTTTTCAAATTTGCAGCAATCGCTTTCTCAAAAGCTATAACTTTTGATCCTTTTAAGTCCTTCGTTTTTGGATCTACTTTTCCGTAAAGTGTATTGATGAATTCAGAATAATCAGCTAATGTTTTTCTATTTGCCTCATCGTCTTTTTGGTAATAAGTACGACCAAGTCCTAATGAACCACCACCTAGATAAACTGTATTAATTTTTGAATTTTTCAGATGCGTACCTACATAACCACCATAGAAAGGATTTCCGCCTTCACGTCCATATTTTGAGAAATACGCCGTTAGATCCTTTAAATTTTTAATGGCATTAATATCTGACAATCTTTGTTGAATTGGCTTTAAAGCAACTTTATTACGCGTTTCGAAGTCAACATATGATTTGTACAAATCGGCAATTTTTTGGCCATCCGAACCTTTTGCTTGCGTTTCATTTAATGCTGATTTCAAAATTTCCAATACAGCCAAATCTGTATTTTCACGCAATTCGTCGAATGATCCCCAACGTGCTTTGTCTGAAGGAATTTGAACTGTTTTCATCCAATTTCCGTTGACATAATTGTAAAAATCGTCTTGCGGGCGTACAGACTGATCCATAAATGTTTTATTTATGGCTTTGTACTCTTGGGCAAAAATAAAATTTGATGACAGCAAGGCTGCTGTCAAAACAAAAATTTTCTTCATCTTTATAAGCTTATTTTAAATGATGTAAATGTTATGCAAACATAATTATTTACAGCTTGAATAAAAAGTAACTATTTTGTGTATGTATTTGGAAATTGGCGAAAAAACGTATTTTATTCATATCAAAACCGACATCGATTCAATCATTCTTAAAAAGATCGAGCACGAAATTGTGCATCTGGATGTTCCTGCAAGAATTCCTCAAGAGAATCTAATTGTATACATTAAACAAGAATTACCGAAGTTAATTTCAGCACACAAAAAATCTTTAAATACTTCCCTTACCCAGATATCTCTGTTTGATAAGATATACCCAATCAAAATAGAACCAATATTGTCAGCCCATATAAAAAATGAAATTTTATATGGTAATAAGAAGCATTTCAGCACGGCAACAAATCTTGAAAAATTAAAATTTACCCTATTACTAAACTTTATTAACTCAAAATTGTCTTATCTAGAAGAAGATTTGAATTTAATTCTTCCTGAAACTAATCTTAAAAAACTAAAAACAAAATATTATTCAATTTGTCATACAAACGGATACATTACCTATTCAAAAACATTAATTGACAAATCGAAAGATTTTATCACCTATGTCGTAATACGAGCTGTGGGAATTTTTTTAAGATGTTCGGAAGAACAAATTGATGATTTGATAAACAAATATGTTTCAAACCCGAAACATTTCGAAAGAGTATTTAAATATGAGCAGTGACCTAACAATAGAAATAAGCCCGACTAACGCAGAGGAATTAGCGCAAAATTCTCAGTTGATTATGAGCCATTTAACTGAGGATAGTTTACAGAAGATTCGTGAATATATTTTAGATAATTTGGATAGTCTGGACGGTGGTCCATCAATTATGAACCTTAGTGTGATTAATCTCAATTATAATTCTGATACAAAGAAAGGATCATTTAGATTGAAATTTCAGATTGACCGCCAATATTGTTGTTCGGATTTGCAAGCCTGCGCCAATGATTATTTAGATTTCGATTTCAGTACGAAAGATGACAAACTAGTAGCACGTGCAGCATATTTTGATTGGAGCTTAACAAATTAGCCTATGTGGAGTCAGCCCTACCGATATAAAATTAATGAATCATCGTTTGCACACTATTGGAATGAAGGTGTAGGCGTAGAACTGCTTCAAAAATTAGGATATGTTCCTGATATCGCAATTGCAGAAAAACTTATTCCCTTTCTCTACGAATGGGACAGACATGGCGACCAATTGGTACTTGATCTTCATGATAAGAAAGGATTTGTTCAGGGTAATAATTCACTTTCTTCTTATTTGAATCATGAACAACTGCCATCCGAGGAAAAGCTAATTTGGGATGAATTCTTCGCAAAGATTGACATTGTACCTAATTGGTTAGATCTAGAGAAATTAAAATTTGGTGCTGAACTTTCTCGACGCGCCGGTCTTTCAGCTTTGATAGTTTTGCGGGATTATTGCCTTATGGGCGGCTATGAATCAGCAGCTATCAATAAGCCATTAATCTATACAGGGGCTTTAAAAAAAGGTGCTGTCAAAAGGCTAAATGACACTGTCAATTTTTGGGTAAATATTACCAAAGAAGGTGGATTAAAACAAAACTCAGAAGGATTTCGCCAGATATTTTTGACTCGTTGTATCCATTCTTATTCGCGCATTAACATTTTAAAGCGTACAGATTGGGATTCTAATAAATGGGGTATTCCGTTGAATACCTGGGATATGCTGGCTACAAATCTGGGGTTCTCATTGGTGTTCTTAGTTGGGTTACGTAAAATCGGAATTCAGCCTTCTTCAAAAGAAGTGGATGGATTATTTCACTTTTGGAAATATGTCGGTTACTTGCTAGGAATTCCTTTAGCATTGTTGCCCGAAAATGAAAATGAAGCCATTGAAGCACTTTATCTTTGGACAATGACGCAAAGAGAAGGCGACGAAGATAGCAGATCCTTAGCTGATGCACTTAAAGAAGAGCCTGTACTAGCACATTATCCCAAAAATAAATTAATGCGCTTGATGATGCGTGAAGTACATTTGTTTTATAATAATTTCTTGTTGGGTGAATATTCTTGTAAACTTTTAGGATTATCAAATACAAAGATCGGACGATTTGGCTTGGTTAATATATGGAAAACAAGACAAAATGAACGAACTATTGTTGACGAGGAAACTCGTTTGCAATCTATACATTCGGGTGGCGAAGAACAAGAAAGAGTGCGTATGATTTACCAAGAATTTAACAATAGTCAGAGTAATCCTTCATCTCTAAAACTATAATAAGCTGTAACAGTAAAAAAAATATGGTCATTCACCTTGATGTCCATTATTTTTGCTGCATCATTGATTTTATTAGTCAATAGTTTATCTGCTTGGCTAGGTTGAAGTGTGCCAGAAGGGTGATTGTGAATTAGTATCATCGAATTTGCTTTTGAATGTAAAGCGTGACGTAGAATAATACGTACATCAACAGGCGTAAAATCATTTCCTCCGCGTCCGATTAATTGCGTATCCAATACCTTACAACCTGTATTTAGATAAAGTACCCAAAATTCCTCGTGCGGAATATCTTGCAAGTTAGCTCTAAAATATTCGTATACACGTTTGCTACTATTCAGTACGGGAACATCAACGACTTGCTCATCTCTCCTACGCCGCCCCAATTCAAGTGCTGCAATGATTGTTATGGCTTTCGCTTCACCAATTCCCCTGTAGACACATAAATCATTAACTTCTTTCTTGGACAAGGCATTCAAATTGTTATTCACATCCTTGAGTATGCGGCGACAAAGCTCAACTGCAGTTTCAGTTGTTGAGCCCGAACCTATAAGAATTGCTAACAACTCTGCATCAGTAAGTGCCCTCCTGCCTTGCTCCATTAATTTCTCTCTCGGGCGATCGGATTCTGCCCATTCGCGGATAACTAATTTTTCCATTTTATAGTTCGTGTGTGCGTATTTAATTGGTTATTATGAATTTACTAAAAAGCATTTAGGTTAACAAATATTAACACAGTCTGACGTGTCAAGTTTGGTTATTCTTAGGATAAAAAATAGTATATTTGTACCTTGTAAAAAATTTATTTAGCAATGAGTAAAGCAATTATTAAGACAGAAAAAGGCGACATGACTGTACAATTTTATACAGCAGACGCTCCTAATACAGTAGCAAATTTCATTAAATTGGCGAAAGAGGGTTTTTATGATGGTTTGACATTTCACCGTGTTCTTCCTGACTTCGTAATTCAAGGCGGTTGTCCTAATTCACGTGAAGGTGCTTCTGGTATGCCAGGTACAGGTGGTCCAGGTTATAAAATTGATTGTGAATTGACTGGTGAAAACCAATATCATGACCGTGGTGTATTATCTATGGCACATGCAGGTAGAAATACAGGTGGTTCTCAATTCTTTATTTGCCACAGCCGTAACAATACAGCACATTTGGATCGTAACCATACTTGTTTTGGTAAAGTAATCGAAAATGTTGATGTAGTTGATGACATTCGTCAAGGTGATCGTATTTTATCAATCGAAGTTATTGAAGGTTAGTATAAACATATTAAATAATGAACTTAAGAGCATTAGTATCAGTAACTGGTAAACCAGGTTTATTCAAATTAATCGGTCAAAATAAAGGTGGTTTTATCTTAGAAACATTAGATAAAGCTAAAATCAAGTCTGTAGTAAATCTTAACACGACTAAGATGGCTACTTTGGAAGATATCACGATATACGGTGAGGAAGAAGAAATTCGTCTATTAGATGTTTTGGAAACTATTAAAGCTAATGGAGGAACTACACCAGACACAAAAGCAAGCGGCGAAGAATTACGTAACTTTTTCCGCGAAGTAGCTCCAGGTCATGATGAGGCTAGAGTTTATACTTCTGATATTAAAAAAATTATTTCTTGGTATAATATTATCAAAGAATTTCCATTATTTGAAGAGGAAGCTCCAGCTCCAATTCAATAATTGTTTTTGATATTTACAGTTTAAAGGGATTTATTTTGAATAAATCCCTTTTTTGTTTTTAAAAACTCTTATCTTAAAAGAAAATTCACTAACGTTATATGAAAAAATTATTTTTAATTCAACTTTTTACCATCTTGTCGATGGCAACTATTTTTGCGCAAGAAAATTCTGTTTTATGGAAAATATCTGGAAATAATTTAAAAGCTGATTCCTATTTATTAGGTACAATTCATATTTTATGTCCAGAAGATTTCGTCATGCATGATAAAGTTAAACGGGTAATTGGAGAAGTTGATCAAGTGATATTTGAAGTGGATTTGTTTAATCCAGAAAATACAGCTTTAATGCAACAAAGAATGATGAGTCCTACTCAAGATTTTCTGAGTAATTTAAAGTCTGATCAGATTCAATTAATCGACAGTGTGCTCACAGCGAATCAATTATCTATTAAAATGTTCGATATGTTGCACCCAGCAATGGTAATGAGTCTTTTGACATTAAAATCATTTAATTGCCCTAATCCAATGGAGATTAAGTCTGTAGAAAATGAAGTTCATAAATTAGCAGAGGGTAAAAATATTGCGGATTTGGAAACAATAGAATTTCAGATGGAAATGTTGAGTAAGATTGCTACTCCTGAGTATTTCTATAATTATTTAAAACTTTATGATGAGGCTAGTAAATTGACACAACAAATGGTTATCGCTTACAATAAACAAGACTTATCCATTCTTGAAGAAGTAATCACAGATCCTAATTGGATGACTCCTGAAGTTTATGATTTAATGTTAACTCAAAGAAATAACAATTGGTTAGATATAATTCCTTCTAGAATTTCTGAAAATAAAACTCTGATTGCAGTTGGAGCAGCACATCTGATTGGAAAAGATGGTCTAATACAACAACTTCGTGAAAAAGGATATACAGTTACTCCAGTTTTAAATTAACATACTTATAACAAAGATAACGGCTTACTAATTTTTGTAAGCCGTTATCTTTGTTATAAATCTTTTTTATATTTCATCATCCAATCGTAGATTGCATCTTTATGAAATAATTTTTCTACGCTACCATGTGTTCCACCTTTTATAATTGTTAAAGTAGCATCTGCATTACTATCGCATTTCTTAATCGCATTATAAATCTTCTTCGATTCCGAAGCTGGCACGGCCCTATCAGCACTTCCATGTTGAATCCACAATGGTACCTGTGTCAAATTACAAGCATCGCCTATATTTCCACCACCACATATAGCTACAGCCGCTGCGATACGATCAGGATATTTCCCAGCCACATGCATAGTTCCATATCCTCCCATACTCATCCCGCATACATACACCCTTGATCGATCAGCATTGTAATTTTCTAACACATAATCTACTACTTCTATTACATTATCAGGATCCCAACCTTTGTTAGTTTGTGGTGCAACGATTATTGCGTTTGGTAGCTCATGTCCCCTATTTTTTGCATAAAGCACGCCGTAGCGTTTTACTCGATCCAGATTTGTTCCTGATAAACTACGACCATGAAGAAAAACAATTACTGGTAATTTGTCTGACTTATTATCGTATGAATCAGGCAAGTGTAATAAGAAATTATAGGTTGTTTTATTAATAATAGGTAAAGTTTCAGCCTTTGAAACTAAAATATTTAATACTAATAGCAAAGTAAATAGTGTCGTTCTCATAATTTGTAAGTTCAACCTCAACAGTTAAAGGGACAAAACTACAAAAATAATAGTAAATGAGAATTTGCAATGACTTTATTATGACAAATCAAGTTTAATTCGTAATATTAGAACAAATTAAATTTACATGAAAAGCAACAAAAAAATCACATTTTTCGGAGTTATAATAGCCCTTGTATTTACAATCTCTGCATTTACAAGTAAATCTGTCCAAGAGAATAATAAACCAAAAAATCTTAAAGTATTGTCAAAAAATATTTCTGATGAAGAACTCACTAAAGTTATGCGTGGATTTAATGCAGCATTAGGTGTGAAATGTGGGTATTGCCATGCTCCCAAATCAAATGGTGAAAAAGGAATGGACTTCGCTAGCGATTCTAATCCTAAAAAGAATATGGCTAGAGAGATGATGAAAATGACAAAGAAAATCAATAAAAAATATTTTAAACATGAACATCAGGGTCTCGTAAAGAATATTTCTTGCGAAACTTGTCATAATGGTCAAGCGCAACCAAAAACTATACAATTATCAAAATAAAACTATTACAATTGAATCTATTTCATCATTTAATTACTGTAACATTTATTATTTGTTCGATAGGATTTTGTTATGCGCAGCATGAAAAAGAAGAAATTCAGGATTCTTTTTTTGATATAACCACTTACGAACCAATGCGTAATAGAGCAATCGTTGCTGTTCATACTAGACAATTAAGCAAAGCGAAGTCCATACTGGATAGTTGTTATGCTGTTAATAATCTAGATACGATGGTTATCGCGTTATTACAAGAGACATTGCTTCTTAAGATAAATCAGCAAAAAAATCCAAGTAAAAACCTAAAAGATATTGTCGTTTGGGAATCACAGTATTCCTTTTTAAATGATAATGAAAAAATCCAAAAGGTTAAAATACAAGATGCTGTTGTGCTGACTATGCAAGCCTTTGATGAAAAGAATTTAACACGTGCAATAGAGCTCGCCAGAATGATTGCAAAAACTATAAAAGAAAGCAAATCTTCTTATAGCCTGAAGCGAATTCCAAATGTAGATGCTATTTTTTACAATGTGGGTATGCAATTATTTTATGATAAAAAATTTACGACTTCTAAGGAAATCTTTGGAATTGGAAGATCATTTTATCCGCAAGATAAAAATATGGATTCGATGTATAAGCTTTGTAAAGAAAGACTTGCAGAAAAGAAATAGTTAACTTAAGAAACTAAACACCTACTACTCATCAAAAATAAGTATTTTTATAATCGCTCAACCATCATTTGCGCACATGAAAATACTACATACAGCGGATTGGCACTTAGGAAAGAAGCTTGATAATATTAGTCGTCTTGAAGAACAAAAAGAAGTACTTCAAGAAATTTGCGATATTGCAGATCAACAGCAAGTAGACGTTGTCATAGTAGCTGGCGATTTGTTTGATACATTCAACCCACCTGTAGAGGCAACTGAGCTTCTGTACCAGACTTTGAAACGGTTAACGGCAAATGGAAAACGACCAGTACTTGCTATAGCTGGTAATCACGATTCACCAGACCGAATTGATTCTCCTGATCCATTAGCAAGAGCCTGTGGAATTATATTTGTTGGCTATCCTCACGCTGAGGTGAAGCCATTCGCTATGGAAAGCAATTTTGAAATTATAAACTCAGATAAAGGATTTATCGAAATAAAACTTCAGCATCTAGCTTATCCTCTTCGAATAATAACTACTGCGTATGCAAATGAAGTTAGATTAAAACAATTCTTGGGTGTGGAAAATAAAGGAGAGCAGTTGAATGAAGTTCTTAAAGAAAATTGGAACTTTTTAGCAAATAAATACTGTGATGATTACGGGGTCAATATCCTCACAGCTCACCTCTATATGTTGGAGCGGGGTGGTGAAATATTAGATGAACCAGAGGGCGAAAAACCAATAAAAATCGGTAATGCAGACATTGTATATTCGGATGCTATTCCTCGACAAATTCAATATGCTGCACTGGGGCACTTACACAGGTATCAATTTATAAAGGGACATTCGAACCCTGTGGTATATTCTAGTTCGCCCCTTGCCTATTCTTTCTCAGAGGCTGGCCAAGAAAAGAAGGTAGTTATTATTGACGTTGTACCAAAACAAAAAGCAGTTGTACAAGCAATTTCTCTACACAGCGGTAAACCTCTGAAAAGAATGAGTTTTGATAATATAGATTTGGCAGTAGATTGGCTTAGATCAAATCCTTATACGTTGGTCGAATTGACCTTAATTAGCAACACTTTTATGTCCTCCGCCGATCTTAAACGTATACATGAGGTACATGATGGTATAGTTCATATTATTCCTGTAGTTACGCACTTGAAAAATGATACTGAAGTTGCGGGCGATGTGATACGACTTGATAAGGATATTCATAGTTTGTTCCATGATTATTTCAATTACAAATATGGCCAACAACCTAATGATGAAATTAAGGATTTATTTAAAGAGGTGCTAACATATACTAAAGATTTGGAGGAATAATATGCTACCGTTGTATTTAAGTCTTGAGGGGCTCTATTCGTATCAGGATAAACAGGAAATAGATTTTACGACATTAACAGAGGCTGGTCTTTTTGGAATATTCGGTGCAGTTGGTTCTGGCAAATCTTCTATACTAGAAGCTATTGGTTATGCACTATACGGTGAGACGGAACGTCTAAATAGCAAAGAGAAACGAGCCTATAATATGATGAATCTGAAATCAACAAATGTCATTATTGATTTTCAGTTTTTAAATTTTCAGGGACGGAAATTTCGTTTTATTGCAAGATGGAGACGTCGTAAAAACTTTCAAGACATTACTGATAACACTAGAGATGCTTATGAATGGATTGATGGTAATTGGATTCCTTTACCATCCAATGATGGAGCTTTAATCACGAATCTATCCTACTCAAACTTTAGGCGAACCATAATAATACCCCAAGGACAATTTAAGGAATTCCTAGAACTGAAAGGTAAAGATCGTTCAGAAATGATGAAGGAGATTTTCTTTCTAAATCAATACGATTTAGGCCCTAAAACTTCAATTATGTTGTCTCACACAAACAAAAAGATTGAACATTTAAAAGGTGTTTTGAGTGGTTTTGAAGAAGTTAATAACGATGTAATAGAAGAAAAAAAATCACAGTTTTTAGAATTAGAAAAAAATCTTATCGAGCTTAAAAAAGAATTTGAACAATTAGATATACAATATAAATCGCTTCAAACAGCTAAACAAATTCGTCAAGATTTAGCTGAGAAATTGGAAGAATTAAATCTCTTAGAGACGAAGAAAACTGCGATTCAAAAGGTTGAAAATGAAATCAATGAATTTGAATTAGTTTCAACTAATTTTAGAGAGCATATAAATAATTTCGAAAATATTACGTCCAATAAAAAAACTTTATTGACGAAAATTGAGAAATTAAAAGAATCAAAAGATTCAATTAAAACTACATTAATCGTAATTGAACACACATTAGAACAACTTAAACCTCAATTTGAAAATCTTGATAATAAAAAAGCGGAGATTCAAGATCTAAACAAATTAATCCAGAATTTAACATCTAAAAAAGCTAAATCTGAAAAAGAGAAAAATATAGAAAAGGGTAATGAATTTTTAGCTGAGCAAAAAAAGATCGAAGAGCAATTAACCGCGTCAATAGTACTAAAAGAACAAGAAATTGATCGTATAAAATCTTCACGAATTAATTCTATAGATCTTTTGACAATCGATGCCTGGTATCAAAAACAGGAGCAAATTTCAAAAGATTTAAATGATGAAAACCAGCGTATTCATAATTTGCATGATCAAATTAAAGAATTGAAAAGTAAATTCTATGAATTAGGTTTCAACGAGTCAACTTGGCAGGAGGATCTTGAAAGTAAGCTTAGCGAATTAGCGAACAAAGATAATCAGTTAAACATTCGTGAAAGTGATATCCGCCTTAAACAAGAACTATCCCAGTATATTCATAGTTTGCATGAAGGTGAGCCTTGTCCACTTTGCGGCTCCAAAGATCATCCATTCCCTATGCAGATTCAAGTCTTGGACGATGAATTTTCGAATTTGGCTTTCGAAAAAGAAGCTCTCCAAACTAAAAAAGAGAATTTGAATAAGAAAAAATCAGAATTGCAGGTAGTGAATCGAATGATCGCAGACAAAGAACTGGAATTACAAAAATATCAAATAGATATTTTGAATATTGGTAAGCAGTTAATTGATCACCAAAATAATTTTAAATGGTCTGAATATGATAAGGACAATAAAGCTGTTTTTGAAGAGAAAAAGATTGAAGTATTTAAAATTGAAGAGCAGTTGACGCAACTTGATAGTAAACTCAAAAGCAAGCGGGACCTTTTGACAACGACAAAGAATACTATTCAAAATGCAGAAAATAAACTAAATAAATACCAAAGCGAGATCTATGCATTAGAAGCGAATATAATTCAAAATCTACAACAAATTCAAGTGATTGATGTTAATCATTTGGCGCATTTAGACGAGCATGGTTTGATAGATCTCGTTAATAAGAATACAGAGCATATTCTTAAAATAAACGAACAATATCAAAATTATAACACACAACTATTAGAACAGAGAACCCAATATGCTCAAATAAAAGGTGCCTACACGGAAGCACAAGAACAGTATATCTTATATACTTCTCAGCTAAAGGAAACACAAAATTTCCTTCATAAATTGTTAGTCGAATTCAATTATCCAGATATTTCTACTGTAAAAACAGTATTGGATAAAAAATTAAATATCGCTGAATCTAGAAAAATTATTAATGATTTTTATTTAGCCTACTCTACATTAGAAAATCGAATTGTAGATTTAAAAAGCAGAACACAAGAAGATAATTATTCTGATGAAATATTTAATCAAGTAACGGATCTTATTGGTATTAAGAAACAAGAATTAGAAGTTCAAATAGGATTGTACGGTGCTTTGAAAGATGATCTAGAACGATTAACAATAGAATTTTCTAAGAAACAAGAACTATTATTAGCTTATCAAAAACTTGAAACTCGAAAAGATAATCTAAAAACATTAGATAATATGTTTAAAGGAAATGGTTTTGTGAATTATGTTTCAAGCATACATTTACACCGATTGTGTGAGATTGCAAATCAACGTTTCCATCGTTTAACAAAAAATCAATTAAGTTTAGTAATCAATGAAAATAATGAGTTTGAAATAATCGATTATTTGAATGATGGTCGTAGACGATCTGCAAAAACACTATCAGGAGGTCAAGCTTTTCAAGCTTCGCTTTGTCTTGCTCTTGCATTGGCAGAAAACATTCAGTCGCTCAATAAGGCGGATAAAAATTTCTTCTTCATAGATGAAGGTTTTGGAACGCAAGACTCAGAAAGTATCAATACTGTATTTGATACATTGCAATATTTACATCAAGAAAACCGTGTAGTTGGTATAATATCACATGTCGAAGAGCTAAAAGAGCGTATGCCACGTTCAATCACTGTAGTGAAAGATATAGAAAAAGGAAGTCAAGTTGTAATAAATTAAGCAAGAATACTTTGAATAGCACACAATTTAATTTACACCCTCATCTAATATGAAGATTGTGTGCTATAATGTATTAAATGGCATTTCATATCAATTAACAGTTGGCCATCCGTCCTTATTCCAATGAATTTTTTTGATTAAAAGTTTTGATCTTCCGTGATCATTCGCATCATATCCATGAAATACCAAGTGTTCTTCCGCATCTATTTTTATAATAGCGTTGTGTCCAACTCCATGCCAATCATGGTTTCCTTCCAACACGATCATCCCTCCTCCTTTTGCCATATCTACTCCAAAATTGTCGATATATGGGCCATTAAGATTCTTGGATCGACCAACTGAAATTTTGTAAGTGCTATTCACACCTCTACAACAGTAATCTAAAGAGACAAACAAATAATAATAATCATTATACTTATAAATGAAAGGTGCTTCGATTGCATTATCTCCAGCACTTACAGAAATTTTATCGTCGAATCGATCATGACGCCTAGCAATTGTGGGAATTTTTGTTAAATCTTGGTCGGTGAGTAAACCTTCTTTATTTAATTTAACCAGCTTTATACCATCCCAAAAAGAGCCAAAACTCAAAAAAGGATTACCGTTTTCATCTATAATAAAATTAGGATCTATTGCATTCCAATTCGTATTACCAGGAATAGATTCAATAACTAGTCCGTGATCCGTCCAATTATAACTAGGATCAGAAGAATCCAAGGTCAAATTAGTAGTTACACCAATGCATGATGTATTTTTACCAAATGCAGATATGCTATAATACAAATAATATTTTCCTTTATAGAAAGTAATATCTGGAGCCCAAATATGTCCTTTGAAAGATGGTACTTTTTCAACTGCCCATGATGGTGGAGTAGAAAATACAGACTTCTCTCTTTTCCAATTGACCAGATCTTTCGACGATGATACGGGAATTCCATTTCCTGTATGAAACAGATAATACTTGTCCATACACTTAATCATAACAGGATCATGTACACTTAACTCTACTATGGACTGACAAAATGTTTTATTATAAAGTCCAATTGTAAATAATAATAAAAAGAAAAATTTTAGGCGATTAATATTTTTCAAGGTATACATGTTTTTTCGTTTAGGTATCTGGCTTTAAGTTTACACTAATTAAACATATTATTAAAAATTTTCCTAATGTTGGAAATCACTTTTTCTCAATGACAAGAGAAAAAATTGACCTTATTATGTTTAAATAATTTTTTATTATTAACCATAGTGTAATCAGACCTGTTTTTAAATTAAATAATAATATCAAATTAATTTAATAAAATATTTAATTGTATTTTACAATACAATATTGATATATTTGCCTTATTACTACATTAACCTACAGAAAATGAAAAACAAATTTCTTTTAATCTGTTGCCAAGTCATGGCAACGGGTTGTTTGATGGCGCAAACGGATTCTCTCTCCATGCCATCAGGATTTCAAACTAATAAACTAAGTGTGCAATTGCAAGGAGGAACGAATGGATTTGGTGCAGGAGTACGTTATCAATTCCTTGAAAAATTAGCAGTTCGATTGAATGGAACTTATTTTGCCCGTACTGTAAATAATCCTTTGAAAGGGCGCGATATAAATATTGCCGCTTTGGGCGATTTCAAAGATGATATACGCTATGTCAAAGGAAGTGTGAGTCAAATTGGAGTACTTGGAGAATATAGCGTTCTTTCGATGTTGAGATTAGTTGTTGGTGGGGCAATTATTAACAACACTGGAGTGGATGGTTATTTAAAGCCTTCCAAAGGAATGGATTTTGGAAGCCTAAGCATAACTCCAGAGCAAATTGGTGATTTAAAAGCAAATGTAAGATACAATGGTTTTGCACCATATATTGGTTTGGGACTTGGAAAAAGTACACCTAGTAAACGTTTTGGCATAAATGTCGATTTAGGTTCTTATTATATGAGTCCCGCTAAGGTTACTATTGATGCGACCAAAATGTTAGCACCTAATAAACAACAAGAATCTATATTAGAAAATAATTTATCGACTTTTCGTTGGATGCCTACTTTACAAGTGAATCTTAACTTTAAAATAGCAAACTAATCACCTCAATAAAATGAAAATTTCAACTAAATATATATTAATAGCGCTGATAGCAATTATATCAGCAACCTTTTATACGTGTAAAAATCCATTTAATGGAATAGAAATTATTACCGATGGAGACCTATACGGTAACTCACCTACTGGTGTTGTTTTTATTAATGCGAATGAACTAAACCCAACTCCTGTTGGGGATTTTAATGTCACTATATCTGGTCAAGATGCAGGCAAGGTTATGAATGATCTTGGTAAAAAAGACTTTAAAGTTGTTGGGGGAATATTAAGTTTAGTATTAGAAGATGGGGTAAAACCTACTAAAGCAAATCCAATACAATTTCACATTAGTGGAGAGTTAACAGGCTATGTCCCAATTTCGCAAACAATTACTCTAGATCATGATTCAGTTTCTGTATTTGTGGTTAGAATGGTTCAATATAGAAATCTTCCTGAAGGAACAGCTGCGGTTGTTGCAAATAATACCACACTAGCTGCTGGTGCAACTACTGCCACAAAAACTATAACTTTACCTAGTAGTGCAACAAAACCAGAGCAAACAAATATTGTATTACAAACAGGAACACAATTTTTAACAGAATCAGGTGCGCCTATATCAGGTGGTACGCTAACAAGTAATATTGTGCAATACAGCGCTTCATCGCCTAAGGCATTAGAAGCATTCCCTGGAGGTTTGTCTGCACAAAACTTAGTGGATGCTAATGGTAGTAAAATAAATGCAGGTTCATTTGTGACCGCAGGATTTGTTGCTATTGACATGAAAGTGGGCAATCAGGCGGTAAAGAAATTTTCTAAACCTTTGAAAATTGATATGGAATTAAGCAGCCAGATAATCAATCCAACAACAGGTGTTGCTATAAAAGCTGGAGATCAAATTCCTGTTTGGAGTTTAGATGAGAGCAAAGGTGTGTGGCAAAGAGAAGGAATGTCTACAGTCGCAACAAACAACGGTAAGTTAATGGCTTCGTTTGATGTACCACATTTATCATATTGGAGTTTAAATTTCTTTACGCAAAATTGTACCCAAGATACTCGACTAACAATAAACGCTAATGCTGCTGCTGCTAACAGACAATTTGGTTTAAGAATCGTTAATCAAAGTGGTCAACCTGTATCTACTGCAGAAGATTTAACATACACTATGAAATCAGGCGCTAATACGATAACGTTAACTAATATGCCCAACTACTCTGTTAAAGCAGAAGTGTACGATAAAGCGACAGGACAAAAAGCAGCTGAGTCAGCATTCTTCAATCCATGTTCAAACCAAGGTGTTGCAATCACTTTGAATGCTTCATCAGATGATATTGTAAATGTAGTCTTGGATCTAATTGGTAAATGTCCTTCTAAAAAAGCACAAGTACTTCCTAGTTCTAACATCCCTTTATATAAAATAAATACTCAAGGACAAAAGGAGTTTGTACAATCTGTCAGAGTTACGAACGGTAAAGGGGAGCTAAAATTAATAAATAACACTAAATACTTTTTAGAAGTTTCTTTTGATGGCAAGAAGAAATCGTCCGAATTCAATTTTAATAAATCAGACACAAAATTACCGGCTCAAAATGGATTGACTGGTAATGTAACATACAATTCTGGCACTAATACAGCTACATTGAAAGCTGAATTTGTAATTCCAAATTGTAACTAGTTCAAAATTATAAATTACACAAAGCCCTTATGTAAAAAACATAAGGGCTTTGTTATTTTAAGTTCAATTATACAAATTGAATATATTATTAGGATATTTTTATTGCTAGTGTCATTTATGCCAATTGTTTGATATATTTATATATAGAATATTATAGACTTAAAAACACGCTACCTTGGTAAGAAATAAGTATATATATATTATCATATTATTTTTTAATTTACTGATAAAGATTGATCCGATATTTGGAGAATCTACTACAGATAGCTTATTATTGGTATTAAAATCTGAAATTAAGAACAAGAATAATTATGATCGAATAAAAGAAGCTAGAATTCAGAAATTAAAATCAAAATATTCTTTATCTCAAAATCTTCCTCTTTCAGAAAGATATAAAATAACAGAAAGTCTTCTTGATGAATATATAGTTTATAAAAGAGATTCAGCAATTGTATTAGCAAATAAACTTATCAGCTTAGCTAGTCAAACTAATGACCCGACCAAGATGAATGGAGCTCGTATAAAATTGGGTCAAATTTTGATTTCATCTGGTGCATTCAAGGAAGCTTCTAATTGTTTAGATTCCATCAATATTACAAATGATTCAAATCATAATAAATATGAATATTATCATTTATTATACTGGCTAAATTGGGCTTTACAGTTTTCATTGGATGACACTTATTATAGTCCTAATTACCGAATTAAAGAAATCGCATATCGTGATTCTGCCAAAGTGTATGCAAATCCAAGCACTTACGATTTAGAACTTTTACATTTATTTCCTGATAGCGTATATACACATAAGGATACTAACTATAAATATTACATGAATTTTCTGAATGCTTACCAGCAAGAAAATCCACTACGTGCAGCGAGACTTGCATTCATGTATAATTTTATATACGAGGGTGACGAACGTGCAAATCATTTTTTGCTTTTAGCAGCAATTTTTTGATGTTAGAAATTCAACTAAGGAGACAGCAGCAATATTAAAACTCGGTGAAAATTTTTATAAGAAAGGGAATATTAATGATGCTTATTTTGTATTACAAGAAGGATTAGATAATGCGAATTTCTTTGGATCTAAGCTCCATAAGTTAGAAATTACCTCTATACTTACGCAAGTTACCGCCCAGAAAATTTTAAATACTGAAAGAAAGATTATGACTTTTGTGATCGTTTCATTGCTTTTAATTTTTATTATCATTTGGTTTTTTTACAGTAGGACTAAACTAAAATCTCTGAATCAAAAGATTTCATCAAAAAATACAGAGCTTCAAAATCTATTGCTAGAACTCGAGAGAAGTCAAAGAGAAAATTCATGGATATTAAAAGTATTAGCACACGACTTGAGAGGCGCTATTGCGGGATCTATCAATTTATGTGAAATTTTAATCCATAACCCACATTTGAGTTCGGATGAAAAAAAAATGCTTGAATTAATGGATGAATCTAATAAAGATGCATTGATAACAATTTCAGACTTACTAAATATTAAAACAGATCGTGATGCTCTTGTAAAATCTGAAACAGTTTTAGACAAACTCATTTTGGAATCGGTAACACTATTGCAATATAAAGCAAATGAAAAAAGTCAATTACTAAAGACTAATCTGACACCAATTAACATCGCAATTAATAAAGAAAAAATACGTCGTGTTTTAGACAATATTCTGAATAATGCTATTAAATTCAGTTCACGTAACAGCAATATTGAAATAATGCTATTAGATAAAGATCAACACACTATCCAAATAAGAATAGCTGACAATGGAATTGGTATTCCAGAAGAATTTAGATCCAAATTATTTGATCTCAATCCCAACATTAGGCGCGAAGGTACTCTTGGAGAAGAATCGTTTGGATTGGGCTTGTATATTTGTAAACAAATCATCGACCAACACAAAGGCAAAATTTGGATTGAAAACAATGCTGATCAAGGTACTATTTTCATTATAGAATTACCAAAATCATAAAATTAGCTTATAGCAATAATTGTTTACGACTAAAATCACAGTCTATTTATATTAATTTCATTCTTGCGCACAGCTGGTAAAAATTAACCAAGTTACGACTGTTAAGACTTACCTAAAACACAAATATAAAGTCATTTCATTCTTTATATTTTAAACTTCTAAATTTTGGCAATTTGATATTGACAAATACATTTTTGATTATTATTTTGGCGCAAATTTTTAATAAATATTAGCCAATGCAGCTGATAAACATTCTTTGAAAGCTATCATTCATTTAATTATAAATTTTAGTATTTAGATTATGTTAAAACAATTATTAAACTTCAAAAAGTGCCTACTTCTATTTAATGGCTTATTTCTTTATTTATCATTAGCTTTTGCTCAAAACACTGCAAATAGCAAAAGTACTTTTACAGCGCGATTACTTAATGTAGAAGCTGCTACGAACGAAACTTTTCGTTATAATGGTCTTCTTACAAATGGAAACTCTGTAACTACTAATTATAACTTGTCAACAAAACTTCCTGCGGGTTGGCAAATAACGTATCGTGTAGATGGTGTAACTGTGACTTCCATTCAAGTGGAGCCAAATATGACAAAAGATATCGGTATCGAAATCACTTGTCCGATCACGACAAAACCTGAAACATACAAAATTCCTGTTCAAGCAATTTCAAACGCAGACACGTTAAGTTTAGCATTAGAAGCAGCTGTACGCGGCTCCTATGCTATTGAGCTTACTACGCCATCGGGTAGATTATCTGATGAAATAGTCGCTGGAAATAGTAAAGAACTACTTTTGGTTGTAAAGAATACGGGTACATTGCCATTAAACAATGTAGACCTATCTTCGCAATTACCAAGTAAGTGGGAAACCAGCTTCGCTCCTTCCACTATCGAACAAATACAACCAGGTCAGCAAACTGATGTTAAAGTTACGTTGAAAGTTCCTGAAAAAACTATTGCTGGAGACTATGTATCCAAATTAACTGCCAAATCAACTAATGGATCTTCGGAGGTAACATTTCGTATAATGGTCAAAACTTCAATTCTATCGGGTTGGGTCGGAATACTAATCATTGCAGCAGCTGCTGGTTTGATTTATTATTTGATCCGAAAATATGGAAGAAGATAGTACAAGTACCATTTAGAATTAAATCACAAGATTTCACATGAATAATCCAATCATTCAACTGAAGGATTTGAGTAAGTGCTATGGCACAAAGAAAGCTGTTGATAAGCTAAATCTTGATATTCACCCAGGTGAAATATTTGGATTGCTTGGGCCAAATGGTGCAGGTAAAACTACAAGTATTCTCATGATGTTAGGTCTAACCGAACCAACACGTGGTACAGCAACTGTTTGTGGTTATGATGCAACACGAAATCCTTTAGATGTAAAAAAATTAGTAGGATATCTTCCAGATAATGTTGGTTTTTATCCTGATATGACAGCTTTAGAAAATTTATGTTTCATAGCAAACATTAACGGAATAGATGACCGAGAGGCCACTAAATCTGCCCACGATCTACTAGATACCGTAGGTCTAAATCATGCAGCAAATAATAAAACGGGAACATTTTCTCGAGGCATGAAGCAGCGGCTAGGGCTAGCTGAAGTTTTAATAAAAAAGCCAAAAGTTGTTATTTTAGATGAACCCACCTTAGGAATCGATCCTAGTGGAGTGAATGAATTTCTAGAGCTAATTCAACGATTGAGTAAAGATCAAAACCTTACTGTTCTGATGTCTTCTCATCATCTCCATCAAGTGCAACGTGTATGCGATCGTGTAGGGATATTTGTTGACGGTAAAATGATTGTCGATGGACCTATTGAAACCCTCGCAGAGAAATTGCAAATTAATGAAGGGTTTAAAACTATCATTCAACTTGCAGACAAAAATATTGATGCAATCCAACTTGAACAATCTCTAAAGTCCATTTCTGGATTCAGGTCTATCTCTTTCGACAAGGATGTGTTAAGTATTTATTCAGATCGAGATATCACAGCAGAAGCAGTAAAAACTTTGGTTTACCAAGAGGCGAGTATCGTTTTTGTACAACGAAACGGATACTCCTTGGATGATATCTATGCAAAGTATTTTGATAATAAAAATTTAAGAGATGAAAAGTAAAACTAACATCTTCAAAAGTCATGTTTCACACAGCGGCAAGGAAAAGTCGGGAATCATCCCTTTGGCGATGAAAGTCTTAATTAAGAAAGAAATTGCTTCACATATCCGAAGTTGGCGATTTATTATCCTAATGGCTTTGATAATATTGACTTTTGGAGCGTCACTATTTGTATCATTTTCGGGATTAAAAGACACAATCAATAATGCACAAGATCCAGATAGTGCATTCGTATATTTAAAATTGCTTACATCAAGTGACAATTCCATCCCCCCAGTTCATGTGTTTTTAAACTTTTTGGCACCTCTACTTGGAATAGCTTTAGGATTTGACGCGATCAACTCGGAGCACAATAGCGGGACATTAACCCGCCTAGTCGCGCAACCTTTATATAGAGATAATTTATTGCTCGCAAAATTCTTTGCACCTTTAATTATTGTCAGTACAATGCTTACAGCTTTGGTAATGCTCATGATTGGAGCAGGATTTATATCCACCGGAATCAGTATTCAATTACAAGAAATCGTTCGCATAATTGCCTTTATTGCTGTGACCATTTTATATGTGGGGTTTTGGTTAAGTGTTGCTATATTTTTGTCTATAGTTTTCCGCCAAGGGGCTACATCGGCTATGACCGCGATAGGAGTTTGGTTATTTTTCACCATATTCTTTCCTATTGTTGTCAATTTTGTTGTACGACCTTTCATTCCAAATCCAAATTATATTTCGGAACAAGAATATCTGGCGTGGCACGAACTGATATTGAATCTGATGCGTCTATCACCTAGTCAACTTTATACGGACGCGACCACAAGTATTCTCATGCCATCAGTCCGTAGTCTAGGACCTGTTTCCATGGAACAGATGATCGCAGCTATACCATCACCTTTATCGTTTAAAGATAGTATAATGATTGTTTGGCCACAGCTTACAGGAATTACAGCTGGAATGATGATCTGTTTCGCTCTATCCTATTTTGTCTTTATGCGAAGAGAAATTAGGTGTTAATTTATATTAATGATATGTAACAAACAAGGCTATCAAATGTGATAGCCTACTTTGTTTAAATATTATTTCTTTTCTGTACTGATTGAATAAGGGAAATCAGCTACAGTGGTACCACGTGAGGTATTTGGAACTTTATCCATTGTAAAATTTAATACCGAACCTTTAACCAGTTCACTGTGTTTAAGGTAATTTTTGCTGTAATTTTTTCCGTTTACTTGCAAAGATTTAATGTATCGGTTCTCATCTGAATTATTAGCCGAATGAATCTCTACCTTTTTGCCATTATCCAAATGCAAGACTACCTTATCAAATAAAGGAGATCCGATAACATACTCATCTACAGCAGGTGTTACAGGATAAAATCCCAAAGCAGAAAATACATACCATGCTGAAGTCTGTCCATTATCCTCATCACCACAGTACCCATCTGGATTTGGAGAGTACATTTTATCCATAGTCTCTCTAACCCAATATTGTGATTTCCACGGCGCACCTACATAATTGTATAAGTACGTCATATGCTGTATGGGTTGATTACCGTGAGCATATTGTCCCATATTTACAATTTGCATTTCTCGAATCTCATGGATTGGAAATCCATAATAACTATCATCAAATATTGGAGGTAAAATAAACACAGAATCAAGTTTTGTTTCCATAGCTTTATTTCCGCCCATCAATTTTGCTAATCCAGCGAAATCTTGGAAAACAGACCAACTGTAGTGCCAGCTATTTCCCTCAGTGAAAGCATCACCCCACTTGAATGGATTAAAAGGAGATTGGAATGTACCATCTTGATTTTTACCACGCATTAAACCTGTAGATTTATCAAATAGCTTTTGGTAATTGTAGGAACGATTTTCGTATAAATCTAAATCTTCTTTAGGTTTACCTAAACTCTTAGCTAATTGGCGTATAGAGAAATCATCATAAGAATATTCTAAACTTCGCGCTACATTCTCGTGAATTTTGACATCATAAGGTACGTAGCCCAATTCATTGTAATAATTTGCACCTGCACGTCCCACAGCAGTCATCGGACCTGCATTTTTAGAACCTTTTACTAGACCTTCATATAATGTTTCAATATCTTTTGAACGCACACCTTTAATCCAAGCATCCGCCACTACGGAAGCTGAATTATTACCCACCATGATATTGCGGTAGCCAGGACTTGCCCATTCAGGTAACCATCCTCCTTCACGATATGTATTAGCCAATCCTTCTTGTATCTTCAAATTCACTTCAGGGTACATCAAATTCAAAAATGGGAACAAGGCTCTAAAAGTATCCCAAAAACCAGTGTCTGTGAACATATAGCCAGGAAGAACTTTTCCGTTGTACGGGGAATAATGTACGATCTGATTATTCGCGTCATATTCGTAAAACATACGCGGGAACAATAGAGAACGGTATAAACATGAATAAAATGTACGCAATTGATCTATTGTGCCGCCTTGAACTTCGATTTTACCCAATTCCTTGTTCCAGACATCCTCTCCTTTTTTCTTTATTTGATCGAAAGTTTGATTATGAAGCTCTCTCAAGTTTAATTGTGCTTGATCATGAGAAATAAATGATGATGCCACTTTAACCAAAACAGGATCCTGTTTGCCTGAAGTTTTAAATCCTAAGATTGCGCCGACATGATCAGACTTAACCATATAACGGCCATCTTGCATAACTGAATCTGCAAAAGTCGAAACTTCTTGGAATGGTTTGTTAAATTCTAAAACAAAATAATTTTTGAAATTATCAGGCACGCCACCACTATTTTTGGTTGAATACCCAATAATTTTGTTCTCTTTTGGAATGACTTCTACATAAGATCCTTTGTCAAAAGCATCAATTAATACGTAAGCTTTGTCTGTTTTAGGGAAAGAAAAACGAAAATATGCAGCACGTTCAGTCGGCGTCACCTCGACATTGGTATCGTAATCTGCTAGATAAACAGCATAATAATGCGGCTTTGCAACTTCCGCTTTGTGCGAAAAATAACTTGACCGCTTGTCTTGGTCAAATGTTTTATTATCCACCATTGCCATAATACTGAATTGACCATAATCATTCATCCATGGCGAAGGTTGATGTGTCTGTTTTATTCCCCTGATTTTTTCAGAAGTATAGGTATACATCCATCCGTCTCCCATTTTTCCTGTTTGAGGACTCCAAAAATTCATTCCCCAAGGAACTGCAATTGCTGGATATGTATTACCACTTGACAGAAAATAGGTTGATTGTGTACCCACCAATGTACTGACATAATCTAACGGTTTTCCAACATTTGTGATCCGTTGCGCAAATGAATTAGAAAATAAGGAAACAAGGGTTATTACTACTAAAATAAACTTTGGTTTCATCTTGGTTATAATTTAATTGTGTTAAAGATGAAAAAAAATAGCGATAAAGACAAAGCTAAATTATTTTAGCAATCTAAAAGACTATAACTAGCTTACCTAAGAAATCACCACTTTCCATTAAAGAATGTGCCTGTGAAGCCTCGTGAATACTAAATTTTCTAAATATTTGGGACTTCAATTTACCTTCATTAAGTAATGGTAAAACTTTCTTTACAATATCTTCTGTCAGACTTTGTTTAAATTCTACAGATCGATTTCTTAATGTGCTGCCAGAGATAGTCAATCTTTTTTGCATCAATTTAAATAAATTTAAATCTACCTTCGCTCCCTCCATTGCATTGATGTAAATCAATCTACCTTCTTCGTTTAATACATTTATATTCTTGTTGAAATAATCTCCACCTATGTAATCTAATACAATATCTACTTTATTCGAATTTAAAATTTCTTCAAAATCTTGTTCATTATAATTGATAACGACATCTGCTCCTAATGATTTAACAAAATCTGACTTTTCATATGTACTTACGGTAGTGACAACCTTTGCACCAAATAACTTTGCCAATTGAATCGCCGTCGATCCAATTCCGCCTGCACCTCCATGAATAAGTGCAGCTTCTCCTTTTTGAAGATTACCTCGTTGAAATAGATTATGCCAAACTGTAAATACTGTTTCTGGCAATGTAGCGCCAGTTTCAAAACTTACCTGATCAGGTAAAGGAATGACAGAACCGTAATGTACTTTAACATATTCAGCATAGCCAGCACCTGGAACTAATGCCATTACCCGCTGTCCACAATTAAATCCACTCACCTTCTCCCCGATATCTTCTACAATACCCGCCACTTCCAAACCTGGGATATCCTGTGATACTCCGTTGGGTGCAGGATATTTTCCTTGACGCTGAAATACATCTGGACGGTTTATTCCTGCAGCTTTCACTTTAACTAAGACCTCATATTCGCTTAAATTTGGAACTTCTCTTTCCTGAACTTGCAAAACATCAGCATTACCAAATTCACTAATCACAACAGCCTTCATCATAATTTATTTTTGCATTCTTATATTTAGGGATAACATAAAATATCTTCCCAATCTGTTCTTCCGCTCTTCAAAAACATCATTACCAATATATTCAGAATAAATCCCCATCTGTGTATTCTGATCAAACAAGTCGTAGGCTTGCAAGCGCAATAAAGCAGTTCTATTGTGCAAAAATGTCAACTCCATAAATGCATTCATCATAGTCTGATTCACATTCATGAATTTATTGATATAACCATCATTATAACGTTGAGACATTTCAAAGCCAAGCGAAAAATTATCCTTCACATATCCCTTTGCTCCAAGTCCCATGAAAAGAGTTTCTACATTAATTTTTGTACGAAAAGGAATGTCATAACTCGCTTTGTTACGTGAATAATTAGCATTAAACATACTTTCTAAAAAATCATTTAAAGAGTATTTCAACTGCACAGATTGATTGAAAATAAATTGTTTAGTAGTCCTTTCCCGATCCTCAATAAATGAAATATTGTTATAATAATCAAAACCACCGGACATATCAAACATCCAATTATCATCATTAAAAGGTGTATTAAATACATAATTCCATTTCCAATCGTAATACCCATTTGCATTTCGAAAGGTCGTTTGTTGGATAGTTGTATTTTCAAGTGGCTTTTTATCCGTTACAATTTTATCCTTCACATAGTTATATGAGAAATTTGATTCTACATATTGCATACGAGTGGGAATAAACGCCCGCAATGAAGTAACAAAGCCATGTGAAAATTCTGATTTTAACTCTGGATTACCTAGGATAATATTTCTTGAATTGGTATTATTTAAAACCGGAACAATCTGAAAAAAACTAGGCTGATTATTTCTACCTCTATAGCTTACTTGAAAATCAACATTTGATGATAATTTATAGCTAAAGTTCGTAGTAGGTACTAAGTTGATATTCTCGTAGTTATATTCTAATGTGTCATTCAATACTTTACCATTCATTCGAATTGGCTGCACAGCAAATCCAAGGTTGAATTTGACTCTTTTATTAGGTGTAAATTGGTAGATTAATCCTACTTTATTGCTGTTAAACTTATAGCCATAATCCACTGTTAAAGAATCTAAAATATTCGATTGCCGAGCATCCAACCAATTATATACATACCGCTGTGCATCAATTTTATTATGATCATACTCATACCTAAATTCAAAAACACTGTGACTCATAAATGGTTCAACAAATGAAAGTGATAAATTGGTAGATCCATTCTTATTTCTTTGATCAATAAATTGATTATTCAATTCATCCGTATAATCAATAACATCTTTACTATATACAGAATACTCCTCATTAACAAATTGTCTGTTTTTTAAGGTATATGATTTAGCATTTAATTTACCTACCAATTTTCGATCTTTCTTTTCAAAATATTTAGAATAAATGACATCAATATCAGCAATTGGAATTTTATGCGTGGATGAATCTCTATTGGTACCCTTATTTATCTGTTGGAAGTTACTTAAAACAGATTCTTTATTATTAAATACTGACTTCTTATTGTAAGTTAGATTTCCTTCTACTTTAACAATATCTTTGTTTAATAATTTTCCGTCTAAAAAAAACCTCAATTTGTGATTATCGTCTTCTTGTTCTTCGTCGTAGTTTTCATTTTTTGTGATTGTGTTTCCTATATATGAAGATTTAAGCCCTGAATATCCACTTATTGAAGTGTTTTTCTTAATATAGCTATACGATGTATTTAGTCTTGATTGTTTCCCAATCTTTTTAGCCATATTTATTCCAATAGAAGATGTCGTATTGATACCATCAATTGGGTCTATGAATTCATCAATATCTAATGTAGTATTGGTTCTTTTCCCTCCTGAAATATCTCCGTATGAAAATAAATTTGTATTGGTATTATTAAATGATCCTAATAGAGATAACTCATTGCCATCATTAAATCGATTCAGACCAAAGCTTCCTAAATAACGACCATTAGTACCAGACCCAATTGTCATCTGTCCGAAGTGAAGAATTTTTCGGTCTTCTTTTAGATTTATATTTAATAACTTTTCTTTCTCTTGGTAATCGGCTATGCCAGTTTCTGCGCCCTCATTTTTATTATTAAGTTCGATCAATTGTATATTATTGATATAATCAACAGGAAGATTTTTAGTAGCGGTAATAATATCACCTCCAAAAAACTCATTGTTATTTACTTTGACTTTTTTAATGTGGTAGCCATTAAAATATACAGAACCATCTCTTGTTATCTGAAATCCTGGAATCTTTTTCAATCCATCTTCTAAAAGCGTTTGCTTTCGAAATGAGAATGCACCCAAATTATACTGAATCGTATCACCATTAATCACCATTGGGATAACTCTGGTGACTGAAACATCGGGTATAATGTAGTTTATTTTTTGTAGAATCACATCTGGTGCTACAAAATTCTGATCAGTAAGGTTAAGTATAAAACTTTTCGATTTGCTGAGATAGCCTAACATATTATAACTTACCTGTATTTGCTTAACGTTTAGATCATTAAATAAATATTTGCCGAGAGAATTAGTGACGCGGAATAAAGTATCATTTTCAATATGCAATTTTACTATAACATCTTTAATAGGGGTTCCCAAAGAATCCTTTACAGTACCACTAAATTGAATTTGCGCGTATAGAGAATTGCTCGTTAAAAATATAACAAAGGCAAAAAAGAAGATTATGTTTCGCAGAAAAAAATACACAGTTTAATGCATCAATACCGTTTATCAATATACTAAATAAAATACATTGAAAAAATGCTAAGGGCAATTTTATATAAAACGAGAAAGTTAAATTTATAGTATAAAAAAAGGAAGATATTGTTTATCAATATCTTCCTTTCGTATTTTTGACTTTGGGATAATTAATTATTCACCATCAAAACAAACTTTTACCAAATGTCTATCGATTTCCCAACGACCTGTACCCTCTTCTCCAATCACATCAAATAATTCTAAAATTCTACGACATACGAATTCTTCTTCAACTTGCTCTGATAAGAACCAACCTAAAAAGTTGAAAGTCACATAGTCTTTAGACTTAGCACATTTGTCCGCAATGTTATTAAATTGCTCCGTAACAAACATTTCTTGTTCTAATGCTTGTTCAAATACACCACGGAAAGATTCAAAATCATTTGGAATATTTGTTACTTCTGGTGAGATTGCTTTACCGCCACGGCTGCTTACGTAATTGAATAATTTTAACATATGCTCACGTTCCTCATCAGATTGTTTTGCAAAAAATTTAGCAGCATTGTCCAAACCTTGATCACCACACCATGCTGACATCGCTAAATAAATAGCTGATGAATGTGCTTCGACTTTGATTTGGGCGTTTAATATATTTTCGATCTCTTCAGACAAAGATGATTTCAATTTCAATAAATCTTTCATATATGTAAAGTTTAATAGTTACAATTTTTGTATTAACAATTATAAGTAGCAATAGTTGTACCACTCATTTACTAATACAAAGATAGGATGAAGAGATGTGAATTGTATAAAAAAAGTGTTATACGAATTCAGTCTAAATTAGACTCGTAAGATGTAAGTTGTTTGGAATCAGTATAATTAAAATCTAGAATGCAAAAACTGCTCCGCGACGTAATATTGTCTTTATTTGGCAGTTAAGTTCAATCATAAATTTAGAACCATCCAAAATCTCGCGCAGATTTAAAATGTCTTCAACAGATAGTATAAAACAACGCTCTGTACGGAATGGCATAACCATTTCAAAATCTGATGTCCTTGAGGAATCACATAACATTTTTTCAATATCGATGCTGTCAATACGCTTTTTAAATAAAAAGAAATCACTTACGCTAAATGAAGTCGTGGTATTTTGAAACTCCAACCAATAACAGTTTTTTCTGCTACATTGATACACTGCTCCAAATCCTGTCTTAAAAACTTCTTCTACGTTAGCTAATGGACAAATCATCGTTTACTACTATTCCTTTTTGTTGATGGAACAAATATAATCCTTATTAAGATTTAATCCAAATAAATAACTTCATTAATTTTATTAAATAAATTTTATTTCTTCATAGGATATTGTAGATTTGCGGGCAATGAAAACCTGGCTGCTATATATCCTAATACCCATCATGTTATTGCAATGCAACATGACATTAGTGATATGCACCTCTTTCTATTATAATCAGAATTATATTGAAAAGTACTTGTGTGTGCAGCGTAATATGGAGAATAATACGTGTCAAGGTCAATGTTTTCTGATGAAGAAATTGAAAAACCAACAAGAAAACGAACAACAAAACTTTAAGGTCAATTTTCAAGAAAGTTTAGCTGTAAATCCTAACTTGTTTTCATCTGACATATACTTGTCAACTCCAATACTTAAAAAGGTATATGGTCTATACACTTCAAATTTAAATCCGAGAGATTTTATTTACACATTGGATCGTCCCCCACTCATCGGTTAATAACATCAATTATCGTATTCTATTTTCAATTAATATGAATTCACAGTGGTGGATTTATATGGATTGTATGTTATTAAACTTAATTTATCATTTTCATGAAAAAAATATTATTGGGATTCGTGTGCATCGCGGGTCTGTTGAGTGGCTGTACTAAAAACGAAGAAATTAAAATTGACGAAACAAAGTCAGGGCTAGTTAAAATAAAATTTGATCATATCGTAGGCAGCAAGAAGTTGGTTTTGAATGATTATTTGTATTCGAATGCTAGCAACGAAATGTTTAATATTACCTCGCTTAAATATTATGTGAGTAATATTAAATTCACAAAAGTGAATGGTGAGGTCATCACAATTCCCAAAAAAGAATCATTCTTTCTTATAGATGCAAGTGACGCAAATTCTCAAAAACCAATTTTGACAATTCCTCAGGGCGAATACAAAAGTTTAGAGTTTAATCTTGGTGTGGATAGTCTTACGAATACGTTACCAGCAGAAGAACGTACTGGCGTGTTGGATGTTGGAAAATATGGAATGTATTGGTCATGGAACTCGGGATATATCCACTTCCAATTAGAAGGTAATTCCGCTCAGGCGGCTAATCCAAACAACAGTTTTAAATATCATATTGGACTTTTTGGGGGTTACAGCACACCTACGGTAAATAATAACAGAATTATTAAACTTGATCTTACAAAAGCAGGTAAGAGCCAAGTCCAAGAAAATCTTTCATCCGATATACATTTGATGGTGGATATCGGTAAAATCTTTGACGGGCCAAACACAATCTCTATCAAGACCAATCCAATCGTGATGACCTCTGGACCGCATGCTAAAATCGCAGACAATTACGCGACCATGTTTACCCATGATCATACGCACAACTTTACGAAAATAGCAAACCATGAGAAGTAAGCAACAGCTTTTGGTATTGCTTTTACTGTTATTGGCTGTTTGGGCCTGCAAAAAAGCAGATGATTTAAATCTGATCGAATTTGCAGGCTTTACTAAGCCAGGGCATTTTCCAGAACCTACATACAGTTTTGCTATTACTCCGTTATCTCAAGAGACCTTTGAGTTGGGCAGAAAATTATTTCACGATGGAATACTTTCAAGAGATAACACAATTTCTTGTGCGAGCTGTCATATCAGCCAAAATGCTTTTACGCATCATGGTCATGATGTGAGTCACGGTATTGATGATCAGCTCGGAATTCGAAATTCTAGTGCGCTCATAAATTTGGCTTGGTCAGCATCCTTTTTTTGGGATGGTGGTGTACAGCAATTAGATCTGACACCAATGGTGCCTATTCATAATCCTATTGAGATGGATGAAAATATGGAAAACGTTGTAAAAAAATTGCAGGCGCATACACAATATCCAATCTTATTCAAGCAGGCTTTCGGCACCGAAAATATAACCTCAACTCAGGTGTTCAAAGCCCTTTCACATTTTATGGTGATGCTTGTTTCGGACAATTCAAAGTATGATAAAGTAAAAAGAAACGAAGCTACCTTTACAACCGAAGAAGCAAGTGGCTATCAGATATTTCAATCCAAATGTAACACTTGCCATCAAGAACCTTTATTTACGGATCATAGTTTCCGTGATAATGGCCTTGGGATTAATCCAGCAAAAGATTTGGGGCGCTATGATATCACTTCAAGTGAGGAAGATAAGCTTAAATTCAAAGTTCCGACCCTACGTAATTTGCATTATACAGCTCCTTATATGCACGATGGGCGCATCATCACGCTTGAGGGAGTATTAAATCATTATGCAAAAGAGGTCGTGCATACGGACAATTTAGATCCTCTTCTAAAACAAAATAAAGGAATTCCATTGCGTGCAAATGAAATGCAAGACCTATTAGCCTTTCTGAATACATTAAATGACGAATCATTCGTAAACAATAAAGCTTTTAATCAACCATGAGAAAAATTTTACTTTTTGCATTATTGGGTATATTGAGCACATTATCTGCTGTAGCTTGCGAAATTTGTGGCGGTGGTTTGGGAAGTAATTACACCGGCTTATTACCCAATTTCAATAAGCGTTTCGTTGGTGTGCGCTATCACTTCAATCAGGTATACACACAATTAGACGTTTCAGGAAATAAAACAGCATTGACAAATAAGGAAAAATACCACACTGCAGAGCTATGGTCCGCTTGGAATCTAGGTACTCGTTGGCGCGTGATGGCTATCCTACCTTATAGTAAAATCCAAAAATACAGTTATGGAACAGATCAGCAATCCAGCAAATCGGGTCTTGGCGATATCAATCTAAGTGGGTATTATAACCTACTGAATAAATCTGAAATATTTACCCAAACACTTTGGTTTGGTGCAGGAGTCAAATTACCAACGGGTGAATACAATAAAGATGAGTTTATCACTACTAATTCTGCTAATATCTATCAATTAGGAACTGGAAGTTTTGATTTTACAGGATCGCTGAATTACGATATTAGCATAAAAAATATTGGTCTCAATACTAATGTTAGTTATAAGGCTAATACCAGAAATAGCGATGAATATCAATACGGGAATAAGTTGACCTTAAATGGAAGTGTTTATTATAATGCTTCGATAAATGAAAAAATTAAATTACGTCCAAATGTCGGGATCCAGCACGATACCCAAGCTAGAGATCAAACTATGGGTTTTAAAATCGAACAAACTGGTGGTTACAATACCAACCTCAATGTAGGTTTAGAGAGTACAATTAATAATATTGCAATAGGTTTTTCTTACCAGACTCCACTAAGCCAATTCGTAAGTCATGGAAGAACTGAACTCGTGAATAAATTCTTGACACACGTTACATTTACGTTTTAAATAGAAAGAGGTTCAAAATATTATTTTGAACCTCTTTTCTTTGGGATTGGATTGTATGATAATTATCCTAATATTTCTTTCAATTTGCCCACTTGATGATCCACTAATTTTTGTAAAGGACCTGAAGCCATCATTTTCATCATCATGTTTAATTGTGCTTCAATAATGAAAGTAGCACTCGTTTCTGTGGCAGAAATCTCTTCCACCTTCCACACTAATTTCAATTCAAATGGAGCTTCTTCTGAGGGAACACAAATTATTTCTTTATTCTCCACACGTTGGCTAATTTTCAAAGCCAATTTTGCCATGTTTTTAATCGTAAAACGAGCCTCATCAGCTGTCGAAGACCAATTGTAGATATTTTCAGGCATCAATTGCTCATGATTGTTTAAATCATTTAAAAAATTATAAACCTCATTAATAGGTTTATTAATCGCAACATTGTTTTGAATAACAGTCATAGTTAGTATGTGTTTTATTGTGCTGGAGACCAGTTTGCTGGATCTTTTCTCCAAGATTGTAAAAACTCTACGTCAGAATCCAATACATAACTTTTTTGTACTGCAACTTGGATAAGTGCATCATAATTACATAAACTGAATATTGGACACTTTGCGTCAGCAAAATTCTTAGTCGCTTCATCCAATCCGTATGTAAAAATAGAAACCAGTCCTACGACATTACAACCTGCTTCACGCAAAGCTTGTACCGCTTGTAATGAGCTTTTGCCTGTAGAGACTAAATCTTCTATAACAACAACGCGTTGTCCTTCTACTACTTCACCCTCAATTAAATTTTGACGTCCATGATCTTTTGCACTACTGCGTACATAAGTAAATGGTAAGCCTAAATCTTGTGCTACTAGTACACCTTGAGGAATGCCTGCTGTAGCTACACCAGAAACCATTTCCACAGATCCAAACTCTTCTTGAATCAGCTGTGCCAACCTTTGACGAATATACGTACGGATAGCTGGATGTGACAGTGTGATACGATTATCACAATAAATTGGAGACTTCCAACCCGATGCCCATGTAAAAGGACTTTTAGGTTGTAATTTTATTGCTTTAATTTGCAATAAGGATTCAGCAACTTTTTGTTCAACCTCATTTAAATTATTCATGGCACAAATTTATAAAATTTATATGAACCAAAGCCTGCTTATTTTAGCAGATTTTGCTCCTAAAATCGAAAAGAATGTTCAAACTATTGGATTACAAGAAATTGAACTTGAAAAACTTTTCAACACGTCTACTAAAAACCAGCAAATTACCTATTTGTTTGTACATCCAGAGATTAATTCTATCTTCAAAAAAATCATTTCAGACTTGAAAATTATTTATGCTGCTGGAGGCGTTGTACGTAATGGTGAAGGTGATTATTTGTTTATTCATCGACTAGGAAAATGGGATTTACCAAAAGGTAAAGTTGATGAAGGGGAAAAAATGCGTGAGGCTGCAGTACGTGAAGTAGAAGAAGAATGCGGAATTAAGGTGGATTATTTAGGCGAAAAGATTCAAACTACCTACCATACCTACATCATGCGCGGTAAATTTGTGCTAAAACAAACGAAATGGTACGATATGGGCGTAAATAAAGTGCCTGAGCTCATTCCTCAAACCGAAGAAGATATCACAGAAGCTGTGTGGTTGAATAAAAAAGATTTGAAAAAAGTACGTGAGAATACCTATCCTTTGATCTTGGATATTCTCGAAAAAATATAATAACATCACAACTGAAGCGAGAGGCCTCTCCTCTCGCTTTTAAATCATTTTAAACTTATTGTCTATTTCAGCTGTTTACCTAGTGTAATCAAAGTATAAAGCATTATGAGTAAAAGCATTGGAATACTAGTAGGAAGCTTACGCAAAGAATCTTTAAACAGAAAAATTGCGAATAATTTGGTCAATCTATTGGATAAAAAGTATAGCTATGTATTTCTAGCTATTGGTGATTTACCACTCTACAATGAAGATATAGATCAAGATAAACCGCCAAAGGAATACAGCTCATTCCGAGACAAACTATCGTCCTTCGATGCGTTTTTATTTTTCACACCCGAATACAATAGATCAATTCCTGCGGTGTTGAAAAATGCATTAGATGTAGGTTCACGACCTTATGGTAAAAGTAAATGGGATGGGAAGCCTGCTGCAATTGTTTCTGTTTCTCCAGGCGCAATTAGTGCATTCGGGGCGAATCATCATTTGAGGCAATGTCTTACCTTTCTGAATATGCCTACTTTGCAGCAACCCGAAATGTACATCGGCAATGTCACCGAGCTTCTTGATGAGGATGATACAATAAAATCTGATACTACCGCTGACTTATGCAAAAAATTCATCAAAGCTTTTGAAGGATGGATGGAAAAGTTTTAGATAGTTAAGGCAACTTTTCTTGTTGTTTTTCCCAAGCGACAAGAAGGGTTGTCATCATATTGTAGCGTTCCAACCCTTCGGGCTGATTGTTGTGTTTTAAGAATTGATTGTAGAATACACCTGAAACTTTATCAATCCAACCTCGATAGGACATCCAAAATTCTCTTTCAGCTTTGAAATCCGCCAACACTTTTGGTGATAATTTAGATTTGTACTGATCGAATAATTCTTTATTTCCATATAAGGGATGCAACAAATATTCTACAGCAGAATAATATGCCGAATACTTATACCAGACATCTCTATTATCTTTCAATGTCAAGAAAGCGATAAAATTGCATTCATCTTCGAATCCTACGCCCATTTGATGTGTCAACTCATGGACGGTGACAAAGGGAAATGAAGCATTAGGTATGAGTTGATTAACCTGAACTTCCAGTGTAAACGGATTGAAGTAGCCCGAAACCGTAAAATACGATGCAAGTACACTCGATATTGGTTCTTTAGCGCGAACCTGTGTTTTACATAGATAATCCTTTAATAAAGTATCTTGCAGTACAATTTCTGTCAAATCACCTTTCACACCATTTTTGGAGTTGCTATTTACATCCACTTTTTCACGTAGCTCATTCGCTATCGCAATGTATTTATCCAATATTTTGAGGTGATCCTCTCGCGTTATTTTTGCGTCTGAAAAACCAAATTTATCAGCTACGGGTTGTCTGAAATAATTCAATCCCCAATTGACTGTAAATATTACATAAACAGTTGATAATATAAATATTATACGTGCTAAATTAAGTTTTAGATTATACCATTGTTTACGGAACAGTTCTCGAAAAACGAGCACAACATTGTAAGTCAATACTATAGCAATCGTAGCATAGAAGATATCCCCTATACTAAACGGAATCCATGAGAATAATACAATATACAGGTAAGAAATAGCGGGGTAAAACATTTGTGCATAATACTGTTCTACCCAACTTTCTTTAGTCTTTAGCAATTCTAAAAGCACAATGATAACCCAGCAAAAGCCAATGGTCAGATAGTACTTTCGGAGTATGTTAGTTCTAACTTTGGGTTTCATTTTCGTAATACAACTTGTAATAGTTTTTCCCTTTATCCTCATCATAGCCCTGCTCGAGGTATTCCCGCTTTCCGTGGACATAAATATGGAAATTCTTATCCAATTTGATGACAGATTTGTATGAACTTGCCATTTTCTTTACGGCTGGCGTAGCTATTTCAAAATTTGCCTGAAAAGGCATATCAAACTCATCTTCAAAAGACTGTTTGTATTCATTAAACAAAGAAGCGGCTTGTGGATTAGCAATTACCTCCTCTTCAAATTCGGCACTGTCGAAAGTTTCTTTGCTTTTGAAATAGTTCATCGAACGATTCAACAAATCAATTTTATCTGCAGTTTCCAACTCAAAAACTTCATCCAATTTTTCGTTAACAAAGTTTTTGTACACTTTCATGAGATTTCCTGTTTGCTGGAAAGCATCATTACGCGATTTCAATTGTAAGAAATTATCCTTCCAATAGACTGCTTCGGACTGGTTTGTTTGATCGACAACCAATACTTTAAAGCCTTCCTCAGTTTCAGTATTGACAATGACAACACCTTTATCCAGTTTATTGATATTAATCGCTTCCTGCTCATAATTCAATTGAAAACCGCCCTGCTCAGGATACACTTTAAGGTATGCCTCCTTGTTTTCGGATTTAAAAATCCCTACTGCCGCATGGTCCTCTCCTTCCATTTGCACATTCTTCAACGCTACGACATAGACCTCACCCGACTTGATTTTCGGATGATCCGAAACTTCGTATAAATGTTTGGTTACTTGTTGTGAAAACTCGTGAAAGCTGATATTGCCTTCAAAAAATTTCTTTGAAAAGTGATACACTTCATTTAATTCTAATTCTTCATTGGGATGAAAAAAGCGATAAACTTCAGTCAACTTTGCAAAAGGTTTCATAAAATATTGCATCAATAAATCGGGCAATATTTCGTCTCCAGCCAAATCAATTGGATTTTCGGACAATATATAAAACTCATCGTTGGCTTTGTTGCCTACATGATGAATAGAAAGATTTTCAAACGTTGCGTCTTGATGAAAAAACATAGATTAAAGTTAAAGAAACAAAAATATAAAAGTATTTTGGCTAAAAATCAAAAATATCAACAGCAGTTTTGTAGGTAGCCACATGGGCATCCACAATATCCTTAATATGAACAGAATAACCTCCACCCATGGAGATTTGTATAGGAATTCTCAGTTGATGACATCTATTAATCACCAAATAATCACGTTGTTTACATCCTTCTTTCGAAACTTTTAGTTTACCTAATTTATCCGAAGAAAGTATATCTACACCCGCTTGATAAAACACAAAATCAGGCTTTACACGTTCGAATAATTCGTCTAAATGACTAAGTAACAGACTCAAATAATCTGTATCTGAAATTCCATCTTGAAGCTCTACATCAAGATCAGATTTCTCTTTGATAAAAGGAAAATTCTTAGCGCCATGCATAGAAAATGTAAATACCTTGGGATTATCTAGAAAAACATGTGCTGTCCCATTTCCTTGATGCACATCGAGGTCAATAATCAATATTTTCTTTGCGTGACCATTCGTCAAAAGATAATTAGCAGCCACAGCTTGGTCATTCATCAAGCAAAATCCTTCGCCATAATCATAACCTGCATGATGCGTCCCTCCTGCTGTATTGAACGAAATGCCGTATTTCATTGCATACAATGTAGATTGAATAGTCCCATCCAAAATATACCGTTCACGCTCAACAAGCGATTGTGAAAGCGGAAATCCTATTCTGCGCACCATCTTAGCGTCCAATGTCAAGTCAAACAACTGTTGAACATATTCTTTACGATGACCTAAGCAGCAAGTTTCGAAATCCGCTAATTTTGGTTCGAAAAAATTATCCTTATCTACAACTCCTTCGTAAAGCAGTTGAGCGGGTATAAGCTCGTATTTGACCATCGGGAAACGGTGACCTTCGCGTAAAGGATGAATATAAGCGGTATGATGGGCGATTTTTAGCAAAGTATGTCTTTTTTAGCACACGAAAATACGAAGAACTAAATAATTCTTATCTTCGAAAAGTATAAACCTTACTTTAAAAATGGAAACACAAAAACCAATTCCTACATTAAATGCAGAACAAATTCGCGTATTAGGCTCTTTACTAGAAAAGTCGAAAACAACACCCGAGTATTATCCAATGACTATAAATGGATTGCAAACAGCTTGTAATCAAAAGACATCACGTAAGCCTGTGGTGAATTACGACGAGAGTACGATTGTGAGTACGCTGGATGGATTGAAAAAAATTGGATTGATATCGACTGTAGTTGGTGGTGGCTCCAGAGTGACCAAATACAAACATAATATAGCGATTCATTATCCTTTAGTTCCTGCAGAATTGGCGATTTTGTGTCTTATGTTCTTACGTGGACCTTTGACAGCTGGCGAAATAAATTCCAATTCAGGAAGATTGTATGAGTTTGATGATATAGAGGAAGTGCAGACGTATTTACATAAATTGGCTGAGGATGAAACGCCTTACATCAAGTTATTGCCTAAGAAGCCAGGACAAAAAGAGGCTCGTTATGTCCATCTATTTGCAGATTTTGATGAAGAAGATTATGAAAATTCTATCCTTTCAGCATCATCTAGTAGTAACAGTGGTCAAGTTCAGCAATTGGAAGAACGTGTCGCTACGTTGGAAGCCGAACTTTCAAAACTTCGCGAAGAGTTTGATAACTTGCTTGCACAATTAACATAATAAATATATGCTATCAAAAATCGTATCTATCGCCCTTTCTTTTTTTATTGGAACCATGTGCTGTGCACAAACCTTTACGCTGCTCGTAGAGAATATATCCGCTAGTTTTCGTGGAATGTCCACAGTTGGTAAGAAAATAGTTTGGGTAAGCGGTAGCAATGGAACTGTAGGTTTTTCTAAAGATGAGGGGAAAAATTGGCAATGGGTAAATCCTACAGGTTTTGAAAAATACGATTTTCGGGATATCTATGCTTTTTCAGATAAAGAAGCTGTAATCGTCAATGCAGGCTCTCCTGCTGTGATTTTACGCACAACAAATGCAGGTAAATCTTGGGAGAAAGTGTATGAAAATAGCCATCCCGACATTTTTTTAGATGATTTGGATTTTGTGGGCAAAACTGGTTTTATACTTGGTGATCCAATTGATGGAAAATTCCAACTACTAAAAACCAGCAACAAAGGAAAAACTTGGACGGATGTCAGCAACGATTATTTCCTTATCGCAGACGAAGGTGAAGCCGCATTTGCCGCTTCGGGATCTTCGATGAAACTATTTAAAGACCGCTTGTATATTGGTACTGGAGGAAAATATTCCAGCTTCTTCAATTACAATCCAAAAGGCTTGAAAATTGACAAATACGATGTTCCAATTTGGTCAGGTGAATCGTCTACAGGCATTTTTGCTATTGATTTTTGGAATTTAAATACCGGAATTGCTGTAGGTGGAAATTACTTGGAAGACAAAAACAACCATAATAATATTTTACTAACTAAGGATGCTGGTTTGAGTTGGACAAAGCCAAATACTCCAGTTTCGGGCTATCGTTCGGATGTGCTTTACATTACCGAAAACATGGTGCTGGCGACAGGAACATCAGGAACGGATATTTCGTACGATGGCGGTTATAATTGGAAAAATATCTCTACACTTAGTTTTAATACAATAGCAAAAGGCACGGATAATAAAATGATTTACCTTACGGGATCAAAAGGAAATGTATATAAATTGGAGTTGTAATTTATAAAATTACAACTCGTCCTTTCGAACGATAGATAGAAATTTAAATAATAATCCAAAAAGAAGATTTCTCTTGGTCGCAAGGCGTTAATCGCAATGACCTACTGATGTAGATAATAATGTCATTGCGAACGCATTGTTGCAATCTCGAAATATACTATTAGTATACACCTATTTCCTAATACACCTATTTATCAGTTGCTTATAAATTTTAAATATGGATGCTGTTACGTATATTTAGGAGTTATAGGCTACGCCCTCATAAATTGTAGGAACCAACACTAATCATAATATGAATTTAGAATCTGTTAAACTTAAAAATTTCCGTGGCTACGCCGCTGAAATTACAATTCCAATTTCAAACTTAACAGCTTTCATAGGAAAAAATGACGCTGGAAAATCAACGATTTTAGAAGCTCTGGAAATTTTCTTTAACAATAAAATTGTTGTTTGTGAAAGAGAAGATTTAAGTAAAAACGCAGACAGTACAAATATTGAGATTTCATGCGTTTTCAATAATTTTCCAGAAGTAATAGTTATTGACGCTGCCGCGCCAACAACCTTGGCTGCGGAGCATTTACTCAACGCTGAAGGTAAACTAGAGATAAAAAAAGTATATCCAGCGACTGCCGCTAAACCAAAAGAAAAAGTTTTTATCGTTTGTAACCATCCTTCATCTGCTAATGCAAATGATTTGATGGAATTAAAACGAGCTGAATTACGAAAACGAGCTGATGATTTAGGAATTGATGCAAATATTTATAACAGAAATGTAAATTCCGCAATTAGAGAAGCTATATGGCAACATATTGGAGTTTTAAATCTAGCGCCTACTGAGTTGCTTGTTGATAAGGAAGATTCAAAAAAAGTTTATAATGCAATAGAAAATTATCTCCCTATTTATGCGTTATTCCAGTCAGACAGACAAAGCAATGATGAAGATAAGGAAGTTACAGACCCAATGAAAATTGCTGTACAACAAGCTTTACAAGAGTTAGAAGATGAGTTGGAATATATAAAAACTCAAGTTCGAAACAAAGCAATCGAAACCGCAAACCGAACACTTGCAAAGTTGAAAGAAATGGCTCCTGATTTGGCGGAAGAACTAATACCTGATTTTAGAACTGACCCTAAATTTGATACTCAATTTAAATTAACCATCAAATCAGAAGGAGATATTCCAATCAACAAAAGAGGTAGTGGAGTAAGACGATTAATATTATTAAATTTTTTTAGAGCGGAAGCCGAAAAAAGAAGATTAGAAAATGTGGGAGATAGAATTATATATGCATTTGAAGAACCAGAAACATCACAACATCCTAATCACCAAGACTTATTAATTAAAGCTTTTATAGAACTTTCAAATGTTCCTAACACTCAAATTATATTAACAACTCATACGCCTGCTTTAGCCGGACTTCTTCCCTTACCAAGTTTGAGATTCATAGACAATGTAGAGTCTGTTCGTAATATAGAATTGGGAACAGACAATGTTTTTCACAAAATAGCAGATACATTAGGTTTACTTCCAGACCCAATCTCTAATACAGCAAAAGCATTATTACTTGTGGAAGGGAAATCAGATGTCAGTTTTGTTAATCATACATCACAGACATTAAAAGACGCAGGTTTAATAACTCACACATATGCAGAAAAGGAATTTGCAATTGTTCCTATTGGTGGTTGTGGTAATTTAAAACATTGGAGAACCTTACAATTAGCTGAGCAATTCAATATCCCATGGTGTATACTTTTAGATTCAGATCGAGGAACACCTGAAGAAGCTATCAATACGACGGCTGTGGCTGAGCTTCAAACCCTCGGAATTAAAGCATATGTCACTAGAAAGCGAGAACCTGAAAACTATATTCATTTATCGATTCTTGGCTTAGGAGCTGACCATCCGCTTGTTTATTCCGATATTGACGATGCAAAACTATTAATCAGTAATGCAACAATTACTAAAAAAGATTTTGTGCTCGATAGGTATTGGCCAAGTATGACAGCTGAATTAATTCGGGAAGTAGAAACCTATAACGATGGAACTGAAAAATATGAGTTCACCGATATGTTTACTGATTTCATAAGCATATGCTAGTAGGCGCAGCGTATAACATAGCTAACTGTTGCACTACTCCACATTTTGAGTGAAATAAAAATAGTTAACCTAGTTTAAGCCTCTTTAAGCCAGATATATTGTTTTTTCATAGTATATCAAAAAAGCCATAACAAACAATGTTACGGCTTTTCTTTATATTTCTTTAAAAGAATTATTTTCCTAATCTCGTCAGGATAGCTTCCATTTCGGTAATTACCTTATTGATTTTAGAGATAGTCAAATCAAATGGTTCTTTGGAATTCATATCAACGCCAGCATCAACTAATAATTCTACAGGATATTTAGTGCTTCCTGAAGCCAAGAAATCCAAATACTTTTTACGATCAGCAGCTGTACCATTCAACACTTTCTCCGACAATGCAGCGGACGCTGTGTATGAAGTTGCGTATTGGTACACGTAGAAATTGTAGTAGAAATGCGGAATGTAAGACCATTCGGATTTTACATTTTCATCGACGAAACAGATACCTTTATCGTGACCGTAGTATTTGCGTGTTAATTCCAAATACATCTTATCAAAGTCCTCTCCAGTCAATGCCTCTCCTTTTGCTACTTTGTCGTGAATCATTAATTCAAATTCAGCAAACTGCGTCTGACGGTACAATGTACCTTTAGCACCTTCTAAATAGTTGCCCAAAATCGCTAAACGGGTTTTATCGTCTTTGATTTGTTTCAACATGTAGTCATTCAACAATTCTTCATTCAAGGTTGAAGCCACTTCAGCCACAAAAATAGAATAATCTGCATTCGCCACATGTTGTTTTTTGTTTGTCAAATAAGAGTGCATCGTATGGCCCAGCTCATGCGTCAACGTCGACATATCGTTGTACTTGCCATTGTAATTCATCAAAATATACGGATGTACATCGTACGCAGAACCATTCGAATACGCACCAGAACGCTTGCCTTCATTTGGATACATATCAATCCAACGCTCGTTAAATGCCTTTGTTGAGACGTCAATATATTCTTTACCCAATGGTTTCAAAGATTTTAGGATGTTATCAACGGATTCTTCTACCGTATAAGACAAATCAACTTTATCCACTAGCGGCGCATACAAGTCGTAATAATGCAATTGGCCTAAGCCCATCATGCGTTTACGCAGATTCAAATAGCGGTGGAAAGTTTCCAAATTGCTATTCACATTCTTCACCAAATTAAGGTATACATCTGTCGGAATATTTCCTGCATCCAACGCTGCTTCTAAGGTACTGTTGTAATTACGCGCTTTAGCATAGAACAAAGCCGAATTTAAATTGCCATACAAGGTAGAGCCTAATGTGCGTTGAAATTCATTTAATTTTCCGAAATAAACCTCAAATGCTTTTTTACGGACAGCACGGTCTTCGCTTGCACGATACAACGAGAAATTTGCCGCATTTAATTTTACAGTTTTACCATCCACTTCGATATCGCCATACGGAAACTCCGCATTGGAGAAAGTACTGTAAATATTAGCCGCATTTCCCGACATTAATGAAGAGTACGCCAACACTTTTTCTACTTCCTCCGAACCCTTGTGCGCTCTTTTGCGCAGAAGATCCGTTAGATAGAATTTATATGTTGCCAAACCTTTCTCTTGGCTCAAGAAACTTTTTAATTGGTCGTCTTTCAAAGTCAGCAATTCGGGTTCCATATAAGAAACTAACGCACCATATTGAGAGAATAGTTGTCCAAGTTCCTGTTTCATACCCGCATATTTGGTGACGCGCGTATCCTGATCCGATTTCATAGACGCATACGAATACAATCTTGTCATTTCTTTTCCCAGCTTTGCGTTGAATTCCAAAGCTTCCAGTAATGTTCCCGGAGATTGTGTTAACTTACCTTTATATTGCGCAACTTTTTGCATTTCTTTCTGAAGGCGGTCTTTCTCTTGCTTCCATGCCTCATCTGTCGCATACAAATCTGTTAAATTCCATTTGTATTTTTCCGGCAACTCATCTCTTACTTTCATTTGGCTCATAGCCATACTAGAAGAAAACAATAGCATAGCTGTCATCATTTTTGTTTTACTAATCATATATAACCTATATTTTTTTCAGGACTAAATTAAGAAAAAGTTATTGGCTCTGTAAAGTTAACGAGGAAACTAATTTGAATAAATTTACTTTTTAGCTTTTGCAACAAAATATAAAAATTTAAAATCATCCCTCAGATTAAGTCATCTTGAAGTAAAGGAAACAGGATTTTTTATTTGTGTATCAAATATTCAATTACATTAGTAAAAAAAGAAAACTATGAGTATTGTATTTAGTCCTTTACAATTAGCAAAACATACATTAAAGAATAGATTAGTAGTCTCTCCAATGTGCCAATATAGTGCGGAGGAAGGTTTTGCAAACAATTGGCACTTAGTGCATCTTGGGCAATTTGCTATTGGTGAATCAGGAGCAATTATTCAAGAAGCCACTGCTGTTGTTCCTCAAGGAAGGATTTCTTATGCTGATCTTGGCATTTGGAAAGATGAACATATTCCTGCGCTGAAAGAAATTGTAGATTTTGTGCATCAACAGGGGGCACTGATAGGAATTCAACTGGCGCACGCTGGACGCAAAGCCTCTACGGATAAACCATGGTGTTCGAGAGCCCAATTTGCTCCGAACCATCCTAATGGATGGCAAACAGTGGCACCATCTTCTATTCATTTTAATGATACTGATGTTCCTCCTGTCGAACTATCCATAAAAGAAATCCAGCAATTAGTCGTAGCATTCAGAGACGCTGCGCAAAGAAGCGTTGAAGCTGGATATGATATTATTGAGATCCATGCTGCACACGGCTACCTTATTCATCAGTTTCTATCGCCATTGTCTAATCAGCGAACAGATTCTTATGGTGGCTCTTTCGAAAATAGAGCTCGGTTCTTAATTGAGATTATTGAAGCTGTCAATTCTGTCTTGACCATTCAATCACTTTGGCTTCGCATATCTGCAACAGATTGGGCTGAAGGAGGTTGGGATATCGAAGAAACAGTTAGGCTTGGACATTTAGTCAAGAATTTTGGTGTAGAAGTTATGGATGTATCAAGTGGTGGGTGCGTCCGTCATCAACAAATACCGGTGATGGAAAATTACCAAGTACCTTTCGCGGAAAGAATTAAGAATGAAACAGGTATAATAACGGGTGCTGTAGGATTAATAAAAAAGTCCTCTCAAGCAGAGCTTATTTTGAGCGATAAAAGAGCTGACTTAATATTTATTGCTAGAGGATTTTTACAAAACCCTCATTTAGCAAAACAATTTGCAAAAGATTTGGCTGTGGATATCAAATGGCCTTTACAATACGATAGAGCAAAAGAATATTGATATACTTAGCATAGAAAATGGGTAAAAATGAATGTATATTAAATAGAAACTTTCTACCTAATATACATTCTAATATTATGATAATGACCTGTTTGAGTGGTAGATCATAAGATTTAAAAAACAATGAAGCTCATCTTATTCAACAAAATGCCGCACAAAACGATTTTAATTCAAAACTCCAATCCACAATACAAACGAAATATTACTCAGAATTCTTGGGATTATTTCCTTCTTTGACATTTAATTTTTAACGAATGAATGTAGTTATATATTTAGCCAAAATTACTAAGAGTGCTGTGTACAATACATTCATTATATTTATAGTCTAATCCTGAGAGTTATAATAAAACTGCATATTTTTTCCCAAAATGATAGTGGAATAATTTCCAATTCCAATTTTTCAATTTGAGTTTTTCGACGAGTCTTATCCATATATAGTACCGCAGTGATGACAGTATGTCTTTTTGTATTTTGCACTTCTGGATTGATAACAAATTTGGCGAACATATTGAACACTTCTCTATCTGTAGTAGATACGAATTCGGGTAAGTCTTCAGTGTGTTCAAATGAATTTGCTAATTTTCCATCATTACCTATAAATTTTATACTTTCATCAGAATGTAAACTCGCGCGTATCTGATCAAACTTTCGGTCAAACTCTTTTGTTTTGACTATTGTATCCGAAGATTGTGTAGATTGTTCACGAAACTGTTGCTCTTCCAGAATAATTCGTAGTAATAATTGAAGTTTGATTGCATTGGTGTCTTTCCCTCTAATTTGTAATATTTTGTTATTCCCCTTTTCTCGATTAACAAATAATTTCATAGTATATCCAAAACGCCTAATTATAGCATTATTTACACGCGCTGGTATATTTGAAACTTAATTTACCTTACTTCCAGTATTTATAGAACTAGGTCTCTGCGTGAAGGTAATCTGTTTGGTGCACTTTGGGTATTTTTGTGATGCGATTGAGTTCTCTGATGTTCTAGATTATTAAAGTGTTGATTCCCGTCAGCTTTATTAACTGATGTAGTCTCTACTTTTGTATCGCGAAAATCATCTTCGTCTATACTTTCTGTTATAATTGTATTTTCCCCATGAGATACTACAGCCAGCTCCTTTGCTTCTTCATTCATTGGACCACAGGAATTAAAAAGTCCAACAATAAAACAGTATAAAATAGTTTTATTCCAAAAAAAAAATCTCATACTTTAGGTGTTTAGTTAGTACATATTATTGATTACCCTAAGTCTAATATGATTAATTTTAACGAAATAAAGTGCATAATTACTTAATAGATTTAGAAATTAAAGTGGTTTTTATATAGTCTCCAGGCACAACAAGAATGTAAGACATGATGATTTTAATTATTATTAGGTATTTTATACAACGCTAATTAATTGTATACTACATCAAAATCGTACGTTGTCGAAAATAATTTTATGGTTTTTTACAACAGTGTTCTAAAGAAAGAGTTAAACCTATTTTTACATAAAAATTTTAACCTGCAACCGATTGCAAATTATCAGCTTAATGTGTAATTTAGGGTAAACCAAAAACCTAAAAATGGAGAACAAGGAAATAACCATTTATGACATTGCAAAAGCACTCAGCATCTCCCCTTCTACAGTGAGCCGAGGTCTCAGTAATCATCCCGCAATCAATGGGAAAACAAAAAATAAAATATTAAAAGTAGCTCGTGATATGGGCTACCAATCCAATAAATTTGCCAGTAGTCTAAGAAAGAAAAAGACCAATACTATAGGTGTTATTATTCCAAGGCTGGATAGTTTATTTATGTCTTCCGTCATCGCGGGCATAGAGAAAGTAGTCAATACAGCAGGCTACAACTTAATTATAAGTCAATCGCTTGAATCCGAAAAAAAAGAAAAAAGTAATGCGGTGATAATGTTCAATAGTCGTGTGGACGGATTAATCGTTTCCCTTTCTAATGAAACGAAGGATTACAGTCATTTTGAAAAATTTATAGATAAAAATATTCCTTTAATCTTTTTTGATCGCATTGCCGAAGAATTACCCTCTACAAAAGTGATAATAGACAATCAAAAGGCTGGATATATTGCTACGAAACATCTTATTGACCAAGACTGTAAGAAAATATTGCATATGACTAGCAACATCCATAGAAATGTTTACCGTGATCGCTTTGCAGGCTACAAACAAGCTTTACAAGATCACGGAATCCCCTTTGAGGAAGATCTTTGCGTACTGAATAATTTGAGCGAAAACGATATTGTAAATTGTATCAAAACGAAGTTTATTGATTATAACGGACAGCCACCTGACGGAATTTTTCTTACAAGTGATTCAGCTGCCGCAATTGCCCTCACCACACTTCGAAATAATGGTATCAGAGTACCTGAAGATGTAGCCATCATTGGTTTTAATAACGATATAATCTCAAAAGTTACCGAACCAGCAATAAGCACGATAAATTATCCTGGAAATAATATGGGAGAAAGCGTGGCTCACATTTTATTGAATCATTTAAATGGAGTTGGAAATCTCAATATTACCAATACTGTCGTTTTAAATACCGAATTAGTGGTACGAAATTCTACGTTGCGGAAAAAATAACTTTTTGTTCGGATAAAAAACGATGATTAATATAAAAGGAGAAACGGACATCATATTTGATGTCCGTTTCTCCTTTTATATTACCATAATGTATAGTTCTAATAACCTGGATTCTGATATGCTTTTTTCTCCTCTGGAGTCATAAGCATAGATTCAATTTGTCCTTGAGGTATTGGCCGCAGGTAATGATGAGGTGCAATAGTTCTATTTACGGTTACAGCTTGATGATCGCCTTTATTTGTTCCTGCAATTCTGTAAGAAGAAGCGAGATCATTCCATTTCTGTGTACGTACCAAATCATACCAGCGGTATCCTTCACCGAAGTATTCACGTGAGCGTTCTGCCAATATATAATCAATAGTTATAGTAGCAGGAGTCAAATTAGTCAATACAGCGCTGTTGTCAGAAACTTTTGCGACATTACCATTATTATCCCAACTCCATTTTCCAGCACGTGCGCGAATCACATTGATCAGGTCTCTAGCCGATTTACCAGATTGAATATTAGCACCTTTTACTGCAGCTTCTGCCGCAACAAAATATAATTCTGAGAATTTTGCAATATTGAAAGGTCGAGTACTCGCTGCGTTTGGTTGTCCTAATCCATTCGCATTATCTGTACGGTAAGGTCCTAATTTCCATAATCCTGGATACACGATTCGACTGATGCCTTGTGGGCCAACAACATAATCTGCTCTTCCAGGTAATGTTCCTGCACCAATATTACTTGAACCAGCTCCAGATGGATAAGTAATCGCTGTAGCAGGCTCATCATTTAAAAATGTCAAAATAGGTTGGCCTGGCGTTACTGGTAAATTATTGGCGTTATATAAAACAGGATTTGACACACCTCCTTTTGGCCAGTTACCTCTATACACAGTTACAAAAGTACCGTCATAGCGCGAATCATTCGTTTTGTCTGCAAAAGTATTTACAATAGCGCCAATAGTTGGTGCCATACGTGTCCAAGGTCGTCCCAGGTGCTGAGCAGCTTCTCGTTGTACCGAACTCACAGGTCCAGATCCATCTGAATTAGTTCCGCTTCGTATATCCGTATAATTCCAAGTCATCATCCAGCCTGCAAAATTCTCTGGAGCGCCACCGTTAGAATAAGTTAAGCTACTACCATTATAGAATTCACTAGTTTCCGTATGATCGGCATACAAAAGAATCTCATTGTTGCGATCATTAGTCCCACGATTTACATCATAATATGTTGGCTGCAAACCAAAAGGTCCAGGATTATTAATTGCTTCGACAGCGATATCATATGCCTTTTGGTAGTACCATTGTGCATTATGTCCATCGGGATCAACTCTATCCGTTTGCGGATATGTAGGAATATTATTCGGATTTTCGAGCCACCATGCATAGGTTAGATACGCCTTAGCTAGGTATAATCGCGCGAGTGTTTTTGTAGCTCCTCCTGTGACACGGGCTGTTGTAGGAAGTTCCTCAATAGCAATAAGAAGATCAGGAAAAATTCCTTGGGTATAAACTTCAGAAACCGTATTACGAACAGATGTGCGTACCGGACTTGTATTGAATTTTAAAACTCCTGCTCCTAAATCCAATGGCACACCACCAAAAGTTTGTACCAATTTAAAATAATCAAAAGCTCTAAAAAATCTTGCTTCTGCAATTAGCGCATTCGAAACCCCAACATCAGCAGCATTTTCAATAATACCACTTGCTGTATTGATATTTGAAAATGCGGCTCCCCATAATACGTCAGCTCTACTGCTGGCAGGTGTGATGTCGCCTACTCCAGACAAATCCATGTCTTTGAAATTACCATCGGCACTTTGTGCCCATGTTACTTCATCCGTACCTGTTAGCGTGGTATTATAAAAATAAGCTTGACCGTATATATATCTTAGGTGGGCATACATGGATGTTAAACCACCATATACTCCTTTTTCAGTCTTAAAAAAACCAGGTTCATAAATGCTTCGAGGTTGCTCATCCAAAATCTTCGAACATCCTGATGAACACAGCAAAATAGCTGCTGCTAATATTGTTTTTGTACGTATATATTTCATGTCCAAAATCTTTAAAATGTTAAGTTGATACCCATCAAATAGGTTTTCGTAGCTGGTGCATTGGTACCGATCGTCAATAATCTTCTCAAATTCTGTGAATATGCGACTGCAGCGTTTTCATTACCAAAAGAATTTGTTTCTGGATCCATACCTGATACATCCTTATAAGGCGAGAAGAGTACAAATGGATTCTGTGCGGTAACATATAATCTTAGTTTTGAGACACCTAAATCTTGAATCCAACGGTTGTTATCAAAATTATAAGCTAGCGATATCGTTCGTATTTTAAGATATGAGGCGTCAAAGTACCCCAATGTACTACCGTATTTCGGATTATCACCACTAGCAATTCCCCCAGGTTTTGGAAATGCAGCACCTGTGTTTTCAGGAGTCCAATAATCAACCTTTACATTGTTACGACGACCACTCATCATATTTAAATAGCCAGATGAAGAATAAAGTGTACTGATTAATGTACCGCCATTTTTGAAAGCCGCTACAGTCGACAAATCAAAACCTTTGTACGAAACTCGGGTATTGAAACCACCTTGGAATTTCGGCTCAATACTCATGATTTGTCTATCATCAGGTCCGATGGCACGTACTGGAGTTCCATCGGCATTATAGTCTCCCGTATATTTCACTTTAATCATACCAACATTACCTCCTGGTTCTAAAACACTTAAATGTGGATCCTCTTCTTGCCATAATCCTATTTTTTCATAATCATAAATTACATCAATAGGGTGTCCCACAAACCACCAGTTGTTTTCATCTCTCTCAGCACCAGAAGCTAGACCTACCAATTTATTTCTATTTGCATAAAGGTTCAGTCCTGCCTCCCAAGTCCAACCATTTTTGTTGTCCACTATTACTCCATTTAGAGACAGCTCAATACCTTTGTTTTGGGTCTGGCCAACATTTGCTGTATAGCTTCCTACCCCTGATGTCGCAGGTAATCCAACACCAAGTAATAAGTCTTTCGTGTTAGTCTTATAATATTCAATCGTTCCTGATAAACGGTTGTTCAATATTCCAAAATCAAGTCCGTAGTTAAATGTCTCTGAATATTCCCAACCTAATGATGGATTTGGTAATTCAGTCACATAATAGCCTGTTGAATATTCATCACCAAAATTATACGGGCGTGTACTCAAGCGTCCAAGGGTAGCGTATGGCGCAACAGATTGGTTAGATGTTTGACCATAACCTATTCTAAGTTTTAATGAGTTTACTACTGAAGCATCTTTCATAAATGATTCGTTAGCGATATTCCAACCTACTGATACAGCTGGATAGGTATGCCATTGGTGTCCTTTTGCTAAGCGTGATGATCCGTCCGAACGAAGCGTTGCGGAAACCATATAACGGTTGTCATATGCATACATTACCCTTCCCATCACAGACATCAATCCGCTTACACGGTAATTTTGTTCATTCGGATTTACAGTGATTTCTCCCGCTGCTTGTCCTAAGTTGTAGAACTGAAAAGCATCAGCAGGAATATCTCGCGCATTAACGCGTGAATCGTTATATCTGTTTTCTGACGCAGAATATAAGGCTACTACGTTGAAATTGTGTTTTTGGTTGAACGTACGATCATACGTCAAAATGTTTTCTATCGCCCAGTCCGTAGTCATTGAATTGCCTATAGAAGCGGTAGATTCCGTTTCAGGATTGGTACTATTAATTCCACTTCCCGTGTAGCTACCACTATTGCTTTGACGATAATTCAAACCAAGGTTAGCTCTATATTTCAGCCCTTCAATTCCTGGAACACTAAATTCTCCGTACAATGTATTGTATGTACCATAGGCTCTATTTTGACTTAACCATTGCTCTTTCAAATTGTTTACCACATCTTTTGAATAAGACCAAGGTTCATCCAAAGGCATTCGAATTGTTCTTTTCCAACTGCCGTCTTCATTGTAGGGGTTTGCTATTGGAGACATGCTCAGAATACCGTAAATACCTACATTGGATCCTTGATTAAGACTAAAATTACTATTCGTCGTAAAACCTACACGGATGTGACTGCCGATATTTTGATCCAAACTCCCGCGGATAGAATAACGTTTGTAGCCTTGCGTAGGTATTACGCCCAAGTCATTTAAATAGCCAGCATTGAAAGCGTACATGCCACTCTGCGTTCCACCAGTGACACCTACGTCGTGGCTATTCATTAATCCAGTGGTATACAATAAATCTTGCCAATCGGTATCCGTATCATCCGATTCGTCCAATGAATTACTGTATTGTCCAGCTGCTTTACGCAAAGCAGCGAATTCAGGACCATTCATCATCGGGTAGCGAGCAAACAGCTCTCTTATACCCGCAAAACCATTATAGTTGAACTTTGCATTCTGTCCCATACTACCTTTGTCCGTAGTAACTAATATTACTCCATTTGCACCTCTTGAACCGTAGATAGCTGTAGCAGAGGCATCTTTAAGTATGTCTATACTTTTTATATCATTGGGATTAATGTCTGCAATAGAACCTGGGAAAGGTATACCATCCAACACGATTAATGGATCGTTACTTGCTGATAGCGAACGAGAACCTCTTATTCTTACTTGCATTACTGCTCCGGGCTGTGAAGATGTCTGCGTCATTTCTACCCCTGGTAGACGTCCTTGAAGCGCTTGTGAAATATTAGCAGAAGGAACTTCTCTTAACGCATCTCCCCGAATGGAAGATACAGAACCCGTGACTGCTTCGGCACGTTGTGTTCCGTATCCAACTACAACAACATCCTCTAGGCTCGTAGTTTGTGATTCTAAGGTCACTACAATTTCTGTCTGATTATCGACAGTAAAATCTTGGCTTATGTAGCCGACATAAGAAATATTTAATATTGTTCTGCCAGAAGGAATAGTAAGTGTGAACGTACCATCCGAAGCACTTGATGTACTGGTTGTAGTTCCTTTTACTTGAATGCTGGCATTGGCTAGTGCTGTTCCTTCCTCGCTAACTACTTTTCCTCGAAGCGAGCGCTGTGCGAGGGCAAGATTAGGGATTAACAACACCAAAGCAAGGACGAAAATCAGCTTTGATAGATTGTGGGTTTGTTTTTTTTTCATAAGGTAGTGTTTAAAATTTCATTAGCACCTACATTGCCCAATCAATAGAATATGCTCACGAGTGAGATAGTCCAATTGCTTAAAGTAGATGACTAAGGTTATAAAGTTTATAATCTTATTAATTGAATATTTTAACTGGTTATCCGCTAATAACAATCAATTGCTCTTTGAGACTGAATTCAAAGGAATATTATATAGTAATATAATATTGCAACCGATTGCATTATTAAGATAAAAGTAATTTATATTCTCTATTGACCTAGCAGATTTAACAAAATAATTACGTAAACGATTGCATAATATGCTAGGAGATTGAATTATAAAAAACTACTAGTGAGGAATTGTAGTGAAAGATACAATAGCAGAAAGGTTCAATTGCGAATGTTGATTATATTGCAAATTGAACCTAAGAAAATCTTTTGGTATTTACGAAATGTGATTTAGTAAGTTAGAGAAAAAGTTCTCTCAAAGAATCAGAAAGCGTAGCAGTTGGTCTCCCCAACAGCTTTTCCATCGTCTGATCCACAATTTCATATTGACCATTTCTGACATCTTTAATCGTACCACTATGTAGATATATTGCAAAATCTGTAAATCCTCGCTCTTTTAATTGCTGATGGTAAATGTCTGTTGAGATATCATTATAATCCACCTGCTTACCCCTAATATCTTTTAAAGATTTAGAAATATCAGAAAAGGAAGAGGCATGACTTCCTGTAATATTGTAAATTACATTTTCATGATTTGGTTGTAGTAGTAAATTTGCAGTAGCCTCTCCCATTTCTCGACGTAATACAAACGGAACCTTACCTTTACCTGCTGGTAGATTGATATTACCTTTAAAGCCATTGATTCCCAATATATCGAAAAGCGCATCTGTATACATCGTATTTCTTAGAATTGTATACTTCAAACCACTCTTAATTAAGTATTCTTCCGTTTGGAAATGACTTAACATCAATTCTTTTACAGCCGAAGTATGAATATCTTTAATAGCTAAGCTAGTATATATAACATGTTTCACATCAGCCAACTTTGCCGCATCTATTACGTTTTTATGCTGATTATAACGATTGGAATCCATTGTTGAAATCAACAATACCTTGAATACACCTGCAAATGCTAGATGCATCGAACTTGGGTCGTCAAAGTCAGCTAAACGTGCCTGGATACCCTGCTCTCTTAGTCAAGTTACGCCCGCTTCTGTTCGGGATGTAGCTATAAAATCTTGTACTTTGCCCATCTTCAACTAATTTGAAGTCACCTGCGAACCTAGCTTTCCTGTTGCTCCTGTCACTACTATCATAGGAATGATTTACGTTTTTAAATAACAATGAATTGTATCTTGAATAATAAAACTTAAATGGACTAATTGCCATTACCTGCATACTGTTCATTAGAAGCTAAAGTAGCAAATTCCTCCATTTTGGAAATTAAGCCATCTATTACAGTGTATATTTGTACCCAAGTGTTTTTCATTTGTGTACCATCTTCCTTTGAAATAAAATGCTCATTGCCCAAGATTATTAATCGGTCTTCACCTGCTTCTATAAACTCATTAGTATTGAAGTAGACTACTTCTAACGCATTAATATTATATTCAAAGAACATTCTAGCACCATCCTTACCTTTGAATTTTGCACTCGGCATGATCTGTGTTCCGTGATGTATGAGAACTGCATCTTCTGCAAACGTGTCTACTACAGCATTAATATCTTGCTGACCAAATGCTGTTAGCATATCTTCTACGATTTGTCTTGCTTTTGTTTTCATAATTGTCATTTAGTATTGTATTTTTTACTTTAATTAAAACGTAGCACAAAGTAAGAGACAAACTATTGCATTCAGACTATTCGTTTCCTTTTAGAAAGTGCTTTCCTTTAGGGAAGTACCTCGTAACTATTTACATTTGTATATTTACAAAAATTTATAAGCTATGAAACCAGTTAAGTACGAGGCTCCTGCATTTTGTAGATTTCGAACCAATGCTGTAAAAGACAGTATGGAATTGCTAACAGGAAAGTGGAAAATACATATCCTCGGAACATTACTTTATGGTGGAAAAATGCGATTTATGGACTTGCAAAGAGAAATTGAAGGTATTGGTTCAAAAATGCTTTCGAAAGAATTGCATGACTTAGAACTAAATCATCTTATAACACGGACTGTCCTACAGACCAAACCTATCACAGTAGAATACGATCTCACCTTATTTGGCAGAACACTTGAGCCCATAATTGACGCTATTGCCCAATGGGGAATTGATTACCGAGAAACTATATTTGGTTCCAAAGCCCCTATGGAATAACGACTCAAAATTAACTGCATAATATTCTTAAGTTTTAAGTCCATCACCTCCACCTTCGAATTTCTCTGATTTCCGAAAATGATTCTTGATTTTTATAAAACGGAGCGTAAAACCCACAGGTCTTTAGCCTGTCGGATGTAAGCGACTAACCCTGATTGAGAATATACTCACGAATAGTATCAGGAGATGCTTCACCTATTGAACAAACAA
>NZ_WUQY01000164.1 GCF_009829085.1 Sphingobacterium bovisgrunnientis
AGCCGAGGAGTGGCTTCGCAAGTTGGAAAGAATATTCCGATTGATAGGATGCACGGACGCTCAGAAGGTCCAGTGCGCTGAGTTCATGTTCTCCGGTGACGCAAGTCACTGGTGGGAATCAATGTCTCGAACTAGGACTCCGGAGCAACAATTGGCGCTAACATGGGAACAGTTCAAGGAGGAAGTGATGGATAAGTACTTTTCCCAATCTCTAAGGGATTTCAAGGAGGGCGAATTTCTTCAACTCAAACAGGGAACCATGTCCCTGACGGAGTATGAACGAAAGTTTGACCAACTCTCAAGGTATGCTACACATTTTTTAGATACAAAGGCTAAGAAAATACTAAGGTTCGGGCAAGGGCTGAACTCAGACATGAGTATGATTCTTATGTCCCATAATTTCACGCCATATCG
>NZ_WUQY01000165.1 GCF_009829085.1 Sphingobacterium bovisgrunnientis
AGTTTTAAACATTTGAAAATTATATTGTAAATAAAATTTATTTATTAAATAAATAATTGAAAATATTTTACTAATTAATTATAAAAATGACATAATTATACAATTTATTGTCACAATTACGCACTTATAAGTTACAACTTATTTAATGGTCACAAATTATCAAATGAATTGGTCATGAGTAATTTCTCAATCACAACTTAATAAATATAATCACATTTTTAGGTCACATATTATTTATTTGCAACAAATTATATTTTATTGATTACATATTATTTATTGGTTATAATCACTCAAATAATATGTCACAAAACCTAATACCATCGTGAAGTTGCGGTACTTTTCGAAGTGGAGGAGGATGAAACCACCCCAAAATAGGGACCAAAAACACTCGTCAAACTTGATGCCCAC
>NZ_WUQY01000166.1 GCF_009829085.1 Sphingobacterium bovisgrunnientis
CAAATACTCGTGCCATATGTTAACAAATTTAATTCTTTATTTTTTAAATCTGTCTCCACTCAAAGGTAGCAACTCCAAGCGAATTCTCTACTTGAGGGAATACCTCACAGGCTGGATGCACTACTTTAAACTAGCGAACATGGGGACGAAACTGGGGCATCTGGATATGTGGTATCGTCGTAGGTTACGTATGGTCAAATGGAAACAATGGAAACACAGCAAGTCTAAAATTAGGAACTTGGTACAATTAGGTGTAAGTAAATACAAGGCGTATGAATGGGCCAACATAAGGAAAAGTTACTGGCACACAGCTAAAAGCTGGATACTGTCAACAACCCTTTCCAACGACTATCTTAAACAACTGGGATACCCATCTTTACTGGCAGAATACAAGCGAGTTTGTGTT
>NZ_WUQY01000167.1 GCF_009829085.1 Sphingobacterium bovisgrunnientis
CAAATCTGCTACAAGTGAACATACTTCATGAAGATAAATTGTGGAGCTAACATTTAATGAAGTACTAAACTTTAAAGTGATATCATAAAAATCTTTAAGGAATTTGATAAAAATAGATGCATTTTCCCAATCAGTTACAAACGGAGGTCCACCTCTTTTTCTACCACCATCATCCTCTCGAAAATAATTTAAGTAATGTCCATCCTCCTCTTCTAAGCGCTCAAAAGCTTTTTGGTATTTCAAAGCGGCCTCCAACATTAAATAGGTAGAATTCCACCTTGTAGGCATATCCAAAAACACAATCGATTTTGATTCAATCTTTTCTTTAGTTGCACATTCTTTCAATTTTTCATATCTAGCAGGCGACGATTTCACATATTTTATTGCATTACGAATACTAACTA
>NZ_WUQY01000168.1 GCF_009829085.1 Sphingobacterium bovisgrunnientis
CCATACACAAACATATCTAGCTTTTTCTTCATGCACCTACATTATCCATACTTCTTCATATTGGGATGTCTGATAAGATTTCTAACTATGCGCTTGGAAGTATTTGAATTTTTATATCCGTTCTTCTCATACGATCCAACCTGAACTTCATTACAATCCTTTGTATTGACCGTTTTGTTCCCAAGTAGGCTGCGATAAGAAGTTGATGAATTATCATTTGGTAGGATACCTATCACAGAATCAATATTTGCTTGTTGCTTCTGCATAATTGTTTAAGCCTCCAAATTTGAGCTTCATCTTTCCTAGCTCTATAGAGAGAAACTCCACACTAAACACTTTGTTACCTGTGAGTTATGGAGCTGCTTTAGCCTGAGACGTACTTGATGTCGCATGTGTTAGGGTT
>NZ_WUQY01000169.1 GCF_009829085.1 Sphingobacterium bovisgrunnientis
TTTTTACAAACGGTTTTGACAACCCATTGAACGCCACGCTGGCTATAACGCGAATCAAAACCTTTGCCTTCTTTGCTATTGCCTGTGAATAAAAAGGTAGTAGGATGTTCTGCTGAAATATAACTTTTTAACCCTCTAATAAGGTGCTCAGAAAGTGGAACATAGCGGTCTTTTTTGCCTTTACTTTGAACAATATGAAGGAGCTTGCGATCAAAATCAAGATGTTTTAAGGCTAGATTACGTACTTCCATACAACGCAGACCACAGCCATAAATTAATCCAATCAATAAACGATGTTTAAGTAAATCCGCAACACGAAGCATACGCCAAATCTCTTCCCGACTCAAGATAACAGGAAGCTTTTTCTCTTTGGAAATAGACGGTAGATGAAGATGGTCGTACG
>NZ_WUQY01000019.1 GCF_009829085.1 Sphingobacterium bovisgrunnientis
TCCTGAAAATGAAAAATGAAAAAAATACGCCTTGAGATCAAGTCAAGAAAGAAAAAAAAGAACCTGAGTAGTTACAACAAAACATGAGATCTGTAATTTTTATAATCATCACATTGTGTACTGAATAATGGCTATTCACAAGAAAAGTACACATTCAAGGATACAGATGGTAAACACATCAATGCACATGGAGGTGGTATATTATTTCACAAGGGAACGTATTATTGGTATGGTGAAATAAAAGAAGGTGAATCTTACAGTATGCCTTCAGGCTCACGTCGCGTTGATGCTGGAGGGGTATCTTGCTATTCATCCAAAGATTTAAAAAATTGGAAAAATGAAGGTGTCGTATTGGCTGCAAACACAACTGACCCTAACCACGATTTACACATATCTAAAGTTATTGAAAGGCCAAAAGTAGTCTACAATAAGAAAACTAAGAAATATGTGATGTGGATGCATGTCGACTCTGAAGACTACAGTTATGCTCGTTCTGGTGTTGCCGTTAGTGATAAAGCAACAGGACCATTTACGTATATCGAAAGCGTGCGACCGAATGGCTATATTGCACGAGATATGACGTTATTTGTAGATGATGATGGTAAAGCGTATCATTTTTTCTCCTCAGAAGACAACAAAACAATGCATATTGCTTTATTATCCGACGATTACCTTAAACACACAACTACTTATAAAAGAATTTTTATCGAGAAAAGTCGTGAAGCCCCTGCTGTATTTAAATACAAGAAAAGGTATTATATCGTGACATCTGGCCTTACAGGCTGGCACCAAAATGAAGCTAATTATGGCAGTGCGGATGAAATATTAGGCGACTGACAAACTATGGTAATCCATGTAAAGGCAAAGACGCTCATATCCCCTACTATGGTCAAGGTACTTTTGTAATTCCTGTGAATGCTAAAAAAAATAAATTCATTTTCATGGCAGACAAATGGAATGAACGTGACTTAAAATCCTCGACTTACCTTTGGAAAACATTATATGTCAATAACAAGAATGAAGTTGTTATAGGTGAGAATGAAGAATAATTTGACTGTTTAATTATATGTAAATCGCAGAGCTAGACGTTACGTTTACGCTCTGCTTTTCTTTATAATCAGCTACAGTAAAACACTAAATTTTTGTTAAATAAATTTAAATATGATTTCTATTTTGTATATTTAAATAATTAACATGCGGAAGTTATGCTCCGTTATTCCACACAGTCAAAAATTAGAATGACTCAAACAATTAAATTCAACCAGAAAAATTCATTATTCTCCAAAAGTCTTAAACAGAAAACGAATAATTATTTCAGTAGTAACTTTACTAAAAAAACAGGCAACAGAAGAATTTTCATTAAAGCATCTGTCCTCTTAATTTCATTTGCTGTATTATATAGCATTTTAGTCTTTTTCCAACCGCACTGGTTAATCAGCATTCTACTCTGTATGATCTTCGGTGTCAACCTAGCCGCTATTGGATTTAATATCATGCATGATGCGGGACACAATTCATTCTCAGAAAATAAAAGACTGAATACAGTCTTATCTTATAGCCTAAATTTGCTGGGTGGTAATATATATTTTTGGAAATTAAAACATAATATTGCGCACCATACTTATACTAACATTGATGGCGAAGATCATGATATTGAAGTTAAATTCATGCGTATACACCACGACCAAAAGTTAAAGAAACATCATAAATACCAACATTTATATTTTCTAGGATTGTACAGTATTTCGTATTTGGCTTGGATATTCTATCAGGACTATGAGAAATATTTTAGACAGCGTATGTCTCCAAATGCGGATAAATTTAATTTCCCATTGAAGGAAAAAATTATTTTTTGGTCTTCGAAAGTATTTCATTTTATCTTATTCCTTGTTATCCCTATCATGGTATTGGGATGGACAAAAGCGCTATTGGGATTACTAATTTCAGCTATTGTTTGTGGATTATGTTTGGCTATTGTATTCCAGTTAGCCCATGTGGTTGATGGCACTCACTTCAAATCAAACGAGGTGGTAGAAGAAGAATGGATGATTCATCAATTGCAAACGACGGCTAATTTTTCGACGAAGAGCAAAGTTTTGACTTGGCTTTTGGGCGGATTAAATTTCCAGGTTGAGCATCACTTATTTCCTAAGATAAGTCACGTACATTATCCCGAATTAAACAAGATCGTTCGAGAAACTTGCCAAGAACACAACATTCCTTATATAGAATACAAAACATTTTGGCAGGCATTCATGTCGCACATACGCGTGATTAAATTCATGGCAAAACCGACAGCCGCCTAAAAACTCAAAGGTATTAAAGAAATCAAGCTTTAATACCTTTTTTTATCCTATCACTTTTTATGCGGTTCAAACTTGACTACTAGGTTATCTTTTGGCTCTAAACTATCTAAATAGTCGTATATAGCTTCCAAATCCGACACTTTCATACCACCATACATCGTCCAAGGCATAGGTGTATTCCAGTCTGTCGCTTTTAATTTTTCAGCTGCATATGTGCTGTCAACATAATGTTTAAAGCGATTTACAAAAGTTTCCTTTGTCCAAGACCCAATTCCATTTGTCTTGTGCATGGTAATATTTGGTCCACGGACTATACCTGCAGGTTGCTGAAATTCCATACCTCCACCGTATTCTGTACCCTTTACCAACGCACCTTTATCAGTTTGGCTATGACAATCCACACATCCGGCTGCATTAATTACATAAGCTCCATATGCTACACTATCTGAAGGACTAGGGATTTCTGTTAATGAAGCAATTTTAGGAGAAAGATTGACCAAGATATTCACTGGAAAGTCTAATTCTCGCTCTGGAACTTCTGATTCTATATGTTCGAGAGTACGCAAATACGCAATTATGCTATAAATGTCTTCTGTGTCCATAGTGCCATAATTGTGATAAGGCATCACCGAGAACATAGCCTTGCCGTCTTTATTGACACCAGAAGTAATTGCTCTAAAAATTTCTCCATCAGTCCATTCGTTTAAATTGTGTGGCGTGATATTGGGTGAGTAAATTGTCCCTGGAAAACCCATATCAGTACTAAAGCGCTCACCACCTGCCCCTAAATCACCTGCTAAGGGCGCAGAAAATCTTGTCCAATCTCGAGTGCTGTGACAATCCATGCATACAGTGACGTGGTTTGCCAAATATTTACCGCGTTGGATTAGTTCCGCTGTTGAATCAACCGTTAATGTAGGTGCAGGTCCGACATTCGGTAAAAAATAAATGAGATACGTACTCGCAAGGATGAGAATAAGGAGTACAAAGCCGATTACGGCTAATAGTACTTTTAAAATTTTGTTCATAATTTAAGGTTAGATGGTCAGTCGATTAATTAAGCTAACAAAGTAAATTTACTAAAATAATTATATTATTAATATTTTTTTTAATATATAATTAATTTAGTGAATAATTTTCATTTACTATCTCCTTAAATAAAGAAGCCCTATTCGATGAAAATAGGGCTTCAAATTATATTATATAAGTATAACTTATACTTCTAATAATAAACGAGCTGGGTCTTCTAATAGTTGTTTAACACGAACTAAGAAACTTACTGACTCACGACCATCGATGATACGGTGATCATATGATAACGCGATGTACATCATTGGACGGATAACCACTTGACCGTTTTCAGCGATAGGACGTTGCACTATATTGTGCATACCCAAAATTGCTGATTGAGGAGCATTAATAATTGGAGTTGACATCATTGATCCAAATACACCACCATTAGTGATAGTAAATGTACCGCCAGTCATCTCATCAATAGTCAATTTATTATCCCTTGCTTTAGTCGCTAGAGCGATAATTTCTTTTTCAATTCCTTGCAAAGAAAGTTTGTCCGCATTACGAATAACTGGAACTACTAAGCCTTTTGGCGCAGAAACAGCAATAGATACATCAGCGAAATCAGAATATACGATTTCGTTTTCTTCGATACGCGCATTAACTGCAGGCCATTCTCTCAATGCTGTAGTCACAGCTTTAGTAAAGAATGACATGAAACCAAGACCTACACCGTGTTTCTCTTTGAAAATATCTTTGTATTTAGCTCTCAAGTCCATGATAGGCTGCATGTTCACTTCATTGAATGTAGTCAACATAGCAGTTTCGTTTTTCACAGAAACTAAACGCTTAGCGATAGTTTTACGTAAAGAACTCATTTTCTCACGACGCTCATTACGCTCACCAGTTACTGCAGGTGCTGCAGCCGGAGTTACTGTAGCAGGTTTTGCTTCTGCTTTAGGAGCTGCAGGTTTAGCTTGTGCTTTCTCTGCATCTTCTTTAGTAATACGTCCGTCTTTACCTGTACCTTTTATAGTCGAAGCATCAATACCTTTTTCTCTTAAAATTTTTGCCGCAGCAGGAGAAGCTGTACCAGCCGCGTACGAGTCTGGATCTTCTGATGCTTCTTGCGCTTTAGCTGCTGGAGCAGCAGATTCTGTAGCTGCAGGAGCCTCCGCTTTTGCGTCACCAGCAGGAGCATCACCATCTTCGATGGTACATACTACAGCACCGATCTCTAACGTATCGCCTTCTTGTGCGATGATACGTAGAATACCAGCTTTCTCTGCAGGTAATTCAAATGTAGCTTTGTCTGATTCCAATTCAGCGATGTTTTCGTCCATTTCGACGTAATCGCCATCTTGTTTTAGCCATTGGGCTAATGTTACTTCGGTGATCGATTCACCAACGGTAGGGACTTTGATTTCTAAGCTCATGTGTTTATTCTTTAAAACCAACGTTGCAATAGTTCTCTATTACAACGCAGGTCTTTTATTTTTGTTTATGCAAATGCTTTATTAATAATTGCTTCTTGTTGCGCAACATGTTGTTTCATATAACCAGTCGCAGGACTTCCACTTTCGTTTCTTGCGATAACGTCGGTGAATTCGATATCAGTTCTTCTAAATTTGCGGCAAAAATGAGGCCATGCACCCATGTTTTCATTTTCTTCCTGCACCCAAATGAACTCCGTAGCTTTGCTGTATTTTTTATGAATAGCTTGTAATTGTTCTACAGGAGAAGGATATAATTGTTCGATACGAACGATAGCAATATCAGTGCGTTTTTCAGCTTGCTGACGATCCAACAATTCGTAATAAATTTTACCTGAACAGAATAATACACGTTTCACTGAAGCCGCTTTTACTGAAACATCATCAATTACTTCTTGGAAATTAGTTGTTGTAAAGTCAGCTAATGGTGAAACTACTTTAGGGTGACGCAATAAACTTTTTGGTGTGAAAACTACCAAAGGCTTACGGAAGTCACGTACCAATTGACGACGCAACAAGTGGAAATAGTTAGCTGGTGTAGTACAGTTTGCAATGATTAAATTATCATTTGCACACAATTCTAAGAATCTTTCGATACGACCCGAAGAGTGCTCTGGACCTTGACCTTCCATACCATGTGGAAGCATCATAACCAAACCATTCGAACGTTTCCATTTCGTTTCGCCAGAACTTAAATATTGGTCAACTACAATCTGTGCACCGTTATAGAAATCACCAAATTGTGCTTCCCAAACTGTCAAAGCTTGTGGATTTGCCGAAGCATATCCGTATTCAAAACCTAAAACACCATACTCTGATAGTAATGAATTGTAAATATTGAATTTATCTCCACCTTTGATTTGAGCCAAAGGTGCATATTTCTCTTCTGAATCTTCTAAAGTCAATACCGCATGACGGTGTGAAAATGTACCGCGTTGAACGTCCTGTCCAGAGATACGAACACGTTTACCTTCATTTAACAACGTCGCGTATGCCATCAACTCACCCATCGCCCAGTCGTACGAATTTTTTCCAATCATAGCTGCACGATCTTCGTACAATTTTGAAATCTTACGGAAAATCTTCTTGTCTTTTGGCAATGATGTAATTTCTTTGGCTAGCGATAAGAAAGTCTTGTCGTCTACTTTTGTGTCAACTGGAACGAAAATATCCGCTTTTTTAGCTGGACGTAATCCTTTCCATGCACCGCCAAACATTGGAACTTCTTCCACTAAAACTTCTACAGCTTTCGCTTCTTCCAATTGTGTTTGCAAATAGTCTTTGAATTCTTTCTCAACTTGTTTAGCATATTTAGCATCAATAGAACCTTCTGCTTCTAATTTTTTCGCATATACATCTTTTGGATTTGGATGCTTTTCAATTAGTTTGTACAATAATGGTTGAGTGAACTTTGGCTCATCCGCTTCATTGTGACCGAAACGACGGTAACACAATAAATCAATAAACACATCAGTTTTATATTTTTGACGGTATTCTACCGCTAAATTGATTGCATATACTACCGCTTCTGCATCGTCACCATTCACATGGAATACAGGTGAAGACGTGATTTTCGCTACGTCAGTACAGTAAGTTCCCGAACGCGCATCTTTGTAGTTCGTCGTGAAACCTACTTGGTTGTTGATTACAATGTGAACAGTACCACCAGTTTTGTAACCGTCCAATTTGGACATTTGAGTAACCTCATATACAACACCTTGACCTGCAATAGCTGCATCACCGTGAATTAAGATGGGTGCAATTTTTGACGAATCACCATCGTATTTCATGTCAATCTTAGAACGAACCATACCTTCAACGATAGGATCAACTGTCTCTAAGTGTGAAGGATTTGGTGCTAGTGACAAGTGAATTGTCTTACCACTGTCCGTTGTGATATCAGAAGAATAACCTAAGTGATATTTAACGTCACCGCCAAATTGTAATTCAGGATCTTCTTGTTTATACATTTTACCTTCGAACTCAGATAAAATTGTTTTGTAAGGCTTACCCATGATGTTTGCTAATACATTCAAACGACCACGGTGCGCCATACCGATCATAAATTCTTGAATACCTAATTCAGCACCTTTTTCCATTACTGAATCTAATGCAGGCACCAAGCTTTCTGCACCTTCCAAAGAGAAACGTTTTTGTCCTAAGAATTTTGTTCCTAAGAAGCTTTCAAAAACAACAGCTTTATTGATTTTTTGTAAAATACGTTTCTTTTGCTCTACAGAATATTTAGGTTGGTTACGATCCGCTTCCATGCGCTCTTGCAACCATTTAATTTTTTCTGGATTACGAATATATTTGAATTCAGCACCAATCGAACGACAGTATGTATCTTCGATTAATTGGCGAATATCTCGTAATTTTGCTGGACCAATACCGATTTCAATACCTGCATTGAAAACTGTATCCATGTCTGCTTCTGACAAACCAAAAGTTTCTAATTCTTTGCCCGGATAGTATTTACGACGCTCACGAACAGGGTTTGTTTGGGTGAATAAGTGACCACGATCTCTGTAACCATGAATCATATTCAATACATTGATTTCTTTTAAAGCGTGCTCTGAAACATTCTCATCCTCAATAACTACGCCCTCAGAACTCTGACCAAATTCAAAGCCTTCGAAAAATTTTTGCCATCCAAAATCTATCGAATTTGGATCTTGTTTGTACGCTTGATATAAGCCATCAATATAACTTGAATCGGCATTACTCAAATATGTAAGTTTGTCCATTATAATATTACAGTCTATATAATTCGCCAAATTTATGAATTAATATGCAGTTATTTGTATTGAAATTGAAGATTTTGGAGCAGAAAAAGCAAAGTTTTAACTGTTAAAATATTTTTGACTTTTATGAATAATTTTTAGCTTCAAACTTCCTGTTCTTTGGTCTTTTTTATCCTTAACCAGTCCGCATATGACTTATTGTTTTTCAAACTTGTCCCCTCACCTGCAATATGCGACCAAAAACCATAAATAGTAGCAGGCGCATAATCCACCAATTGCTTTTCGAAAAACGCTGCTCCTGTCAACCAAGGCTGCTTAAGTTCATGGATAAAATATAACGCTAGATACTCACGTTCTGCACGAGTAATCATACCTTCATTATTTAGACGATCAATCAAAGAATTAATCTCCGAGTCTTCGGTTTTCCCATCTACAAATGACTCAATCGCCTGCGCATCATCTTCACGTTGTTCAGAAGATTTGAAATAACAGTTGGTAAATTTCTTAAGCATGAAACGGTAGTAATCGCGCCAAAGTAAACCTTCGATGACCAAACTCAATTTTTTCTTATTTTGTGTATTTTGATGTGCTATAAAGAAATGAAAAGCTTGTGCAGGCGACAATACGCCATGTGCTAAATATGGTGACAAAACCGTGTACAAATCTTTATGTTTATCTGGTTCTACCAACACCGCATGCATCGCTTTTTGAGCTGCCAATTCACCATATGACGCCAAATCATCCTTCACCTGAAATGGAAATTCAGTTTTCTCCAAATGTGGTGGTATAGCTATTTGTTTTACATCAGGAAGACAAGCACGAACAAAACTTTCTTTAGCTACTTTCTTCTTAAAAGTATTGAAATCATTAGGGATGTCCTTTATTGGGAAAGGTAAGTCTTCTTTATGGTACATGGTATGACCAATAAAATGCTTTAAATTGCGCTTCACCTGCCATAGTGACTCCTCGACAAGCTCAGAAACACGTGTCTCACGACGTGCTACTTCACGGTGATGATACACTTCATCCACTTCATACTTTTGCACCAATTTAGGGATGATTTCTTCGGGATAACCTTCATAGGTCAAGAGGTCACCACCTACAGATTGTAATTTTTCTTTTAAGGCCGCGACAGAATGCACAATATAATCGTGTCTTAAATCGCCTGTATTAGAAAACCCCTGTTTTCCTACGGCATAATATCGCGGATCGAAAATATAAACAGGAATTACAAAAGTTGATTTTTCAACGGCTGAAAATAACACCTCATTATCAGATGTCCGCAAATCGTTTCGAAACCATACCAATATAACCTTTCTGCTCATCATAAAATCGTGCGAAGTCCCTCTTAATTTAGAATGTTAATGCGTAAAGATATTGTATTTATATGTATAATCGAACTTACGTAGACCAATATTACACTATTCTAACAATAAAAAAATTAAAACAATACGTTATTTAAATCGGTTATCTAAGATAAATAAACAATTTCCTAACTTCGAAAAATGAATGTTATTACCTGTGGACTTAATTCATATCTTGGCAAAGCTTCATTGCAGTATCTATATGATGTCAACTTCCAAACGCACGGAATTGTTCGCGATCAAAACTTATTAATAAGTAAACTGAAAAGACCTACGCAAACACATCTTTATAATTTTGATATAGTACGCTACACTCCACACAGCATTAATCTTAGTCTACCTGCCTGTAAATTGGCTATTTATTTCACACAAACCCCAGAGCTTAATGACATTGTTGGAGCTAATTATGAATTGTTGTCCATTCGGAATTTCATTCAGTTTTCAAAAAGAAACAATTGTAACCGCATCATCTATGTAGGCACGATCTATGACAGAAAATTCTTATCAGAAATAGAAAAGCTCTTTATAGAATTTGAGGTGAATTTTACTATTATCCTTAAAGATGTTGCCATTGGCGAAGGAACTTCTTTTAATGATTTTATGGACAAAATGCTTAAGAATAAAGTTATCTTTCTTTACAAACCACAAAAAAACGTGAGTTTTAGTCCTATCCATTTAGAAGATTTTATGAATTGGATCAAAAGTGTAGACTGGAATTCCAATTACAGCAATGAATATGTAGAATATACAGGCGCTAACCGAATGGAGATTGAACAAGTTATGAATCTTTACCAAGAGAATATTCCTGCCAATAAGAAACATAAGATTATCCCTATCGCGAATAAAAGAATAGCTAAGATTTTCAATAAATATTTTTCGGGGGTATCGTATGATCAATATGCCGAATACATCTCTGAGATTAGTGATCGCTCGGACACTGAGAATATCAAATCTGTCAAAAGTGACATAATAGTATCATCTTCCACTGTCAGGCGCTTTTAAGAGAGTCCATAAGTACATATAAAGTTAAATAATCTCTTATTTTTGCAATTCACAAACACTTCGAAAATTATGGGATACCCAAGTTTAGCAGCATGTGTAGCTGACTTAGAGAAACACGGACATTTGGTACGAATCAAAGAAGAAGTAAATCCTTATTTGGAAATGGCAGCCATACACATGCGCGTTTATGATGCGCAAGGACCAGCTCTATTGTTTGAAAATATAAAAAGCTCTGAATTTCCTGCTGTTTCTAACTTGTTTGGAACACTTGATCGTTCGAAGTTTATGTTTAGAGATACGTTGGATCACATCAAAAAATTAGTTGATGTGAAAATGGATCCCACCGCAGTATTAAAAAATCCCTTTCAATATATTGGTTCTTCTGCTGTTGCATTAGGAGCCTTACCATGGAAAAAGAAATCTGGAGCTCCTATTCTATACGGTAAAACGCAAATCAGCAAGCTACCGCAAATAGTAAACTGGCCAATGGACGGTGGCGCATTTGTGACTATGCCGCAAGTATATACCGAAGATGTGACCAAGCCAGGTATTATGAAAGCGAATTTGGGTATGTATCGCATTCAACTTTCGGGTAATGAATATATCCAAGACCAAGAAATAGGTTTACATTACCAATTACACCGAGGAATCGGTGTTCACCAACAAAAAGCGAATGAATTAGGCAAGCCTTTGAAAGTAAGTATTTTCGTAGGAGGCCCTCCTTCTCACCCACTTTCAGCCGTTATGCCTCTGCCCGAAGGGTTATCTGAAATGATTTTCGCGGGTGCACTAGGAAACAGAAGATTTCGCTATTTCTACGATGAAGAAGGTTTTTGTATTTCGGCAGATGCTGATTTCGTAATCACAGGAACTGTTTATCCTAGTGAGAACAAACCCGAAGGTCCTTTTGGTGATCACATCGGTTACTACAGTTTGATTCACGATTTTCCGTTGATGAAAGTTCATAACGTGTACCACAAAAAAGATCCAATTTGGTCATTTACGGTTGTCGGACGTCCACCGCAGGAAGACACAAGTTTTGGCGCATTAATTCATGAGATAACAGGTTCAGCCATTCCGCAAGAAATAAACGGCTTGAAAGCTGTTCATGCCGTTGATGCCGCAGGTGTGCACCCTCTTCTATTTGCTATTGGACGTGAATCATATACACCCTACCAAACTGTTGAGCGACCGCAAGAGATATTAACTATCGCAAATCAGGTGCTAGGTAAAAATCAATTGAGTTTAGCTAAATACTTAATCATAGCAGCAGCGGAAGATAATCCTAATTTGGATATTCACGATGTGAAAGGATTTTTCACTCATATTCTGGAGCGCATTGATTTAACACGTGATTTACATTTCCAAACGAACACAACCATAGATACATTGGATTACACGGGTGATGGCTTGAATGCTGGATCGAAAGTTGTATTTGCGGCGGCTGGTTCTAAAAAAAGAGAATTAGCAATAGAGCTCCCAGCAGGATTTGAACTTCCACGACCTTTTAATAAGGCAAAATTAGTATTACCGGGAATTATTGCCATTGAAGGTGCTAATTTTACTTCTTATGACAATGAAGAGAGAGTATTAGAAGCTTGGACGAACGCAGCTAAAGACATTAACTTTGAAGGAATCCAATTGATAGTCTTAGTTGACAATGCTGATTTCACAGCTGCTAATGACAATAACTTTGTGTGGGAAACATTTACTAAGTCAAATCCTGCATATGATATTTATGGTATTAAATCGTTTACCAAATTCAAACATTGGGGATGCGAAGGGCCTGTAATTATTGACGCAAGACGCAAACCGCATCATGCACCAGACTTAATAAAAGATGAAACTGTGGAGCGAAATATCGATAGATTATTTGCAAAAGGTGGTTCATTGCACGGAATTGGATTATAAAAAACAAATAACAACAACGCCAGCAAAATTTTGCTGGCGTTGTTGCTTTTATGCAGATTGTTAAATACTGTGAAAATAAAAAATCATATTTTCCTATTTCATAATTTTAGGTAAATAACCTAAGTATGAAAGTCTACTGGTTTGCATACCGACAACTCCTATTTATTAATATTGCCATTTCTGCTGTATTAAGCTTTGGTTCGAGTGTATCTTTCCCTTTTGTGTTCGCCTCATTTGGTTACATCTGTACAATTTTGTTACACCAATTCTTCTATAAAAATTCTTGGTTTATGTATTTAAATATTGGGTATACAAAAACTAGTATATTGATGGGAACATTTTTCATCAATCTTTTTATATCTATCGCATTATCTCCTATATTATGGATTCTATAGAAAAACAACTATATGTAGATTCTGTAGAATTTTCCTACAACGCTCATGTCCCCATATTGACAGGAGTACATATTCAATGTGATATTGGCGAAATTGTAGGTTTGTTGGGTAGAAATGGTTGTGGTAAATCCACTTTAATGAAAATTATTTTTGGTCTGGTAAACCCTAAAAATGCTTTTATCCGGATAAATAATAAAAGATATAAAAAAGGGTATTTGTCCAAAAATATTTGTTATCTCCCCCAACATAATTTCCTGCCAAACTATTTAACTATTTCAGCGGTGATAAGATTAATGGTAAAGGATCTTACTAAGCAGAATGCCTTACTTGAACAGGATGAAATTATTAGCAAAATTCGACATCAAAAAGTAGCTGATTTGTCAGGTGGTGAAAAACGTTACGTAGAATTAATGCTGCTATTGCAGCAGGACGCTGATTTCTATTTATTAGACGAACCATTTTCAGGTGTTTCACCCTACGTACAGGCTCAAATCCAACAAGTAATTTTAGCAAACAGCAACGATAAAGGATTTATTATTTCAGATCATCATTACCACACGGTTTTAGGTATTGCCACGCGAATAGTACTCTTACAAAACGGTGGATGTCGAAAAATTGAATCCAAAAAAGATTTGGAAATGTTTTATGTACCTGAAGGAACATTTGATGAATAACATATCGAATAGATTTATTTAAATTTAATCAGCAGTTATAAATAAAAAACAAATGAAAATTGTCTTATATATTTTAATTAGTACATCTCTATTTTTAAGCTGTACAACAGAAAAACATGTATTAATTGAAGGAGACCTTTATTTCAAAATTATTAATTATCCGACTTTTTATGGTGCACCAGATAGTCTAATATCCAAATTTGTACGTGAATTACAGACTGTAAACAAGGACTCACTAAAAGAACAAGATAAGGAACAATGGAACTTGCTTAAGTTTATGTATGAAAAAAAGTTAATGGAAAAACCCTATATCAACCTTAAACAAGATAATGGTGAGATTGCTATGCTTTATCTCGACTCTACCGATTTTGTCAAATTAAAGAACTATAACCGTCACGATTTACTTAGAGAAAATAAAAAGATTAGAATAATCACAAAAGCTTTACCTGTAAAATTCGAGTCTTGGACTGCATATGAAAATTTGGATATAATTTCCATAAAGAAAACTGATGGAGAGACGGAATGGATGAAATAAATATAAACAAATCATTTTTAAAATATAAGCTTCAGCCTCTTGCCTTGTTTTTCTTATATTCGAAACATTTTTAGTAATATCCTAGAACATAAAGAGAGTCATGATAAAAGCAATAATTATGGTTGGACTTGGAGGTGCACTTGGCAGTATTTTGCGCTACTTGACAGCTGTACTTTTAAATAAGCATTTCCAATCTGCTTTCCCATTAGCAACATTTGCTGTTAATATTTTAGGATGTTTAATCATAGGCGTGTTATTAGGACTTTTTGAAAGACAGTATTTAACAAGCCCTGATTTTAAGTTATTATTGATTACAGGTTTTTGTGGTGGCTACACCACATTTTCGGCATTTTCAGCTGAGAACATACAATTATTAGAGTCGGGACAAACTTTGACAGCCTTTCTTTATATTGGAGCAAGTATTTTCATCGGCTTGTTTGCACTATGGCTTGGACTTAGTATAGTTAAATTGTCCTAAAAATAACTATCCATTTAATAAGGGAACTTTTTCTATTTTTGTCTTAAAGACAAATAAAATGACGCTATCCAAATCCGCTGTTACAACATTATTTCTATTTACCGTTGCATTTGTTCATAATTTATTTGGGCAAGAAGTGGGGACAAAAGTTGATTTTTTGGGGTATGCGGACAATAGAGAATACAAAGCACCATATACAACAGACAAAACGTTTTTCGGAGCCATTATTTCACCTCAAATCTACTTAAAGCTGGATCAAAATCACAAAATCATAGGCGGTATCCATTACAATCAAGACTTTGGCATCAACTCTGAGAATAAAAACAAAGTAAACCCTATTGCTTACTACAATTTTAATTCAGAACGAATAGATTTTGGAATTGGTTTTATACCGAGACACGAAAAACTTAAGAATATTCCATTACTTGTTTTATCAGACACATTGAACTATGATCGACCTAATCTAGAAGGTATGTTTTTCAATTACCGCAACACAAACGTTTCGCAATCCATATTTATAGATTGGTTGAGCAAACAAGGTGCTGAAAACAGAGAAAGATTTATTGCAGGCATCAGCGGAAATTACAAATTTGGCAAAGCTTATTTTGCAAACGATGGTACACTTTACCACAATGCACTTACCAACACCAATAATCCAGACGAGCACATCCAAGATAATGCTGTATTAGTATTAAGATTAGGATTGGATTTTAGTGAAAATACGCTTCTGGATTCACTGACAATTGATGCCGGAACAGTTTTAGGGTTTGACCGTGTACGCACAGAATATTCCAGCAACAGCAAAGCTTTCATCAGTAATATTCAGTTGACCTACAAGAAATTCTTTATACACAATACCCTGTACTTAGGGGAAGCAATTAATCTACCTTATGGCGATTCTTTTTATCACCGCGACAGATACAACCGTCTTGACTTAGGTTGGATTCCTTTCAAAGGCAAAAATATAGATGGCAAATTCACGGCATCATTTCATTTCCGAGACGGCGGAATGGACAATCAACAAGCCTTCACACTACGTTACCGATTTGATCAATCCCTCTGGCAGAAATAAAAATTAAGCTTTCTAAAACCAAATCCAACATCTCGTTATTAATTAAATAACAATAATTAATGACAAAGCACTTACTTTAAAAATTGTATTTTAGTAAGAATCAATACTAGTAGATATGGATGGAATTCTCGATAGACAAAAAGCAAAATTGAAGAGGGCTGCCAAGCTCATGCAGATATTGACCAAATATGGTTTCGAAGATTTCAAATCCAAATTAGACAGCTCGAATAGTACGACCAGCAATGGCGATAAAGTCACGCAAGATGCAGCTTTTTACGAACGTGTTCGACGTGCTATCGAAGAATTGGGACCTACGTACGTAAAGTTTGGGCAAACACTTTCTACTCGGGAAGATTTGTTCCCAACGGCTTTAATAAAGGAATTTAAGAAACTACAGGATAATGTCCTTCCTGAGGAAATTGATTTGATCAAGCATTTGGAAGAAGAATTGGAAATTTCCGCAGCTGATTATTTTACGGAAATTGAAAATGTACCTATCGCATCTGCATCTATCGCACAAACCTACAAAGCAACTTTGCAAACTGGCGAAGACGTTATTCTAAAAGTAAAACGTTCTGGAATAAAAGAAATCGTGCGCGCTGATTTGCTATTGATGAAGGACATCATTGAATTACTTACGAATTACTATTCTGTTGTTCGTGAAATCAACTTGATGCATGTTTTCGATGCTTTTGCCAAAAGTTTACAAGAGGAACTTTCATTTAATAATGAACAGAAGAATATTCAACTGTTTGCACGCAATTTCAGAGGAAATGCAGACATCGAGACGATGAAAGTTTATCCGGAATTGAGCAATGATAATATTTTATGTATATCATTTATTGACGGAGTCAAAATCAACAATAAAGAGGCTATTACAGCTTTACACCTTGATCCAGAGTCGATATTAGACAAATGCTTTAATTTGTATTTGACACAAATGCTGGAACATGGATTATTTCATGCAGACCCTCATCCAGGCAATATTTTAGTAACTAGATCTGGTCAAGTTTCTTTTATAGACTTAGGCGCTGTCGCCAAAATGTCTCCACACGACAAGGAACTTCTGGAAGATTTTGTGGTATATTTTATTTACAAAGACGCTACTCGCCTAGTCAATACATTAAAGAAAATGGCTTTGCATGTAGACATCAAAGATGAAAAACTACTTATTCGGGCTTTTCAAGAATTGTTGGATATCATTAATACGCATTCACTCGAAGAACTAGACATTAAAGCACTGTTTAGTAAATTTTCACACTTGCTGAATGACAACAATATTATAATGCCAGAGCACATTTACTTGCTCGTAAAGGGTATTGTACTGATGGAAGGAATAGGACGAGAATTGTCACCAAGTCTCAATATTGTCGACAAAGTAAAACCCTATATCACAAAAATTGCCACCCAACGTATTTCACCAGAGAAACTGTTGGAAGACAATATCGGTACGCTGTGGGAGATGCGTCGATTGCTGCACACTGCTCCACAATCACTCTCTTCCATGGTCGATAAACTCAATCAAGGCGAATTTAAAGTTGCTGTAAATCATCGTGAATTTGAAAAATATAGAACACAGGAACTACGTAATAATTCGTTGAATAGATTGATATGGGTGTCTACTGCGCTTTTTATTGGCGGTTGTTTATTGGTAAATACCGCACAAACTTCATATTACGGAATCGCGATCATATCTTGGATTTTATGGATCTTATCACTATTAATATTTGGGTTAATGCTCTTAAAAAAATACAAGTTGAATAGTTAATTCACTACACTAAACAGTTGTACTACTTCTTATTTATTTTATATTTTTTGAGGATGGTATTAAAATTTCGATCGTTTATGTAATGTATAAAATGGTGCGATCTCAATCCTGAAAAATCTGTTCTATTCAAGAATTTATAAGACTTGGACAACTCTTCGTAAGAATCACTTTTATACCCCAAATCAGTAGGATTTAATTTATTTGACAACCATCCCACCACTTTTTTCAACATCAAATCTGTTTTATTGGTGGAAATATGAAATGACTTCAACTGAGGAGTGAACAGAACATTATATATACTGTCATCATGTTTTATTTCAAAATCAGCCTTGCCTATCGCGGGTGCCAAGGCAATAGCGTAGATTTTATTTTTCTGATTACGGATAAGGTCATTTTGAAGACTAGCGGTATCCACATAATGGTTTTCGGCGATATCAGACATTTTAGTACTATCGATTAGCGCTGAGCTCAGTGCAGACATTATCACCGAAGCTCCCCGACTATGTGATATCAAATACACTTCTTTATTTGACATCGTATTCAGTATTTTGCGCAAAGCAAATTTACCGACGTACTGGGAATAATCTGAAGCTGTAAACCATGTTTTCAAACTTGAAAATGGATTTTTTGTATACAATCCGTCCCAATAAAACTGAATGACTTCATCAGAATTAGTTAAATTTATTTTTTTCTGAATACGTTCATAATTTCGTGTTACTTCTTTTGCTTTGGCATTGAAGCCATGAATTAAAATAAAAACTCGCTTTTTGGATTGTAAATGATTCCTCAAAAGACGTAAATATTCCATCTCAAATTTTTCCAAATCTTTCGACAAGGATTTTTCTTCAGCTAATTTACTCAAAGAATACGCATTCTTTCTTCCATTTCGTGGAGGCACACCATAGACATTAGTCCAATCTTTTGGATAAAAAGAGCCATACTGATCTACAAATGCAATAGTCGTTCTTGGTGGAATCTGACGATTCGGATTTGCAGAAATAGGCGCATTATGCTGAATGCCACATGAATTACAAGCTAAAAAAAGCAGGAAATAACAGAAAAATCTCATACAATGTAGGTCATAAATAGTCAGATTTGTTCAAAATCCAACTATTATACAAATAACAATAAAATATGTTTTGAAAAACTTTATGCAACAATGATGCATTTAATTTGCAACATTGATGCATTTGTTTTAATTTTGCAGCATAGTTGCAACATAAACAAACAGATGATTCGAGTTTTACTTCTTTCCTTATATACGTTTTTACTACCATTTGGAGCATTAGCGCAAGATAAAATCAATATTTCTGGAAAGGTATTGAATGAAAACACACAAGAAATCGTTGTTCACGCTTATATAAAAATTGGGAATCAAATCACGGTTTTATCAAATCATCAAGGTGAATTCCATCTGAATAACTTGCCCAAAGGCACTTTAAACTTAGATATTTCACACGTTGCCTATTTACCACAGAAACTAAGCATTGAGCTCAATAAAGACAGCATTTTTAATATTTACCTGACACCCAAATCAATTGGTCTGGATGCTGTAGATATTCAAAAAACAGGCTTAACAAATTCTACACATAGCCTCCAAGCCGAGCAACGCATAGAGAGTCAAGGTAAGAACTTAGCAGAAGCTTTATCGGATATTTCGGGCGTGAGCATTTTACGCACAGGAGCAACTATCGCTAAACCAATGATTAACGGTTTATATGGCAATCGTATCATCCTACTTAATAATGGTACACGACATGAAAGTCAGCAGTGGGGATTGGACCACGCTCCAGAAATTGATCCATTTGCACATCAAAAGATTTCTATACTCAAGAATGCTGAAGCACTTCGCTATGGTGCAGATGCATTAGGTGGATTGGTTAAATTAGAGCAAAACGATATTATTAAAGATAAGCTAATAGCCGGTGCTGTTAATATTGGAGCAAATAGTAACGGAAGAGGTGCGTATTTAAATACACAATTAGAGGGAACTAAACAGAATTTCTCTTACCGTGCAGGTATTACAGGAATAATGGCTGGAAATTTAAAAACACCTGATTACTATATCGCTAACACAGGAAAACAAGAATTAAATGGCAACTTATTGTTAGGATATAAAAAAGAAAGGCATGATTTTTCGGCTTTTTTCAGTCATTTCGGAACAGAATTAGGCATTTTTCAAGGTGCACATGTCGGCACTAAGGAAGATATCTTTGCACGCATTGCTCACGGAAAACCTTTTGATACGTATGACTTTTCTTATGAAATTTCTGCGCCAAAACAGCGCGTATCACATCAACTTGCTAAACTTGGTTACACTTATAATCTTGATGATAACCAAAAAATTGAAACGTATTATAGTATTCAACAAAATCATCGTCGTGAATATGACCTCCGTCGTGTCCAGTCTGACGACACGCCGATGGCGGATATTGTGTTAACAACACAACAAGCGGAAGCAGTTTATAAAAATAACTATAGCCAAATCGGTATTTTTGGATCTTTGCAAATAAACAATAATACAGCAGGCACAGGTACTACGCCTATCATTCCTAATTTTGACAACCATAATATTGCATTGTTTGCAAGTCATAAGATTAATTACGGACGAAACCACGTAGAGATAGGCGCACGATACGATTATAAATACTTCGATGCGGCTGGTTATCGTTTTGCATACGATCAAATGAATTCTGATGGATCTATCCCACAGTATTTGCTAAAAGATCAAAGACATTTTAATAATTTCTCGGGAGTTGTTGGAAACTCATTAGCAATCAATCAGCATTTGACGTGGAAAAGTAACTTGTCATTGGCGTGGCGCGCACCTTCAGCAAGTGAACTGTATAGCGATGGAATCCATCACGGTACTGGGACTTATGAGATTGGAAACATTAATCTGGAGTCTGAAAAAGGCTTGAAATCGTTGAATACTGTACAATATAAGAATAAATGGCTTGTAGTTAATGCTGATTTATTTGGTCAATTTATTGACAATTATATATACAGCCAACCTAATCCTGACTCGGTCAGACAAACTATTCGTGGTACCTTCCCTATTTTTCAATATCAACAAGACAATGCAATTTTTTACGGACTAGATTTGCAAGCAATACTTAATCTGCACAAGAATTGGAATTATGAGCTGGCATTCTCTTCTGTTCGCGCAAAGAATACTTCGAAAGATACCTACTTACCTTATATCCCTGCGGACAGAATCCAACAAGCTATTGCTTATAGATTTATGGTGAAAGACAATGACGCTTACTTAAAAATCAAACATCAATACCAAGCGAAGCAAGATCGCTACGAACCCAATTCTGACTTTGCAGCACCTCCTGCAAGCTATCATACATTTGATATATTGGCAAATATGAGTTTCAGAACATCTAATGCAAATAAGATAGGCTTGCTTTTTTCTGTAGAAAACATTTTCAACACAGCATATAAAGACTATTTAGATAGATTTAGATACTACACACATAGTCTCGGCAGAAATACATCTCTAAAAATTAATTATACATTCTAATACGTACATATTATGAAAAATTACATTTTACTAGCCCTAATTAGTGTTTTTACTTTTTCATCTTGTAAAAAAGATGATCCAGTTCAAGAAGTAGATCAAGAGCAATTGAGTACAGCTACACTTATCTTTACACCTGTGGATAAAGAAATTAAAGATGGTAAAACAGTCTACACTCCTAAACAAGATGAAGAGGTACATACGATGAAATTTGAAGGACCGACGTACTTACCAGAAGTTGGCGCACATTTGCACTTACATGTTGGAGAAATATATAAATTAGAATTAAAAACTACGGATTTTGCAGGAAGAGCTTCTGAACAAACATTCTTAAACCGTCATGAAAATCACCAGGCTTTCTTGGTTGGTGCAAATAACACAGAATTAGAGTTGGAATATGGAGATGAAACCAACGTAGGTATTACCGCTTACATCACGGTGAAAAAAGAAAAAGATTCATTTGTGCTCAACTACGTAATGCGTCATTTGAGACCAAATGTGAAACAAAATATCAAAGCAACAGATTGGAACAATGCGAACTACACGCAATTCACAGGAGACAATGATTTAGACTTAAAATTTGAAGCACACTTCGTAGAAGAGGGACACGGAGATTAATATCAAAAACTAATTTGAGTTTCGCATAAAATTGATACTTTTGCGAAACGCCTGCGTAGTTCAATGGATAGAATATCAGATTCCGGTTCTGACGATGTGGGTTCGAATCTCGCCGTGGGCACAAAAAGAAGCTCATTTACGAAAAGTAAATGAGCTTCTTTTGTTTTAAAATAAAGTGAGATTGGATTATTTGGTTTGGTTATAACCAGCCTAATAATATATAAGTATTAAGTAAAAAAGGGTTTTTCATTATGAAAAACCCTTTTACAATTCTTTAAAAAAGAAAAAGCCTAAGAAATTCGAGCGAATTCTTAGGCTTAAAAAACCTCTTTATGAGGTAAATCAACCTAAACCTCAACAAAGGTAATAAAATAATTTATTAAGTTCCAAATACTTACTGCAAAAAATATTATTTATTTAACTATAGGTTCATTAATATTCTGGTTATCAAGCAAATAAATTAATAAAAAAAGGTTTTCAAACGGGGAGAATGAAAACCTTCGATAACCAATTATAAACCTAAATTATGATACACCAAAGATAGTGTACTTTTTACACATATGCAAGTCATTTATAGAAATATTTTTGAATCGAAGATTTTTTGTCACAAAATATACGCTAACAAAGTACTCGCATGAAGAATACACAGACTGAAAATTTCCAAGTTCATCCTAAAATAATGGGTCTAAAAGCTAAAATCAACGATTTATGGTTCATGCAATATTGCTTTATTGCAAATTAAATTTGAATAATGTAACCAAATTCATAATGTAACTATTTTGATACAGTTTAAAATTCATTGCGGGTCACTAAAACTTTTCGACTGTTTATTCTCCTAATGATTCCGTATTTTTGTAAAAAGGAAAACAATCATGTTCACAGGGATAATAGAAACTTTAGGCATAGTAAAAAATATACAACAAGATCAATCTAATATTCACGTTACAATTGAATCATCGCTATCAAATGAGCTAAAAATAGATCAAAGTGTATCACATAATGGTGTTTGCTTAACTGTTGTAGAAATCAATACAAATACACATGTTGTAACTGCTATAGATGAGACTTTACAAAAGACAAATCTTGGTTATTTGCAAGTGGGTGATGTAGTGAATTTAGAGCGTTGTACACAAGCTAATGGACGTTTTGACGGACATATCGTACAAGGCCACGTGGATCAGACTGCTGTATGTATCGAACGCATCGACCAAAATGGAAGTTGGTTGTTCACTTTTCAATATGATCCAGCATTGAATAATATTACAGTGGAAAAAGGATCGATTACGGTAAACGGTATCAGTCTTACTGTCGTAAATTCTCAAAGAGATAGATTTTCGGTAGCTATTATTCCTTATACCATTGAAAACACGAATCTGCAAAATGTAGATGTCGGTACAACTGTTAATTTAGAATTTGATATTGTCGGAAAATACGTTTCAAAAATAATGGCTCTTAGAGGATAAGAGCCATATTATTTATTGTAAGTACGACCCTTGTCGCATCAAGAGTGCGCGATATTTGTTGAAAACTGCTGATTTGGAAATGAAGCCCAAATAATTTCCATTTTTATCAATCACAGGCAAAATCCACACATCTTCACGATTCATTTTCTTCATCACAATATCCATGTTTTCATCTTCACGAACAATATCATTCGGTTTTTGCGCGAGTGCTGCGAAGTTCCGATTAACACCTTCCTCCTCACCTAGTAAGATTGAAAACAATCGTTCACTGTAGATTATACCTAAGAATTTCCCGTTAGGCTCTACAATAGGAAAAATATTTCTTTTGGAATGAATAATATCTGATTTACGAACTTCTGGTGTTTCATCGGGAAATAGCTTAACAAAGTTTGTTTCGATGACATAGCGAAGCTTCATCATGCTCAATACTGTTCTGTCTTTGTCTTCATACGAGATTAAGTCGCCCGAATCGGCCAAAACTTTTGTATAGATGGAATGTTTCATACCATTTCTATTGATTAGGTAAGAAATTGAAGCTACAATCATCAGCGGAACCATTAATGAATAACTTCCTGTCACTTCAGCAATCAGAAATATTCCCGTCAAGGGAGCGTGCATAATACCACTCAATGCACCTGCCATACCTGCCATCACAAAATTTGGAACATTCAGTTCAATAATTCCGGTAAGGTTAATACCATATGCAAAAGCAAACCCCAGAAGTCCACCCATTACTAGACTTGGACCAAAAACTCCACCATTACCCCCACTATTGACTGTAATCAAAGCAGCTAATGATTTTGCAAACAGCGTAAGTGTCGTATAACAGACTATTACCCAACCAATATTTCTAAAATCCGAAAACAAACTATTCTTAACGATAGCATCAAAATGCCCGTTCAAAATCTGTTGTATTGTCAAATACCCTTCTCCATATAATGCAGGAAATATAAAAATCAGTACACCCAGCGACACCCCACTCACCCATACTTTCATATAAGGATTGGCAATAGAGCCTGCCCATTTTTTGACGGCTTGACTGAGTTTTGAAAAGTATATCGTATATATACCGACAATTACAGCCAGTAATAAATAAAACAATAATGCATTAACATCCCAATCGGTTACCGTGGTGTAAAATAGGGGCTCATCGTATAGTATTTTAGAAACAACAGCCGCCAAAGCTGAAGCGATCAACAACGGTATCAAAACTGGTATGGAAAATTCTGTCAAGAGAATCTCAATTGAAAATATCATTCCAGCCAACGGACTATTAAATGCGCCTGAAATACCTGCCGAAGCACCACAAGCTAATAGCATTGTCACTTCCTTATAACTTAATCCAAAGAAACGACCTATATTCGAACCAATCGCCGCACCACTATGCGCTATCGGGGCTTCCAGACCTGATGAGCCACCAAAGCCTACAGTCAATGCTGAGGTAATGATTTGAGAATACACATTGTGCGTTTCTATACGGCTTGATTTCCGTGAAATGGCGTATATAATGGGCGTAATACCATGTTCAAACTTTTTGCCGCGTAAAAACTTACGGAGGTATATAACCGAAAGCAAAATACCGATAAGCGGAAAAATCAAGTAAAGCGAATATTTGTATTGCCAATCTATATCGTCTTGTAAAAATGAAGCGATAGAATGGGTCATCGCTTTCAATAATGATGCAGCAATACCTCCCACTATCCCCACTAGAAAGGCGAGTATAATAATAAAATTTCGATTAGAAACACGCTGCATTCGCCATTTATTCAGCTGTTCTAATTTTTTGGATAACCTACTCATAGTTTACAGGTTAAAACCCATTATTTCTTTTTTTCTTTTCGATTTGAAACGTTCGGGCACAATTTCTAAGATTTCATTAATCAGTGTATTAACAGCTTGTTTCTTTACAAAGTTCTGCGTCGTCACAACAGAAATTTCTCGCACGGGCTCTGGAGCTTTAAAATAACGTACATGCGCTAATTCATCTTCATTATAACTCATGATGCTCAATTCAGGCAAAATGGTTATTCCTGAATTAATATCTACCATCCGTTTCAATGTCTCAACTGACCCCGTATTGTATTCAAAAGTTCCTTCAGAACCGTAATTGTGTTTGTAATTACAAATATTCAACACTTGTCCACGCATACAATGTCCTTCGTTCAACAACCACAATTTTTCTTCGCCTATATCATCTGTACTTAACACTTTCTTTTGATACAAATTGCTTTTTTCAGAAACATAGGCCACAAATGTCTCGTAGAAAATAGGTGTCTCAAGAATATTGCTCTCCGTCAATGGGGTCGAAAGAATGCCGCAATCTAACAAACCTTGTTTTAACTCATGCACAATACGTTCTGTGGTGTATTCCCAAATTTGAAGTTTTACTTTTGGGTATTTTTTCAAAAAAGCTGTAATGACATCTGGTAGCAAATAAGGTGCTACAGTAGGAATTACGCCGACACGTAATTCACCTTCTAGCTCTCCTTTCTTTTCCTGCAAAATTTCATTGATTTTTTTGCTTTCCATCAGCACAATACGTGCCTGCTCAATGATTTTGAGCCCAACTTCTGTAGGTACAACAGGTTGTCTACTTCGGTCGAATATTTTGACCCCGAGCGATTCTTCCAGCTTTTGGATTTGCATACTCAATGTTGGTTGCGTCACAAAACATTTTTCCGCTGCAGCTACAAAACTTCTATAGGTATCTACCGCAACAATATATTCCAGTTGAACTAATGTCATTCTATAAATTTTTCTTATACAAAGGTAAGAAAGTTATAAACAAAACGCATTGAGAGATCTATTTTCTCACCCCATTGCATTCATAGCCTTTGTAAAAGAATTTGTATTTTTGAGCAAATACATTTTAATATGAAATTAAATCTTAATTCAGCAGTATTAACTGCGCTTCTTTTGGGTTCAGCTTCCATGTTTAGCGCTTCCATTCCAGATGAAGGAATGTTTCCATTAAGCGAACTTAGCCGTGCAGGACTAAAAAAAGCAGGACTAAAAATCAGTGAGAAAGATATTTACAATCCCGGACAAATAGGTTTGATAGATGCGCTTGTACAGGTTTCAGGCTGTTCTGGCTCGTTTGTATCTCCTAATGGACTTATAATCACCAATCATCATTGCGCTTTTAGCGCGGTACAATTGGCTTCTACACCAGCCGCTAATTATCTAGAAAATGGATTTGTGGCTACGTCTCAAGAGCAAGAAATCGAAGCCAAAGGATTGACTATTCGTATCACAGATTCATACGAAGATGTATCTGTTCGTGTTTTGAATGCTGTTGCCAACATTTCAGATCCGGTAGAACGCATCAACACTATTAGCAAGATGCGTGAGCAGATAGCGAAAGATGCGGAAGCAAAAGACCCAAGCATCAAAGCAGAAGTGTCAGAAATGTTTATCGGCAAATCGTATGTTTTATTCCGTTACAAAACTATCGAAGATGTACGCTTGGTATATATTCCTAGACAAGATATTGGTGAGTTTGGCGGTGAAACGGACAATTGGGTATGGCCGAGACATACAGGTGATTTTTCATTCTTAAGAGCGTATGTTTCTCCAGATGGCAAACCTGCTAAATATTCTAAAGACAATGTCCCATATCAACCTAAGAAGCATTTAAAAGTAAACCCAAAAGGTGTTGAAGAAAATGATTTCGTATTTATTTTGGGTTATCCTGGTCGCACCTTCAGACATAGGCCCGCACAATTCATTGAATATCAGCAAAAATTTTTATTGCCATTTACGTCAGAATTGAATGATTTTCAAAATCAACAAATGATGTTGGCAGGAAAAAATGATAAAGCTACTGAATTAGCATTAGCAACACGCATCAAGCGTAATGCCAATGTGATGAAAAATTACCGCGGAAAACTAAAAGGTCTACGTAATATTGATTTAGTAAGCACAAAGAAGAAAGAAGATCAAGAACTGGCTAACTTCATCAATTCAAAACCTGAATTGAAATCGAAATATGGTTCATTAATGCAAGATATTGATCAGCATTATCAGTTGGTATTTTCTGATGCAATTCGCGAATTGTGGTTTAACAACTTGTATTCAGGAATTCGCATCATGCATGTTGCAAACATGATTAATTCCTTCAAAATTGCTGTTGCAAATCAAAAAAGTGAAATTGATCGCAAACGAATTTTTGATTTAAACATCGAAAATGTAAAAAAACAATTGGACGCTGACTATGAAAGTTATAACATCATTGCAGACAAAAATATTGCAGCGCGCATGTTTTCTAATGCATTGAACCTAACCGAAAATCATCGCATACATACGATCCAAAAAAGAAATCTTGCAACGAAAGATCAAGCTTCATCATTCATCCAAAACGCAATTGATAAGTCCCAATTAAACTCGAAAGAGAGCTTATACACTACGGTTCTAAAAGATGCTAATTCATTAATTAATTATTCGGATGATATTTTAAATCTTCAAGCAGAGCTTGGCGAAGAATTAGGTATTTTCAGAGAAGAATTAAAACGTCGTGAAGGTGTGTTGAACCGATTGATGGGTGATTATGTCGCGGTAAAAGAAATTTTCCAATCTAAGAACTTCATTCCAGATGCTAACTCCACATTGCGATTGACATTTGGTAATATCAAAGGCTATAGTCCTGCTGATGCGACTTACATGTCACCGTTTACAACAGTGAAAGGCTTGTTGGAAAAAGGGAGCTCTGGTGATCCAGAATTTGCGTATCCACAACCGATCAAAGATGCCTGGTTAGCCAAGAATTTCGGACCATATACCCGTAAAGGAACAAATGATGTTCCTGTGAATATCCTATACAATATGGATACTACGGGTGGTAACTCAGGATCTCCTATCATGAATGCTTATGGCGAATTAATTGGTGTGAATTTTGACCGCTCTTACGACGCAACGATTAACGATTTTGCATGGAATGAGAGCTATAGCCGATCGATTGGTGTAGACATACGCTATGTATTGTGGATTGCAGATAAGATTGACAATGCACAGTTTATTCTAAAAGAAATGGGAATCTAACACTTAGAGGTGCTTTAAGCACCTCTAATACTATAAAAGACGTAAGCATGAAATATATCATTACAATAGCTGGTTTGTTTTGTAGTCTAATGACATTTGGGCAAACAAAAATTGCAAATACGGAAGCTTTACAAAAAATAAATAACGAAAATGTTCAGCTCGTTGATGTACGAACAGATGAGGAATACAGCAAGAAGCATCTTAAAAATTCTATCCATATTAATTGGAATGATAAAGAAAACTTTGATGCTTTAGCCAGTAAATTAGATAAGAAAAAGCCAGTTTATGTGTATTGTTTGTCTGGTGGACGTTCCAATAAAGCTGCACAATATTTGGCACAAAAAGGTTTCGACGTTTTTGATATTGAAGGAGGAATAATGAAATGGGAAGCATCAAATCTACCTTTTGTTTCTGCCAACGAAAAAACAACAGGAATCACCTTTGACGCATACGAATCTCTAACTAAAAGTCATCCAAAAGTACTTGTTAACTTCTATGCGGAGTGGTGTGCTACTTGCAAAGAATTGGCTCCAATAATTGATAAAATAGCTCAAAAGCATGCAGATAATTTGAAGGTAATCAAGATTGACGCCGATGAAAACAAAGATTTACTTAAGCAACTGGGAATCTCAGGAATTCCCCAGTTGTATCTATTTAAAGATGGCAAAAAAACTTGGTCAAAATCTGGTTTAACTACTCTTAAAACTTTAGAGAAAAAATTAAAATAATAATGAATACAGCTACACTTATCATCGCTACATTATTTGGAAGTAGTGCCATCATCTTAGGCGCTTTTGGTGCTCATGCATTCAAGAAACTGATTTCAGCCGAAAAGTTAGCATCGTTTGAAGTAGGTGTTCGTTATCAAATGTATTCGGCATTGATTTTACTGATTCTTGGATTTCAATTGGATTTTGATATTTATAGTGAACGCCTAGCTGTATATGGTATTACCGCAGGAACGATTCTTTTCTCTTTTAGCATTTACTTTCTGTCATTCGCTGAATATTGGAATAAGAATTTGAAATTCTTGGGTCCCATTACTCCTCTTGGTGGTTTGCTTATGCTAATTGGATGGATATCTTTAATGATTTCATTTTTGAGATAAGTGTAATTTTGATTGAATAACGTATTTAGAGTACAATAACAATATCTCTCAGAAGTTTTGGATTGTATTCGAATTTACATAGCCATTTCTGAACTTATAAATTCAGAGTTGGCTTTTTTTATAAATAATTATTAAATTAACCATAAATAAATGATTATGAAAAGTATACCAAGCGAACAACACCAAGAATTACTTACCATTTTAGAGAAAAGATTTTTAAAAAACATGCATCGTCATCCTTCTCTAAACTGGGAAGACATATACAATAAATTAAAAAATGATTCCCAAAAGCTAAATTCATTATATAGAATGGAAGAAACTGGTGGAGAACCAGATGTAGTTCAATTAACTGAAGATAACGAGGGTATTAATTTCGTTGACTGCTCTGCAGAGACGCCAAAAGGGAGGAGAAGTATATGCTATGATCATGAGGCATTGGAATCAAGAAAGCAATATAAACCTGAGGATTCAGCAATAAATATGGCTCAAGGAATGGGAATTCAATTATTGAATGAAAATCTATATTTCCAACTTCAAAAAGTCGGTGAATTTGATTTGAAAACATCGAGTTGGCTCTTAACACCTAATGACGTTCGCTCAAAAGGAGGTGCCCTATTTGGTGATAATAGATTTGGAAGAGTTTTTATATATCACAATGGAGCAGATTCATATTATGGTGTAAGAGGATTTAGAGGAATATTGAAATTGTAAACAATCTTACCAATTAACCTGTTCAATATTGAGATGCTTAGCGGTTATGAAATTGATTAATGTGAAAGATTATTCTTAAATTCATAGAATACAACTCTACAAATATGCATCTACAACACAGAGTTATATAGAACTAAATTATATGATATTGAAAAAACTTGGGTTGACAAACAGAAATAAAATCAAGACAACAACGCTAATTTTTTCGGTTCTTTGTTTGATATTACTTACCAATCTTCAGGAAAGAATGATGATAAAACGTCTCAATGAGACTGTTACATCAATTTATGAGGACAGGGTGGTGGTTGGAAATTATATATTGCAACTGTCTAATTATATAGAGGAAATTGTGCAATCTTTAAAATCAAATCCTTCGAATAACAGCTATTTAATTAATTTACTATCAAAGATTGATTCCATTAATATAGCTTATGATAAAACTTTCTTGACCGTAAAAGAAAAGATTAATTTCATACAATTCACACAGATTTCCGAAGAAATGAAGAAATCGATTGAAAATGGAAATTTCACAGATGCACTTAATAATGGATTACAGGCGGAGAATATTCTCAGGGTTTTATCATCAATACAAGTTGAAGAAGGTAAAGATAAATTAGACGAGGTATTAGCAATGACTAATACACGAAGTATTCTATCCTATCTTGAGATTGTTATTATTATTGTAATTTCTATTTTAATTCAGAAAATAATATTATCAACAAAACCCTTAATCATCAAAAAAACAGAAAATGATCATAATTTGAATTGAACATTCCTAATATTATTTAGTAAATGGCCCAAATATTTTTAACAAATTTTACTAAAATATTTAATTTATGTATCTTGCCGCTCTGTAACTGAATCCCAATGGTTACCTAATTCTATCTATTGATTAAAAGACATGAGTAAAATATCAGTATTATATGTAGATGACGAAGAGAATAACTTGTTCTCATTCAAAGCGAATTTCAGATTAAAATATAAGGTTCACACTGCTATTAGTGGTAAAGATGCCTTAGAAATTCTAAAAAAAGAAGCTATTGACATTATTATTACAGACCAAAGGATGCCTGAGATGACCGGTGTCGAATTTTTGGAGAAAGTAATTGATATTAATGCAGAGCCTATGCGCATATTGTTAACAGGATATACGGATATGGGCGCAGTAATTGATGCGGTGAATAAAGGGAAAATTTTCCATTACCTAACTAAACCTTGGAATGAATCAGAATTGGATGAGACTATCCAAAGAGCTTATCAAATATATTCAGACAGAAAATCAACATTAGATCAATTCTCAAAATTAGAAGTCTCTAATGAACAGCTAGAATTTCTATTAAGACAAAAGCTTTTGTCTTAATAGAAGCTATTTGCTAGGAATATTTACAATAAATTCTGTGCCTTTTAATAATTCAGACTCAATTTCTATTGTTCCCTGAATCTTGAGTAATGCTGCACTTACATTGTAAAGACCAAATCCCATACCTTGGGATTGGTTACTCGCTCGATAGAATAATTTAAAGATTTCTTCTTTAGCATCTGCGGGAATACCAATACCATTATCTTTCACTCTAATGGTCAAATTACCTTTTGAAACTGTGATTGAAACATGTATAAACTGATCCTCTTGCAAATCATTTTGGTATTTAAATGCATTGCTCAGCAAATTATGTATTATTAATTCAATTAATGATAAATCATTTTTGAAATTTGTATTTTGATCAACATCAACTCTAAAGTCAATTTTTGTCTTCTGAACTGAAACTTGATAAAATTCCTTAAGCGTGTTAGCTAATAAATGAAAATCAATATCCACAAGTAGCAATTCACCTCTCCTTAGTAAATAATAGTCCCTCAAGCTATCAATATATTGATCAAGCTTTAGAATTGAGCCTTGCATTAATAATAAGAGGTTGTGTATATCCTTTACTTTATCGTAACCTAAAGCATAAGTGATCGCTGAAAGCACGCCAGTAAGTGGATCACGAAGATCGTGACTTACACTATATGCAAATTTATCTAATTCATCGTAAGCTTTTTGTAACTCCTGATTCCTTATATCTAATAGAGATGTTGTTATATAGAATTTGTTTGCCTCTTGAATGGATGAAATAATCTCTTCATTCATCCACGGTTTACGAACGAACTTAAAAATATTTCCTTTATTAATCGCATCAATAACCACACTCATATCCGCATATGCAGTCAACAATATACGAATCGGACGAGGAAATTTTACTTTGATTCTCTCCAAAAAGTCAACCCCCAACTCATCAGGCATGCGTTGATCACAGAATATTATTCTTATATCTGGATTTTCTGTTAAAATCGTCTCTGCCTCCTTGGTATTAGAAGCAATATGAATTTTATAATCAATTCTGAAGTTCGCTTTAAACCCCAAAAGATTGTTTAATTCATCGTCAACGTATAGAATTTCAATTTTTTCCATAATATGAATATTTACTTCGGTGATTGCTTAATAGGTAAGATGACATTAAAGATAGTACCACCGCCGATATTGTTTTCAATCAAAATTTTGCCATTATGATTTTCTATGGTTTTATAAGCAATTGACATGCCTAATCCCGTGCCTTCTCCCACATCTTTTGTCGTAAAGAATGGTTCAAAAATTTTATGCTTAATATCATCTGGAATACCTATCCCATTATCCGTTATCTTAATAAACACAGAAGAACCATTATCGATTAGTCCAGTTTCAATTTTTAATACCCCCTCAGATGTAGATTGGAATTTTTTATCTAATGCGTAAATGGCATTTGTTATAATATTTAAGAAAACTTGATTCAATTTTCCTGCATGACACTCAATTAATGGAATGTCTCCGTATTCTTTTATAACTGTAATTTTATCTTTGACTAAAGTATTCAATATTACCATAGTCGACTCTATGCCTTCATTTATATCCGAAAATTTCCAAGTATCTTCGTCTACTCTTGAAAATACACGCAGACTTTTAACTATTTCTGCAGTTCTACTTGCCCCTTCAAACATTCCTTTCAATAAATATTCAACCTCAACTTTAAGGTAATCCAGATCCAATTCGTCTTTATAATCGGCTATTAACTTAGCTTTATCTTCTGGTAAAATTTCATTATTTAAAGCCAATTTTTCAAATTTATCAACAGCATCCCACAGCATATCCATATCTCTACGCAATGGCGCGACATTAGACGTAACAAAGTTAATAGGGTTATTAATTTCGTGTGCAACTCCTGCTGTCAATTGACCTAATGAAGCCATCTTCTCTGCTTCTACAAGTTGTGATTGTGTTTCTTTTAGATGATCAAGAGTGGTCTGTAAAGAATCATTACTTTCTGTCAACTCGCGAGTGCGCTCATCAACTTTTTGTTCCAATAATACATTTTGCTCTTTAACTAAGCGTTCGTTCTCCAGCGAAACTGCCAACTCACGTGCTTGTGATTCCTCATTTTCTTTGCGGTATATATTTATTTTGTCTCCAAGAGCGAATGAAAGTAAAATAGCCTCAATTACCGATCCGATCTGTACTGATCTTAATGTAAAAAAATTATGCGGTAGAATGTTATAATCTTTTAATACGTACACTAATACACTTATTAAAAATATACACCATGCAAATAGAAAATACTTCGTTTGCCTATACTTTTCGCGAGACAATCTAAATGCTAAAATTAGTACAATAGTAGATCCACCTCCTGCTACAAAATTGACCATCTTATATGCAGGAGTTATTATTCCAGCAATAAGTAAAATTATAGCCACTACATATCCAACAATGAATACATTTAATAAAACATTAAATTTTGGTGATTCTTGAGCAGTTTGTAAAAACGATTTGACGAAGAAAATCGCAGCTATACCCGATATTGCACCAGAAAATGTTAGCAATCGACTTGTTACCCATTTATTATCCAAGTCGAGTAATGGCTCAAGCAATCCTAAAATTGCCATTTGTGCTACAACTACCCAAAATATATAATTTACATAAGTATAATAGTGTGCCTCTCTTGTAGAAAAATAAAGGAAAATATTATACAGGATCATGGAGAGCATTAGTCCTATATAAATGGCAGAAAATATATCCGATTGTAAGAGTGAATTAAACAAACTCTTGGGCGTATGAATAGAAATCGGTGCAGAAAGCTGTGTATGACTAAAGAGCTTAAAATAGCATTCAACTTCTTCACCCTTTTTTAAAGGCAATTCAAATAAATAATATTGGTGATTGAACCCCAAATTATCTCCCTTTCCACCAACACGAGAGTCTATACTATCTACGATACCGTCTTTAATCCAATAAAAAACAACATTATCAATATTAGTTTGTGATAAATTAATAACCAATTCATTAACATCAGAATAATTTTTGAGAGAAAATTTAATCCAATTATTTGCTCCGTCCACACCCAAATTAGGTACTTCTTCATCACTTGCAATGAATTTTTCGTTTAGCAGTCTAACTTCATCAAATGTCAACGACCTTGTTTGGTCTTTTAAAATAGAAATATTCTTCCCTATATATTCTCCACAATTTTCAATTGAAAACGTTACGTAATCATTTGCATTTGCAAAAGACGAATAAGCAAAGACGAATAATAAAAAAAGAATAGCTCTAAAATTCATAGGACAACAATTGTTTTATAGATTATTATTATCTCTGATAATTTTCTCAACGTCTATATAATATCTTCCTGAAGGAACAGCTTGATCAAGCAGTAATCCACGACATACAGTCGTAGTAATGCTGCCACCTAACACTACCTCCGACGCCAACTGGGGCCATGAAGCTAATGTTTTATTAATTTCAGGAACTGACAATTTCATTCTTTCTGATAGATTTGGAGCATCAACTATTTTCATTAGATAACCCATCTTCTCTTCTTTTGATAAAGTGTTGATGTTATCGCTAGTCAATCCCTCAGCTAAACCATGGATTAGCGGCCTGTTCGGCTCTAAATCAAAACGTTCAATATCCAACATCCCTTTATCATTGGTATCCATCACTACAGGAATCTGTGCTGCACGCGCTTTCAAACGACTATTAATCTTTACTTCAAAACTATCACAAACTTCTACTAACACATCAATACCTCCATTCCCGGTCAAAAAATCATCAAAATTAGATTCCACAACACCCTCTGGAAAGATTTCCACATGTATATAAGGATCTATTTCTGCTATTTCTCGGGCTGCAATTACAACCTTTGGTACAGCCAAATTAAAAACTCCTGTGCGTAATCTATTCATATTACTAAGATCCAAAGAATCAAAATCAGCTAATCTTAATTTACCACAGATACGCTCCATAGCGATTGTCAATGCAATAGATTGTCCGACAGATAGTCCAATGATCCCTATAGTTTTAGTTGTTAATTTACGCTGTTCCTCCTTCGTTATTTTAAGCTGATTGCGATTGGTTCTCACTTCAATGAAATCATCTTCCTCAAGAATATGGACCAATGTTTTTCGCCATGGATAATATACCCAAACTCCAAAATCAGCTACATTTTTATTTTTTAAAATAGTACTTCTTAATTTTTCAGATTCTTCTACCCCAACTCCCATCGGATACCGGCAACGAATAAGTTCTGTTATTTGTCTTTCTATTTCATCAAATACGAAAGCAACATTTTCACTATTTTTAAGTTCATCTAATAGTTTCTTTTCTTCAATATTTGAAGTTCTAAAGAAGATTGGTTTATAAGGAAATTGATTTTCCAAAAGATCTTTCATATATTATGTATTCAAAACTCCTTTACATTATTTGTATATCACTATCATCTAGATCCTTGTCCAACTTTGTTCTTTTAGGTAGATTTGCAATAATTTCATTTAAGTTCCATTGACCTTTAAAATCTAACTCTAATTGGTATTGGATTTCTATCTCTTTAGAACGTAGTACTTCAATCCTCGTGCAGTTCAAATTATTACGCAAATCCAAAATTGCATTCTTATCCTCATCAGAAGCTAAACCCAATGTGGTAATGTCCTCTAATACCATAGTAGTAGCCAAAAGATCTAATTTGGGATAGTAAAATGTACCATTATTTCCGATACTCGTCTCTTGTCTATATCCTACACTTTTCGTTAAGTTAATCGTATAGGGAGCACATAGCGCAAATAAAGATTTGATTCCAATTTGCTCAGATATAGCAATTGCAGCTCTAGTAAGGAAAATACTTCCGATACCGTATCCTGCAATTTCCCTTGAATTCCAAAGACCACAACCTTCACCTGTTCCTTCTTGCGCATATTCCCACACCAAATCAAAAATCTTTGGGTCTAATTTCCCAGTTGCCTCTTCAATAGGAAGAGGTTGTGTGCCACCGGCTACATGAATACGAGCGCCACCATACACATTCTCTCCATCCAAAGATTCTACTATCAAGACAAATGCTGCAGGATTATACATCCAATCATTTTTGGAGGAGGTAACTTTTTTTACACCTATTGCAGTAAGTACATGTTCATGCCCTGCAATAAAACGTTCACAAGTTTTTGGATCGTCTATGGCTCTAAAAGCCCTTAATCGAACGACTGGTCTTCCCTCTTTAAAAACTAATGCCACTGTAAATATTTAATAAGGTGTATATATTGATTTGTAATTAAACTAAAGCAACTACTATTCATGGATTAAGTTATATTCTGATTATACTCATCCAATAATTTATAAATGCCTTCTCTGTCTATTGGTTTTATAATGTATTCTTTGATAAACTGATATTCCTGTAATTTCCCTAAGTCTAATGAACTCTTGGAAGAACTAACAATGTATATTGTAGTGGTATGAATAAAATCAAAATTATTAACAACCAGATTTTCGATCAATTCCCATCCATTCATAAATGGCATATTGATATCAACAAAAAGCATATCTGGAAACAAATTGGGAGTATCCTTAATAGATGAAAAATGATCCCAAGCGGCTTTACCATTCGAAAAAATTTCGACGTCTATTTCTCTAGAAGGATAATCTTCCAAAAATTTTTTGAATAAGAAACAGAAGATAGCATTATCTTCTACTAGCGTTACGCGCATAGGATTCATAGGTAATAAACACCAAATGTGTTCTAAAATATGTGAGTATCATACCATAATTAGCAATGATAACGTTGTCATCATTAAATAATAATCAGCACGTTAATACCAATAAAATTCTAGAATACAAAAGGTTAGATTGAAAAGACTACACAAAAATAATCTTAAAATTGTTTTTCATATCAAATATAACTAATCTTCGAATATCAAAATTAGTTTCACGCAAAATACAAAAACTTTTTATATCCGCATAACTTAACAAAAACATTAAAAAGTAATTTATATATCTTGCGAAATAGCATATCCAGCAGCCCAAGCCCATTGAAAGTTGTAGCCGCCCAGCCAACCTGTGATGTCTACTGCTTCGCCACCAAAATACAAACCCGGATTTTTCTTTGATTCTAAAGTTTTAGGATTTAGCTCAGTGGTGGAAATCCCTCCACGCATAACTTCCGCTTTATCGTAACCTTTATCCCCAGCAGGTTTGACTTTGAACTTATGAATATTTTCGATTATTAATTTGGCATCAACCTTACTTAATGAAGCAATTTTTACATCCAATGGCAAGAATTTACCTAAAGCATCAACCATTTTTCTAGTAAAAAAATCGTTTAACATCTGTCCAACAAGACGCTTTCCACCATTATTACGTTCTTGCTTGATAACATCCTCCAATTTGAATTTTGGCAACAAGTCGATGGTAAAGGTTTCTCCAGCTTTCCAATAAGATGAAATCTGCAAAATAGCGGGTCCGCTCAACCCCCAATGGGTGAATAGAATATTCTCTTCGAAGGAGATTTTGTCATTATAAACCCGCGCAAAGACCGAATTTCCAGAAAGTGAAGCATACCAGTCTGCATTTTTCCCTGTGATGGTCAATGGTACCAAAGCGGGTGCAGTTTGTACAATTTCAAGATTAAATTGACGCGCTACGCGCAATGCAAAATCCGAAGCACCTAATTTGTGCACAGGCAAACCACCAGAGGCAAAAACTACTTTTTGAGCTGTTAATTTTTCTTCTTTACCATTACGAATAATGGAAAGCTCATATCCTTGATCAACTTTATCGACAGCTTTGACTAAGGTATTAAGCCACAAATCTTGTCCTGTTTCGTATAACAACTTGGTAAACGTTGCTACAATATCTTTTGCTTTATTTGTCGTAGGAAATAGTTGACCCAAAGTTTTTTCCTGTGGTTTTATTCCACCAAAATTTTCAAAAAACTGAATGGTGTCTTCTACTGTCCATTGCGAAAAAACAGCATTCAAAAATTTGGGATTTTCGGAAACGAAATTTTCTATAGAAGTTCCAAGGTTGGTATAATTACAACGTCCTCCTCCGGAGATGAGAATTTTAGCGCCAGGCTTATCATTTCCTTCAAGAACCAATGTCTTCTTCCCTAACAAACCTGCCTGCGCAGCACACATCAATCCACACGCTCCAGCTCCAATAATTATTGCATCGTAATTCGCCACTATGTTTTCTACTTAGAATGCCAAAGATAGGTCGTCTTGCCAAATATGACAAGTTTATAGAAATGAAAAATCCCGAAGCATCTTTAACTTCGGGATTTCATCTTTAATATTTTGAAGAAATAAGCTCTCCTTCTACAGTTACTGTTCGTCTTTCTCGAGAGGAGATATCTCCCAATTCAAGAATACGGATTACATCGCGGGCTTCTTCTGGCTTGATGAATAATGCTTCCTCACCACGCAATGTCGCAACAATATTTTTATAAAAATCCTGTCCCGTACCGATCTCACTTAAAACATACTCGTGCACATCTTCTCCATTTTCTAATAGGGAAAGTGAACCTTGTATTTCTGCAGATTCCACACCCCAGTCTGCTTTAGACTCCGGGCGAACGCCTGCACGAAGCAAATTTTCCTGTGGATCAACTCCTTTTTTCACAAAAGAACCATTCATCCCATAAATAGCAAATCTTGGAGTTGGCTCTTTCGCTAGCATTTGACCTCTTAAAATAACTTTAAGACGCGGATAAGACAATATGTATTCGAAATCATCGATTGCTTCTGCGCCATCACGTTGTACGCGTAAATCCGCAAAAACATACTCTGGATGCCCGAATAATTGCAAAGCTTGATCGATCAAATGTGCACCCAAATCAAAATGAATTCCAGAACCTGGACCTGCTTGTTCACGCCATGCTCCTTCTCTCAAAAAATTACGAAAACGATCAAATCGTGCTTCATAACTTACTACTCTGCCTAATCTTCCCTCAGCAAGTAGACGTTTCACAGTTTTGAAATCCGAATGAAAGCGTGCATTGTGATGTACAGATAATAACAAGCCTTTGGCTTTAGCTAGTTCAATTAATTCATCCGCTTCGACTGTGGTATTCGTAAAAGGCTTTTCGACGATGACATGCTTTCCAGCTTCCAAAGCTTGCTTGGTCAGACTGTAATGCACATCATTGGACGTTGCTACCACTACAATATCCACTTCAGAATCATTGATTATTTCATCTGCCGAAAGGACGCCAATAGCTTCTGGATAGCGTTCAGCTAACATTTTTTGTTGCTCTTCTTTACGAGCGGTAACCTTATATAATTCTAAATCTGGATTACTTGCAATAAATGGTGCATGAAATACATGTCCACCAATTGAAAACCCTATTAAACCTACTTTGTATCTCTTCATAGTTTTATTCTGGTGCATATAAGATGCCAAATATACTTAGGTATTAGCGCAAAAAAAATAATCTAACCAAAATGGTTAGATTATTTCTCAATTATATCTTGAATAGTTATTACATTCTTTCAGGAACCTGGATTCCTAATAAACGCATAGATCTTGCAATAATTTTAGCTGCTGCAGCGGACAAATGTAAGCGAAAAGTTTTTACATCTGCATCTTCTGCTTTTAAAATCGTTTCTTCGTGATAGAATTTGTTGTACAATTTGGCAATCTCATAAGCATAATTTGCTAATTGTGCAGGACTAAACTCTTTTGCCGCGATTTCAATTACACTTGGGAATTGTCCCAAAGCCTGAATCAAATCACGTTCGTACGATGAAATATTAGGAGGAATAGCTATTGCTGCATCAGAATTAAATTCAGCTTTGCGCAATACTGACTTGATACGAGCGTGCGTATATTGAATAAATGGTCCTGTATGACCTTGGAAATCCACGGATTCGTTCGGATCAAATAACAATCGTTTTTTAGGATCAACTTTCAACAAGAAATATTTCAAAGCTCCCATGCCGATTGTATCGTAAAGTGCTGCCTTTTGTTCTTCAGAAAAATCTTCAGTTTTTCCTAATTCTTCAGTACGTGATTTAGCCGTCTCCACCATTTCAGCCATCAAATCATCGGCATCTACGACTGTTCCTTCGCGCGATTTCATCTTTCCAGAGGGTAAATCCACCATACCATATGATAAATGGAATAAACCATCTGCCCAAGATTTGCCTAGTTTTTTTAGAATAGTAAACAACACTTTGAAGTGGTAATCTTGTTCATTACCTACTACATAAATAGACTCACTCATTCCGAATTCGTCGTATTTTAATTGTGCTGTACCCAAATCTTGTGTGATGTAAACGGATGTTCCATCACCGCGCAACACCAATTTTTGGTCTAAACCTTCATCCGTCAAATCAATCCACACCGAGTTGTCTTCTTTTTTGAAGAAAACACCGCTGTCCAGACCTTCTTGGATAATATCTTTGCCTAATAAATAGGTGTTTGATTCGTAATAAAATTTATCAAAATCAACGCCCAATTGCTTGTATGTTTTCTCAAAACCTGCATACACCCAACCGTTCATTTTCGACCAAAGCGCGATTACTTCTTCATTTCCAGCTTCCCATTGACGCAACATTTCTTGCGTCTCCAACATCAAAGGCGCATTTTTCTTCGCCTCGTCTTCCGTTTGACCTTCCGCTTTTAAAGCTTCGATTTCTTTTTTGTATTCTTTATCGAAGACTACATAATATTTACCCACTAAATGATCACCTTTCAAGCCTGAAGATTCTGGTGTTTCACCATTTCCGAACTTCTGCCAAGCCAACATCGACTTACAAATATGCACACCACGGTCGTTTACCAAATTTGCTTTGATAATATCATAACCGTAAGCTTTCAAAATCTCTGCTACCGAATAGCCTAACAGATTGTTGCGGATATGACCCAAGTGCAATGGTTTATTAGTATTAGGTGAAGAATATTCCACCATCAATTTTTTACCATTTGCAGGAAATTGACCAAAATTTTCAGCAGCAATAGTCTCATTCAACAAAGCAATCCAATACGAATCCGATAATGAGATATTCAAAAATCCCTTTATCACATTAAAAGCCGAAATAGCTTCAATATTTTGTTGCAAATACTCCCCTATTTCTGTACCTGTTTGCTCTGGTGATTTTTTAGAGAAGCGAGTTACGGGAAAAGTAACGATAGTAATTTGACCTTCAAATTCTTTTCTTGTCTCTTGCAGAGAAATTTGCGATTCTGGAATATCAGCACCATAAAGCGCTTTGACAGCGGCAACAGTTTGTTGAACTAGTGTATCTTGTATCGAATTCGTCATGTAATTATTGCGTAATAATTCTATCTTTCTGATAATGAACGGGAAAAATAACACCCAATGTATTTAGGTATTCATTATGAAAGTATATCTTTGCAAAAATAATAAAAAATGCAGAGCTATCAGGAATTTCTTGACTTAAGTGTTGGTTTTCCCCAAGACGGATTCGAAATCATCGACGACGAATTGTATTTCCACGATTTGAATTTGATGGAAATGATTGAAACGTATGGCACGCCATTGCGTTTTACGTACCTACCTATTGTCAGCAAAAAAATACAACAAGCGAAAATCTTGTTTCAAACCGCGATTTTGAAACACAACTATCGCGGTTCGTATAAGTATTGTTATTGTACAAAGTCGTCGCACTTCAAACACATCGTAGAAGAAGCGTTGAAAAATGATATCCACTTGGAGACTTCATCTGCATTTGATATGCCGATGATTGATTCATTGGAGCGTCAGGGCACGGTAACGAAAGACATTACGGTGATTTGTAATGGTTTCAAAACGTATCAATACAAACAGTACATCATAGATATGATCCATGATGGCTACACGAATATCATTCCTGTATTGGATAACAAGGAAGAATTCAATTTGTATGATGATGAAATTGAATTGGATGAGCCATGTGCTTTGGGTATTCGTATTGCTTCAGAAGAGCAGCCTGATTCCCAATTTTATACGTCTCGTTTAGGTATTCGTCAGGAGGACGTTATTGATTTTTACAACAACAAAATCGCGGATAACCCGAACTTCAAAGTTAAGTTATTACACTTCTTTATCAATTCTGGTATCTCGGATACGCCGTATTACTGGAATGAGTTGGAGAAATATGTGACGCTTTACTGTAAATTCAAGAAAATCAATTCAGATTTGGATACATTGGATATTGGCGGTGGTATGCCTTTCAAAGATTCATTGGTTCATGATTTTGATTATGAATACATGGTCAATGAAATTGTAAACCGTATCAAACAAATCTGTGCGCACCACGAAGTAATGGAACCAGATATCATTACGGAATTTGGTAAATATACAGTTGCTGAGGCTTCAGGTATCTTGTACAAAGTACTGGGTCGTAAACAACAAAATGACCGTGAAAGATGGTTTATGATTGATGGTTCATTCATCACGAACTTACCGGACGTATGGGCATTGAACCAAAAATATATTTTGCTACCAATCAACAATTGGGATTCAGAATACGAACGCGTAAACTTAGGTGGTATTACTTGCGATGGTCAAGATTACTACAATCAAGAAGCACACATGAACTCGGTATTTATGCCTAAAACACGTAAAGTACAGTACTTGGGATTTTTTCATACAGGGGCTTACCAAGATGTATTGTCAGGTTATGGTGGTATTCACCACTGTTTGTTGCCTTCTCCTAAGCACGTATTGATACGTCGCAACAGAGACGAAACTTTCAACTATGAAGTTTTCGGTGAAGAGCAAAACTCGAAACAAGTAATGAAACTATTGGGCTACCAATAGAAAATATAAACGAAACGCTGTTCCTATCGAACAGCGTTTTTGGTTTATGACTAATGGAAAACTTAGACTATTTAATTGCGACAGGTACAAATACGATTTCTTTGTAACCATCTTTTTCATACAATACACCGATTGAGTTTTTCTTTACTAATACAATATCACTATAGGCTGCGTATGCCCCACCTTTATAACCTTCTGGACTTTTAGCCACAACTTTGTTGAAGTACCAAGTTTTACCTTGATCCTTCGATAAACGCAAAGTCAGGTTATCTCTTTTACTTTGATCAGCTGCATTACTATGCGCTAATATAAATTTCTTTCCTTTTTTCCACGACAACACCGATGCTTGATTTATAGGATCAGGAAGGTTAGCATCTGGTTCTGAAGAAACCCAAGTTTGACCACCATCGTTAGAAACCGAAATCACTCTTTGTTTTGGTGTCAATTGTTGATTACGCGAAGTCATATAGACCGAATTCTCGCCAATTTGAGCAGCTAATGATTCGTTTGTCCCTGGATAAGGAACTTTCTCACTCAACTTGAATGTCTTTCCGTGATCGTCCGAGTAATAAGCGTGCGCATTCCAATCTTTATTTTGCGGCTGTGGATCTCCAGCATTGTGGTTTCCTGCTATATAAATTCTACCTTTATTCGGTCCAGATACAAATTGAAAACCATGACCGGGTGTATTCGCATAGGTTCGCCAATCTTCTTTAAAATTATACGCTGGATTAATTTGCGGTTGTTTAGGACGGTGTGCTTGAGTCGTAATATTCACCGCTTCTGACCACGTTTTTCCAGCATCTGATGATACTTTGTACCACACTTCACGCAAACCTTTGCCTTTACGAACGTCACCTTCGTGATCGTTTCCTGTGTTGTAAAATAAGAAAAGTCGACCTTGTGGATAAGCAGGATCCAATAAATCAACTACAGGAGCTGGATTACCAGCTTGCAATTTGTCATAATCTACCGCCACTTGCAATGTTCCCCAAGTTTTACCGCCATCTTTACTGATTTTGTAGACAATATCCACATTACCAAAATCACCAGCGTGATCTACACGTCCTTCAGAAAAAGCAATTAACTCACCAGATTTTCCCTTCACGATAGCTGGAATACGGTAACTTGCATAGCCGTCTTCACCAGATTTAAAAACGGTTACTTCTTGTGCCATTAGCACAAAAGAAGCCGTGATTGCACAAAAACTTAAAAATAGTTTCTTCATAGTATTTATAATGTTTATTTTTTATTTCTTTTCTACTGGAACAAACGTAAACATCCATTTGGATGGATTGTCCCATGTTCTACCTCTAAATTCTGCTACTGGAAGTTTTAATAACACCTCATTCCAACCTTTTTTTAACGTAATCATTGTCGGAGCTCGATAAGAATAACCTTCATCAACTAAAGGAACTTCTGATTGCCCTTGCTGACCTGCATTTTGCCATTTCGGCGGCGTAATACGAACACCATTCACATAGGCTTGACTACCCTTATTATCCCAATTGCCCAGTTCTGGTGTATCGGTCAAATAAGACCTCGAGAAATTATTAAAATCAATCCAGAAAGGCTTTATTCCGTTAGCATCAGACCAAATTTTTGTACGAGCGTAATAAGTAGTATTCTTTATTGGATTGGAAATTGCTCCTTCAATTATATCACCAAACCAGTGCTTCAAAATAACAGTCCCTCCTTCTACGACTTTGGTAACCTCATGTTGTGCAAACGGATTTTTTTCTATTGCAAAACTTTTATTTACATCACCTAAATTATCAAAAGGCCCAATTAATTCCCATTTGGTTCCTAATTGCGAAACATACGGAAATGGCTTTTCTGCAAAATACAACTTCTTATGACTTAATAGACGTTTTTCAAAATCTACAAAATCACCATAGTCCGAATCTTCCGAAGGAACAATATTAGCCATCCATCCTGCTCGACCTCCACCTTGCCAAATGCGCTCGGCGAAAGTTAAAATAGCCGGATAAATAGCACTGTGGTAAAACATATCAATTGGTTTTTCCACAGCACGATCTGGCCATGAACACAAAGTCGCTCCAATGAAGTTCTTATGTTCCTTATCGACTTCACCAATTTTACGGTGAAATAATGTAGTCACTGTTTCCAAAGGATCCATATGATTGATGTAAAAATGCTTGGATTCGATGTATATTTTATCGCCTTTTTCCTCGACCAATTTTGGTCCGCCCATCCACATTTGGCGAATAGTCTGCGGCTCCAAATTACTTCCAGGATCCCAACCAATTGTCTTCTTATACCCTAAATTCTCAACAAACTTTGTGATTTCAGGCATGAAATTTTTATTCGTAATCTTCACTTCATCCCCGCCGATATGGATGACATCTAATTCAGGAAAGTTCTGACGAAATTCGGTTAACAATTCCTTGATGTATATCATTCCAGAATCCGATTGCATATCCACGCCAAAGAATCTTTTGAAGGCAGCACTATGGCCCGGCATATCTATCTCTGGTAGAAACGTAATATGACTTTCTTTACAATATTGGATTAAATCTTTGAAATCTTGCTTCGAGTAATAATGACCTTTCCATCGTGTCATTACTAAAGCATCTGTCAAACCTGGATATTTGTCACTCGCCAAGCGCCAAGCTATATCTTCAGTAAAATGAAAATGTAGCACGTTCAACTTGTATTGTGCCATGACATCGATTTGCTCTTTGATCATATCTACAGGTTGAAAATTACGACCGACATCAATCAAATAAGCACGCCATGAAAACGCAGGCTCATCTTGAATGCTAGCAAATTGAATCTTATGATTCAATACCGAAAATTGCTTTAAGGTTTGAAGTCCATAAAATATTCCAGCAGCAGTTTTTGCCGTAATATTAATCTCGTTACTGTTAATTAGTAAGTTATAGGCTTCATTTTTACCTTTTAAATTAGGTTGAATATTTAAAGTAACTGTTGGAATTCGTTTTTTAAGCGGTTTATTTACAATATTAATACCCCAAGATTTAAAAATATTCTTCAGAGTTTCGTACTCAGACGTAAGCGTTGAATTGGTCCTTTTAATGTAAACACCATTACTCAAATCGAAGTTTTCTTGTCCCCAAACAGCATGAATAGGCTTGGGGATAATGTTATCTTGTGCTTTTGCAACTCTACTAGTTGCCGTCCAAACAATTACTAGTACAAGTAGATTTATTGCTTTTATCATTATTCAAATATTTCTTTAATAGCATATAACAATACCATTCCTGACGAGGCAAATGAAATGGGCCTTTAAATAAATTTCCTTTAGCAGTTTGCGCTACGGAACCATCTCTATGCAAATAGCCAAACCATTCGCCATTTTCTTTATCATGAAAATGTTTATAGGCGTATTCGTGGATTTGTTTGTGCATTACTGCATATTTTTCATCCTTTGTGATTTCATAAGCCAATAAAGTTGCGATGATAGTTTCATTCTGTGGCCACCAGAATTTCATGTCTTGCCAATATTCCTGCACTGGTTTATCATACACATCTTTGAAATATAAAATACCACCATGCTCAGCGTCCCAGCCTCGCTCCCACATGTAATCCAGCATACGACAGCCAAGATCAATTAACTTCATATCGCTTTTTCGATGTTTTGCCTCATGAAGGATAAACCAAGCGCCTTCTATTGCATGCCCTGGATTTAATGTACGTGCATCGATATGATCAATTATTTCCCCATCTAACCCCACTTGTTCCATCACACAACGGATATCATCTTTTACAAAGTATTTTTCGATACGTTCGATACAGTACGTTATTGTCTCCTCACAGCGATCATCACCTATTGATTCGCGGAGTTGCTGTGCTGTATTCAACATAATCATTGGAATACCTATCCCTTGAGTCGGTCTAGTTGATTCAAATTTAGGTTCCATTTGCTTTTCGCCGTATAGGTAAGAAAGACAAGTTCCGAAAATTTCTCGCGCCAAATCAGCCGCTTCTTCATTTCCTGAAGCTTTAGCGTATGCTGCAAATGCAATGACCGCGAATGTTTCGGAGAAAAAATATCGACGCATGCGTATTGGATTTCCTTCTCTATCCACGTGAAAATACATTTTTCCGTTCTCGGCAAAACACTTGTTTTTCAAAAACTCATAACCAATTTTCGCACCATCCAACCATGCTTGTTTTGGTTCAACTGTGTTATACAAAGTAGCTAGCAACCAACATGCACGCCCTTGAATCCAAACCGCTTTGTCTGTATCGATCAAGGATCCATCTGCATCGCGCATAAGCAGATATCCTCCATGTTCCAAATCATACGAACGTGGAAACCAAAATGGAACGGTATCTTCAAGAAGTTGGCTTTGGTAAAACTTTGCCAAATCTTTTAAATGTTCATCTGTATATTTCATCTCAATCAATTTTTAAATTAAAGGTGGACACAGGTACTGCTGTATCACTTATTAAATTTCCAGTTGTAAATGGCGAATAGCCATATTGGATGTTAATCACATCGTTTAGAATGGGAATTCTCAATGTATTGCCTTCTACACGTGCCGAGCGAACCTCAAGTATATTACCGTCAACTTTAAAAAGTTGTAAATCATTGATAGAATCACCATTTGAAAGTTTTAAAGTCTTACAATGATTAAATTCAATAATAATTTCGTTGTCAGCTTTTCTATACGAAATAGGCTGAGGCGAATCAGCAACAATATTTTCATGGTAAGTATGCTGACGTATCAAATTGGTTAATCGCTTTCCAATTACTAATTTATTCTTCGGATGCACGTCTGTCAGATGCCCAACGTCAGAACTAATTGCCATATAGCAATTAGAAATATCATTACTAAGCAAACGTTGTGAATCACGAAATACCGACCAAGAAGGTCTATTCATACTAGAGAGTTGCACAAAATAAAATGGCAAATCAGTCTGAAAAGTTTTACGCCATGATTCTACCATTGTCTTGAACAAGTATGCATGATGCTCTATATTGTGCGCATTGCTCTCACCTTGATACCACATTACAGCATTGATTTTTGTATCCTTCCATTTAGAAATTCCAGCTTCAAAATTGTAAGCCGGATCGTAAGGGTGACGCTGATGTTTCCTATTCGAAGCCTCCATATTTTTAGCGCCACGTTCGCGACAAAAGTCTTGCACAAAATCAGAAGTTTTCCAAGTATGAATATAAGTCGCAAGTAGATTGTCATGCTCTAAAACCGATCGTGGAATCCAAGACTCTGTATTAGATCCTCCTACCGAAATATCAATAATTCCAATGGGAACTTGCTGTGATTTATATAGCTCCAGAGCTGTCATATACGCTATTGCCGAAAAATTTTGTACAGCGTCTATAGAAGATTTTTGCCAATTTCCGGAGAAATATTGCAACTCATTAACTTTATCCAATTGCTCTGCATCCCAAACGATATTGGAGGTTTCAATCAAATTTTTATTCTTAAAAACTCTTATTTTTTCAAATGATTGCACCATATTCAAAATAGAATCCGCACCTAAAGCGTGTTGTAATTCAAAAGCCATATTTGACTGACCTGAAGACAAATAAACATCTCCAAATAACACATCAGTTAATTCAATTTTCGAATTCCTTGTGCGTACTTTGATGCTAAAAGGTCCTCCTGCCGATTGAGCAGGAAGATCTATTTCCCAATTCCCAATTCTATTAGAGATAGTGTGGTATTTTTTATTTTTGAATTCGATAGTTACAGTTTCATTTGCAGAAGCTTTGCCTATAATTTTATTGATTACTTCGCGTTGCAATACCATATGATTTCCAAATGTCTCATGCAGCGATAAGGCTTGCTGAATAGGTTTTATATATGGCGCAACATTTTCTGCGATTAATAGCGCTCCTCTACTATTTGGATGCAAATAATCATCAAATAGATCAATACGTGCTGCCAATACAGAATGATTATCAATCAATGTAGCATCCTGCGCTTTTGCTATTTGCGGAATCAATGCTTGAATTTGATCAAACCAATCTCGCGTTCCTGATAAAAATCGACGATGTCCACTAAAAATTGGTGTCATCGTACAGATGAATATTTCAACTTTTGGATTGATTTTCCTAAAATCATTTATAAGCTGACTATAATCACCTAAAAATTCATTCTTATAATTTGGCCAATTTCTCGGATCCGTATCATTCAAACCTAAAGCAATCACGATTACATCAGGTCCAAAAGATAAAGCCTTAGTATAAGCTTTGGTTTTGTGGTAAGGATTATGCCCCTTTCTTAACAATGTGGCACCGGAATGCCCGAAATTACCAACCACAAATCCTGATCCCAGCAACTTTTGCAATTGTGCTGGATAGTTAAGTGTCGAATCACTAATTCCATACCCTTCAGTGACCGAATCGCCAATACAAGCTACACGCTTTTGCGCTTTGATAGGTAAAACCAAAGAGCAAAAGCTAATTAAAAGCAAGGTGATTTTAACTAGGTTGCTCATTGTGTTTAGGACGTAAAACAGATAATTGTATAATCAATACTACAAACACAATAACAGCTAATAGCGCAAAATCAGAACCTAGATTACCTTCGTCAGCAGAAGCTCCCAGTAAATTAGTAATATATGCCCCAGCAAAGACGCCAACCATGTTCATAATCCCGTAAGCTGTCGCACGATATTTGGCAGATACAAATTGGCAAAGAATAGGCATATTATTCGCATCAAACATCCCAAAACCAAATCCAAACATCAGTCCTGCGCAAACAATTGCCCAAATCGTAGTCCCATAACCAATAAGAAATACTGCAGGAATTGTTAATGCCAAACCTATTGCGCTGGTATATATACGACCTCTAATATTTTTTTGAACCCACTTATCCGAAAGAATACCACCGAAAATTACGCCTACAAATGATGAAAATGCGATAGTAATAGTAGATAATGGACCTGCTTTTTCCATTGGAATATTAAGGTTGTCGGCAAATAATGTTGGCAACCAGTTTTTCGTAGCCCATCCAGGTAAACTTGGAACTGCGAAATACAAAAGGATTACCCAGAAAGCGATATTGCTAAATAGAATCGGTATTCCTTTCAACACGGAAGTGCGATCTTCGGTAACTTTTTCTGGTTTTACGCGAGCTTGTGTCTCGAAAAGTGTAAATACTAAAATTAATGCATAGACAATTCCCACTAGACCAAATAATATAAACGTATTCTGCCAAGAATAATTGGATGCAACAGTAGCTCCAAAACCTCCCAAAGCTTGTCCAAAATACAAGCCTGTCATATGAATACCTACAGCTAATGATCTGGATTTGTCACTGTGGTAATCCGCAATCAAGGATAATCCCGCTGGAATATAAATAGCCTCGCTCACGCCCATTACTGCACGCAGCGCATACAATTGGTCATACGATGTCGCATAGCCCATCAAAAGCGTGACACCAGACCATACGAATAGACTAGAAATAATCAACCATTTTCTATTCAATTTATCAGCCAAAACCCCAGCAACTGGACTCATACAGCCGTAGATCCATAAGAATACAGCCATTAGATTGCCAAATACCGCAGCACTTTCTAGCGACACAATATCCATCGCCATAGCTGGACGCATAGTTGATAAAATTTGCCTATCCATATAGTTGAGCAGTGCGACAAACCAAAGTAAGCCGACTACGACCCAAGGATATATTTTACTATTTTTCATAATCAAGGTTTATATGGTCTTTTATTTAATCTTACCCACTAAGATTTGATTGGTTCGAACTCCCGCTCGCACCTCACCGCTCGGAATAATTATGTTACCATTTTTGATAATTACTGTCGTGGTCACTGGACTTTCTCCTTGCAGTTTATTTGAAGATTTCCAAGTTTTGTCTGCTAAATTGTAAGTCCATACATTCGTAGAAAATCCTGGATGCGAACATTGCATATTATTCTTTTTCACTATAAGTTCAGTCTTTTTATTATCGTCAGATTCTAGATTTATAGCACCGATTAATTCTTCTACTTGATGAAAAGTGTGGGCATTATCGCCTCCTATCACTATCAGGTTGCCATTGTAATAACCTCCTGTTCCAGCTGCTAAAGTCTCTGGCAATCTATCTAAAAGTGTTATTTTTTTTGAAGACAGGTTTAATTCGAATACCTCATCGTACATATCGCTTTTAGCATTTGTATTCCTTTTGCGCCCACCTATGATATAGATATTTTCTTTTTCATCAGAAGTAATGACAGCATGAGTAAGAGGTTTTGCTAATTCAGCAAATACTTCCCAATTGGAATTAGCTTCCTCAAACTTTAATCTATATACTTTATCCGAAACTAAATCTGCATTCTCCCCGCCCACAAAATAAATGTAGTCATTTACACGAGTGACGCCACCATTGGTTAGTTGCTTTGGTAATGATGGTAACTGAACACGTTGAAAAGAATCATTCTCTAAAAAATACCGAAACACATCAGCAGTAGCTGTTCCATTTCTTTCCCCACCAACAGAATATATTGAATTTTCAATAGAAATATTAGCGGCATACGCCACACTGTCGCCAAATGACTGCGTATTAGAAACTGTAAAGCCATTATTGCGATCTTGAGTAAAGAGATAAACATCTTTGCTGTATGCCTTTTGACCTCCATCCCATGGCATTCCATTGGGAAAGTTTGCTCCGCCAGCTACTACCAATACATCTCCGATAATACCTGTAACTGGCCCTGCTACGCCAATGTGTTCCTGATTATCGACTCCCACAGGCAATTTGCCCGCAATGGTCCAATCTATTTCCAAATTAGTTTCCCTCATATCACATGCCGATACCACCACACAACAAAGTATCCAACCAAGACGACTCATTAGAATTTTGATTTAAAAGTTTCGAAGTCCAAAGTCGCAACATCATCTTTAAATTTTTCAAATGATTCTGCGCTCATATTTGCAATCGGCAGTCTAAATTCACCACAATCAACGCCAATCAATTTCATATATGCCTTGCCTGTAGCAATTCCACCATACTTACCCAACAAACGAATCATATCAATTGATTTTTGTTGTAAAGCATTTGCCTCTTGCAAATTACCCTCTTGATAAGCTTTCATTAGATCGTGGTATAATGGTGCAGCATAATTGTAGGTACTTCCAACTGCACCTGTACAACCTAAGACCAGTGATGACAACATATTCTCATCTCTACCCCAAAGCATATTGTATTTTCCATTCTCAAAGTTCATACACGACAAGAAATCCATAAAATCTTCGTGTGTATATTTTATTCCTGAGAAGGTTGTAATTTTTCCATCGATTTCTTTCAACAAATCATACATTGCATAATTGCCACCTGTTAACACAGGAATATGGTAATAATAGAATGCTGTATTCGGAGCTACGGATGCAATTTCTGCACAACATTTAGCTAATTGGACGACATTTGCAGGCTTAAAATAGTATGGCGATGTAAATGATATAGCGTCCGCACCAGCTTCTTCAGATATTCGAGCTAATTCTTTACATTCTTTGATATTGGTTCCCCCCAAAAACATCATCAACGCGAAATCTCCATCTTCTTTAGTTAGGCTTGTCCACGCTTTCAACACCTTAACTTTCTCATCGAAAGTCAAAGAAACACCTTCACCCGTAGAACCACATATAAATGCGCCAGTCACGCCGTTGGACTTAAGAAGTTGATAGTAAGAAGGAATTATATCCAAATTCAACTCTCCAACCTCATTCATTGGAGTAAACGGTGCTGCAATTAAGCCATCAATTTTTTTGTTATTCATATTTATTTAGTCTTTAACATATCTAAAGGCAATATGTCATACATAACAAATATATAACATACTGCCTAACTTACAAAGTTTACGTACCAGAATAACCTGGATTTTGGTCACCTGCTAATGTTGGGTCTGCCGCCATTGTACCAATATCGACTGGCCACAATATTTTGTGCATTTGTCCTTCGATATTATCCAATACACCCACTAATGGAATATCTTTACGAAATACTAAAGGTTGTCCATTTGCGTCTTGCATTCTTCTTAAGTCATACCAACGTTTACCTTCAAATACAAATTCCTTTGAACGTTCTCGAAATATTGCAAGCTCATTTGATTCGAAATTCCCATGTACAAACTGAGGTGCTGTTCCACTGTAAGCCCTATTACGTACGAGCATAATTTCATTGGTAGGATCTTCTCCCAATTTATTTTTGATTTCTGCTAATAATAGATGAGCGTCAGACAGTCTATAAACTGGATAATCATCGGCATAAGTACGCACGCCATTAACAAAAGTTCCTAAGAATTTACGCAATACAGCGGCGCGGTTAGCATCTTTATTGAGATTTAAAAATGTAGTGTTCTTACGTTGATCATTTTGATCATAAGTGTCATACAAATCGATTTTATACTCGTAACGTATCAGTGTTCCACTTGACGCAATCTGCAATGGATCATTCGATACTGCTACGCCATTGTGATCAACAAAGCCCGTTAAGTTATCAGATTGTTGATATATAAAATTGGCAACTAAGCCATTGGTCGCCTCACCTACCTGATAGCGAATTGCAAAAATAATCTCTGCGTTCCCTTTTGAAGCAGGAACACTGGATGAATTGAATACATTTGCAAAATTACTCTGCAAAGCAAATCGTGGTATTACATATTCCACCGCAGCTTTGGCTGTTTGTAAATCCGCAGATACATTTGAAGGTGCTGTTCCATCAATGTTTACCTTAGCTGACCACAAATAAACTTCTGTTTTTAGCATTTGTGTAGCTGCTAGCGACCATTGTCCTTTTTGTGCTTTGATCGTGTAATCGTTATTGAACGATTGTGTAGACTTATCAATATCTGCTTTGATAAAGTCTAAGGTTTCTTTTTCTGTTTTCGTTCTTGGGGTATAAGCCTCTTCAGCAGAGCTTGGTGTATTAATAGCAACTTTCGGTTCTGTAACAAGTGGCACTCGACCATACGTACGGAACAAATGAAAGTAATAAAAAGCACGCAATCCATATGCTTGACCTAAGAAATATCCCTTTTGGTCATCAGCTAGGTAGGTTGAATTCTCAACTTGATAGATAAAATTATTGATCTGAAAAATTTGAGAATATAAACCCGCCCAAGAACTGTATCCTGGTGAACTCTCACGGATATCTTGTGTGATTAGACCTTGTGAATTTAAAGTAGAAGTCCCCGTAAATCCAGTACCTGTTTTAAATGTTCCTCCTCTAATTTCTCCTAAATTCCATATGGTATTTTGAGCGCTTCGCAATTGTGCATGTAGACCAATCATTGCGCCATTTACTTGATCAGCATTTTTCCAAAAGCTTCCACTAGCGAAATAATCTTCAGGAGCAAGATCTAATTCAAATTGATTACAACTTGTGTTTATTAAAAATGCAGAAGCTATAGCTATTGATAAAAATATTTTTCTCATGGTAGTAATCTTAAAATATTAATTGTACACCTAAAATAACAGTTCGTGGTAATGGATAACCTCCACCTCCTTGACCTACACTTCCACTCTCAGCAGAGAATAAAGTATTCTTTGTCCAATAGTGTAGATTTTGACCTGTCAACGAAACATTTAATGCTTCTAACCTACTTTTTTGTAGCAATGAGCTTGGCAATTTATAGGCTATGGATATTTCTCTAAAAGCTAAATAATCACCTTTGTTGTAGAACATACTGCTTTCACGACTTGTATTATTTTTGAAATTTTGGTCTGCCCAGTAATATGTTGGATATTTAGCATTTGGATTTTCTAATGACCAAGTATCATATACGTAGTTTGTAGTATTAAATGTTCCTTGCATCATTCCTGCAAACCACACCTTTGGTCCGTCATAGGCAACAAATCCTAAAGCATAATCAAATCGTGCACTTAAACTCAAATCTTTCCATCTTGTATTTAAACCAAAACCGCCAGTCCAACGTGGTACAGTTCTGCCCTGGTATACACGATCATTGGAGTTAATTATGCCGTCGCCATTCACATCCTTCCACATAACATCACCTAATGCAATTGGGAAATGTAAATTTTTATCACTATCACTCATCGCAGCATATACATCTGGGTGAACTAATGCTCTTGCACCACCCAAATCTTTTATTTTACTGGCATAATTGTCCAAGTCTGCTTGTGTACGAATTATTCCTTCAGCTTGATAAGCGTATGCTACGTTTGGATCTTGACCTTCTTGATTACCACCTACCCATATCAACTCTTTTGTCGTTGGATCATACACTTGAAAACCGCCTTGACGATTGTTCTCAACACCATTGTATGGAAGCTTCAAAATTTTGTTTGCATTATAAGCTGTATTCCAATTGAATGAAAGATCATAATTTTGCTGACGAAGAATATTATAATTCAAATCAATCTCCACACCTTGATTTTCCATATCGCCATTATTCGTTGTGATACTTGTAAAACCGGCAGATACAGGTAAAACTAATGTTGCAATCTTATCAGAAGTAGTACGATGATAATACGCAAGGGATAAATCTAGTTTATTTAACAAGCGTGCATCAAATCCTACTTCTTTTGTAATCAAACTTTCCCACTTCAAATTTGGAATACTCAAGCTCGTCATTTGATAGCCAATAGTACCATCATAAGCTGATGTGCCGTACGCACCTTGTAAAGTGTAATTACCAATTCCACCAACATTACCATTCGCACCATAACTTGCTTTTAACTTCAATGTATTCAGCACATTATCAGAGCTCATGAATTCTTTTGCAAAATCCTCATTGTGAACATTCCATCCTACAGAGATACCAGGAAAAGTTCCCCATCTGTTGTTTAACAAGGTAGAATAACCATCACGACGTGCTGTCAATGTCAATAAATAACGTTGTGCATAATCATAGTTGATACGACCAAAGAATGAATTGATGCGCTGTCTATTATGATAAGAATCGATTCCACGCATATTAGCATCACTCTTTGTCAACCCCAAATCCATGAAGTCGTCTGTAGGTGCTCCAGATCCAGATGCAGAAAACCCTGTACTATACGCGTCGAAAAATTCCCAACCCAACATAGCAGATACATTATGATTATCAGCTAAAGTTTTATCATATCTTAATACAGCATTGTATGTCTGATTGAAAGATTTATCGTATGATGCCGATGATGAACGTATTCTTACCCAGTTACCAGGACTAGACATATAATCCTTATTAAATCCTTCGTAATTCGTCTGATTGATAAACCAGTTACCACTTGCTCTTAACTTCAAATTGTCCACTAAATTGACTACAAATGCTTGTGACATGGTAAACTTTTGGTTTAGATTGCGACGAATAAATTTATCATCAGTTACTGCAGGATTTCCGTCTTGCCAATCACGTCCCAACAACAATTCTCCATTTGCATTGCGTCCACGCATTGTAGGTGGCGCACCAAGTGCTCTAGTCATATAATTACCTTCGCCATTTGCTTGATCTCTCCATTTGGTATGTGCGAAATTCAGACTTGAATTTGATTCCAACCAGGGTTTAATTTTATAATCACCATTCAAAATATAGGTAAGACGATCATAAAAAGAATTTATAGTAGATCCCTGTTGATAATATTTACCTAAGCTCGAATAATATTTACCCTTATCATTTCCACCTGTGAATGCTAAATTATAATCTTGTGTTACAGGACTTTTTTTCAAGGCATAGTCTGTATAATCAAAATTCGTAAAGATTAATTCACGTCCCGTAACAGGATCTATCATGGTTTGCCAACCTTGCTCTAATAATTCTCGATTTGTATCATCTAAGAACATGGTGCTCCACACAGCTGTATTTACTTTATTACCATCAAGAATATTCCCGTTAGCATCTTTATACAAATTTCCTGTTCCAAATGGCCCAACTGAGGTTAATTGATTCAAAGTGTTAGGTAAATATTGACCAGATATTGCAATACCCTTTCTAGACCAATACAAATATTCTTCTGCACTCAAAAATTCAAAAGGAATATTTAGTTTATCCACTCCCGTTTTTGAGCGTAGGGTAATATTAGATAGGCCCTCCTTTCCACGCTTAGTGGTTATCAAAACAACTCCGTTAGCTGCGCGAGCACCATAAATAGCTGTTGCAGAAGCATCTTTCAACACATCAATAGACTCAATATCATCTTGATTGATATCCTGAAAACCAGAACGAATCAATCCATCAACTATGACTAATGGTGAACCTCCGCCTCCATAGGTCGTACCACCTCGCAATACGATATTCGGAACTGCACCAGGTCGTCCAGATGTCTGTTGTACACGTACACCAGGAATGGTACCAGCTAATGCAGATGCAGGGTTCGAACGTACCCCTGTCTCCAGCACTCTTTTATCTAGCCTTGATACAGAACCTGTTAAATTTGATTTTTTAATAGAACCATACCCCAACACATAAACTTCTTCAATTTCTTCGTCATTAACTGATAAGATTACAGTCAAGAAATTTAAATTTTCTACGGATTGAGTTTTTGAAAAGTAGCCGATTGAGCTGATCTTCAGCACATCACCGACTTTCGCAGTGATAGTGAATTCACCACTGCTTCCTGATTTGGTCGTTACTTTCTGACTTTCATTAACAATTGATACTCCCGTTAATGCCTCCCCAAGTTCAGATTGTACCAAACCTTTTAATTCGGTTTGCCCAAAGGCAAACACCTGCATAAAGCAAAAAGAAAGAAATAATAGAATCTTTCGCATAATTTTTGGTTTTAAAATACAACAATAAAATTATTATGTATTACATAATAAAACAAATGTATAACATAATGCCATTTATCCAAATTTTAAATGTAAAAAATTTATATATTTGTTGTTTATTAAGAGATTCATTATGAGTTATTCCACTTCTGATCATAAGGATGTTCTAAAGAACATAGACACTTCGAGTTTAGTAGATAAAGCTGAGCACGCAATTGTTGAATATATCAAAGGCAATAAGCTGAAAGTAGGTGATATATTACCTAAGGAGTTAGAACTTACTGAAAAGTTTGGGGTAAGTCGTACTGTAGTTCGTGAAGCACTATTGCGCCTTAAAAGTATTGGTCTTATAGAATCCAAAAAGCACAAGGGCGCTGTAATTACCAATCCAGATGTTCTTGGATCTTTCAAAAAAGTTTTTCATCCTTCATTATTAGATAATAGCACGTTGAAAGATCTTTTCGAAATGCGACTTGCGTTAGAAGTTGGTATAGCTGATTTTATCATCAATAAGATTACTGATCAAGACATCATCGAATTAGAATCCCTCACAGAGGAGATTGTGTCTGGTGATACAGCTTTAGCTTGGAATATAGAGGATGAGAAAAAATTTCACGGAAAACTATATGAAATTTCAGGAAATGGAATGTTGTTGGAACTTCAAGAAATGCTGATACCGATTTTTCAATATGTACATCAGTCTGGAATTTTGGATAAGCCTATCATTAAAGGGGAGTTTATTTCCCATAAAGAATTGGTTGAGGTTCTAAAAAAGAGAGATGCAGACGAGTACCGCAAAGCTATACGGATACATTTAAATAATCATTTCGCACGCATTTTAGCATAAATAAGAAACCCGTAGAAATAATATTCTACGGGTTTCTTGCTTTTATAGATATTTCCAACCGACGCCAGCCTTCTTTTTCTCTTAATATGACTTTGGGATTAAATAATTTAATCTATTTTAGATTCGTTATGTTAAGAAAAATAATTAAAACCACTATGTTAGTCTTTATACTTCTCCTTGTTATTACCGTTGTAGGAGGATTTCTATATATGCGGTCAGATCGATTTGGCGTGAATGCGGAAGGTGAACGTTTGGCACGTATGCAAAAAGCTCCAAATTACAAAGATGGCGCTTTCGATAATCTAGAATTCACCCCAGCATTAGCTGAAGGCACCTCGTATTCGGATATGCTTCGCGGTTTCTTTTTTAGTAAAAAAGTTAGAAATACACCTTCTGTTGCACTCCCTGTAATTAAATCTGATCTAAAAAATCTTACATTAGATAGTAATTTATATGTGTGGTTTGGGCATTCATCGTATTTCTTGCAGTTGGATAGCAAGCGAATTTTAGTAGACCCTGTATTTAGTGAATATGCCTCTCCGGTTCGTATTAGTGTGAAAGCGTTCCCTTTGACTTACAATTATTCAGCAGATGATTTTTCAGAAATAGACATCATGGTGATTACGCATGATCACTGGGATCATTTGGATTATAACACGTTCATGAGTTTGAAAGATAAGGTAAAACATATCGTAACTGGTTTGGGGGTTGCAGCACATTTGGAAAAATGGGGCTATCCTGGTTCTCAAATCACCGAACTCTATTGGGGAGAACATGCCAATGTGGATGGATTTGAATTTACTTCTGCTACTGCAAGACATTTCTCCGGACGTACATTTACTCGAAATACGACATTGTGGTCTTCATTTATTTTACAAACTAATTCTAAGAAAATTTACATAGGTGGAGATAGTGGTTATGGGAAACATTTCAAAGATATAGGTGAAAAATATGGACCTTTTGATTTCGCTATTTTGGAAAATGGACAATACAATCAGATGTGGAAATACATTCATATGATGCCTGAAGAAGTTATTCAAGCATCACACGACCTAAAGGCTACCTACGCCATTCCGGTGCATTCTTCCAAATTCCCTTTAGCAAATCACGCTTGGGACGAGCCTTTAATTCGTGTTACTCAGGAAGCCGAAAAACAAAATTTCCCTTTGTTGACACCCAAAATGGGAGAAATCGTATCATTGGACAATTACAAAAAGTTTCCTAAATGGTGGGAAGGCATTGATTAAACTCAAAACTTATCAATGCAATAATTGTATTTCTTAATATAGATTAAGTTTTGAACTCTTTTAAAAGGTCAACTTTGTCAACAAATCAGAAATACATGAAAACACTATTTAACATTTTAGCAGCTTTTGTACTATTTACTAACGTTGCGGTAGCACAAGTAAAATGGTCTGTAGATCCTGCGCACACCAACGCGCGTTTTGAGGTAAAACATTTAGGAATTGCATTTGTAGACGGACAATTCAAAAAATTAGAAGGTAATTTAGAGTCAACTTCTGCTACAGACTTCAACAATTCAAAAATCAATTTCACGATTGATGTGAATAGCATCGATACACGTGTAGAAATGCGTGATGATCACTTGAAATCTGATGATTTCTTCAGTGCAGCGAAATTCCCTACAATGAAATTGGAAAATGCAGTATTAAAAGGCAAAAAGGGAAAATATACGTTGACTGGTGATTTAACAATCCGTGACGTAACGAAAAAAGTAACTTTTAAAGTAGTACAAAACAACGGCATTATTACAGATCCTTGGGGCATGACGAGAGCTGGTTTTACAGCAACTACCTCTATCAATCGTTTCGATTATGGAATTAGTTATGCGGACAAATTACCTACTGGTGTATTTGCAGTTGCTCCTGAAGTAGAAATCACAATCAACGTTGAAGTTGTAAAAAACTAAATATACTAACTAAACAGGGAAAGGGGCTGTATCAAAATAAATGATACAGCCTTCTCTATTTATGATTTTTTTGGATGAAAATAGATTTCATCCAATTTCTTCAAGCTGTAAAATGTACGTTTTGAATATTAGGCAATTTTAGTCTTTAAAAATCAAAAAACAACCTTATTAGGCTGCTTTCTTTCTTAGGTTTTGTGCTATGGCTAATAATCCCCATTCAATTTCGACTTTTTTCTTACCTCGAAGCATAAAGCGGCGGAACCCGTGGTTCTGTTTGATATTTCCAAAAACTGTTTCTACATCCCAACATCGCTTTCTTCTATGCTCTATTCCGGATTCAGAATTTAGTAACGCGTGCGCTTTTTTCTTGTATCTGTTTAGGTCGTGATTTACAGTTATTATTCGGTTCTGAGCGGATTGGTGACAAACTCCTCGCAAAGGACACCCATCACAGTTTTTAGCCTAGTAAAGGCTATACTGCTGTAGATAACCAGATTTTGTTCTGTGGGCGCTATTCCCCATATAATTCATTGCTTGCCCCATAGGACAGATGTATTGGTTCTTCTGTTGATCATAATACAGCATATCTACTGTAAATGGAGTCTTTTTGTTCTCCTTCGCGCCCTGATTTTTGTCAAAGTAGTTGTATTTAACATAGGCTGTAATCTCGTTCTCTTCCATGAGCTCATAGTTTTCATGGGAGCCATATCCAGCATCAGCAGTTACTGTTTTAGGTAGATTTTGATAACTCTTATTGTGCTGCTCAAGATGGGAAGCTAGCGTGAGCGTATCAGTAGGATTGGGATGTATGGTGTAATTAACAATAAACTGATTTGAAGTTGATATTTGAACATTGTAGCCCGCTTTTAGTTGTCCATTTTGCATATGGTCGTCTTTCATTCGCATAAACGTTGCCTCTGGATCAGTTTTACTATAACTATTCCTTTCGCCCAGGATTTCTTCCTGTTTTTCATATTTTTTTATGTTTACAGGATAGTTTTTATTGATATAGCGCAACTTCGCCTTAGACTTTGGACTGATATCTTTGCGACCACTTAAGATATCATTCAACTTCTCTACAGTTGCTTTTACACTTTCACTGTCTATTTTTTCTTTCGTAGGTGGTTCAGGAGGTAGATTATCTTCGTCTTTCGCTACCTGCTGTGCGTATTCCCAAATATCGGCTAACTGTGCACGCATTTTCTCTTTATTGGTCTGAATAGCGCGTTTCCAGACAAAGGTGTACTTATTAGCATTGGCTTCTATTTTAGTACCATCAACGTAAATATTTTCAATACTCAATAATCCTTCTTTTGCTAATAAAGAAACGACTTCCTCAAAGATATTACGAAGTGCATTTTTTAAGCGAACGCCTCGGAAACGGTTGATTGTATTATGGTCAGGACGATTCATGGAACTCAACCACATAAACGGAATATGTTCTTGACACGCTTTGGCGATCTTTCTACTGGAATAGGTATTACATAAGTAGCCATAAACCACAACTTTTAATAACATGGCTGGATGATAACTGGAGGCTCCTTTAACGTTATAAGCATTTAATAGTGGGTCGATATTTATGGAGTCAACGACTTGGTTGACCACTCGTGCAGGATGGTTTTCTGGAATCAACTCCTCGAGTGTTGGAGGAAGCATAATAAGTTGATTCTGATAATATGGTTTAAAAGCAGGCTTTTTACGACTCATTTATCTGATTTTTATATTATAAATATATGAAAATCAGATCATTAATTGAATTTTTAATGAAAAGAAATAAACAAAAAAAGGGGCTGTATCAATGATTTATGATACAGCCCCTTTTTTGCATTAAAAATATTTCCTTCAGCCAAAAGAAAAAGGTAAATTGTACAGCATAATAAAAAAACACATAACACCTCAAAGCCTGATGAAAAAAACACAAGAGTTAAGCAGTTTTTTTTATAGTCAATATTTCGCCGAAGGCATTCGCATCACGCTAGGAACTATCATTCCTGTGATTGTTTGTGCATTTATGGGCGAATTCTTGATGGGTACGTTTATTTCTTTGGGTGCATTAATTGTTGGTTTATCAGACACACCTGGGGCACCGCGACACCGTAAGTGGGGCATGTTTTATTGTACGATTATCGCTATTATAACAATCTTCTCGACCGCTCTCGCAAATGATTACATCTATCTGATGACAGCAGTAATTGCCGTGTTCTCATTTGTTTTATCCATGCTTTCGGTTTTCAACACGAGAGCCGCAACCATTGGTATGATGGGTATATTGATAATGCTTATTAATATCGATGCCCAATTTTCATTTGAAAAAGAATTGACTTATCTGGGGCTTTTTATCATTGGAGCATTATGGTATATGTTAATTAGCTTTTCGCTAATGCGTGTTAAGCCATACAGATTAGCCCAACAAGAATTGTCCGAAACAGTAGTGCAAGTTGCTGATTATTTACGATTGAAAGCTAATTTTTATGATTTAAGAAAAAATGCTGAAGAGAATTATTTAAAACTCATTGAAAAACAAATTGGTGTAAACGAACACCAAGAAAATACACGAGATATCTTATTTCAAAGTAAAAGATCGATTAAGGACACAACAAAGGAAGGTCGCTATTTAACTTTGATATTTAATGAAATGGTCGATCTATTCGAACAAAGCATGACCACTCATTACGATTACAATGAAATCCGCAACAAGTATTCTGAATCGGGCATTCTCACGGAAATAAAAAATATCATAAATAATATCGCACATGAATTAGATAATTTCGCATATAAACTACATGCTGACAAACGTCCTAAATCACGTTATGATTTTGAAAAAGAGATAGAACATTTACGCCTACGTATCGAAGCATACGATGAAGCAAATAATGTGAATTCTATTCCGCTCAAAAAAATTGTAATCAATATCCGTACAATAACAAAACACCTTCAAAATATTTTCAAATACGCAGTTTTTGAATCTGGAGATGTCGCAAAAGAGGAAATTCAACAATCTAATAAATTTGTCAACAGAGATATATTGAATTGGCAAAATTTCAAAGACAACTTGAGTTTGCAATCCAGTGTATGTAGGCATGCGCTACGAATGGCTATTGTATTGGCAGGCACATATTTCCTTTTTAATATTTTTAATTATTCGAGTTTCACTACGTATTGGATTCTATTAACCATACTAGTCATCCTCAAGCCAGGATTTGGACTTACCAAGGAAAGAAATTTACAAAGACTTCTTGGTACTATAATCGGTGGTATAATTGGCGGTATTATTTTGATTACTGTACCGGATGTTACTATTCGTTTCGCTATACTTATTGTATTTTTCCTGATTGCCTACAGTCTTTTCCGTGTGAATTACATTATGGCGGTCATTTTTATGACACCTTATGTTCTTATTATGTTAAGTTTTACGGGAGTGAATACCTTAGAAATGGCAAAAGAAAGAATTATAGACACCTTTATTGGAGGATCTATTGCCTTTATTTCAAGTTATGTTATTTTCCCAAATTGGGAAAGTTTTCAAATTCGAAAAAATATGTACAGCTTACTTGTGGCAAATTACAATTATTTGGCGCAAGCTATTCAACTTTTATCAGACAAAAAAATATCCATTATTGATTATAAACTTGCCCGTAAAGAAGTGTACATCGCATCTGCAAATATGGGTTCAACTTTCCAAAGGCTTCTCACAGAACCCAAATGGCGTCAGAAAAACACAAAGGATGTCAACAGATTCGTGATATTAAATCATATTTTTTCATCCTATACCGCAACATTGTTGATACAAATTTATAATACAGATTACAAGTATTACACAAATGAGCATGTGAAGCTATTACTCAAATCACTAAATCATTTAGAAAATGCAATTGAAGAAATATCTTTACCAGAAGATAAAAAAATCGACTATGTTAAATCAATAGAGAAAAATCATTCGGAGTTTACTAACGAAGACACCATATTAATCACCGAACAATTGCAATTTTTGGCTAAAATTTCTGGAGATTTGCAAAAAAATGTATCTACATTAGCTTCCAAAGAGATTTAATGATGAATAGTACAATTTACGATGTTATTATTATTGGTGCTGGGCCTATTGGAATTACCTGCGGAATCGCTGCAAAAAACAATAATTTATCACATTTAATCATCGAAAAAGGCTGTCTCGTCAATTCTCTATACAATTATCCGATAAATATGACCTTTTTCTCCTCTTCAGAGCGTTTGGAGATTGAAGATATTCCATTTGTCACGACTAATCCTAAACCGAAAAGAGCAGAAGCATTAGAATATTACCGTCGTGTCCACGACAAATATCATTTGAATACACACCTTTTCGAAGAAGTTCTTACTTGTACTAAAGTTGATGGATTATTCGAAATACATACGAGCAAAGGCGCATATCAATCAAAAAATGTAATCCTTGCAACAGGCTTTTACGATATACCGATGTACTTGAATATTCCTGGTGAATATTTACCAAAAGTTTCACATTATTATAATGACCCACACTACTATGCAGGACAGCATCTCGTGGTCGTTGGGGCAAGCAATTCTTCAATTGATGCAGCTCTAGAAACTTATCGAAAAGGTGCAAAAGTCTCATTGGTTATCCGTGGAACAGATATAAGTCACCGTGTTAAATATTGGGTGAGACCAGATATTTTAAACAGAATTGAAGAAGGCGCAATCGATGTTTATTTCCAAAGTCAATTGGCAGAAATACGAGAAAGAGAAGTCGTCATCCGTACATTAAATGGCGATAAAACTATCCCTAATGATTTTGTACTAGCACTTACAGGTTATCGACCTAATTTCGAATTACTCAAAAAATTCAATATCAATATACCTGATGTGGACGCGAGGATTCCAGAGCATAATCCCATGACGATGGAAACGAATATAGAAGGTCTTTATCTAGCCGGTGTAGTTTGTGGTGGATTAAATACACACCTATGGTTTATTGAAAATTCGCGTATACACGCCAAAATGATAGTAAACTCAATATTGGCTAAAGGTTAAGCTTTCAATCCTTGAACAAAAATCGCAGCTAATTTTTTCTGCATTTGTAAGATTTCATCAAACTCACTTTTGTCTGGAATAAAGTCATTTTTGAAGTCCTTTAGCACAGACATTCGCATACCCAAAGTGCTAAAAATAAATATTCTTGCTGTTTCTTCCGCATCAATTGCTTTCAGTTCTTTGGAATCTATTCCACGTTGAAATACCATTTCTATTGCTTTTCGTTGATTTTCAAAAGAGTCAATAATTAATTTGTCGAGTTCTGCAGGTAATTCTTTTCGCATCAAAATTGTGTATTCCATCAAGTAGAAATATTTCTTCTTAAAATCCATATTGATGTCCAATACAGTATTGATGCCTTCCAAGACAGTAGAAGTTGCAGCTATTCTGTCTCCCACAAGCAATTGACAATCTTGCATAACATGCTCAAGAACAGCAGCGTAAAGACTATTTTTGTCAGGAAAATAATAATACAACAATGCCTTCGAAAAAGATAAGTCTTTTGCAATCTCTGCCATCGTCGTCTTCGCCATACCGTAATGCGCAAAACGTCGTTTAGCCGCTTCTAAAATTCTCACTCTTTTCTCGTCTGCATTATTAGCCATATTCCAACAATTTCTTTTGGTATTCATTCGCTTGTGCTATCTTTACGGCGAATTAAATGAACTAAATATACTACTTTAATTCATCATTAGCGAGCAAAAAGTCAAATTCGAGAAGCGTGGAAATTCAGAAACATATTTATTTAAGAGATTACAATACATTTGCCGTGCAAGCTGTAGCATCACAGTTTGTCGATATTAAGGATGAAAGGCAACTTGTTGACTTATATAATTCTGGCGTTTTCAAAAATAGATTTTTTGTGCTAGGTGGTGGAAGTAATGTCTTGTTCACTGCAGATTTTGAAGGCACAATAATTAAAATCTCAAGTAAAGGAATTCAGCATTTTATTGAAGGTTCAAATATCTATATCACTGCAACTGGTGGTGAAGTGTGGAATGATTTGGTTTGGTATGCTGTCGATCATGATTTCCCAGGAATGGAAAATATGGCTTTAATTCCTGGAACTGTCGGCGCCTCTCCTATCCAAAATATTGGAGCCTATGGCGCTGAGCTCATGGACATCATGTATACTTGTCGTGCTTTTGATACGTTGACCGGAGAATTCAAAACTTTTAATAACAAGGAATGTGGCTTTTCTTACCGTGACAGTATTTTCAAAACAAAATACCGCGGTCGCTATATTATTGTTTCGGTAACCTATAAGCTTAATCTACATACCAAAAGAAATACTTCGTATGGAGCGATCGAAACCGAACTTGCTAAACGAGGAATTCAAAACCCAACTATTAAAGATATTGCTGAAGTTGTTTCTCATATTCGTGTCGAAAAATTGCCCGACCCTAGTACGATAGGAAACGCAGGAAGTTTCTTTAAAAACCCCATCATCAGCAATCCCCAATTAGAAGCATTAAAACATTCTCATCCCAACATTGTTAATTATCCAATAGATGAGGAAACAAGTAAAGTCGCAGCGGGCTGGTTAATAGAATATTGCGGATGGAAAGGAAAAGAAATCGGTGAAGTTGCTATTTGGAAAAACCAAGCTTTGGTAATAACGAATAAAGGAAACGCTACAGGAAAAGAAATATTTCAGGTTTCACAACAGATCATTGATAGCGTTTTTGATATATTCGATATAAAACTGGAAAGAGAAGTAAATATCCTCTAAGAAAGTTTTCCACATTTCTTAAAAACTTTTTATTATAGCGTTCCAAAAATCGCTATTTAAGATACCTCTAGGCTATTTTTTAATTTTTTTATTTAATAATAACAAATATTTAATATCTAGCAATAAATTTCTAGCACAGTGTTTGTATAGTTTAAAATGTAACCGTGGTACACGATGTAACATATTGAATACTACTATTTTTTAATTACAAACCTCAAAGGCTATGAAAAGAACAGAGTTTAATACGCTAGTAATCGAACATTCAGATTCATTGAGATCTTATGCAAGAAATTTTACAAGAGATCACGATGATGCTAATGATTTGGTTCAAGATACGTTGCTAAAAGCTGTGACGTATTTCAAAAACTTTAGAGACGGAACTAATCTAAAAGGATGGTTGTACACTATAATGAAGAATACGTTTATCAATAATTATAGACGCATTACCAAATCCAACAGTTTCATTACCAAAGAAGAAGAAATTTCACCAGTAAATTTGGTTCATTCGGCAACTAAAAATCAAGGAGAAAATAAATTTGTATTGGAAGATATAAATTCGGCTCTATCTGCACTTGCTGAAGATTACTACACACCATTTACGATGTATTTTGAAGGATACAAATACCATGAAATTTCCGAGCACTTAAATATTCCTATAGGAACAGTTAAAACTCGTATCCATGTGGCAAGAAAAGCGATGAAAAAAACACTCTCTACATACAAATACTAATTTGTTTGGTAGTTTTGTAGCATGAGTGATCAAGACTTGACCGTATATACAAAATCGCAGCTAGCTTTACGCAATGGACAAGACCGACCTGAAATTTGGGTTGGATTTAAAGGATATATTTACGATGTATCAGAAAGTAGACTTTGGAAAAAGGGAATGCATTATGAACATTGGGCAGGACAAGATCTGACCGAAGAACTGCAAGATGCACCACATACCGAAACAGTTTTTGATAAATTCAAAAAAATAGGGAGAATAGTATAACTATCCTCCCTATTTCATGTATACTGAATAGTAGATTAACCAATATCAAATTTAGATAATGCGACAAATTGTTGTAACCGTGAAGTGATTTCTTCTTGTGATAAATTCTCTAAACGTGCTGTTCCAAATTTCTCTACACAAAAAGATGCCATTGCTGATCCATAAATAATCGCATTTTTCATATTTGTAAAATTGATTGATTTAACTTTCGCTAAATAACCAATAAATCCACCTGCAAAAGTATCGCCTGCACCAGTAGGATCAAATACATCAGCCAAAGGCAATGCTGGAGCCGAGAAAATTTGGCCTTCGCCAAATAATAAAGCACCGTGCTCACCTTTTTTAATGATTAAATATTTTGGACCCATCGCCAAGATTTTTTCTGAGGCTTTCACCAATGAATATTCGCCAGATAATTGACGCGCTTCTTCATCATTTATCGTCAATACATCAACCTTTTTCAAGACTTTTTTCAAATCTTCAAGTGCTACGTCCATCCAAAAATTCATTGTATCAAGTACAACTAACTTTGGCTTATTTTCCAATCGCTCTAACGTATCCAACTGCACTTGTGGTGTCAAATTACCCAACAATAAATACTCGCAATCTTGGTAAGACGTTGGAATTTTAGGATCAAAATCCGCTAAAACATTTAATTCTGTGATTAATGTATCACGTGAATTCATATCATTGTGATATTTACCTGACCAAAAGAAAGATTTACCACCAATTACCACCTCTACACCCTCAACATCAATCCCTTTGGATGTAATGATATCAATATTTTTACCAAAATCATCACCAACAACACTCACCAACTTCACATTGTCATAAAGATAAGATGCCGATAAACCAGCGAAAGTTGCAGCACCACCTATAACCTTATCTGTCTTTCCGAAAGGTGTCTCGATAGCATCGATTGCTACTGTACCTACAATAACTAAACTCATTTAAATTAAGATGAATAGTGTAAACAAAAAAACCGGCAATTAAGCCGGTTTAATTAATGCTCCTGAAGCTGGGCTCGAACCAGCGACCCTCTGATTAACAGTCAGATGCTCTAACCAACTGAGCTATTCAGGAATCATATTAGTAGGTTTCCCTGCCAACGGCACAAAGATAATACATCTATCTAATGATTCAAAAAGAATTTTCAATTTTCTAGTGATCATTATTACAGAACCTACAAATAATGTAATATGTTAATTCACTTCTATTTCTGCTTTAGCTTTGTCATAACTTTCATTATGTACACTTGCCACTGCACGACCAGAAGGATCATTCAAGTTTTGGAATGAAGCATCCCATAATAGCGCTTCAGGAGTACTACAAGCAACAGATTTTACCGAAGGAACAGTTTTAGCGGCTGCTTCAGATGGGAAATGTGATTCAAAAATTGTACGGTAATAATATTCTTCTTTGTTCTTAGGAGTGTTAATTGGGAATCTTGAGGCAGCACCTGCAAATTCAGTATCCGACACTTTATTCTCTGCCTGTTCTTTTAATGTATCAATCCAGCTATAGCCTACTCCATCAGAAAACTGTTCTTTTTGACGCCACGCAATACTTTCTGGCAAATAATCTTCAAAAGCTTTACGTACAACCCATTTTTCCATACGACCGTTACCAATCATTTTGTCAGCAGGATTCAAACGCATTGCAACATCCATAAATTCTTTATCCAAGAATGGAACACGACCTTCAACACCCCAAGCTGCTAATGATTTGTTAGCACGCAAACAATCGTACAAATACAACTTTTTCAGTTTACGAACAGTTTCTTCGTGGAATTCTTGAGGGTTTGGCGCTTTGTGAAAATACAAATATCCACCGAATAACTCATCCGAACCTTCACCTGATAAGACCATTTTGATACCCATTGATTTGATGACACGCGACAACAAATACATAGGTGTAGACGCACGTATAGTCGTCACATCATATGTTTCTAAATGATAGATTACATCACGAATCGCATCTAATCCCTCCTGAATAGTGAAGTTGACCTCATGGTGAATTGTACCAATATGATCTGCCGCTTTCTGCGCTGCAATTAAATCTGGAGCACCTTTAAGACCTACAGCGAATGAATGCAGCTGTGGATACCAAGCCTCTTCTTGATCGCCTGATTCAATACGTTTGGAAGCAAACTTCTTTGTGACAGCAGCTATTACAGAGGAATCCAAGCCACCAGACAACAATACGCCGTAAGGTACATCAGACATCAATTGACGGTGTACAGCGGCCTCTAAAGCATCACGCAATTCATCTATGCTTGTTTCATTATCTTTTACTGAATCGTAAGTTTCCCACTCACGTGAATACCATTTTTGGGGCTCTAAACTTTCTTTGCTGTAAATATAATGTCCCGGAGGGAATTGTTCAATCGTTGTACAAAAACCTTCTAACGATTTCAATTCAGAAGAAACAAAAAACTGTCCTGCATCATCGCGACCATAGTATAATGGAATGATCCCCATATGATCACGTGCTACAAAAAATGAATCTTCTCTTGAATCGTATAATGCAAATCCAAATATACCGTTCAAATCTTCAACGAAACGTGGACCTTTTTCCAAATACAAAGCTAATACAACTTCTGAATCAGATTGTGTCGCAAAATTATAATGTGGTAATGAATTACGTAATTCTTGGTGATTATAGATCTCGCCGTTCACTGCTAGCACTACTTTTCCGTCAGGACTATATAAAGGTTGACTACCAGATTTTGGATCTACAATTGCTAAACGCTCATGCGCCAGAATTGCTTTTGATGAACTAAAAATACCAGACCAGTCTGGTCCACGGTGACGAATACGCTTTGACATTTCTAACACCTGGGGTCTTATCTTAGACTCCTCTTGCACTAATTCAAATGCTCCAATAATACCACACATAATTTATATTTTTTCTTTGAGTTATTTCTTAATATTTAACTACACAAAATAACCGCTTTAAAAACAAAAATCATAACATTTTTGCATTTTTATTGAAATTTTAACATTTAATACATGTTTTTTATGAAATTAAAATAATACTATTGGATTTAGGCTATGAAATATGAAAATTTAAAAATTTAACCTAAATCGGATAGGAGGAACGGGATTAATTCCCGTTCCGACCTTCCACAGCACCGTACGTACCGTTCGGTATACGGCGCT
>NZ_WUQY01000171.1 GCF_009829085.1 Sphingobacterium bovisgrunnientis
ATCTCTCCCAATTGAAAAAGAGAATTACTACATTACACATAATGTAAGGAGTCTTTCTTTACTCTATTCTATAGAGATATACAAATCAGGAATTTCTTTTAGATTAGATAAAGGAAGGGCTCGAACGAGCCTATAAATAAAAAAATAAAAAGAAAGAAAAAAAAAGAAGACATCTTTGTGTTGATTTTGTTCGAAAGGCCCTTCTTATTCTGATGGCCTGGCCTGGCCTGGTCAGTACCTAGCCGGGCCCCCTTTTTTGTTCCAACGAATTATAGATAAATAATGATTTATTTGATTTGAAAACAAAAATGCTTGTTATTTATTATATTCAATTGAATATAAAATATTCAAGCAACAACAAAAAGAAGAAAGACTATTTACATTCTTTTTCTTTTTCTATT
>NZ_WUQY01000172.1 GCF_009829085.1 Sphingobacterium bovisgrunnientis
TTAGTTATGATTCCAGAATTTGTACTTCCTGCCAATTTACAGTTAAAAGCTGAAACAACGTACACCTCTCTAGGAGAGCTTTATATTAGTACGTACGCTTATCAAAAACACTCAACATGCCCTATTTGTGGCATTACGAGTAATAGGGTTCATAGTAGATATTTCCGAACTCTTTTAGACCTTCCTGTTTCCGGATATATAGTAAAAGTCAAGCTCAGGGCTAGGAAGTATTTTTGTGATAATTCAGTCTGTCATCGAAAGGTTTTTACTGAACGCTTCGATTGTGAAATCAGACCATATTATAGAAGAATGATTCGTTCAAATGATCTTCTTTTTAAAATGGGACTTGAATTGGGAGGAAATAGAGGTTCAGCAATTAGTCGCTATGTTGGACT
>NZ_WUQY01000173.1 GCF_009829085.1 Sphingobacterium bovisgrunnientis
TCTTAGATTGAGGAGAAGAAAATTTATTGATGATATTCTAAATAGGTGGAATTCAACATTTCTTATGTTAAAATTGTGTGTTGATTTTACAGATGCTATTAATGCTTTCGTTAATTCAAAGCAACAACAATTTTGTATAGATGATTTTGATTGGAAAATTGCATTTAGAGTCATGAATTTTTTGAAACAATTTTATAAGGCAACAAAAACTAGTTTAAGAGTTTATTATCCAACAAGTAATCTTGTGCTTTTACAATTTGTAGAAATTGCTAATCAATTTTCAAGTTATAAAGACGATTCATTTTTCTATGATATTGTTTGTACAATGGAGGACAAGTTTCGAAAATATTACGAAAATATGCTAATGATTTTTCAATTGCAGTTGTAATGGAT
>NZ_WUQY01000174.1 GCF_009829085.1 Sphingobacterium bovisgrunnientis
TCAATCACATAGTACGAGGTGCTAAGGAAAAACTAATAAATATGTTTAATATATTTAATAAAAAGAAATACAATAATAAGTGTGGAGAAGAATTAAGATAATAAAAGTGACTTCAACTTCATATTTTTTTCTTTTTCTTTTTCTTTTTCTTATTCTTTCCATTTATTTACTCTTTATGTATAGTTGTTTATTAAAATACAAGCAATATCTTGATTAAAATGTCCTATTTGGGCTCCATTTTATTTTAAAATATATTTTTCTCTTTATTCTTTTTAAACACATATTTTTCAATAAAATATTAATCATGTTATTCGTATAGAAGAGGTTGACAGAATACTCATAATGGGGATTCCATTTATTTTTTTGGTCTTTTTTATTCACATAAGGCTCAC
>NZ_WUQY01000175.1 GCF_009829085.1 Sphingobacterium bovisgrunnientis
AAACTTCGAAGCAACTGCTTGGATTTAAAGGAGTAATTTTCAGTGTTCAATTCTTTCCATTCTTCTCTAATCTCTATGTAAGTATATGTTTATTGTACTTCATGTAACCATTTGTTTTTTGTTTCTATGAATTCTGCTTTTCAATTTTTTGTTCTCTTGAATTAATCATCATTTTTCTTAAATTTTTAATTGATTATTGTGTTTCATTTAGGTTTACATAAACGAGCCGAGCCATGGTATTAATTTTGTTCAAAGATAGCTTCGAGACCATGGTCAATTCTGGCTTCTGAGATAATTTTGTAAGAACTATACTATTGGAATTTACTTTTGTTACTTCAGAAATTATTCGGTTCTTAAATTTGTCGTAAAATCTTAAGTTAAAGGCGTAAGAG
>NZ_WUQY01000176.1 GCF_009829085.1 Sphingobacterium bovisgrunnientis
ACTGTGAACCTGTGACCAAATTGTGTAAATATGTGGCCTTAATTTGTTTAATGAATAAAATATATAATTAATTGAATAAATTATAAATATTTTTTAAATGAATATCTGATTTTGGAAATTTGAAGCTTAATTTCTGATTTTGGAAATACACTATTCTTAAAGTAGGATTTATGAAAATTTCTCTTTTTTTTTTTTTTTTAATTCTAATTCTTCTACTCATTTTCAATCACACGTTCTTCAATAAAATAATATTTTTCATCACATTAATAATTTTATTTTTATTTTTCAACCATATATTCTCCATCAAATCAACAGTAAAAATACATTTTTTTTCAAATAATGTGGTTCACACACCCTCTAAATATCTATTCCTTGGATATTTCGGAGGGAA
>NZ_WUQY01000177.1 GCF_009829085.1 Sphingobacterium bovisgrunnientis
GAGGAAAGGACTCAAGAACGGAAGGAATGAATGAAATCAAAACAAAAAAATTCAAGAAAGTGTTTCTTTAGATAGATTTATACCGTGTCCACAACAAAATAGATACCAATGGACGATTTAGGTACTGAATTGATTTCTTGAAAGAAATTGCGCGTGAAATTTTTTCGTGAAAGTGATTCTTGAAATCGAATAATCTCGTTTTGGCATGAAATTTTGTTTTTCTTTCTGTCGATTTTTTTATTTTATTTTTTCGTTGTTTTATTTATTTTCGCACTAAATAGGCGCAAAATAAACAAAGGCGAGAAGTATCGAAACAAAATTGTATTGGTGCACTAAACGTAATACACAATGAAAACACGATGAAGAGATAAAAATGTGGAAAGACAAATA
>NZ_WUQY01000178.1 GCF_009829085.1 Sphingobacterium bovisgrunnientis
AAACACTAAATGTGGAACATGTTGGCAATACATCAAGCAGAAAGACTCGGTTGGATTATAAGCTTGAGTTCTCAAAAATTTGTGACTTGATCAACTCACAGAATAATCATAAGAAGGAGCAAAGGAGTAAGAGAGAAAATTGTGAGGTGGTTAGTTGTGAAGAAAAAAGAAGAGAGCTATAAGAGAATAAAAGGAAAATTGAGAGTGAACATCCAGAAGGGAAGGTGAAGTTGCAAAAAGAAATTGAAGAATAATCTTCGGAGGGGAAGAAGGAGTTGGAAGTGAGCTTAAATGAAAAAGAGCCTGAAGTTGAGGAGGCTGTGGTGAAAACTAACAATTCCCTCCCTATTTTGAATATTTCTGTTTTGCGGGTTATTGAAAATTTGATT
>NZ_WUQY01000002.1 GCF_009829085.1 Sphingobacterium bovisgrunnientis
AAACATCTTAAAACAAATTGTAATGATTGACTATTCACTTCTTTCAGCCAAGCAGTTTCCTCTTTCTTTTTTAGTTCAGTTAAGGTAGCTGCCTGTTTATAGTAATTATCAGACTTTTTATTTGCTTGATATTGCTCTTTCCTTTCATTTAAAAAGTAGTTGTAAACGTAACGGATACATCCAAAATGCTTATCCAACAACACTTTTTGCTCTTGTGTTGGCTGCAATTCAAATTGATATGTCCGAAAAATTATCTTCATTCTACTATTAAATAGTTTTATTTTATGCAAAAAAACATTTTATTTATGCAGTCCGATACGTCTTCTGTAAATATTTCCATTTTCATTGAGAAACATTCACAAAAAACTTCGCTACTATGTCTAAAAAATGTAATTACATCTGCACAAATCGTTCAAAACACTACTTAAAGTGTCATTTAATCTTCGTTTGCAAGTATCGTAAAAAGTTACTTGTCGGTCAGTTAAAAGATGATATGCGTTCTTTTCTCTTAAACATTACTTCTAATTCAGATTTTCAAATTGAAGTGTTTGAATCTGATTTAGACCACATCCATTTTCTTATACGTTATATCCCTCGTGTTTCAATTACTTCTATTGTTCGCAAGTTAAAACAAGAATCTACTTATTACATTTGGCGTTCACCACACAGGTCATTCTTATTTAAACATTTTTGGAAAGAACATACTTTCTGGTCTGATGGTTATTTTGTTTGTTCAATAGGTGAAGCATCTCCTGATACTATTCGTGAGTATATTCTCAATCAGGGTTAGTCGCTTACATCCCACAGGCTAAACACCTGTGGGTTTTACGCTCCGTTTTATAAAACAACCCCTAGCTTATTATTTTTACAGTACTGCTAATGCTGCTTCATAATTAGGCTCATCAGCAGTTTCTGAAACTTGTTCATTATACACTACATTACCGCTTTCATCCAAAACAACCACAGCTCTACTCAACAAACCTTCTAGTGGTCCATCGCTAAATCGTACACCATATGCGTCCGAAAAAGACGAATCCTTGTACTCCGAAAGTGTAATTACATTTTCTAAACCTTCGCCTGCGCAGAATCTTCCTTGCGCAAAAGGCAAATCTTTAGAAATGCAAAGTACTACAGAATTTGGCAAAGAGGAGGCAATTTCATTGAATGCACGAACAGAGGCTGCACAAGTACCCGTATCGACACTTGGGAAAATATTTAATATAATTCTTTTTCCTTCGAAATCTTTTAATGATTTTTGCGACAAATCCCCTGATGTTAAAGAAAAGTCTGGTGCTTGTTCTCCAACTTTAGGTAACGTACCATTCGTGTTAACAGGCGACCCCTTAAATGTTACTTGACTCATGATGTTATATAAATTTTGATTGTTAAGTTAATCATTTCTATTAATCAAAAAAAGACAAATAATTATTTTATTTCTAAAAAAAATACTATGTTAGCATATTATTTTTGGTCATAGCAAACCTTTCACTATATGAGAAAATTACTTTTTGCCCTACTGCTGGCAAGTCCAACATTAACCTTTGCACAAGGTTCACAAGTGAACACACAAGGTATTAGAGCACTAGGAATGTCTGGTGCCGGCTCCGCATTATTTGTCGACGAGACTAGTATTTTTTATAATCCTGGCGCATTATCAAAATCAAAAAACAATGCAATTTCATTAGGCGCTTCTGCGGTCATGTACAGATCAGCATTCAAGGAAACGGGAAGCAATGAACAACATAACACCAAATTCCAAGTAACTCCTCCATTTTCGATTTTCGCTTCTTTTGGACCAAAAGATAGTTGGTGGAAAGCTGGAATAGGAGTTTATACGCCATTTGGTGGCGCTGTGGATTGGGGAACGGAATGGCCAGGGAGATTTGAATTGAATCATCTTGCTATGCGAGCTATATACATCCAACCTACAGTAAGTTTTAAATTAACAGAAAACTTTGGTATTGGCGGAGGATTTGTATACAATAGAGGTTCAGTAGATTTATCTCGTTCTATTCCATTATTTGACCAAAATGGAAATGCTGGACGTGCTGAATTAAGTGGCGTCGGCACAGGTATGGGGTATAATATAGGCGTGCATTACAATTTAGAAGAGGATTTTGCGATTTCCTTAAGCTATAGATCTAAAGTAATTACAAAATTAGAAGATGGAGACGCAGAATTCACAGTCCCATCTGCAGTTGCATCATCATTTCCTAACACTAAATTTTCAGCAGAGCTACCTCTTCCATCGTCTTTTAATTTAGGAATCTCATTCCCTGTGGGAGATAAGTTTGACATTGCCGCTGACGCTACCATGATTGGGTATAGCATTTATAAAAAATTAGTATTTGATTATGAGGACAATACTCCATTTCTAAGTGACACTGAACAAACTAAAAAATATGAAAATGCATTTTCAGGTAAAGTTGGTTTAAACTACGAAGCAACAGATAAGCTTGATCTTCGTATGGGTGCCGGATATGTATACACACCAGTACGCGCACAGTATGTTTACGCTGAGACTCCGGACAATAATCGTCTAATGGGCTCAGTTGGTTTTACATATAATTTGTCCGATAAATTTGACCTTTCGGGAGCTTATACATTTCAACGTATAATGGAAAGAACTGTTAAAAATGTGGAGACACAACTGCACGGAACTTTTAAAACTAATATTCACGCTCCAGGTATTTCTTTAACCTATAAATGGTAATTACGATGAAAAGATTTCAAAAAAACATAAAACTATGCATTGCTATAGGGGCTTTAGCAGCATTAACAGCATCATGCAAACCTGAAATTGTAAAGGAATTAACTCCTGAAAATAAAGCTAATGTCGATTTCTCAAAATATATTGCAGTAGGTAATTCACTAACTGCAGGTTTTGCAGATGGAGGTCTTTATTTGGAAGGTCAGCAAGTCGCTTTTCCCAATTTGCTAGCGGAAAAAATGAAAACACATGGAGGAGGTGAGTTCAATACACCATTCTTTTCTGAAGCACAATCAAATGGTTCTGGATATTATAGATTGAAAGCGTTGGTGAATGGTCAACCACAACTAGAATGGGTGAGCGATAAATCTGCTCTAAATAATGGCGCGCTAACAAAATATGAAGGAACAGAAATTAATAACTTAGGTGTTCCAGGGATGCGTTTAGATCATTCAGGCGTAGGTCTAGTCAGTGCAGGGAACATGTATTTTAAGAGATTAATACCAGATGCTGAGGCAGGCACAAAAAGCTATCAACAGTTTGTAGCAAATCGAAATCATACATTCTTTTCATTTTGGTTAGGAAATAATGATGTATTAGGTTATGCAACAAATGGTGCAGTAAATGACAATCCTGCAGGTACAACAGTATTAACTTCGTTGGCTACTTTTAGAGCTGTATATTCACAATTTATTACTCAATTGACTGCAAATGGACAAAAAGGTGTGGTGGCTACAATCCCGGATGTAACTTCTATTCCATATTTCACAACAGTGACACGTAAAGCACTATTGGATGCCGCATCAGCAGCTTCTGGACAAACGGTTACTAATTTATTTATAACAACAAAAACAAACCCTTCTCGACCAGCGACGGATAATGACTTATTCGTATTGCCTTTCTCTAGTTCTGGATTATTAGGGAACACAAATGGCTCTCCAGCGCCTTATGGATTACACCCTAATAGACCTATCGAGGATAAATATGTGTTAGATACTGAAGAAACAGCCGCTATTAAAACACATATAAATGAATTAAATAAAGTAATAAAAGAGATTGCAAACAGTAAAAACTTAGCCGTAGCAGATGCTAATGCTTTTTTAACACGCTTGAAAAATGGCATAAATTATAATGGCGTAGGAATTAGTTCAGCATTTATCTCGGGTAATGCATTTTCTTTGGATGGTATTCATTTAACGCCAATGGGTAATGCAGTAATGGCAAATCTAGTAATCGAGGCTATTAATGCAAAGTACGGCACAAAATTGGAAAAAGTTGATGTTACTGAATATAGAGGTGTAAAAATGCCTTAACACTAAAAAAATAAAACACTAGGAAAAGGTCACTGAATTCAGTGACCTTTTCTTATTTTAGTAATAAAATAATTTATAAAACATGAAAGTCGAGTTACAACGTATAAATAAAGCTGTTCATTTTGAAGCTTCTAGCGAATTGTCAACAGTAAAAGTAAATATTGATGGATCTGATTCTATCGGCGGTGAAGGAAAAGGTGTAAGGCCAATGGAACTTGTATTGATGGCCTTGGGCTCATGTAGTGTTTTTGATTTAACAACCATTCTTCAAAAGCAACGTCAGCAGATTGATGATATTCAAGTAGAAGTAAAGGGTGATCGCCGAGAAGAAATCCCCAACATTTTCACCAATATTCATCTTAGTTTTATTTTGAAAGGAAATATTGACGAGGTCAAAGCACAAAAAGCTGCTGAACTCGCCGTAAAAAAATATTGTTCTGTCCATGACATGCTAGCAGCAGGAGGCGTGAACATTACTTACAGCTTAAAAATAAATTAACTTTCTGCCACTAGCTATCATTACAAAAACAAAGATCCTGCATAATATTAAAATAATTCAACCGCTATCCTTAGCGGTTTTTTTTATTCAAAGGCAATTCAAGAAATATGATGTGCAAGTCTAAAATGACCAATATTTACTATTAAATAATAATTAATTTAATTTCTGTAAAAAAGTTTATGAAAATATTTTTATGTTACGCTAATTAATATTTATCTTTATTATAAATAAGATTTACAATTAAGAAATATCAATTACATCAATATGAATAATAATAATACAACCACACACGAGCAACTACCTTTTAGCAAACAAGGAAAAAAAAGGAATTACCTATCCCCAACTATAAAAAACATTTATATCATGACAGAGGAGAACTTTGCTTCTACATCAACGCCTTTTATGAGCGAAACAGTTCAGACTCCAAAAGTTACAGATTGGGTAGTTAGAGATGATGAAAAATTTTGGGACTTTTAACACAAATAATCATGGTAATTTTTAGTTAAAGAAGAAATTTTCAAAAAAGTTTCTTCATAATGTTTAATATAACATTTGAAATACTTATAGGATGTTCAAAAAAGTTTGAAATTACAAATTCATCTCAAGAAAAAATCGCAAAAGTAGCAATAAATATTGCTGGCATCTCAGAAACTACGATTCTTAAGCCGTCAAACATCAAAGGGAGTTCATCATCATCTTCAAAACCTACTAACAAACATTATAATAACGCGTTTGCTGAGACATATCATAAAAATAATAGTGGGCTTACTCTAGATGCTTTGGCTGAACAAGTCGCAATTAACTCATCAAACATATCAACAAATAAAAATAATACATTACAAAACTTAAAAGATAATAAAAAAAATATAGCAGCAGTAAGTCCAATGACCCCAGGATTTACTTACAGGATTCTCATTTACACCAACGACTCACCTGAATTATGGAAAACTTTTCAAATAATAGCAGGTTCACCGATAAATATTGAAGTTACAGATGGTGTAACTTACAAATGGTTTGTTTATTCTTACAACAACAACGAAACCCTTCCTGTTCCGACAGATACACAAAACCCTACCGTCGAAGCACCGATTACAAAAGATTTATTGTTTGCTTCTGGCCAATTGACTATCCCCCCTACACCCCCAGGTGAAAATCCTATTTATCCACTTGATATTGTGTTTAATCACAAAATGGCTAAAATATCAGTTAAAATTGATGCAAATATTTTGGCTGATTATGCCACTGTCAACGGATTGAAGGTCGTATTTAGCGATAATGATTATATAAAAAACGGCGTATTTAACATCAAAAACAATGTAATGGATAGTTACAATATTGTGCCAGTTACTGAAATTATTAATTCAGCAGCATCTAATCCTACCAATACATGAAATGTAACTTACTATACAGCAGATCCTGAATCATTAGCTTCTTATTCAATCAAAATAACTGATCTTCCTGTAACTTTTACGGGTGTTGACCCAAGTATTGCAAATGTTAATTTAGCTACATTTAGCAGCGCTATAACTCCTATTCCCAATATCGAGGCTACATTTAATTTTATAACTCCAACAGCTGGACAGGAACTAATAGGCACACTTAATCTTTCTTACACCTTATCATCGAGAAGAATACTACATGTATCGAATACAACAAGTTTTGGGTATTCTTTTCAAAAAGGTCCAAGTTGGAATATGATTAATGCTTTAGAAAACTTTGGTAATTTACCTAATAGTTTAGTTCGAATGCAACCTTACGCTACCGGACAAGGTGTTTGGATTGGTGGTACTGCTAGTGGGGATGACGGAGCGAACTTTCTAACTGCACTTGCAACCACAGCACAATCAAATGCTATAATGGCAAGAATCAATTCCACTGATCCAAATATTCGACCTGATATTGTCATATTAGCCTATGACCATTGGTTTATGACCTCTGCACTCCAAGACACTCTCGTGAGTTACATTAATGATGGTGGCGTGTGCATTATGATGAATGAGTTTACCGATATTAATAGCCCACAATCATTTCTTAACAAATTATTTGTCCTTCCAGCTAATACTATAACCTTAGAACCTCTTGGTCCAGCAGGCACAATGTATCGACTATTGAATGTAGATGACCGCGTACTTAATGGCCCATTTGGAGATGCAAGACAAAAACTATGGGGTGAAGATGCATCAACATCAGTCGGTGCACAGAACTTACCTTTAGATCAAGTAGTTATATACTCTTACGGGCAAGGAGTGAATCGCGCTACGAACGTAATTGATGCTCAAGCAGTTTCTATGTTTAGGCATAAAACAAAAAACTTCTTTTACCTAAGAGATGGTGGATTAATATCGTATGATGGAGGCGTCTCTGCCACCATTTGTCCCTTTGATTACAATCCAGTTACTAAAAGACCAATACCAAAATTATTTGGATATGCAGGAAATGGCTATGGTGTAAGAAGTGACTACGCTTATAATGGAATAATAGCTGGAAACATTATGCTTTGGGCGGGCGAACTTTCAGAATTTAAAGGCATAAAGAGATGGAAATATAGACCCGATTAGACATCTTAAGCAAAGCTCTTCTATTCTGAAGAGCTTTGCTTTTTCCATATCTTTTCGGACCAACGTCCTACTAACCAAAATGATATTGCTAAGATCAGGAAGAAAATTGTTCGATTGATATTATCCCAAAGATACTCTACAAATCGTGTATATAGATTTATCAAAAAGAATACAAATCCAATATCCCGAATTACCGTGTCTCTCTTTTTCAAACCGTATAAAGCTAGACCTAATGACAAAAATACAGCTATCAACCCCCAATAGAATATTTCCCATTGCCTAATCTTTGACCACGCCTCGAAATCACTATAATTTCCAAAGATTGACAAACACCACAAGGCTATCATGGTATATAGCAAACCTATCACTATACTTGTCGACTTAAAGGGCTTTAATTGCGTAAACTTTGGTTGAACAAACACCGCACAAAAGGTTAGAATTATTCCGAAAATGGTAAAACGTAAGGGATAATTCATTCCCCAAAATTTCCATCCCCAATCACTATGGTAAGCTGTTTCGGTTGCAAACCAAATGCCCAAAGCAACTAAGGTAAAGACCCAAATTAACTTTGAACTTAACTTGACGGATAACACGCCGTAAATTAGGATAGAAATAAAAAATAAAATGCTGAAGAAATGATTATCTCGATCTAAAATTTGTCCTAAAAACCCAATACACGCTGCTGTTGAAAATGATCCCGCCAGCATTAAGGTCTCATTTGAAAAGGTTTTATCTGGATATAATTTTTTATTTCTAAACCCCAGGAAGTAAAACAAAAAGGCTAATCCAGCAAAAGCAATGCAAAATATCACATTGGGAGTATCATAAAATTGCTGAACAAACTTTTCAAGAGCATTATCCGAAAACAAGGAAATTACTGAAAAAATCAGAGACGCCAACGCTACCCAAAAAGCATATCGAGCAAGTACCTTCCACTCAAAACTACGCTCATCAATTGTAGCTTTAAGCTCCTCCGCTTTTTGGTTATCCAAATTTCCATTTGCATTCCAAAAATCAAGCGCTTGCTCTACAGTTTCTTTTTCTTGGCGACTTAAATCTAATTTTTTCAAGGGCAAATTGTTTGTCAAAGTAAATTACAAAAACTATTCCATCATCCGAATATAATATTAGGTAATAACACCTTAGACATCAGTACAAATTCCGCTTAATAATGAGTAACTTTGCAAGTTCGTAAATTTTTAGCTCGATATGTCCAAAACAAAAGTAGTCGATTTAGGTGATCAAAGTGAAGTAGAAGTATATGGTGCTCGTGTACACAATTTAAAAAACATTGATGTTTCTTTTCCGCGCAATGAGCTGGTGGTTATCACAGGATTGAGTGGTTCGGGAAAATCTTCTTTGGCTTTTGACACCATTTATGCAGAAGGACAACGTCGTTATATGGAAACTTTCTCTGCCTATAGCCGTCAGTTTTTGGGTGGATTAGAACGTCCTGATGTAGACAAAATCTCCGGATTGAGTCCGGTTATCTCTATTGAGCAAAAAACTACGAACAAAAATCCGCGTTCTACCGTAGGTACAATTACCGAAATTTACGACTTTTTACGTCTGCTGTATGCACGAGCAAGTGAAGCATTTTCGTATGCAACGGGTAAAAAAATGCAGCGTATGTCCGAAGAGCAGATTGTAGATCGAATCTTAACTGACTTTAAAGACGAAGGAATTAATATTTTGGCACCTGTTGTCAAAGGTCGTAAAGGGCATTACCGTGAATTGTTTGAGCAGATTCGCAAACAAGGCTATTCTAAAGTTCGCGTGGACGGCGACGTCTTGGACATAGAGCCAAAAATGCAGGTTGACCGCTACAAAATCCACGATATCGAAATCGTTATTGATAGACTTCACGCTTCAGAAAGCGATAAAAAACGCTTGTATACTTCGGTGCTCCAAGCGATGAAAGCTGCAAAGGGCATCATCAAAATTGTAAATCGCGATAATACGAAAGAACAGTTTTTTAGTAAATATTTGATGGATGCTGAGTCAGGCATTTCATATGACGAACCGCAACCGAATACATTTTCGTTCAACTCACCTTATGGGGCATGTCCCAAATGTGATGGATTGGGCTATATTTTTGAGATTGACAAAAACATTGTCATTCCAGATAAGAAATTAAGTATTCAAAAAGGTGCAATCGTTCCTTTGGGTTCGCTAAAAGAAAGTTGGAATAGTGCCATCATTAAAGCCGTAGCTAAGAAATTTGAGATTTCGCTTACGACTCCTGTCGATAAGTTAACAGAAGAACAAATAGATTTGATGCTTTTCGGTGCGGAAGAACCTATATCACTTACTGTTTCATACGGGTCTTATGGCGCAAGAGAATATAAAGTCACTTTCTCGGGCATCTTCAAAATGCTGGAAGAACAAAGTGGTAAATATTCGGACGATGCGCCTGCATTGGATGACTTTCGTACGCAAGTGGTGTGTCCAACTTGCCATGGCGACAAATTGCGTAAGGAATCACTACATTTTAAAATAGCCGATAAAAACATCGCAGAATTGGCTTCAATGGACATTTCAGTTCTGGCAACTTGGTTGGAAAATGTAGAAGACAAAATGGATGAGCGTCAAAAAACTATTGCCGTTGAAATCCTGAAAGAAATAAGAACTCGTCTAGGATTTTTATTAGACGTAGGTTTGAATTACTTGACATTGAATCGTTCGTCAAAAACATTATCAGGCGGTGAAGCGCAACGTATACGTTTGGCTACGCAAATCGGTTCGCAACTGGTAAATGTCTTGTATATTTTGGATGAACCAAGTATTGGTTTGCATCAACGTGATAATGAACGTTTGATTAATTCCTTGAAAAATCTTCGAGACATCGGAAACTCGGTATTAGTTGTGGAGCACGACAAGGACATGATTCTGAATGCGGATTATGTAATCGACATGGGACCTGCAGCAGGTGTGAATGGCGGAGAAATTGTAGCAGAAGGTCTTCCAAAAGACATATTAAAAGCAGATTCACTTACCGCAGCCTATTTGAATGGCAAAAAAGAAGTAGCTATTCCTAAAGAACGCAGAAAAGGTACAGGCGAAGTATTATCACTAAAAGGCGCGACAGGCAATAACCTTAAAAATGTTTCTGTTGATTTTCCATTGGGAAAATTAATTTTAGTTACTGGAGTATCGGGCTCTGGAAAATCGAGTTTAATAACAGGTACGCTCTACCCTATTCTGAATAAACATTTTTTCCGAGCGAAAGCAACGCCAATGCCACACAAAAGCATTGAAGGCTTAAAAAATATTGATAAAGTTATCGAGATAGACCAAAGTCCGATTGGAAGAACACCACGTTCGAATCCATCGACCTACACAGGTGTGTTTTCGGATATTAGAACGCTTTATGTTCAACTTCCTGAAGCTAAAATCCGTGGTTATAAGCCAGGACAATTCTCTTTCAATGTAAAAGGAGGACGTTGTGAAACTTGTCAAGGTGTAGGCATGAAGATTATCGAAATGAACTTCTTACCGGATGTACAAGTCCCTTGTGAATCGTGTAATGGCAAACGCTATAACCGCGAAACATTAGAAGTGCGCTACAAAGGAAAGTCGATTTCGGATGTCTTGAACATGAGTATCAATGAAGCTGTAGATTTCTTCGAACATATTCCATCGATTTATCGTAAGATTAAAACATTACAAGATGTAGGTTTGGGTTATTTGACTTTAGGACAATCGTCCACTACCCTTTCAGGAGGTGAAGCACAACGCGTAAAATTAGCGACAGAACTATCGAAAAAAGATACAGGAAATACGTTTTATATCCTTGACGAACCAACCACAGGATTGCATTTTGAAGATGTTAATGTTTTGTTGGGAGTTATTAATCGTTTAGTCGACAGAGGAAATACAGTTTTGATTATTGAACACAATTTGGATGTAATCAAAACAGCGGATTGGATTATTGATATGGGACCAGAAGGAGGTCGCGAAGGTGGAAAATTACTTTTTGCAGGTACACCAGAAGATTTAATCAAAGTTAAAAACTCTGAAACCGCTCGATTCTTGAAAGAAGAGATGAAATGATAATTTCCTAAAAACTAATTCATTTGGTACATTTACTAATAGAGATGTACCAAATTCTTTTTATACCTAAAATATGCAAAAGCAGTTGTAGATTTTTGATTAAACAAATTTAAAAACTATGACTATAAGATTAATAATTCTAATTTTATTGATTACAACATTCAATAAGATATGTTGGTCCCAATCAATTATCCAAAATCGCATATACACAGCTGGTGCTTATGATAAGAAAGGAATAAGTATTGGTTTTGCTGTAGACTCCACAACTACTGTTTTATCTTACTTTCAAAACTTTAATAATCTTCCGAATACTTATTTCAATTTAATTGAAAATGCAAAACATATTCAATTTTCTGTTACTTACAAAACTGCTGCGCTGGCAAAGAATTACATGTATACTTTAGTAGACGAAAATGACCAACCTATTTCATCAGGCTGTTTTAGTGACTTACCATATGAAACCAACTCAATATTCGGAATAAGCTACTTACTGCCAGTTAACGAAATAAAAAACAAAATTATTTCCCTCATTATATTCAATAAAGAAAATCCCAAGATAGGTTTAACAACAACAGTTTACAATAAGCCGATTCAAAAGAACAAAACAAATGTTCTACTTTGGGGAACCATAGATAAAAATGGACAAAAAGGGTATTCTGTTACACCGATTGATAAAAAAATAGAATTATCTATATCATCCGCACCATTAATTGTCTCAATGGATAAGACACCCTTTGAATATATTTACACGTTATTAGTAAAAGATTTAAATACCAACAAAACAGTCTACGAAGACCAAAATTGGAATTATAGTTATATCAATTCAGAAGATGGTAAATTACCATATATAGTAGTTAACAACACTATTTTCAAAAAATCGGGTAAATACGAATTAATTATTCAGCCCAAATTGAACTTTGTAAATGAAAAAAAACTAAGCCAATATTCCACATCAAAAATTATTAAAGTGGAATGGAAAAAAGAATATCATATGACTGAAATATTAGTAGCGGCACTATCAACTACGACATTACTACTTCTAATTGGATTCCCATTATATAGAAATTGGGGTCGCAGAAAAATACTAAAAGAGAAATTCCAAAAAAGACTTGCTGAAACTGAACTTAAGGTTATTCGTTCACAATTAAATCCACATTTCTTATTTAATTCCCTAGCCTCAATCCAGAGTTTAGTCAACACAAATGAGATTGAACAAGCCAATAAATACATCAGTCATTTTTCTAAATTGACAAGAAGTATTTTAGACAATCAGAACTATAACACTGTACAGACAGAAATAAATCTTTTGACAGATTATCTCGAGATGGAAAAACTAAGAGATATTTTTCATTTCCAAATTAACATATCTGAAAATTTAGATAGAGAAGTTGAAATCCCAAGTATGTTGCTTCAACCACTGTTAGAAAATGCTATCACACATGGATTATCAACATTAGAAAATGGTAAGATACTTGTACAATTCGGTAGAAGTAATGATGATTTGATTATATCTATAGAAGACAATGGAATAGGATTTGATAGCCAAAAAGATTATCAGGGATTCGGATTAAAACTCACAAAAGAAAGAATATCTTTATTAAACCAAATCCATAAGGAAACACCTATTCATATAACCATTGATTCGAATAATACAGGTACAAAAATATTTATCCATTTCAAAAACTGGCTAACGTGATTAAAAGTATCATAATAGATGACGAAATAGCAAACATAAAGAATCTTAATGTCCTATTAAATAAATATTGTCCTGAAATTACTATTGTAAATACGTCAGATAATATATATGACGCTGAAAAAATTATAAGAGCAGATAAACCAGACTTGATTTTTCTGGATATCCGTTTAAAAGAAAAAACTGCTTTTGATTTATTACCGAATATTCAAGATATCCTATTTGAAGTCATATTTGTAACTGCTTATGATGAATATGGAATTCAAGCCATTAAATTTGCTGCACTGGATTATATTTTGAAGCCTATAAATATTAAAGAACTACAAACAGCTGTTGCAAAAGCTGTTCTTAAAATCAAATCCAACCAGCAAAATTCTCAAATACAATTTTTGATAGATCAACTTCAACCAGCTCAGCCTAGTAGAAAAATAGCTCTACCCATGCAATCGGAAATTAGATATGTTAATATTGATGAAATTATACGCTGTAAAGCAGATAATACATATACAACATTTCATCTCACTAATGAGACTATAATAATATCAAAATCCCTCAAAGAATATACAGATTTGTTAACTCCATATGGATTTATTCGAACTCATCAAGCCATCTTATAAATACGAAATATATTAAAAGTTGGCTAAAAGAAGATGGTGGTACAATTTTACTTGAGAACGGCAAGAAAATACCCGTCTCTAGACAGAAGAGAGATTTAGTAAAAAACATACTTTTTAAATAATCAAAATCTCCATTTGAAATTCAAATGGAGATTTTTCTACTAAACCCTAGCAAACTTTGCATACAACTTCCAAAAAGATTGCTTATTTTCTTCTGTAAAAACTGCTTCCTTCCAATCGTTTAATTTTAACTTTATTTGCTTGTCAGCTACATCGTATTGCCCAAAAAACATATCTTCTCCGCCTAAGTAAAAACCAATTTTTGAATCTAGAATATGGAGTATATCAATCTCTACATGCTCAAAAAACAGAATTGTCCCTTCTTCAAAAGGAAAATCAGCAGGATTTGAAATTATATCCGAATTTTCCACAGCCAGCATACTGTGTTTATTATATATTGGGAAATATATATGAGGCAGTTCTTTTAATTCAACCACTGAATTATTTTGTAAATATTCCCGATTCAAAAAAGGTATTTCTGTTAAAGCCTTTGAATCCACTTGAATTGACTTTTCAAAATGATCCTCAAAATTTAAAATTTCGTTAACCGTCAATTGCTTTTCGAGCAGCTCCGCTATTGGAATGCTAAAATATTTTGCAATCTGCAAAATTACTTCTATACGTGGTTCTGCACGAAATTCCTCATATGAGGAAATATTACCTCTAGTCAAGTTAAATAACTCTGCAAAAGCCTGCTGACTTAACCCTTTCACCTTTCTAAGCTTCTTAATATTATTACCAATTTGACTCATTGTAAAAAATAATTTAAAATTATTTGCAAAAATATTTTGCATTTACTATCTTTATGCTAACATTATAAGCAAATATATAAAATAATTAGCCAATGAACTTCAAAACTGTTGAAAAATTTATTCTCGATTTGGATTACACCATTATCAGCAAGAATGAGAATGAAGGTTTTTTTCTGATTGAAAACAATTTTGATGGCATTAAGAATCTGATAGTAGGTGTTACACCTCCGATTATCATTTTCGAACAACATCTATTTTCGTTGCATTCGGACAACTTGCATATTTTCAAATCGCTATTGATTAAAAATAGAGATATCATTCATGGAGCATTTGCACTTACCGAAGATGGCAAGCGTGTGATTTTTAGGTACACTTTACAATTACACAACCTGGATCAAAATGAATTTGATGCGGCTATTAATTCGCTTTCTTTGTTGCTAGGCGAATACAAGGAACAACTTATAAAATTTTCTAAGAAATAAATCGTGTGATGAATATTTTTAAAAGACTTTTAAAAATCGGACAAGCAGAAATTCATGCTTTGGTCGATAAGATGGAAAATCCAATTCATTTGATTGAAAAAGGAATTGAAGAAATGAAACAACAGCTATCAGAATTGACGGAATCTTATATAACGAATCGAGCGCATTTAATACGAAGCGAGAATCTTGCTAAAAATAAGTTGAATGATGCAGCGAGTTATGAAGATAAAGCCATGTTGTTGTTACAGAAAGCCCATCAACAAGAAATTGACGCAGCAAAAGCTGATCAACTTGCATTGGAAGCGCTGAATATTAAGAAAAAATTAACATCTGAGGCAGCAGAAATCACAAACGAAGCGGCAATATATTCTGAAAAAAACAATTTACTTAACAGTAAAATTGATATATTAAAGTTCAATATTGCAAAGTGGGAAAAAGAGGTAAGTACGTTGAAAGCGAAACAATTAATAAATAAAGCTTCTGAATTTGCAAATAGACAAATGGCCAATATAGACAACAACAGCACAATTGAGCTTCTGGAAAAAATGAAGACCAAATTGGAACATCAAGAAGCGTATAATGAGGCATTGGAAGAATACAGTCAGCAGCATACAGAGAATGAAATAGACTATTTGCTCAGCAAATCGGATACGACCAACGAAGAATTAGAAGCATTAAAGCGTAAAATTAACAACACTTAAAGATGAACAATTTAGTATTTATAAATATCGGAACAGCCGAAATGTTTATGCTCGTCATTATGAGTTTTCTAGTATTGATTCCACTAATTATGGCTAGCGGAGCACTTTGGGATTTGCACAAAAGAGATTTTTCACATAAGACTACAGACAAGATATTGATCATACTTTTGATACTTTGTGCACCATTCATTGGCACATTAGTCTACATATTAATAATACGAAATCATTATCCAGTAAAATTAGCAGTATGAAAAGATTTGAATATAAAACGGTAAAAGTTGAGCCAAAAGGTTTTTGGGGAACCTTATTAGAACCAGAGGAAATAGACAAAATTCTTAACGAATTTGGCCGACAAGGATGGGAATTGGTAAGTGTGCAAGACCTTACCTTCGGGGGTAATTCTTGGACATTCCACTATACATTTAAAAGAGAAACAATTTAATTTTAACGACCCAAAATTATGTCCGAAGTCCTAAACATACTTTTTAATCCTCTGCCAAATGCAATTATGACGTTGTTGACAGGATTGTCTCTATTGTATTGGTTGTTTACGATGCTGATGGGTGATGGTTTTGATTTTGGCGGAACAGATGTTGATGCAAATTTTGAAGGAGCTGATGTACAAGATATAGAAGGTGATTCAACTATAGATGGAGATGCAGAACCATCGTTCATCACGAAAGCCATGGATTTTATCAATATTGGTAAAGCTCCTTTGATGGTAATCGTTACACTTTTCAAATTTATTGGATGGCTTATTACGATTGCGACGTCGATACTTTTTCATCTTGGTAGTTACGGATGGAAATCAGTATGGATATTAATCCCAATACTTGTTTTGACCTATTTTTTGATGCATTATGTAACAATACCTGTAGTGAAACTCTACCAAAAAGTAGGGTATTCTGGTGAAGAAGCTCTAGAATTTTTGGGCAGAACAGGAAAAATGCGTTCGAGCATCAAAGGTGAAAGTATTGGTGCTGTCGAATTATTGATTCAGCAAGATGTCATCCGACTAAATGTAAAAAGTGTGGATGGTTCAGAAATTCGCTATGATGATGAAGTCACCATTGTGGATGAGACTGCAGACAAAAAATACTATTATGTTCAGAAAAATATAAACCTAAATAACTTTTAAAAAATAAAACTTAAATATATCATGGTTACTAATCAATTATTATTTATCGATGGACTAACAGGGATTGTGCTCATAGCAGTTGGTGCTGTAGTCTTTATCATCATCGCATTTTTTGTGGTACTTAGTATGTTTTACAAAAAAATTCCTCAAGGAAAAGCGATTGTACGTACCGGTGTAGGAGGCTCGAATGTAGCTTTCAACAAAGGTATGTATGTCATTCCGGTATTCCATAAAATGGAAGTAATGGATATTTCTGTCAAGAAAATAGAAATCAACCGTATGCAAGGTGATGGCTTGATTTGTAAAGATAATATCCGAGCAGATATCAAAGTTGCGTTCTTCGTACGTGTCAACAAATCCGTCGACGACGTAATCAACGTAGCTCAAAACTTAGGTTGTGACCGTGCTAGTGAGCCAGAAACATTAAAAAATATCTTTGAGTCTAAATTTTCAGAAGCACTTAAGACTGTAGGTAAAAAATTCGATTTCATCGAATTGTACGAAGCGCGTCGTGAGTTTCGTGATGAGATTTTAAATATTATCGGTACGGATTTGAATGGTTATATCTTGGATGACTGCGCCATTGACTACCTGGAACAAACGGAACTGAAATTCTTGAGTCCTGACAACATTTTGGATTCTGAAGGTATCAAAAAAATCACGGAATTGACGGCTAAACAAAATATGAATGCGAACTTGATCCGTCGTGAAGAAGAAAAAGTAATCAAAAAACAAGATGTAGAAGCCCGTGAAGCTATTTTGGAATTAGAACGTCAATTGGCTGAAAAAGAAGAAAAGCAACATCGTGAAATCGAAAACATTAAATCTCGCGAAGGTGCAGAAATTATAAAAGTACGCGAAGAAGAACGTTTAAAAGCAGAGACTGTTCGTATCTCTACAGAAGAAGCTTTAGCGATTCAAGAAGAAAACAAGGCTCGTCAAATCATCATTGCAGAGAAAAATAAATTGCGTACGGAAGCAGTAGAAACAGAACGTGTAGAGAAAGATCGTGCATTGGAAGCGACAGAGCGTGAGCGTATCGTGACTTTGGCACAAATCGACAAACAACGTTCTGTAGAGACAGAGCAAAAAACTATTCAGAATGTCATCAAAGAGCGCGTTCAATTAGAAAAAGGCGTAATCGAAGAGCAACAAGCGGTGAAGGATTTGGAAGTATTTCGTGATGTAGAACGTAAGAAACAAGCTGGTGTTATCGCAGCATCTCAAGAAGCAGAAGAGCGCCTGATCGCAACAGTGAAAGCTGCTGAAGCAGCGAAAATAGCTGCCGAGCAAGAGGCAGAGAAAAAAGTAATCGATGCAGAAGCTTCACGTAAAATAGCGGAGAAGAAAGCACAAGAAATTTTAATCGAAGCAGAGGCGAAGAAAGAAGCTTCGGCTAAAGAGGCTGAAGCGCGTAAAATCATTGCGGAGGCAAAAGCCAAAGAAGAAGCGGCTATCGGATTGTCAGAAGCTGAGGTAATGGTTGCCAAAGCAGAAGCGGAAGAAATCCAAGGTACAAAAGAAGCTAATGTGATTGAGAAAAAAGCCGAAGCTATGCGAAAAGAAGGTTTGGCGCAAGCAGAAATTGTGCGTGAGAAAGCTTTAGCAGAAGCAAAAGGTATTGAGGAGAAAGCCGCAGCAATGAAGCAATTGGATGGTGTCGGGAAAGAACACGAGGAGTTCAAATTGCAATTGCAGAAAGAGCGCGACATCGAATTGGCGCATATCAATATTCAAAAAGATATCGCTGGTGCACAAGCTGCGGTATTGTCAGAAGCATTGAAATCTGCGAAAATTGATATCGTAGGTGGCGAAACGTTGTTCTTCGAGAATATTGTACGTCAAGTTTCTAATGCCAAAGGTTTTGACAAATTGATTGACAATTCGCAACATGCTACATCTATAAAGAACTCGTTACTAGGTCCAGATGGAAAAGGTGATTTGGCAGAAAAAGTTCGCGCGTTAGCAGACAAGTATGGCATCTCAACAAATGACATTAAGAACCTTACTGTTTCTGCTGCTTTAATCAAATTGCAACAAGCGGCTTCATCAGAAGATAACGAAGAAGATAAAGGATTCATCAATTCATTGTTCGGAATTGCTAAGAATTTAGGTATTTCGAATAAGAAGTTAAGTTAAAATTCTGACCAATAGTAATCCTGACAAGTCAGGATTACTACATTAATATAAAATAGCCTCAAAAACTATTATCCATGCAAGAAAACAAAGAGGTACCTATAAAACAAGATTCGCTAGATACAGGCTCATACGAAATCATTCGCAAACGCCTGTTGACGCAACGTGATGATTTAGCAAAGCGTGTGAATGAGCTTAATTCAGCGCGCAAGGAAGTCTTCAATTCAACAAGCTTTGTATTGAAAGCTAACCAACGCATTACAACTGAGAATAACTGTGTTGCGCGTGGCATTATAGCACTTGACAATATTTGTATTTTCGGTTATAACGTACATTTTGGCCTTCGTACAGAGATTAAATTGGAGGATGTATTTAGTATTTATGCATTTGAAGATAATCACTTTAATCCTCTTTCTCTTGATTTAATCAACGATCCTAATTTTATTACAGACTACCAAAATCTTTATAAATATTACCGCGATTCCATATTTTCGAAATTCCGCAGAACGGAAAATTTTCTATATATGATATTCCAAACCAGCAAAAATGCGGAAGACAGAAAAGCGTTTAAATGGTTAATAAAAGGCGATAAACTTATCTATCAAGATGACCGTAGTATTCATGAGGTCAAATTACCTATACAGCATGAATTCTCTTGGACCAAAACGACTTTAGAAGATCGAAGGCTAGGTAAATTTCCACACATTTCAATTCTGGATAAAGTCTTTATCGAAGCATTGCATGGCGATATTACGTTCAAAATCGAGAATAACACAGATTCTGGACAGGGAATTTATTCGGAAAAGGTTGCTAATACGGATCAACAATTGGATGATGCGGATTACTATTATGCCGATTTAGGAAACTTAATTGCAGTTCGCGTAAAGCCTTATCAAGAAGATTTTAGAGCTTACATTTTCAATCAGCGTACCAAAGAGGTTGTCAACATCAAATCGTTGAATGAATCGGCTATTTTGCTACCTGATAATCAAGGTGTCATATTTTCGAATGGCTATTATTTACAGAACGGCACGTACAAAGTATTTGATAATACCTTTGAAGATGTTTCCTTCTTGCGCAGAATTGCCTCACCTAACGGTGAAGATTTCTTGTATGTATTTACGCAATCGGAGACCAACACTTATATCTTGATGTCTTATAACATCATTCAGCAAGCGGTTGAGACTCCTATTATCTGCAATGGTTTTACAGTATTCGATGATGGTTCGTTGATTTATTTCCGAACTGAAGCCGAGGCTACACGTCATCATCAGGTGCAGATTTGGGAAACGCCTTACATGGCAATCTTACAAGAAAACACCGAAAGACGCGATGATCCAGTGTACAAAGTAGGCAATAAGCAAATTGTACAAGCTATGGCCGAAGTCCAAGAAGTTGTGCAATTGGTCAACAAAGAAGACAGCTATGAAGGGCTTTATGAAGATATTCTGCGCAAAACCAATGGAATATTAGATAGCTATTTTTGGATTAATGATCCTGCATTAAAAAGTTTGGGTGAACCACTAAAGCAGATCTCGGAAGTTGCGAATACCGCAATAGATGAATTTGTGAAAGTGCAAGCGCTACGCAAACATGCTTTAGAAGTCGTAGAAAACACACATAAGAAATTAGAAAATCTCGTGTTCCAGATCAACAGCACAACTGTTGAAAAGCTGGATCAGTTGGTACATCAATTGGCAGATTCGCGTAAACTTCGAGGTGAAATTATTGATCTGAAAAATGTAAAATATACCGACGAAGCACAAATAACTGCACTTTCAGAGCAAATTGAAAAAATTGCCGTTGACCTTTCGGACAAGACTGTTACTTTTTTATTGAAAGATGATGCCCTCCTCTCCTACGAAGAACGTGTCATCGATCAGAAGAAAAAAGTAGAAGAAATTACCAAAGCTTTTGACGCCAAAGAAGTTGAAGAAAACAATACAGCCATTTCTTCTGAATTAGAATTGTTGATCGATATTCTCAATAGTCTTAAGATCGAAGATGCTACACAAACGACTAAAATCATTGAGAAAATATCGTTGATATTTTCATCGTTGAACGAGGTTCGTGCACAACTTACGCGTAAATTAAATTCTTTGCGAAGTAAAGAAGCTGTAGCGGAATTTTCGGCTCAATTGACTTTGTTGGAACAGTCGGTGACAAATTATTTGGAACTTTCTACTTCGGCTGATAAGGTAGACGAATATTACACAAAGATTGTTGTTCAGCTTGAAGAATTAGATAGCAAGTTTTCGGAATTCGATGATTTTGCGTTGAAAATCGCGGACAAGCGCGATGAAATTATCAAAGCTTTCAGTGCGAGACGTGAACAAATTGTGGAGCAGCTCAATAAAAGAAGTTCTTCTTTGGAGCAGATTGGCTTGCGTGTTCTCAAAAACATTGAGAATAAATCCAAAACCTTCAACACGCGTGAAGAAATTCTAAGTTTCTATGCTTCCGATTTGATGATTAACAAAATTCGTGAGCTTATCACCGAATTGAAGTCATTAAACGATGTTTCAAAGGCTGAAAACTTAGAAAATTTACTTAAAAAATCACAAGAAGATGCATTGCGTGTCTTACGCGACAAGACGGAGCTCTATGTCGATGGCGACAACATTATTGCCCTTGGCAAGCACAAATTCACCGTAAACAAACAACCGCTTAGTCTGACCTTGCTTCGTCGCAATGAAGAATTGTATTACCATTTGACAGGTACGAGTTTTTACCAAAAAGTAAAAAGTCAAGAAATTCTGTCGTTTCAAGATATTTGGGAGCAAGAATTAGTTTCGGAGAACAAGGCTGTTTACCGTGCTGAATATTTAGCCTTCAAAACATTTTTAGCTTCGCTAGATCAAGAACCTTTCAATGCAGAAGAATTTATCACACAAACGGTAGAACAAAGTTATTCGGAAAATTACATCAAAGGTGTTCACAATTACGATGCATTGTTGATTTATCAAGCTATCAAAACGATGGATGACAAAATGGAACTGCTTCGCTATTCGCCAAAACTACGAGCTACTGCACATCTTTTTTGGTTTTTGCTGCCAACTGAAATTCGCCAAAAACTCGAAGCGTTAATCCATTCCACAGCTGGCGTGATAAAAGCTTTTCCAAGTAGCAAACGCTATCAAAGTACCATAGATGAAATTGAAAAAGAATATCTCAATTGGAAAACAACGCTTGATGTTTTTGAAACATCTTCCAATCAGATTTCAACTTATCTTTTCCAGACTATTTCCCAAAACGGAAAAATGGTATTGAGCGAAAGCGCTGACCATTTGAAACAAGATTTTGTTCGTGCACTGGAAAACAAAAAATCATTAAAATCCTTACAAGACGATTTAGAAAACACACATTTCAGTCTGGAAGACAAGTATCATCTGCTACTCAATTGGTTGCATGCTTTCATCGATGAAAATGCAAATTATGAAACCTATAGACTATTGGTTGAGGAAGCCGCAGTGGAATTACTTTTTCCAAAACAAGCTTATCATTTGCATTTTGCCAACGACACGACATCTTTAGAAGGATTAAAAGGTAATCATGCTGTTTTGGAAGACGGCAAGTTGTCTATCCATTACCATGAATTTATGGATAAGCTCAATACTTTCACGAATCATGACGTCCCACGCTTTAATTCTTTCGCAGCAATGAAAGAGCAATTGGTAAAATCTTATGAGAAAGAGTTAAAAATCCATGAGTTTGAACCGAAAGTGTTAACTTCTTTTGTTCGTAATAAGCTTATAAATGAGGTGTATTTTCCACTCATCGGAAACAATTTAGCGAAACAATTGGGAGCAGCAGGAGATAATAAACGTACTGCACGTATGGGTATGTTGTTGTTGATATCTCCTCCAGGCTACGGTAAAACAACTTTGATGGAATACCTCGCGAAGACGATGGGTTTACATTTTGTGAAAGTCAATGGTCCTACTATTGGGCATTCTATTACGTCCATTGATCCCGTCGAAGCCAAAACTTCTGGCGAACGCGAAGAGTTAAAGAAGATCAACCTGTCTTTTGAAATGGCAGATAATGTGATGCTGTATCTCGATGATATTCAACATTTGAATCCAGAATTTCTCCAGAAATTCATTTCATTAGCGGATGGGCAGCGCAAAATCGATGGTATTTTTGATGGGGAAAGTAAAACTTATGACTTACGTGGCAAACGTTTTTGTATTGTGATGGCAGGAAATCCTTACACAGAGTCAGGTTCTAAGTTCCAAATTCCAGATATGTTGGCGAATCGTGCGGATGTGTACAACTTAGGAGATGTCATTGGCGATACCGAAAATTTGTTTAACCTAAGCCTTATTGAAAATGCTGCCATTGAAAATCCTCATTTGGAGAAAATTGCGAGCAAATCGTTTAAAGATTTCTATGCGTTGATTGATTTTGCGCAAAATGGTTCCGAGCAATTACCCGATTTAGAAGGTAATTATTTAAAACAAGATGTTGATAATTTCGTAGCGGTACTTAACCATGTATTGAAAATTCGTGATGTCGTTATCAAAGTCAACAAAAACTACATTCAATCCGCAGCGATGCAAGATTCGTATCGTACAGAACCATCATTCAAAATGCAAGGCTCGTATCGTAACATGAGCAAGTTGGTGACACAAGTCGTACCAATGATGAATGAAAAGGAAATCGACGACATGTTACGTGCACATTACGAAAGTGAATCACAAACTTTGACAGCTGACACAGAAAGTAATTTACTGAAATTAAAAGAATTGGCCAACTTAATAACTGCGGAAGAGCAAAATCGTTGGGAAGACATCAAAGCCATTTTCCGCAAAAACAACAAGCATGGTGGCCTTGGAAAGGATGACAAAGTTTTTGCACAGCTTATGGAATTTAACGAAAATCTAGAAGGAATTATTAAGGCAATAAAAGGAAATTAATTAATTTAAAAATGAATCTATAAAATGATATTATGAAAAGAATAGCACTACTAACCACATTTCTTGTAGCATTATTTACACTAAGTTTTGCACAAGACAAACCATTAACTGGAATTTGGGAACTTAAAAAAAACAAAGATGGCCAAGGAAACCTTAATGAAATTCCCATTGGAGCGTATAAAATTTTTACAAATGATGGAAAATTTTCCAATATGCAATTAACCGCTGATGGTGCAGTTATTACCCACGAAGGTATATTTAAAATAGATGGTGAAGCTAAATACGCTGAAAATGTACTTGATAAGACGAGTGGATCGTACATTGATGAGAAGCAAACAAACTTGAACTATAAGCTTTCTGAAGATGGCAATACCTTAACTTTGGAAGGAGTCCTGAAATTGGGCGATGGAAATTATACTTTTAATCTATATGAGGAATGGAAAAAAGTTTTAGTTTATAATCCATAATTCACATAAGAAAAAGTCCAATTATCAATTGGACTTTTTCTCTTATACCATATTCTGCAATACCTCAGCGACCACAAAATTAGAACCGCCAACAAAGATTAAATCACCTTGCATATATGCTTCTTTTGCATCATTTAAAGCTTGGATAACGGAACCCGAAACTTTCCCTGACAACCCATAGGATAAAGCCTTTTCAGCTAACTCAGCAGCTTCCATCGCACGTGGCATATCTGGATTCGAAAAATAATAAATTGCATCTTTTGGAAGATAAGGAAGCATATGATCCAAATCTTTGTCTTTCATTGCTCCGATTACAATATGTAAATTCTGGTAAGAAACTTCACTAAGGTTTTTGATTACTTCTTTGATACCGTCTTCATTGTGTCCAGTATCACAAATAATCAATGGATCTGTACTCAATGTTTGCCAACGACCTTGAAAACCTGTAAGTTGTTGTACATTGGCAAGGGCATGACTTAATTGCTCATTCGAAATAGCAAATCCTTTTTGACGGACTTGATCTACGACGGCAAGTACCCCAACAATATTTTTTACTTGATAAGAACCTGTTAAATCCAAATCATACACTTTAGTTTCCCCTTCTTTAGAGATTACGATACGTTGCACTAAAGCATCCTTTTCTAATCGTAAAGCTGTTATTTCTTGGTCAGCAAAAATAATTGGCGCATCTTCTAATTTAGCCTTTGCTTCAAATATAGGAGCTGTAATCGGATTTGTTTCTGAAATAACTACTGGTGTATTTGGCTTGATAATCCCTGCCTTCTCCCCTGCTATTTCTTCTAAGGTATCACCCAACAAATTCATGTGATCCATACCAATATTGGTAATCAAACAAACCTCAGGAGAAATGATATTCGTGCTGTCCAATCTTCCGCCTAACCCAACTTCGATAATAGCAATATCGACCTGCTCTTTTGCAAAATAATCGAAAGCCAACGCTACTGTTGCTTCAAAAAATGAAGGTTGAATTTCTTCAATTAAATCTTTTTGAGAATTAACGTAGTTAATTACAAATTGCTCCGAAATTTGCTCTCCATTAATTCGGATTCGTTCCCTAAAATCCACCAAATGCGGTGAAGTATACAAACCTGTTTTATAACCTGCACTTGCCAAGATAGCAGCAAGCATATGCGAAGAAGAGCCTTTGCCGTTAGTTCCGGCAACATGAATGGTTTTAAATTTTTCTTGTGGATTTCCTACGGCTTCACAAAGCGCTATCGTACGATCTAAATCCTTCTTGTAGGCAGAAGCACCGTCACGAGTAAACATAGGTAATCGACTATATAAATAATCGATTACCTCTGTATAAGTATGCATAAAATTTAAATTATCTTACTTTGAAATTTATTGTAACGTGTACTACACGTCTTTCAGGCGCATTTGGAACGGTATTGAATTTTGCTTTGCGCAATTCTCTTTCCAACATGCTATAAACAGTAGGTGATGAATAGGTTGTGCCTTTTACACCTGGTCTTACACTTACGATATTACCATTTCTATCCACAGTCAATTCGCACACAACAACACCCGAGAATTGGCTTTTGTCATCAATATTAGGTCGTACAGCCCAATGTCTACTTGTCAATGAAATTGGTGTATTTCCGAAACCTGAGCCACCTTCACCATAATTGGATGCTAAAGGATCACCTAATGCAGAACCCTGATTACCAGCTCCGCCACCTTCGCCATCACCAGCACCTTGCCCATTATTCTTTTTACCTTTATACAAGGCATTGGTATTCACTGTAGGCGTACTATTTTTTACTTCCTTCGTTGTTTCGGGCGCAGGATTTTTAACAGCCTTTTCAGTTTTTGTAACTGCTGGCGCATCTTCCATATCCTGGGTTGCGACAGCTTTATCAGATACTTGCTGCGTAGGAGTTGGTGTAGGTGTTTCTGTCGGAACGATGCGATCGGGTCTTAAATTATTCGCATTTTCATCCATCGAAGGTTCTTCAATGCTCATATAATCTTCGCCTGTACCCACATCCGATGTACCATAATTCACCACAATTCCACCCATCCCATAATCTGGAATAGCAGGCTGTCCAAAGACTATAAAAAAGCCAATAGCAATCAAAATCGCCATGACAATGGACGAATAGCCAATAGCTTTGGGTAAATTATTCTCTTCTTTTATATGATAATACATTATTCTTAAATTAAAAGTCTGGATTAAAAAGTCAAAAAACAATTAACTCTTTAACTACGTATTACTTAGACTCAACGACTTTCAAATTGTCAAATTATCAATTTCTAATCCTTCTTTGGCTCTGTAGCTAATACCAATTTGATTTTCAAACGGTTTGCAACATCCATTACAGATATAACATTTTGGATCGGAACTGTACTATCCGCATAAAGCATGATGGTCACTTCCTCTCCTGTATTCATTTGCGCTTGCAAAGTTTGTTCTAATGCCTCATACGGCACTGTTTGCTTGTCCACATGATACGCCAAATCCGCAGTGATTGATACAGTAACAGTTTTCTTCGCTACAGATTGTTCGCCTGCACTGGATTTTGGCAATAATAATTTCACCACCTGAGGGTTTGCCACCGCCGAAGCCAACAAGAAGAATAACATCAAAAAGAACATGATGTCATTCAGCGCTGCTGTATGCACTTCTGCAGTAGGTTTACCTCTTCTATTTCTTATATTCATGGTCTATCCGATTATAATAGGTCCTCGATTAAACCCCTGGTTCGTCTAATAAATCAATAAATTCTACCGCTTCAGTTTCCATTTTTAGGATCAAGCGTTCTACCATCATATTCAAGATGTGGTAGCCAATGTATGCCAAGATACCAATTGTCAAACCTGAAGCTGATGCAATCATTTTGACATAAAGACCACCTGAAACTGAGCCAATATCAATACCACCTGCAATTTCTACCTCACGGAAAATTTGGATAACCCCGAAAATCGTTCCTACGAAACCAAGCATCGGCGCAATACCTGCGATAATTCCTAATATATTGATGTTTTTTTCTAAACGCGAAACTTCTAATTTACCTGCATTCTCAATTGCACCCTCAATGTCTTTGATTGGACGACCGACACGAGTCAAACCTTTTTGCAACATACGCGCTAAAGCTGAATTGCTCGAACGACATACCGCAATAGCTGAATCCAATTTACCAGACAACACATTACTCTTAATCTGTGCCATCAAATTGCCATCTGTTTTTGATGCTTTACTAATTGTAATGTAACGTTCAATGAAAATCACTAATCCGATGAAAAATAATATTACGATTGGAATCATAATCCAACCACCCTTCATTAGTAATTGAATAAGATTTTGATCATCGACAGGTTGTGCGATAGCTATGGCCTGATTTGCTGCTGATGCTGCTTGATTCAAAGAATCTGTGACTAAGTTGTCTTGAATGAATGACATAATATGTAATACTATTTGTTTTATTGGTTTCTATTAATCTTAATTATAATACTGTAGGCCAAGCGTCTGACTTGACATTTTTTTGCACATAACGTAAAGCAGAGTCACGTAGCTCCTTGGTTGGATATGTATCCCAAATAACTTTTTTACGATTTTTCTCCAAATTGGAAGGTAACGCACGTACATGCTTGAATCCCTTTTTGTGATATTCGGCTGCTTCAGCTTCCGCTTGTGCAAATTTTGGATGCGTTCCCACCACAATTGCGAACTTGTGATTTATTGGTTCTACAACCTTGGGAGCAGGTTCCTCCAACTGAGTAACTAAAGAATCATTTGCTAGCAATGTAGTTGAATCGATTGGCGTAATGCTGTTGGTGTCAATTACTGTGCTCAGTGTATCTCCATCTTGATTTATCGTATCAATCCCAAATTCGGTAAGATATTGATCTACATTATCCAATTTTTTTGTGATAATACTGTAATAATAAATACCACCCAACGTAATCAATGCCAATGCAGCTATCAATACATATACTAATGTATTATTCTGTCTTGGTTTTTCATCTTCAAAATAATTATGATGCTCTGCATAAGGTGTGTTTGTTGTATATGCTGGAGCTTTTACTGAAGAAGAGTTATCAATTTGATGTACTTCCTGCAAAATCTTTTTATCTTTCTCGCTGATAGGCGAAATTTCTTCAGGGAATGATTCTACGGAGGTATTATCTATTTCATTATTAACGGCTAAATTATCTAATTCATCGAGCTCTTTTACATATGGATCCTCAATTGGTAAAAATTGAAAACCACTTAGATCAAATGGCTTGAAGATATAAGAATGACCGTATGAAACAAGTTGACCCAATTCTTCAAGTGTGGCTTGCCCATCCGTATTGATAATATCTATTAATATTTCTATTTCCCTTTGTATGAGAGTTTCTGCTTCAGATTTTTCTAGATGCTGACTTTGCTGTATATACAATGCGAAATCATAACCTTCTTGCACTTCATGTTCAAATTCGATATAACTTAAAGGAGGTAAGACAACTTTTCGATTTGCATCAAAAGACGCCGATGTACGGATACGTTTGAACGTTCCTAATCCTTTCACAAAGACCATTGCATGTCTTTTGAGCAAAGAATAAATTTGCCTTCCTAAATTCATATAATTTAAACTATAATATGTGTTGCAAAGTTATAATCTTATTTGTTAAAATGAAAAATTAACTCCTCCTATCACATTGAAACCTAACTTAGGATAATATAAATAACGCTGGTACTCTTTGTTAAAAATATTATTGGCCTTGATAAATATTCCTAAATTAGACATGGCTTTATATTCAGCTCCCGCGTTTAAATCAAAAAACTCTGGAACTGACACTTTGCTATACGAATTGTCAATGCGTACTGGAGTGGCGTTCAAATCATAATCATAGGTTGCTGCCCATGAAGAACCATGAAACAAAGCCTCAGCATCAATATACAGTTTTTCTGAGATATTAAAGCGTGCATTGGAAGCTAAACGCAGATTTGGCGTGAACCAAGCTTCATCTTGTGTCGCTGTAGTATACCCATCAATATTAAGTCGTGCTCCTAAATTAACTAATTGCGATAAACGTACGTTAATTTCTCCTTCAATACCGAAGTATTTTGCTTTGTCATCCTCGTTTCCATCATATACTAAATCGAAACGGAAAGGAGCTTCAGCATTGTTCAAAAATAATGGTAATCCTTCTATATTCTTGTAAATAACTTTCGCTTTGTAGCCAAATGTCGCACCTGCATTCCCCTTAATACCACCGAAAATGTGCAAACGATCAACCTGGTTTTGGAATGTTTGATTTGGACCCAAATAAGGATTCAACTGCGTAAGTTGCTTATAAGAAGCTTTTTGTACACTTCCATTCAAACCACCAAACAAATGAATATAACCCGGCACTAAGGAGAAATCTACTTCAGCAGATGGAAAAATATTAAATCTACTTTCGTCACCAAATTCGGACACGATATTACCACCTAATGTCAATGTATAGTTCGTTCCTTTGAAACTGATATATGGATTGATCGTCGCAACCGAATTTTTGAATTTATCTAAATTAGCACCTACACCCCCAATCGAATTGTAATCTAAAGCTACGTTAGCACCAATATTGAATGTACGGACGCGCTTATTTAAGTAACCCGACAATGCGATTGAATTTTCGCTTCCATCGAATTTATCCTTGTACGTATAAGCGTCTAATTTAGCAGAATAAGAAACGGCTTCTTCGTTAGCTGGATCAAAATTACTCGTTAATTCACCTGTAAAATAAATATCATTGAAAGCTTGCGCTTCTTTTGCTGGATTCAATGTGACACCCGATAAATCTACTGGAATTCCATAGAAACGTGTCGCAAATCTATTATAACCAACTGTTCCGTCTACAGTAAAACCATCTAAAATACGACGTCCAAAAATTCCAACTTCCTGTCTAGAGAATTTTTGTTCATCCAACGAACCTTTCTGATTTAAATGCTTCACAAAAGCACCAAAACGTAAATTTTCATACTGTTCATTCGCTACATATGCCTCTCCAAGAATAGTTCCTAGGTTACCTATTCCCAATTTCACATAGTTGGAGGTAATATCTTGAACTTTCGTAAATGGCAACTCTTGCACCGTTAGTTCCTTCAGACCTGTATTGATATCCAATTTTTTATCTGGGACATTTCCGTAAGTAAGCTTTTGCATATATGCACGCTTGTTGGTCATGTCTGGGCTACGACGAATCTTTACCGCATCAGCAAGAATAGGTTTGTAATCACGGACTACATCAAAAGAATCAATCGTTACTGGTCTCTCGGGATCAACTTGTGCAGAGACTTGTTGCCCCAATCCTAATAACAATGCTACTATAGCATAATTCTTAAATACTGTTTTATGCAATTTCATCTTATTTCCTATTTCTTGTTATTTCAATTTTTGTAAACGTTCCTTCGCAGTCTTCAAGACATCATCCGAATCATTTTCATAATTCTCAATTACACTTTCTAGTGTTGCCTTAGCCTGGAACTTATCACCCTTTCCTACGTACGCATCTGACATTAAAATGAAACCTTTTGCCACCCAATAGTCATAAGAAGAGAAGGTATTAGCAATATCAAAAGCTGACTCGATAGCTTTGTCGTATTGTTTCGCTTTCAATTGCTGCTCAGCTACCAAATAGCGTGCTTCTGCACCTGTTTCCGTTTTAGATTTTAGCGCCGCTAAATTTAGTTCTTTCGTTGCGTCTGCTGTTTTGTTTTGTTTTGCATATGCTTTTGCCGCATACAAATGTGCTAATGCAATATCCTCTTCAGAAGACTTCTCGTAATTCTTTAAAATATTAGAATAAGTCAATGTCTCCACTGGATCGCCGATATTGTAATACGAGATCAATAAATTTTTAATAGCAAAACCGTAATTTTCTTTGTATTCCGAAGTCAACTCTAGTTTTTTCAATACTTGAACAGCTTCATTGTACGATTTATTTCGCAAATGCAATTTGGATACACTTATCAATGTATTTTCCGTATAAGCTGAAGTCCAATCGTTCATGATGATATTAAAATCATGCAGGGCTTGTTGGTCTTGCTTCAATTGCGCATAACTCTCACCACGAATAAAACGCGCAAACTTCTCATTAATAGGTTTTGGGAACTTATCGAAGTATGCGTTCACAGCCTCTACAGCACCTTGGTAATTTCCACGCTCAAACAAATTACGCGCGATACCAAATGTATGTGCATCTTGCTCTGCTTGAGAAAGGTTACCGATGTTTGTAGAAGTCGCATAGCGAATGTATCCAGTAGCATCTCCTTTATCCAAATAAATATTTTCTATTGAACGTATCGCTTGTTTAGCCTCATCCGTCGTAGCATATTGACTTACTACACGCTCAAAAGTAGCGCGCGCCGCATCTGTATTATCCTGATTGTATTGTACCAAACCAATCGTCAATAAAGCACGTGGAACATACGAACTACGTGGATATTTCTCGACCATCGATTGCAATCCTTCGATTGCTTTGTCGTATTGGTTTGTCATGAAATACGTATACGGAATTTCAAAAGCAACGTCATCGGCATAGTTTGATTTTGGATATTTAGCAATTACAGAATTCAATGTTGCAATTTTCGCTTCATTATTTCCTTGCAATCCTTGAATAATTCCACGTTGGAACAACGCATAATCTTGACTTTGTGCATTTGAACTTATTAATCGATCATAATACGTCATCGCTCTACCGTAATTCTTCGTCGCAAAATACGAATCTGCTAAACGTGCTATTGCATCGTTTTTGGTATTTAGCTCAATGCCGTCTTTGCCACCACCGGCTAAGAAACGTTCAAAGTAATTGGCCGATGTATTGAAATTATCATTTCTAAATGCCGCATACGCCAATGCGTAATTCGCATAATGATACACATCTGTCTTACGCGCTGCCGGAAGTTGTAAGAATTTGTTGAAATTTGCAACTGATTCTTTGTACTTACGTACCTCATACATTGCTTCTGCTTTCCAATATGTCGCTAACGCATAAATTTCTTCATCATAGCGATTAGCTTCGGATCGCATAAACATCGAAATACCATTTTCGAAAGCACGCTCGTTATAGTATTCCAATCCACGGTAATACGTTACTTTTTGGTAAGCTGCCTTCGCCTCTTTAGATGTCAAAGGAAATGACTCCAAAACATCAACAGCATTACGGTAGTTTTTGGTACTTAATAACACTTCTGCCAACAAAGTTTTAGCTTCTTCGTTACGCTTGTTGCTTTTGTACGTATCCAGATATTCTTGAACAGCATCCAAAGCTACTTGATGGAATTCTAATTCGTACGAAAGTTTAGCATAATTGAATAAACCTTCTTCTTTCAATTGTGAATCAAAATCCAATTTTGAAGCTTTGAAGAACGCATTACGCGCACTCTGTTTATTTCCAGTTTTTATAAACGAATCACCCAATGTTATCATCGCACTTTGATAATATTCATCTGGATCCGTCATTTTTTCTAATTCCGTAATCGCTTTTTCATAATCTCCTAACTTGTAAGCGATATAACCTATTTGATAGCTATCTTGGTTATTTTGTGTTTTACCTTGATCTTGCGCCTGAAATTTATCGTAATATTGTTTTGACTTCGCTAAATCACCTTTGATAAAATAAGTAGCACCAATAATTCTAAACATTTCTGTCTCGAATTCTTGTTTTGTAGTTTGCAAGATTGGCAACGCATAACTCAATACATCATCGTAGCGTTTGTCTAAGAAATATAACGCTGTGATATAATAAGGATAAGTAGTTTCGAAAGTCTTTGAACCATTCAATCTTTCGAACTCATTCAAAGCTGTTTTGTACTCCGCATCCAAATAACACAAGTACGCATAATAGTAAATTGACGCTTCTTGGTATTGGCTATTTTCGTCTTTTAATTTCTCGAATAATGGTTTAGCCGATTTATAATCATTGGTCATGAATTGTGCATAACCCAATTTAAAACGGTATTCGATATTTTCAGCGCCCGCTAAATTTTTACTTTCGATTTTCGTAAACCATTCAATAGCTTTTGGATAATCTTTCTTTGCATAATACGAACGACCGATTTGGAAATAAGCCGCCTTCGAATTTGCGCTTGCTGGATAATCTTTGATGTACTTCAGAAAACGACCTTCAGCATCCGAATCACCTAACTCCAATGCACACACCGCTTGATAAAAACGTACCCCTTCTTTGATTAGAGTCAATTCTTCCGTTTCATCCAACTGTAACGTTGACTTGGTACGTAACTCTTCTACTTTATCAAATTGTTTGGCTGCAGAACTAAATTTACCGCGCTCATATAATTCTAGACCTGTTTTATATGCTCTATTAATATCCTGCCAAGCTGTCTGTTGACCAAATACCGGAGCAGCCATTAAGCTTAATGCAACACCCAATCCGTAAATTTTCTTGTACATAATGGTGTATTTTCTTTTATCTAAATTTCTAATTATCCCTCAGAATCATGAAAGAGTAAAGTCCCATAGACACAGTACTATTCATTCTACTAAATTAGTAGTAAAGTAGCATGTTTTCCTCAAAAGTTGTTAACATCTGTTAGTAAACACCTTTTATAACGCTAATTTTACGATTAAGTCTGACTATACTGGAATTTTTAACATTATTTCACATTACTCAATTTTATTGCCAAATGTCAAGCTACAAAACCAAGTAAGTATTTTGTGTGTTTCAACATAAAAACGTAATTTATCCAACTTAAGAAATTGTACTCACACAAATAAGTAGATGGCAGAAACCAAACAAGACTTAATAAAACTCTTTGAAAAAGCTTCTCACAGTGAAATCGATGGTCTTGATATTATTATCGATTTAGTCAATATTTATCGAAAACAAAAAAATTCAGCATTAGTTGAGATTAGTGATCTTTTGGAATTATTACAAGCAAATATAGATTACAAAAATCTTTTACTTTTCAAGATTGAATCGCTAAATCTTACGAAAAAAGATTTTGATCAAATCATTTCGGATGTAGGCATCATGAATTACAGTGATTTCTTGTACGAAGTACGCTTGAGAGTTGTTGCCAAACTTGTTCCTCATCAGGCTCCCCCGGAATCTTTGGAGTTTATATTGAATCAAGTTTTTTATGACCGCAAAGACGCGGAATGGATTTCTCGAATCCCCGACGAACAATTGATTCGCCTATTTACAATTTTGGAAGGCAAAAACATCTATGCAGATAATACAGATAATCATGCAATTTCGGAAATTCTATATGGATTAGAAGTATTGACTCAACGAGTATCTGGCCGTGCAATGGAGGCAGATGTGAGTAAGATGACTCCCGAATACCGTAATTTTGACAATCCTTTCATCGGGCTATTGCAAGAAATGAATAACATTATCCAATATGTACGTTCTGAAAAAAGTCCACATCTCGAAAGCTCTGACATATATTACAAACAAATTAACATTTTGTTGAATCAATGTGACAAATACATCGTTGATGCCTTTGCGAATTCGCATAAGTTGGGAATTTCGATGAAAGTAAACCAATCTCTGCTTCGCTTGCGTCAGCAATTGGGTCGGATTCGTGAAATTTTGGCTTATATAGTTTTAGATGATCCTAATAAAGGTGTGGAACAAACTATATCATTAATCAAAAAACTCATCTTTATCAATGTAAATAAAACGAATGTTCGTCGTCTTGTAAATGAAAGCACACAGTCTATAGCCTACGAAATCACACAACACACCGCGCAAACAGGTGAGCATTATATTACTTCTTCGAAAAAAGAATACACCAATATGTTTTGGTCAGCGTGTGGCGGTGGGTGCATTGTAGCTGTGCTCTGTATTATAAAAGTATTGATGTCCAAAGCGGATACAAGTATTTTTGGACATGCAGTATTATACAGTTTGAATTATGCTTTGGGCTTTACAGCAATTTATTTATTGGGTTGTACGTTAGCTACTAAACAGCCCGCGATGACGGCCTCTGCATTAGTAAGTGCTTTGGAACGCAAGACAGAAAGTAAAGAAGAACGCAATTACAAATACTGGTCATTCGCCAATTTCTTTTCCAGAGTATTTCGATCGCAATTTATTGCGTTTGTCGGTAACGTATTACTGGCATTTCCTATCGCTATGCTCTTGATTTGGGGAATTGACACTTTATACTCGTACAATATCGCATCTTCAAAATGGAGAGGATTAATCACAGATTTGGATCCAGTTGACTCACCGGCAATATATCATGCAGCAATTGCTGGCGTATTCTTATTCCTGTCGGGAATTATTGCAGGAAGTGTTGCTAATCGTGATAAATACAACTCCTTATATTACCGAATAGAGCAGCATCCCATCTTGAAAAGAGTATTTGGGAAAGAAAAAACTAAACAATTCGCTGGATGGTACAAAAAAAAGTGGGCTGGTGTTATTTCCAATGTTTGGTTTGGTGTTTTTATGGGAATGACGGGTTCAATTGGTATATTTTTAGGATTGGATATCGATATTCGTCACATCACATTTGCGAGTGGAAACCTAGCTTTGGGCATGTATGGAAGTGACTGGCGCGCACCGACAGATATGATTATTTGGGGCGTAGTCGGAATAGGAGTAATTGGATTTGTGAATTTTATCGTCAGCTTTAGCTTGTCATTAATTCTTGCATTTCGTGCCCGTAAAATGAAATTTTATGAATTGATATTGGTAAGTAAGGCTATTTGGGCATTGTTTTTATTAAGCCCAATGCAATTTTTCTTCCCACCAAAAGAGAAAAAATAAGCATAAAAAAGAGAGGTTAATAACCTTAACCTCTCTTTCCTGCTAGCAAGTATAAAACCGCCATTCGCACAGCGACACCATTTTCGACTTGGTCGAGAATAATCGAATGCGGACTATCAGCCACATCTGATGTAATCTCCACCCCTCTATTAATAGGCCCCGGATGCATAATTGTAATTTCTTTATCTAGCGAATCCAAGATTTCTTTGTTCAATCCATACAACATCGAATACTCACGCAAAGATGGGAAATAAGCAATATCTTGACGCTCCAACTGGATACGCAACATATTCGCCACATCACACCAATTCAATGCTTTCATTAAATCGTGTTCTACTTTTACACCCAATGAAGCTATATATTTTGGAATCAATGTTGTTGGTCCACAAACCATCACTTCAGCGCCTTGTTTTTGTAAACACAAAATATTCGATAACGCCACACGCGAGTGTAAGATATCACCTATGATTGCAACTTTGCGACCTGCCAAATCTCCATATTTCTCACGAATAGAAAAAGAATCCAGCAACGCTTGTGTAGGATGCTCATGCGCCCCATCACCCGCATTAACGATTTGTGCGTCCACATGTTTGCTTAAAAATACGCCCGCTCCAGCATACGGATGACGCATCACAATCATGTCAACTTTCATCGCCAAAATATTGTTGACCGTATCAATCAATGTTTCCCCTTTGCTTACTGAGGAAGAAGAAGCTGCAAAATTGATTGTATCAGCGGAAAGACGTTTCTCTGCTAATTCAAATGATAAACGCGTACGGGTAGAATTTTCAAAGAAAACATTAGCAATCGTGATGTCTCTTAACGAAGGAACTTTCTTAATCGGACGATTAAGGACATCCTTAAAGTTTGCTGCTGTATCTAAAATTAATTGAATATCATGCTCAGTTAGGTCTTTGATGCCTAATAAGTGGCGTGTACTTAACTGTTCTGTTGTTGTTGGCATTGTAACTACTATTTTTCGCTGAAAAAATTATTTTTTGTCCGTAATCAATACGATGCTATCTTCCTGATCGACTTCTTCCCAACTCACAATAACTTTTTGTGAGTCGATAGAATCCACTTGAATTCCAATATAATCAGGCTGTATAGGAATTTGTCTCGAGAATCGGCGGTCTACCAAACATAAAAGTTCGATGCGCTCTGAGCGACCAAATGCTTGTATAGCGTCCATCGCTGAACGAATAGTACGACCTGTCCAAAGTACGTCATCGACAAAAATCACATTCTTACCTTCCACAATAAAATCAATCTGCGTGCTGTTAGCGAGTAAAGGTGAATTGCCTTTAAGGCGAAAATCATCGCGAAAAAATGTAATATCCAAGATACCTGTATCTACATCTTTGCCCAACATTTCTTTCAACTCCTTGGCGATGCGTTTGGCCAAAAAAGTTCCACGCGGCTGGATACCGACAAGTGCTGAATTCGAGAAATCTCCGTGATTTTCAATCAATTGTTGACACAATCTTTTGATTGTAATTTGAAACTTAGGACCGTCTAATAAAATCGATTGTTTCATTATAGGATTATTTGGACAAAAATAGGCTTTTTTATTCAGAGTTGGAATAAAAAATGGAAACTCAGCTTAGCAAAGCTTGCTAAAAGCAAAAAAGGATGTCTTTCGACATCCCTTTTCATAAATATTTAAATTCGGATTATTCTCCGAAGAAATAACCGTATTGTTTCCACAGTTCATCTGCTGCCTTTTGGACATCAGCATCTTTGTATTGTTCACCCATCATTTTTAGACGTTGTAAACCTACTAATGCCAAACGTACATTACGCTCCGAAGATAAATCCTTGATGTACTGATTCGACGCAAAATAATGCATATTTTCTTTGATGTAATTCAAATTACGTAAGGTAATTTCTTTTGCTTTCGCTGATTCACCCGTTTGGTACATTGCATCCAACAACGGCACATAGCTCATTGGCTCACTCATTTGATATACTTTTTTCGGAAGATTATCATAGGCTTTCAGCACCACATCATGCGCTTCTTTTTTCTTACCAGCTTGCAATAAGTTTTGAGCAGTTTCACCAAAGATTGAACTTGTATAGAATGTCAAATAACGGTATGTATCCGGATCCAAATACTTCGAGTTAGCAATATTTCCGAACTTATACTTGTTCATGATTTTATCATAAACCGCATCTGTATGTTGAATTGCTCCTTGTTCTGCGTCAGTCACATTTGTATTCACCGGAATCAAACGTAAGGCAAAACCTTCTGACACCAAATATTTGTCCAATCCCAAGTAGAATTGTTGAGGTGTAGTTGTCGTGAAATAAATCGGACGTTCCCAATTATTATTTGCCAAGATCGACAATACCGACAGTTCAGCGCGCGAAACATAGCCCATTGGATACGTAAAAGTCAATGAATCTACAATTGAATCTTGCCATATTGTCGGAACAGCTTTATTTGTTAATACAGCTTGCTTATCCACTTGTAACTTCAAATTTTTAGTTGGAAGAATATTGATATTCTCACCAGATTGCGTTTGCATTTTATTTTCTGGATCATCTGATAACATTATCTCCAATGCCGCTCTTAAATCCACATTACCAGGGATTTTGTAATCGTAGTAGTAAATCACGTCGCGCACGCCGTCTTTAATTTTTTCTGGATCAATATTAATTGGCAAGGCATCCGCATCATTGACCTTTTTCATCATTTGACGCATATACCAATCCGAAGAAAGCAAACTCAAATTCACTACACGTACATCCGTACGAATTCCTTCCACCTCTTGCAAATACCACAATGGATAGGTATCATTATCACCATAAGAGAACAAAATAGCATTTGGCTCTACAGACTCCAAATAGTTTAAAGCCATGTCACGCGACAAAGATTTTTCCGATCTATTGTGATCATCCCAGTTTTGTGAAGCCAATAATACTGGACCTGCCAAGACACCTAATGCAGTCACACCGATAGCAGCAGATTTAGCATTTACTTTCTTAGACAAAAATTCCCAAATCGCAATTATTCCAAGTCCAATCCAAATAGAAAAAGCATAGAATGATCCTGCATACGCATAATCACGTTCACGAGGTTGCAATGGAGATTGATTTAAATATAATACAATCGCCAAACCCGTGAAGAAGAACAAAAGCATCACGACTAAAGCATCTTTCTGTTTTTTACCAAAATGCCAATACGCACCTATTATTCCAAGAATAAAAGGTAGGAAGAAGTATGTATTGCGCGAAGGATTTTCCTTCTCCGAAGTTGGCAAAGCATTTTGTCCGCCTACTAGCACATTATCAATTGGAGTGATACCCGAAATCCAGTTCCCTTCTAACGTAGAGCCATGACCTTGTACATCATTCTGTCTACCTACGAAATTCCACATGAAATAACGGAAGTACATATGTCCAATTTGATATCCAAAGAAGAATTTCAAGTTGTCTGAAAATGTAGGTTTTTCTTCTGGTCCCAAATTCAAATATTGTCTATAAAAATTCGCATGTTCTCCTCTATCTGAGTAAATACGAGGGAAAATTGTTTCACTATCGTAACTATATTTTGTCTTTTTACGAGCAACAACGTACTTATCCTTGTCTTTGCGGTATACATTTCCAGCATCAAAAGCATCAGTTGGTTTTGCATCAAAATACTTTCCTTTAAACAAAGGCTCATCACCGTATTGTTCGCGGTTAAGGTAACTTAAGAAAGTAAACGCATTATCCGGATCGGAATTATTTAACGTAGGATCAGCTTTTGCACGAATAGTAATCATCGCAAAAGAACTGTATCCGAAGATTATGAAACCCAAAGAAACTAAAGCAATATTCAAGATTGGCTTTACTTTTTTGATCGAATACCAGATTCCGAAAATTAAACCACCCAACACCAATAAAGCAAAGAACGTAACTCCTGTACCAAATCCCAATCCTAAAGTATTCACAAAGAATAAATCAGTAAAGGCAGCAAACTTAATCAAGAACTGTATAACACCCCATAAGATAAAGCCTAACACCACAACACCCAGCAAAAATGCTTTTAAAGCACCTCCCTTGGTTACTTGTTTCGTTTTTCTGAAATATATAACTAACGCAATAGCAGGTATTACCAATAAATTCAATAAATGGACACCGATAGATAATCCCATTACATAAGCAATGAAGATCAACCAACGATCAGCACCTTCTTCATCTGCACGTACTTCCCACTTCAATATCGCCCAAAATACTACAGCCGTACATAAAGAAGACATGGCATATACTTCGGATTCTACAGCAGAAAACCAAAATGTATCTGAAAAAGCATATGCTAATGCACCGACTAAACCAGCTCCCATCACGACTATTGTTTGTGTTGAAGTCAGAGAAGTCGTATGATTTGCATTGCCTAGAAATATTTTGCGCCCTAAAGCCGTGATAGACCAAAACAAAAAGAGAATTGTCAATCCCGAACTGACAGCAGAACCTACGTTCATCCAATATGCGAGTTGCGATTTGTCACCCATCGCCATATTTGAAAATATGTTTTGGATCATCAAGAACAAAGGAGCACCAGGTTGATGCACAATTTGCATCTTATAGGCTGAAGCGATAAACTCACCACAGTCCCACCAGCTCGCTGTTCGCTCAGCAGTAACGACATAAACAAGTGTTGCTACAATAGCACAAAGCCATCCTAGCAGATTGTTAATCTTATTGTAATTCATCATATATGTATATTGCGCTATAGAATAATTGATTTTAATAAATTACTTGTTATTTGATTAGAAACATATAATCTATCCAAATCAAGTCATAAACTGTTGTCTGTTTACAAACTCGCTTCGAAAATAAGGAATACATTTCTACAAATGAATAAATAAATGACATTTTAACACAGCTTTACACTTTATCGCACCAAAAATCAATCCTGCCATCAAGTGAGTGAAAAAATATTCCATTGAAAATCAACAGAGATACAAATTTGGAGTCAAAAAAATTTGTTGGGTTGAAAAATCAGCGTATATTTGCATCGTCAAACAAGGAAACAACGACACATAAAGTTTGAACGTGTTTGTCCGATAGTATAAGGGTAGTACGACAGTTTTTGGTACTGTTTGTCTTGGTTCGAATCCAGGTCGGACAACGAAAGAGAGTTACAATTGTAACTCTCTTTTTTGTTTACAAAAAATAAAAAAATAAAAATATTTTGGCTTTTTGATTGGAGTTTATATCTTTGCACAAGAAATGAAAATCTAATCTTTTTTAGAAAGTCATTTTGATGATTGTCCGATAGTATAAGGGTAGTACGACAGTTTTTGGTACTGTTTGTCTTGGTTCGAATCCAGGTCGGACAACAGAAAGAGAGTTACAAATTTTGTAGCTCTCTTTTTCTTTTTACGCTATTTCCATAACCTATTAAATGTCTTTTTATTTCTCACTATAGTCTTTTTATTTTCAATTGTATTTATCTAACTTTGTCCATCATTCATAAAAACATATAAATACAACAACACCATGCCTTTGCAATTTAACACGGTTAAATTATTTGCAGGTTCAGGAACACAAGAACTAGCAGAAAAAATCGCCCACTCGTACGGGAAAGCTTTAGGAGAGAAGACACTATCGAAATTCAGTGACGGCGAGATCCAACCGTTCTACAATGAATCTGTAAGAGGAAGTGACGTTTTCCTAATCCAATCTACCAACCAACCTACCGACAATCTTTTAGAATTATTATTGATGATCGACGCAGCGAAGAGAGCTTCAGCTCACTATATCACTGCTGTAGTGCCTTATTTTGGCTTTGCTCGTCAAGATCGTAAAGATAAACCTCGTGTAGCAATTGGTGCTAAAATGATTGCAAACTTAATCACAGCTGCTGGTGCTAGCCGTATTATGACGATGGATCTTCACGCTGCGCAAATCCAAGGATTCTTTGATATTCCTGTAGATCATTTGGATGGATCAGTAATTTTTGTTCCTTACATCAAGTCATTGAATCTACCTAACTTGACTATCGCATCTCCAGACATGGGTGGCTCGTACCGCGCACGTACATTTGCTAAATTCTTCAACGCGGAAGTTATCATTTGTGACAAACGTCGTAAACGCGCAAATGAAATCGAATCGATGTCAATTATCGGTGATGTAACAGGTCAAGATGTAGTATTAATTGATGACATCTGTGATACTGCAGGTACACTTTCTAAAGCTGCTGCATTAATCATGGAAAATGGCGCTAACTCGGTAAGAGCGGTATGTACACATGCTGTATTATCTGGAAAAGCAATCGAAACGATTGAAAACTCTGTATTAGCAGAAATGATCGTTACTGATACTATTAAATTAGACGCTGAGAAAGCTAAAAGCTCAACTAAAATCAAAGTATTGTCTACAGCAGATTTATTTGCTAAAGCAATCAAAAGTGTAAATCAGCACTCTTCGATTTCTGATTTATTTGATGTTGACTAATTAAGCTATAATATATTATACAACAAGGGCTGGAATTTTCATTTCAGCCCTTGTTGTGTTAATTAAAATTTCCATAGTAATCAATTATGGAATTCTAAGAGTTATCGCATCCTAGAATAAACTCACGAATTATGATAAAAACAATCAACACAACAATGCTATTTGCTTTATTATGTTTCACAGGAATAAATATAAGCTATAGCCAAATTAAAAGCTTTGCTGAAACTCTAAAATCCGCAAATATGCAGTTCGAATTACCTGAAAACCACAAAGAGGTATCTACTATTCCTAATAGAAGTATGCTTTATTCCTATGCATATCAAGATGAAGCAAAAAACTATGAAGTTAGATATCGTATTGATTTAATTGACAGTAATTATAATCAAGCAAATAACCCTGCTACAATGCTTGCTGTATTATTCAATATATCAAATAAAACATTAAATATACCCGAACTTTCAAAAAGAATAATGGTAATTAAACCAGAATTAGTAAAACAAGATTTCAATGGTGATGCAGCATTTGCATCTCTAATCAAAACAACAAAAGATTTCAGTACAGAATACTCCAATTGCTTTATGACTTTACTCCACAAGACTGATGTTGCAAATGTTTGGATGTTTATTTTATTTAATGATTTTGAAAAATTCAAACAGACTGGCTCAAAAATAACGAGCGCATTAAAATTCAAATAGTAAACACTTCAGATAGAATATTAAATTAACCGTTTAAAAAATATAAAGCCGACAAATGTAATTTGCCGGCTTTATCTATTGTATTAAAGATAGAATGTTTACAAACTTTTCACACGAATATTTCTAAAGAAAACTTCGGTACCATGACCTAAGAAACCAATGTGACCTGTCGTTCTTTTTAATCCTGGATGATCTTTTTTGTCAGCAGCACCATTTTTAGTTGCTTCTTTTATATCTCCATCCACAATCACTTTTCCGTTAAGGGTAACTTTGATTTTAGAACCTTGCACACGAATCTCTTGCTCGTTCCATTCACCAAGCGGTTTTAAAGCGCCACGCTTAGCAGCAATGATGCCATACACCGACCCATGGTATTGATAAGGAGCTAGATTCTTATAAACATCAGCATTGTCATCCAAAATCTGAATTTCATGTCCCAAGTAAGCAGCGTCACCTTCTATTGGCGTACGAATCCCAACACCATTATTTGCACCTGGAGTTAATTTAAATTCAAAACGATATACAAAATCGCTGTATTCATTTTTAGTGTAGATATTTTTGCCAAATTTAGCATCGGGATTAGAGCGCAAAACCCCTTCCTCAGTGATCTCATACGCCGTAGATGATGTCCACTTATCTAAATTAGTGCCGTCAAATAACATTTCAAAGCCTTCTTTCTTCTCCGCGTCACTCAATGTATAGGTTACTTTGCGTGGCAATTCTTTAATAAAAATATCTCTGTACCATACGCGAGAACCATGCGCTTGTAGTTCGATTTGTTCTGTCGGGAATATAGACTGATTTCTGTCCCAATAGTTCTCTAATATTACATTATCAACTACTAATTCACCATTTAACCAAACCCAAACTTTTTCACCCACCATTTTGATCTTCATGTTATTCCATTCACCAAGTGGATTGTCTGCAACTTTGGATGGTTTTGACTCGTGCTTTTGATTGTTATACAATCCACCAGAACCTACCTGAGCACCTACATCAGTACGTGAGATATCCCACATCTGAACTTGCGGAGTTCCTCTCAGATAAACACCTGCATCAGGCTCTTTTCCATTTTTGTCTAATTTCCAATCTAGTATTAATTCGAAATCACCGTAATGTTTTACAGTAGCAATGTTATCTCCATGCCCCGAAAAAACTAAAGAACCATCTTCAGCCTTCCAATTTTCGCGCATCTTTTTATCAGCTATTTCTTGTTTAGCAGCTAATTCTTTAGCACTCATTTGAGCACGTTTGATCGGATTTTCAACCAGACCTTTCCAACCTGTCAAATCTTTACCATTAAAGATAGATACATAGCTCTCCCCTTTTGGCATTTCTGCCAAATGACGTACGATTGCTTCACGCAAATATGAGCTTTCACTTCCAGAAAGATTGTTCTGTGCTTTTTCAAGCCATTGACGAACATCTGTTCCGATGAATGATTTATTGTCTGCAGTAATATTCATCACTACATCTGTCGCTGTACCTTTCAAGTCTTTGTCTTCTAGGAATCTACTTGCAAATGCTAAAGCAGAATACGTTCCTGTCGCTCTTAAACTTCCTAATGCAGTATTTTTTTGTCTTGTATTTTGCGCATATTCAAATGCATCTTTCAACAAAATCGTTTTCTGGTCGTTGTTTACTTTACTTGCATTCAATTGTCTGATAAAACCATCAAAAACTGTACTAAACAATGTCGCATCTTTTTCTGTACGCAACAAGGCAGTTAATGCATCCAAAGAAGATGTATTTGACCAGCTAGCCAAAGCTTTGATCGCATCTGCACGCAATGGATTATCTTGACCGATATAGTTTGTGATTGTTTTTAACGATTCATCACTGCCTTCTCCCGCAAAAATCGGAAAGTAGCGTGCTGATGATGGCGCCAATGAACGAGAAATATTCTCTGAAAGTCGCTTCACAATATTAGCTTTGTCTGCATTATTTTGCAACGCCACGATTGCAGCTTGCTGTGCAGCATTTACATCTTTTGCGTCAGCTTTACCTAAAACCTCGATGATTTTATCAAAATCATTATCATTCACCACATTTGGTAATGCAGTGTATGCTGCCGCCTTAACGGTGCTATTTGAAGAATTTAGTAGGCTGAATATTTGTGCTGCTGAATTTGGATTTGATCGTTTTGACAACACATCCAATAATGCCAATTGTGTTTTCTCGTCAGCAGATCCAATTACTTTATTCACCACATCAATAGTTTGCGCATTTTTTGATGTTAATAATAAAGTTTTCAAAACATCTGCTTCTTTAGTTGACGCTGTAGCTAACTGACCGATTAAGAATTCCGTATTCGCACCTTCTGTCAATACCGACAAAGTATTGTATGCTGCAATCTTAGCCTCTTCACCTTTTAATTTTGGCAAACTTTTTTCAATTACCGCAATAGACGCTTTTGAATCTTTGGTTCTTAAAAAGTTAAAAACACTTTCTTGTCCTTGAGCATCCAATTTTAACAAGGATGAAGCAATTTTCTTCATATCTGAGGCTGAAGCTCCATTACCCAATAAACCCAAAGCTACATTACGCAGAATGGCATTATTGCTCGACGAAATCTTCAATAGCTCCTTACGTTGTTTAGAAGGCTGCAGTCTTGACAATAATTCTAAAGCCGCAACTTTCGCACCTATTGCAGATTCACCATTTGCTTCTTTGTATACGCGGGTTGCAACTTGCGTAGCTAAGTTTTGATTGTTATTCTTCGCTAGATTATTCGCGAATTCAATCAACAAAGAAGATGCATTTGTACGGTCAAAACCAAATTCCACAGACTTTGCTTTGTTATACAACACTTCGTATGTTTTCTGACCACCAAATTTACTTAACGCGGTGAATGCATTTCTTTGGAAATTATCCGAAGAAAATTGACCTATTAATTCAATAATTCGCGCTTCTGCATCTTGATTTTTGACTTCGCTTAATGCACCAATAACCGCTGTAGCCGTCTTTTCAGTAACATTACCCGTTAAAGCTTTATTTAATGCATCTGATGATTCTTTGGTATCGATTGCGCTCAAAACTCGAGCAGCTTTTTCTGCTAGATAATCATCCGTTAAGAACGTGGAAACTTTAGCAACGGCTTCATTCTTAGCGCAAAATTTTAACAATTCCAATACATAACCTTTGTTATCTTTATCCTTTACTTGGTCTAAAGCCAATAACAAGCCATTCGCGTATTTTTCACGAGCTGCATCCTTGCCAGGCTGCATTACATAAAAAGCATAAGAATTTGTCGCATATTCAACAGTTGCATTCGGACCGCCTTGTGGTTTTAAGGTAACTAATAATGCAGCTACATCTTCTGGCGTAAAATTCTCTAATTCTTTCATAGCCAATAAGAACTTTGATTGTTCTTCCGCTGGCTGCTGGGCTAATACATCAGCAATTTTAGTAGCTGTTGTACGACCCGAAGGTTGTTGCGCATATGACGCAGTTTGCAACAACAATAATATAGATAGGGTGTTAAAAATTCTTTTCATGGGTTGATATAATTACATTGTCCAAGGACCTCTCATAGGTTGATCGATCAAACGATTCGCTGCTTCATCATTCACAAATTCTTGTTTGTCTGAATCAAAGTGTAAAGTGCGATTCAAGCGCAAAGCCGCCAGACCTAGATTTACTAATGTACTCGAGTAGTATCCATTCTCTTCGTTCAATGCAAATTTTTGACGTGTACGTACAGCTTCAACAAAATCAGTCATTTGAGGTGCTGGATCTGGATATTGTGCCAACTTACGTTCTAAATCTGGAATATCAGATTTGAAACCTCTATATAATTTTCCTTTTGGTCCTTCGATATAAGCTTTACCAACTTCAGTTCCTTCACCATCCAAAATGATTTGACAACCATCTGCAAATGTATACGTGATTTTTCTCCAGGTACCTACCGCATCCGAATGTTGTTGTGGAGCATCCACTTCTACTTTCACAGGACTCTCGTTATCTTTACCTAAGAAATATTGGACAGGATCCAGATAATGTTGTCCCATATCACCTAGACCACCACCATCATAATCCCAATATCCACGGAATGTCGTATGCACGCGGTGTGTACTATATGGTTTGTAAGGCGCTGGCCCCAACCACATTTCGTAATCCAATTCTTTTGGTGCTAGCTCTACTGGAAGATTTTCTTTTCCTACCCAATAGAATTTCCAATCGAAACCTGTATGCTTACTGATTGTTACTTTCAATGGCCAACCCAACATACCTGTATCTACTACTTTTTTGATTTTTTTCACAGGCACATTCATACCATAAAAATTGGAATCAAAACGAAACCAAGTATTTAATCTGAAGATATTGCCATGTTGCGCAATTGCTTCTTTTACCTTTTTACCTTCACCGATGGTACGTGTCATTGGTTTCTCACACCAAATATCTTTTCCTGATCGTGCTGCCTCAAGAGCCATCAAACCATGCCAGTGTGGAGGAGTTGCGATATGGACGATGTCTACTTCTGGATTTTGAATCAAATCTCTGAAATCATGATGCTCTTTTACACCACCACCTAGTGCTTTTTGTGCTAATGCTAAATGTCTAGAATCTACATCACAGATAGCTACAGTTTTCGTGCCTGCGTAACCAAAGTGACCTCTTCCCATTGAACCTACTCCAATCACCCCTTTTGTAAGATGATCGGAAGGAGCCAAGTACCCTTTGCCCAGAACAAATCTTGGAACAATTGTAAAGGCAGCAGCTCCAATCAATGATTTTTTGATAAAATCACGTCTTGAAGAATTTTGTTTGTCCATATCTTAAATAATTAATTTTATAAATGAGTTTAGTTATTCGTTATTAATGCGTCGAGATTACTTTTAAAATAATCTACAACAGTATATCTTACCAATCCTTGCGCATAGCCATTTTCGCCCAACGAAGACAGGTGTATCTCACACTTTTGTCTAATTGCATTCATTGTATATTTATTTAAACTTTGTTGAATAGGAATTGTAATTAATGAACCTGCCTTTGCAAATTTTCCACTTAGCACCACTGATTCAGGATTTAGGATTTGAATCAATAAGGATATTGCCTTTCCTAAGTTATTACCAAGATTCGCAATCAAATCAATTGCATATTGATCACCTTGATTTGCTACTTCAATAATGTGTTGTGGCTGAAGATCCGAGATATTAGGTAAGTTCTTTAATAAAGTAGGAATTCCTTTTGCGATGTCTTGACGCGCTTGATTTACAAGGAATATTCCCGAAGCAATCGTTTCCAGACATCCTCTTTTGCCGCAATAGCACAAATCGCCCTCATCCACAAATACCATATGCCCCATTTCACCAGCAAAACCTTCATTGCCCATATAAACTTTACCGTCTATGATAACACCAAGTCCGATACCCCAATCCATCAAAATGACAAGTACATTTTCTCTATTTTGTGCAGCCCCATAAGCCAACTCACTCAATGCTGCACCCTTGACATCGTTGATGACTGCTACGTGCTTTCCTAATTTCTGCTTCAAATAGGCTGAAATATTAAAAGCATTGTTACTATAGAAAGTTTGGTTTGTTCCTTGTTTGTAATTAATAAGACCTGGCATGCTCAACCCAATGGCAGAAATATATTGCTCATCAATTTGCATATCCGTATAGTACTGTTTTATGACCTGTACCAGGTCATCTATATCATTTTCGTCTGTGCTAATTTCGAAGGGATATGATTTGCGTTCGAATAATATATTATTATTATTGTCCATGACAACCATGCGCACAGAAAAACGCTCTACTTCAACACATAATACATTGAAGACACCATCACTCAGCTGATAAAGTATAGGCTTACGGCCACCAATAGACTCTCCCTTTTCTTTCGAAACTAATAGTTTTCGTTCGTGTAGATCTAGTACTAGATTATTCATTGTCGGAAAGCTAAGCCCAACATCTTGGACAAGCTCGCCTAAAGTGAGCGTTTCTTTGTCGAAAAGCGTCATCATCAACTTTACTTTGTTTAAAGCTGACTTACGTTTTATCGTAGTTTTTGCTGACCCAACTTCTTTTAATAAATCCTCTAGTAGACTCATAATACAGGTTATGCTCAAAAGTACTAAAACAGACATTACAAAAGAAAAAAAATATAGATATAACAAAAACTTTACTAAAAATTTTAATCAAGTTAGCTTGAATCAACAAATAATTAAAAACGTAAACACATTGATTATAGTGTTCCACTTCAGAATTTTCCTTTCGTAAAAGTCTTTCTCATAAAAAGTTAATTAATCATTGTTAACACAGATTTAATGATTATCTTTGCACCTCAAAATTTATATATTTTAATATGAAATCAATTGCTATTAGCGGTTCTGTAAGACAGAACGTAGGGAAAAGAGATGCAAAAGGATTGCGTTACGAAGGACAAGTTCCTGCAGTTCTTTATGGTGGTACTACACAAACTCACCTTTCTGTATCCGCAGCTGATTTGAAAGCAGTTCTTTACACTCCAGATGTTGTTATCGTTGAGTTAAACTTCGATGGAAAAACTGTAAGAGCTATCGTTCAAGACGCGCAATTCCACCCATTAACTGATTTAGTTACTCATATTGACTTTTTAGAATTATTTGATGACAAAGAAGTATCATTAAATATTCCTATTAAATTAACAGGAACTTCTCCAGGTGTGAAAATGGGGGGTAAATTAGTTCAAAAATTACGTAAACTACGTGTTAAAGCATTACCTAACAACTTGCCTCAAGTTATCGAAGTTCCTATGGAATCTTTAGAAGTTGGTAAATCTTTCCGCGTTGACCAAGTAAAATTAGAGAACGCAAAAGTATTAAACAACGCTGACGATACTATCGTATCTGTAATCATGTCACGTGCATTACGTCAAGCAGAGCAAGAAGCAGCTAAAGCGGCTAAAGGCGGTAAGAAAAAATAATTTTTTCCAGCTGGCAAAAATGGAGGGCATCGAAATATCGATGCCCTTTTTTCGTAGCATATGAAATCATTTTTTACCTTTGTACCATGAATTTTTTGATTGTTGGTCTCGGAAATATCGGCAGCGAATATGCCGATACTCGACATAATATTGGATTTATGGTGGCGGATGAACTGGCTAAGCAGGCAGGCAGCACTTGGTCATTATTAAAACATGCGTACTACACAGAATTCAAACTACGTAGCCATAATGTGTATGTGATCAAACCAACCACTTATATGAACTTAAGCGGTAAAGCTGTGAATTATTGGATGCAACAATTAAAAGTTCCAATTGACAATGTGTTAGTGATAGTGGATGATCTAGCGATACCTTTTGGATCACTACGTATTAAACCTAAAGGTTCTGCCGCTGGACACAATGGTCTTAAATCCATTGAAGCACTTTGCGGCGGTCAAAATTACCCAAGACTACGCTTTGGTATAGGAGACAATTACCCGAAAGGAAGACAAGTCGATTATGTATTGGGACCTTTTGATAAAGAAGAGCAAAAAGAATTACCTTCTTTAATTGAACATTCCGTTAAGATGGTACATTCATTCGTAAGCATCGGGATTGGACTTACAATGACAAACTTGAATACGAAGTAAGTGTATTTCCTTCTATAAGAAAAAATGAAAGCCACTCCAAATTGGAGTGGCTTTCTGCTTATTTAATGGTAGATGTATATATATTTCCGAATCGATCTGTAACTCTGATCTTTACGGAAGCATTTTCTTTTTTTAACTTGGCTTTAAAAAGGTGATTGGTTTTACTTGGAGCAATCCAATCATACTTTATTTTTGAACGATCAGTACATAATGCCTGCACATATGGATCTACTCCTTCGTACCTAGCCATTTCACCGATTACATTATCATCCTCAAGCCATTCAACTTTCCAAGCGGAATCATAGTTCCATACATTAGCAACAATATTTCCTTCATTATCTATTTGCGCGCGAAATTGATATTCTTTAGGATAACCTTGACTTTTGTAATACCATGATACCTCAGAATCATTAATCTCAAAAACACGATAGCCTCTCGGTGTACCGTCGGTACAAACATCTAAACTCCACCAACTGCCAGATGCTGCCGCAATATTGTGTTCGTAGAGCGAATCAGAATGAACAATATTATTGCTCAAATGCGTATGTCCAGACAAAATATGAGTTTTGTGCTCTTTCAACAGATTATACAAAGGATCAGCATTGATAGTTGTTCCGCCCATAAGCGAATAATTATACTGAAACGCAGGTTTTTCAACTTGTAGCCTAGTTGGAATATGCAGCATTACAAATACAGTCTTATCTTTGGGGACATATTTTAAATCTCTCTCTAACCATAGAAAAGTTTGTTCATCTATATACCCCATATAAAAATAATCCCTTCCGATATAGAAATTATTATTCAAGATGATATAATGTACATTACCCACATCAAATGAATATCGAGTCGGCCCGAAATGCTTATTAAAGTGTGTCTCTGACGTTTCAAAAGATCTTCCCCAGTAAGCCATGTCATGATTACCGATAGTTCTGTAAACAGGTACATTTAATTTACTCATAGCTTCGACATAGGGCTCAAACAAATTAGGATCATCCCCTACCAAATCGCCTAGATCAACACCAAACCATATTGATTTTTTATCCTTTTCAAGTGTTTGCTGAATATCAGTTAACACATAATCTTCATACAATTTGAGATCATCTCTATTGGCTACCTGTACATCAGTCTGCACAAAAAACATATATGCCTTATCAGATTTTGTACTTTTAATCAAGTCAAAATCATAGTTCGATTTTGAGGATTCTATCTTTTGGTAAAAACTTGGAATAGTTTTTAATACATTCGGAACATAACCACTTGGCGTTGATATTTGGACGAATTTATCTCCTTCACTACTCTGCAATGAATAATATCCATTTTTATCCGTAATTGTTGTTGATATTCCAACACTTACAACCACATTAGGAACAACTTTGTTATTTGCACGTACGTAACCGGAAATTTGCTGTTGAGCAAAAGCAATAAAGATTTGTGCAGCAACAAATATTACTATAAGAAAAACTCTCATTCTATTTTAAAATGACATTATTGTAAACTGACCCCAGTTAATACTGCTCGTTGAGAACCTCCACTAGGTTTGATTGTTTCTTTTCCATTTACCAACATACCACTTGAACCGCCTCCATCTAAATTCAAAGCTTCAACACAGCCTAAGGATTTCATTACATTTGCCACATCTAATGTAGTGAGACCAGCAACACCTGCTGTAACATTTCTACCTTCGCAAACAAATAATATCATTTTCTTATCAACGGTAATACCTATCGCCGTACGTGGTTGATTTGAAGTAGAAGACACGTCTAACATTTCTTCAATGTATGTATTTTTAATCTCGCCATTTTTAAGCAACACGCCCACACCACCAATCGCAGTTTTTGCATTCAAAACCGTTGCAGTCTCTGGAAATGTAGCTGTAGGGACGCCCAATGGAGTTTTTGAAGCATCATTCGCAGCAGGCTTATTATAAGAATAATTTAAACCAGCACTAGTAAAATACGTCCACGACGCTTTGAAAGAATTATCCTGCATTTGAGAAAATGCACCTAAAGTTGGATACCACATTGTAACCCAATCTTTCGAGAAATAATTCTGATTGGGAGCTAGCATAACACCATTTTTGACAACTAAATTTTGTGAAAAATAAAAAGCGTTTGCATAATAGAACAAACCAGCATTAATTATAATAGGTTTGGGCGTTTTAGCATAAAACTGTGTCAAGGTATTAACAGTTTTCGAACCATACCCCTTAGCCGTTTCATCGTATGCAATATCTCCCAATATGTCAAAAGTAGCCTTTGACATATCTCCCACAGCAATATAAGCGATAGCTTGTTTATTTTGCAAAGTAGCAGGAGATTTGTAAACTGTGATATGGTTTGGTAAGTCACCAAATGTCTTTTCAACATTAGTCCAACCTAATTTTACAATGTTTTCATTTTTTTCACCTCCTTTATCAGGTTCTTCTACACCCCAAGTTGGAGGAGTATGTGTTTCTTCTTTACAGGAATAACTAGAACATATAGCTAAAGCTAAGAGCAATTTTACACTAGATTTTATCATAATTTAGGGATATAAAAAGTTTATTATTAATACTATACTATTAGCGGTTGTTTATTGACAGATTCAATTGCCTTATATACTTTTAATAAAGCACGTGGTACGTGGAAACAGCCTTTCCATTTACCTCCTTTCAGTGTAAGCAATGGTTCGCCCTGACGATTCAAGTACCCGTACCATTCGCCATAAGTAGGATCCGAAAAACGTGTGAATGTATAGGCATCCAGTTTCTCAAACCACACTTTACATTTTTCATTTCCTGTATACGCATAGCCTTTGGCCATGCATACTAAAGCCTCCAAATGCACCCACCACAATTTCTGATCCCACTCCAACTGTTGAGGTGGACGGTTTAAAATATCTTTGAAATACAATATGCCGCCATATTGCTCATCCCAACCATACTCTAAGGCGCGTAATGCAATAGCAATACATTTATTCATCAAAACAGAATCTTGACGACGATCAGCCAAATCCATCATAAACCACATAGCTTCTATGATGTGACCAGGATTTACTAGACGTCCTTCAAATGTATCAGAGAATGATCCATCCAAATGCACACTCTCCATAATCAAACCACTGTCCGATTGATAAAATACCTCCATTACTTCATGGATAATTTCATCAATCAGCGTTTCAACGGTTTGCGTTCCAACAAGGTGTTCTAATTCCAAGGATAGATTACTTAAGATCATTGGAAGAGAAAAACCCTTAAGATTGCGCGTACCAGGATATGCCTTACTGTATCTTCCTTTGGGATTATCTTGTCTTGCTATGATTCGGTTGAATGTATCTACGGCAACCTGAGCATACTCATCTTTGTTGGTGATCTTGTACAATGAAGCTAATCCCATTGTGGCAAAGCAATCCGAAAAAATATTATACGGTTGGACTAAAGGCTTGCCGCTACGATCCAAAGCAAAATACCAATCTCCATTAGCGTCACGACCATGATCCAAGATAAATCGTGCCCCATGTTCCGCAATAGATTTCCATTCTTCCTTTGACTCTACGCGATCATACATCGTAGACATTGTCCAAATTTGACGACCTTGCAGCCACATAAATTTGTCCGTATCGAAAACAGAACCACCGCGCTCTAAACACGTAAAATATCCCCCAAACTCTTTATCAATAGAATATTTCTCCCAAAAGGGTAAAACATTCAAGAGTAATTCACCCTTATATTTTCTTGCGTATTCGATCATTATATGATTACAAGATTTAGTATTTTATTTAAAATAAATCATCCACACAAATGCTATTTGTGTGGATGATTAGATATAGTTAATTAGTTGTTCAATCCTGCCTTTAGCTCATCCCACCATCCATAATTTATGATATGTACAATATCAAAAATCATGGAACCTTGAGATTTTTTACGGCACATTTTTAGTGCCTTGATAAATTGCTCCGGATTATCTTTGTATTGCTCTACATATAAGCCAGCGTATACAGGAGTCTCTCCTTTTACAACTTTCTCTACTAATTCAGCAGAACCTTCTACTGTATACCAGTCTTCTTTTTTAACGATAAGACCTGATTCAAGGGTTCTTTCGGCTGTACCGTCATCTTTAATTAATTCTGATTTATCAACTTCAAAATAATAATTACCCGTAGTAAATAAATCTAAAGCATCGGCATAACCATAATCTTTATATTTCTCTGTTGCCCAATCAAATTCTTTGCTTGGATCATATGATTTACTTGCGAAATTCACACCTACATCAAAATATAAAGGATACCAAGAGCCTGTATAATCACCAAATATGATATCTGGATTAATAGCTTTCAATTGCTCACGAGTAGAATAAATAAAATCATGAATAATACTCGCTCTCCACTCCAACCATACTTTGTATAATTTGCCTTCTTTACGATCTTTTCCTTCAAAATAGAAAATATCTTGAGGATAATTCTCTACAGAATGTCCTAAATATTTTTCGAATGCAATCTTACTTGAATCTGAAAAATCGGCATTCAAATTATCAAAACGTACACGATCCAAAATAATACCATCCAACTTAGGGTAAGAAGAAACTAATTCTTTAAGAATTGATTGCTCATAATTTCTTACTTCTTCCAACACTGGATTTACCATAGCTGAATATTTCGTTTTCTGATCGGTAATTTTCACAAATCCTTCTGGCAAGTATGAGATCGTTTGCCATGCAGCTTTGGCAGAATCTTCATACACTACACCTCTATCAAAGAAATTGTGACCTGCCACAAAAACATTCGTAGACGCGTGAACTTTTAGTCCTAAACGATGTCCTTCTTCGATGAAATATGCCAACATGTCCCAAGACAAATCTTTCTTGACTCCAGATTCACCCCATGATTCCATTACAGGAGCGATTTTACTTGGATAAAGAACTTCTCCAGTAATCGGTTTTACGTCAACCACAATATCCGTTACACCTACTTCCTTTGATTTTTCTAAATAAAACGTAATAGAATCTTTATCACAAAAACGATCAAAATTGGCTGTGGCATCAAACCATAAAATATTACGGTCTACAAAATATTTACTTTTATCGTCAACATTTTTCTGTGTTGAGCATGAAATAAAAGTAATCGTACTAGCTAATACTAAATATAATAATCTAAACATGTTTTTAATTTTTAACCCCTGCTTTAACTGCATCAAACAACTCTTGTTTTAGGAAATTGTATTGTGGTACGTACATATGGACAACATCAAATAACATTACACCACCAGAAGTTCTGCCAAGCATATATTTTATACCACGAGAGATTTCTTCTTTACTTTTGTAATTAATATTACCAATATCCATACTACCGTAAATTGGTCTTGTATTTTTAGTGATGTATTCGATACCATTCAAAGAACCTTCCATACTCCACCAGTGGTATTTCATACCTGCTGTTGCTGGATTTTCACTTAACATAATTTGCGTGAAATAATTCCCTGTCATCAATAAGTCTAATTCTTCGAAATAACCCGTTTCGCCATATCCAGGATATGCCCAATCCATACGTAAGTTGTAATCTTGGAAAGGATCGTAATTTTTACTAGCCCAGTTTACACCTACATTGTAATATGATCCATACCAAGCTCCTACATAAGCACCAAAATCAACATTTGATTTTACAGACTTCACAGCTGTACGTGCTTTTTTTACAAAATCTTGAATTACCGATGCACGGAAATACAACCATTGTTTGTAATATTTACCTGTTACATTTGGTACGATTTGACCATTACTTGATTTCCATGAGTTAACTATATCCTTTGGAAAATCCATATTTGCAGCGGAAGCATCATTGAATTTAGTCTTTAAAAATTCGATGAATTTTTCTTTTGAATAATCCGAGAAATCGGCATTAATATCGTTATAACGGCAATAGTCGAGAATAAAACCATCTAGATCAAATTTGCCTGTGATTTCTTTTATTAAATCTAATGCACGCTCTTGAGCCTCTGGTTGTACTGGATTAACGAATACAGCGTTTTGCACTGTGGAAATCCGTGCAAGATTACCTTGTTCGCTAGCTACAACAATACTTTCATTCTTCTCTTTGAAAGTCGGATTGTCATATACATAACCAATTTTACGATTAGCATCGCCCTCTACGAAAGTTACAATCGATAGATAGGATTTCATTTGACGCTTTTTAGCTTCAGCAATTAAGAATTCTACATAATCTGTAGGTCTTGTTTTTCCGTCGCGTGTTGTTAAATCTTTACGCAAACTACTAGGATACATCGTATGACCAGTAGATGGCTTTACGTCTATTACAAGTCCAGTAACGCCCGAGTCCTTTAACTTATCTAAAATGGCAACAATTTCCGCTTTATCATTGAATTTACCGTAAGTTCCAAATACATTTGAATGTGCATCTACCCATGCTAACACATTTCTTCCTGGCTCTTGATCGATTGGTGTTTCATCATCTGGCTTAGATGGACCACCTACTTCTGGGGGAAGAGATGGCTTATCTTTGGAGCAAGCAATTGTTACGCAAACTAATAAACCACACAAAATCTTTTTTGCACTAAACTTCATATATTAAAAATTATGCAGCTATGCCATGTTTTAATTTGACATAGCTGCAGTAAAACTTATATTATTATAAATCTACACAGTCAAATTGTACACCAACTACACAACCGTTTGTAAACATGAAGTATAGGTACATGTAATATCCATTCTCGGATGTAGTCATTATTATGTCACCAGTAGTATTTCCATTAACAGGCATGCCGTTTGCATTGGCACCATAAATACCAGGTGTAGTTTTCCAAAGAACACCAGGAGCACCCGTTGCTGCAGGATTACCAGACATAGCTGACTCTGCATCATACAAGAACACATTATCTGCAGTACCCCACGTAAATCCATTAATATGGTTGTAGGCTACAAATTTGGCGTTATTAAATTCAATGTAGTCCACGGTATTACTCACAAAGTTTGCATCAAGTTTTGCATTTTCATTTACCACATTATTCGTATTGCCATTTACTTTACCTAAAGTGTTTTGACCATAGCCTACTACGAAATAATCGCTTTTTATATTTGACGGATTAGTGTAAATCACATCAGCATTGTTCCATGCCCAAGTGTACCCGTTTATAGTAACCATCTGAGGTGTTTGAGAAACAACAGCTCCATTTACTACTTCCCAACGCGCGAATGTATTTAACGATGCTAAACCATAAAGAGGGGCTGTAATGATTGCATTTTTAGTAATATCACCAATTACAGAAACTTTACGTCCATATGCGGCCCCACCAGCATTCCATTCAATGAATATTTGAGGTGTACTAGTTACAGAACTTATTTTCCAAATTTTGAATATATTACCATCATTTGCAGTCAAATTATTAACTAAGATATTACCCGCTTTGTCCGATGTAGTATAGAAATTACGTACGCCACCACGAACTTCACCAAGGTTAATTTCTCCAACTTTTTGACCTGTAACACCATCTATATAGATGCTATTTTGATCTCTTGTATTGATAACTAAGTGCTTACCAGAAGCTGCAATACCACCAGTAACATTGTCTACCGTAATACCCAAGTCTGTTTTCAACTTCTTAACGAACATGATCTTAGCACTACCTGGACGAATACCTTTAGCCAATTTAGTTGCTACTACCTGTTGCACTTTATAGTTAGTTTTCGCGTCTCCTGCAGAACTTACTGTAAAGGTAATAGGCGCTGCTAGATTAATAGATCCGCCGTTTGTAATAGATCCTGTAGCATGTCTATTTAAAGAATACGTAATACGTGGATTATTCACCACAGTACCTGGGACTATAGAAAAATTAATATCTTTTCCTATGATGATTGCATCTGATTCTTGCGTTTCTCCATTACCATCTTCAAAGGTTAATTTAGCTGTAACAACATCTGTATTTCCTTTTTTATTCGCTACAATTACATATTTAGTTTGCTCACCATTACCTGCAGTTACAGTTACATGTACAGGATTTGTCAAATCTGTATATCCCTCTAATGACGGAGATATCTTAGCATCGGTAGGGATAGATGCTCTCAATAACATCTTAGTAAGATCCACCTCATTATCCGAGTTGATTGGATAGTAATAGTCAATATCTACATATACTGTATCATTACTAATACGACTGTTAAAATGTCTATTTCTGCCATCACCATCTAGTGATGCGTAAAAATCTGCTATTGTATTTTTATCATTAGGAAGAATATGTTCTGGCTTAGCACATGAATATACTAATGCACACACCATAATTAATCCTGTGATATTGCTTAAAAACTTTTTCATATTCTATAAGTTTATAATTACCACCCTTTAATTTGTGTTAATGCAGTGTTCACCTGAACCTCAGCCTCAGGAATAGGTAAATAATACAATCTACCTGTAAAACTGCGATCTCTATCATCTGCTGGAACAGTTGTATATGACACATTTTGACCTGCTACTTCTACACGATGCCCAGATACGCGTCTATTATTCAGCGTGATATGCGCTTTCCTCCAACGTCTTAAATCCCAAAAACGATGACCTTCAAAAGCCAACTCTACCATTCTTTCGTGTTCTATAGCTGCTAAAGCAGTAGCTGCTGTATTATAGTTGATAATATTTAAACCACGAGCAGTACGTAATGCAGACAATGTACTTGCAGAACCCGAGTAATCATCTAATCCAGCTTTTGCTTCAGCCAAATTAAGGTAGACTTCACCCAAACGTAATTCAATCCAGCTTTGAGAACTTCTATTTACACCAAAATTTGTATTAGTCGGATCTAAGAATTTCTTCGTATAATAACCCGTCACTGTACGACGAGGCTCTGCTAATACTCCATACTGGGAAAATCCCTCCTGCGCATCTGCAACAGAAGTGTTTAATGTACGGCCTTTCCATTGTGCTCCATGATAAAGAATCGAAGCATAAAAACGCGACTCACGACCTTCATAGGGCTTTGCCGCATGTGTAGCATTAGACCATGAAAATTTCGTTCCATCGGCCATCTCGAACTCATCTACCAAATCCGCAGTTGGTACACCATAGACCATGGTATTGCCATTGTTATCACGCGGAGGTGCATAACCAAAATCATATTGGTGTGTCAATTGAGGAGCAACAAAATCTACACGTAAAATTGCCTCCTTATTAGCTTGACCTACTTTACGTGTAAAGATACTCGCGAAATCAGACTCTAATTGGTAGACACCTGAACTGATAACTGCATCAGCTGCATCAGCTGAAATTTTGTAATATTCTTTGGCACGACTTGCAGGGATACCTGTTAGCTCATCCGTATTGAATTGATTCAAATCGTACTTAGCGATTGATCCAGCATACAAAGCTACACGTGATAGAAGCGCATTTGCAGTACCTTTATTAGCACGTCCTGCCAAGCTTGTATTTCCAAGATTAGCGGCAGCAAATTTTAAATCTTCAATCATAAAGTCGTAAACTTCCGCTTCAGAAGAACGTTGTCTATCCTTTTCTGCGTAATCACTGATATCTTTTAAGATTACTACTGAGCCGTGAATTTTCGCTAACCAATGATATGTATAGGCACGTATGAAACGAGCTTCAGCTTCGATTCTCAACATTTCTGCTTCTGGGAATGAAGATTGAGTACGTAAAAAACCCAAAAACTCATTAACACGACGAATACGATTATAAGCTGAACCCCAATAATTTAATCCAACACTTGAAGGTGAAAATTGATTGGAGTTACTAATCAATGTATTCACCGTACCATTACCAGATACTGTGGATGTGAACTTCATACCATCCGCTAGAGCGTCCATAGCATTATCATAGCCCAATCCAGGAAATACCCCAAATTGAAAACTCTTAATCTCTGCATACAGACCATTCAAGTATAATTCAACGACAGCAGGATCAGACCAAACAATTTCTCCTGTGAATCTATCTTGAGGCACTATATCAATGTCACAGCTATTAAAGCCGATGACAGATGATGACAGTAGTGCCATTATTGTATATTTAAATTTTGATTTAAATTTCATAACCTTCATATTAAAAAGTAACACTTAATCCAAATGCATAAATGCGTTGTTGTGGATAGAAACCTAAGTTTACGTTAGGCATTTCTGGATCAATAAATTTCAAATGATCCCAAGTAAATAAATTAGATCCAGTAACAAATAATCTTACATTGTCCATTTTTGCTTTATCCAATAAAGATTTAGGAAGTGTATAACCCAATTGAACTGATTTAAGACGCAAATAATCACCCTTTCTTAACCATCCAGAGTTTCCATTTGCATTGTGTGGTGAAACGCCTACTTTATTTGCTGTCAAACGTGGGAATTCTGCATCCATATTATCTGGTCTCCATGCATTTTCCATCAAGAAATAAGGTGAATTACCACTACCATAGAAAGTTTTGGTCCACACTGTATTATCATGCACACCACTAACTCCAACAGCGCCTTCGTATCCACCAGCTAATGACACATCAGCTAATGCAGCTCCTTGCAATAATGCAGAGAAATCAAAGCCTTTGTATGCCATATCGATATTTAATCCGAACATAAGTTCTGGAATATTTGAACGCCCAATAAATGAACGGTCTCCGTAAGCTGTGATACGACCGTCACCGTCCAAATCTTTATAACGGAAGAAACCTGGTGCAATGATTCCTGTAGAAGGTGAAGATGTATTCTTAGCTTCTTCCCAAGTTTCAATAAAACCGTCAGCTACATATCCTGTCTTCTCACCCAGCGAACGACCGATTACACTCAAATGAGCTGGAGTTCCATCCGCTTCTTGATATTTTAAATACTTATTTTTAGACCAGTTAATATTTCCTGTTACGCCCAATTTGAAATCACCAAAGGTGTTGTTATATCTTAATTGCGCATCAAATCCTCTGTTATCCATCGTCCCAATATTAGCTAAGGATGCGTGATACCCACCAATAGACGCCGGATAAAGACCACCAACACCTCCAAGAATATCATAAGTATATCTGTAGAACCATTCGAAGTCAAATCCAAAATTCTTAAACAAACGAGATTCAAACCCAATATTAAACATTTGAGATTCCTCCCACTTTAAGCCTGAATTCGGAATATTCGCAGAATACACCGCCGCAATCGGCTGCCCCCCTATCACTAGACCAGGTGTAGTTTGCTGCGCAAATGTCTGCATATATGAAAACTGACCTGCATTTGCACGATCATTACCTGTTCGTCCAAATGATGTCTTGAATTTTAAGAAATCAATGGATCCATTGTCAACGATATCTTGGAAAAAATCTTCTTTAGAAACTACCCATCCTAAACCTGCGCCAGGGAACATTTTCCATCTGTTTTGTTTAGCAAAATTGGATGAAGCATCCCAGCGTGCAGCAGCTTCGAATAGATACTTATCACGGAAACCGTAATTAAATTTAGCTACTACACCCGCACGGGTAATCTCAGGGCTCGAAGAACCTGTAGAAGCAATAAGATCCTCATCTTCCTTAGAACCATAATTAATCTCATGGATTACTGTAATTGGGAAATTACTAGCTCCAGCTGAAAATACATTACCAGTTCCTTTATAAAATTCGTATAATAGCAATCCTCCTACTGAATGGTCATTAAAAGTGTTATTATAATTTAAGCTTCCTTGCAGAGTTTTACTATAGTTTGCAGAATAACTTTGTCTTAAAGTTGTTTTAGAAATACCAGGAACAACATATTGAGCCACATAATTTCCAGAAACTTGCTCTTGATCACGCATCATAGTGGTATAGGGTTGCGTCCAGGTTTTAGCTTCTTGGCCTTGATAATCGTAAGCTCCCTGCAATTTAGCTGTTAAGCCTTTCACACCAGGAACATAAAATTCTAAGTGACCCGTTCCTTGGAAAATATTCATTAGGTATTTTTGGTAACCAGATTCTTCCACTGAAGCGATAGGACTCATTAATCCTGCACCATTTCTAGATGAAGTATATTCACCCGTTGGAGCGAACATTGGCAAGTTAGGCAACATACGCGTAGCTTGATAGAATGGATTCATGTAAGCTGTATTATCCGGAGAAATACCTGGCGTATTACTTTCTTGATTTCTCAAACCAATATTTAAGCCCACTTTCAAATAGTCAGTAACCTTCGTATTGATATTTGTGCGTACGTTATATCGTTTGAAATTCGTATGATTAATTACACCATCTTGCTCCAAGTGATTAATAGAAGCAAAGTATTGCGTATTGTCAGAACCACCGTTAATAGTTGCCGCATGATGTTGAGAATAGCTATTGTTACCTGCTAAAATGCCCATCCAATCTGTGTTTCCCAGTAAAGGATTATCATTTGTACCATTGCGCACAGCATCAATCATCTCTTGTGAGAATACGAAAGCAACTTGATCAGCTCCTGTATTTAATAAAATATCATTATCTACCTCAGTTCCTTTATTATACCATGCCATATAATCTGGACCATCTAAGAATTTAGGAAAGCGCGTATTTTGTCCAATATTTAATGAAAAATCATAAGAAACCTTTGGCTTAGACTTAGAACCAGATTTCGTTTTTACGATAATAATACCATTCGCTGCCTGCACTCCGTATGCAGCAGTTGCTACCGCATCTTTTAATACTGAAATGGTTTCAATCTCATTTGGATCCAAATAAGCCAAAGTAGAAGAAGGTCTTTCGATATCATCTACAATAACTAATGGACCTCTGTTAGAGCCATATGTACCAATACCACGAACAAATAAACTCGCATTATCAGCTCCTGGACGACCAGATTGCTGTAATGAAGTTAATCCAGGAAGACGGCCCGCTAACGTATTGGTAATATTCATTGCAGGTGCTTTCTTAATTTCAGCACTACTAATTTGAGCAACTGATCCGACCATAGTACTTTTCTTTTGCGTACCATATGCCACTACCATTACTTCATCAATTTCATTATTAGATTCTAACAATGTTACATTTACTTGCCGATTATCTGAGACAGACACTACCTGAGTTTCATACCCCAAATAAGACACCTCCAATTCTAAAGGGAATTTGTCCACATTAATAGTGAATTGACCATCAGATGAAGAGAAGACAAGTTGATTACTGTTTTTTAATTTGATTGTAGCTCCTGCGATTGGACTTTGCTTATCGGTACGAACCACTCCACGCAATGCCGTTTGCGCATAAAGAGTCATTGTACTGAACAGCATAAAAATCAAACAGAAAGCTCTAAACACATTAGATGTTGCGAAGTTTAGACATTTCATAATTTATTATTTTGTTGTTTTTGGTGTTTTGGTGTTTTTCATAATACAGCTCTTGTTATTACTCTATTTTACAAATAAAGTATCGTATAGATGTAAATTTGGTCCAGCTTTTTATAAATAATTTTATTCTTATCAGGTTATTATTAAGATATAATTAGTAATTATTGCACTAATTTATAAATATTAAAAGCTATATCCAATATATTTTTAAAAATAATTAATAAATAAATCAAAAAAATACGATGAAATTTCGCTAGATTCTATATATAAGAAATTTATTTGAAAACTGAAACGAAGTAATTTACTAACTAAGTATAGTTAATTATTGCATAAGAATAGTTTTATCTTGCTCAATTGCCTCATACACTTTTAATAAAGCACGTGGTACGTGGAAACAGCCTTTCCATTTACCTCCTTTGAGTGTAAGCAATGGGTCGCCCTGACGATTCAAGTACCCGTACCATTCTCCATAAGTAGGATCCGAAAAACGTGTAAATGTATAGGCATCCAATTTCTCAAACCATACTTTACATTTTTCATTTCCTGTATACGCATAGCCTTTGGCCATACAAACTAAAGCTTCTAAATGTACCCACCACAATTTCTGATCCCACTCCAACTGTTGAGGAGGACGATTCAAAATATCTTTAAAATATAAAATGCCGCCATATTGCTCATCCCAACCATACTCTAAGGCGCGTAATGCAATAGCAATGCATTTATTCATCAAAACAAGATCCTGGCGACGATCCGCCAAATCCATCATAAACCACATAGCCTCAATGATGTGACCCGGATTCACCAAGCGCCCTTCAAATGTATCAGAGAATGATCCATCCAAATGCACGCTCTCCATGATCAAACCACTATCTGCTTGATAGAAAACCTCCATTACTTCATGGATAATTTCATCAATTAGCGTTTCAACGGTTTGCGTACCAACTAGATGTTCTAATTCCAAGGATAGATTACTCAAGATCATTGGAAGAGAAAAACCTTTAAGATTGCGCGTACCAGGATACGCCTTGCTGTATTTTCCTTTGGGATTTTCTTGCCTTGCTAGGATTCGGTTAAATGTATCTACAGCAACCTGAGCATACTCATCTTTGTTGGTGATTTTGTACAATGAAGCTAATCCCATTGTCGCAAAACAATCCGAAAAAATATTATACGGTTGGACTAAAGGCTTGCCGCTGCGATTCAAAGCAAAATACCAATCTCCGTTAGCGTCACGACCATGATCCAAGATAAATCGTGCCCCATGCTCGGCAATTGATCTCCATTCTTCCTTTGACTCTACGCTATCATACATCGTAGACATTGTCCAAATTTGACGACCTTGAAGCCACATAAATTTGTCCGTATCGAAAACAGAACCATCACGCTCTAAACACGTAAAATATCCCCCAAACTCTTTATCAATAGAATATTTCTCCCAAAAGGGCAAAACATTCAAGAGCAATTCATCCTTATATTTTCTTGCGTATTCTTTCATCCCTATATCTCTACAACGTATCTATATATTCTTTATATCTATTATACAAATGTCCAGCTTGTAAGTATGCAGATTGCGGACTCATAAAATGTGAAAATTCAAAAGTTATAGCCTTGTCATAACCTGACCTACGAGCTGCATCCAATTTTAATTTTAGTTTCTCGAATTTGATAGGCAGAAATTTAATAGGCATATCACGATCAAAAGATTCTGCATTTGTCCAACATTGCATATTGTATTTATCAGCTAACTTTTTATTAATCGTAAAAAAGTCTTCTAATTCGTGGTAATCGATATGTCCATCTTGAAAAGCTACAGCATCAACTGCGGTATGTATCTCATGAAAAATTTCATTCCACTCAGTCTCGTGTTGTTGCAAGGAGACGAAATCAGTTTTAGAAAGTTCAGACGAAGCTGCCATTACTGCTTTCTTACCATCTATCCATGGAGATATAAAAGTCGGTAAATTACCGCTCACGCCTTTACACTGTTCTCCCAAAATACGGAAAGCGCTTGCCGCACCTTTAGTTTGACGACTGATTTCCATACTCAAATACCAACCCGCAAAACTGGAATAATGTCCATATTTTTTCCAGACTTCATCTATCACGTAGCGATTAGCATCGATCTCGTGTTGCATTACACCTGTATCCCAATATTTACCACTGTCGTAAAGCCCGAAATAAAATTTTAATCCATGCTTCTCCGCTAACTGCAAATACATTTCTACCAGATCGACAGGAGGCTGGTAGCAACCGTATTGATCTTGCAACCATGCTGAAGGATAAGTAATAAATCGTCTATACCCACTTCTTATTAAGATTACGGTATCTATCCCCACAGCTTTCATATACGCGAAATCGCGATCCCATTCTTCTCTACCCCAATTTTGGTGCGGTATATCGTGACTAATTTCGTCAATAAAGGTTCCCGTAATTTTCATTATAAATACTTTTTAGCTTTCAAATATTTTGCCCACTCCAAGTATGCATCTGTTGTGAGGTGAATTCCGTCTTTTGTATAATTTGCCTTAAGCACATAATCATCTGCCAAAACCTCCTTTACATCAACATATTGCAATCTATACTTTTGAGCCAATTCAACTATTCCCGCATTCAATGCACGAATCTTTTCCTCTTTACCCAACAAATAATCGTATTTCAAAACTTTATCATTAAGTGGTAAAGTACTTTGCAGATAGATCTTTGTTTTTGGACTTTGCTTTTTGATAATTTGAATTATTTCTTCATAATTTTTCAATATCCAAGAGGTCGCTTGTCCACGACCAATATCATTGATACCCATCATCAAGAAAATCTTCTTCGGTTTGGACTTGACAACATCCCCAATCCTTGCTTTCATACCAAATGTATTGTCGCCACCAATACCTCTATTTGCAATTTTGTATTTCGCACCAAAAAGTTCATGCCACGGTCCGCCTTCCGTTATACTATTACCAAAAAACACCACATCAACCTGTTGTGATGTAAGTCCCTGATATAATTTCTCTCGCGAATCATAATACCAATTTTTAAAAGTACTATCCGTCGCCAAATCTCTTTGCGCCTGTGCATATACCCCCTGCACACCTAACAATGAAACAATTAATAAACCCCAATATTTCATATTACAATGCCTTTATCTTTTTTAAATAATCAACTACTTCTATATACGCTGCTACCTCTAGATGAATTCCATCAGGTGTGATATCTGCACGCAATTGACCTTTATCATCTGCAAGAATTTTATGTAAATCAACAAATTGTACTTGCTTATTCTCTTGGGCTATTTTTTTAAGCGCGACATTTAACGTAGCGACATCCTGATTTTTTACGGATTTAAAAGCATCAATTAGCGTTGTCTCATTGATCGGCAAAATACTGTTCAAGTAAATTTTTGTTTTGGGAGAATCTTTTTGAATTCTCGAAACTATTTTGTGATAATTGGCTATAATATATTCTGTAGGAACATTACGTTTCAAATCATTCACCCCTATCATCAAAAATATTTTTTTGGGCTGGTGACGCAAAATCTCATCCAATCTAGCCAATACACCAAATGAAATATCACCACTGATACCTCTATTCAGAATGGGCAACTCTGGCGCAATATCATTCCAACGACCTGCATCTGTAAGACTATTCCCCACAAACACGACAGCACCCTTACGCACTGGCATCTTATTGAAAATTTCCATTTTCTCGGTGTATCCCGAAAAAACATAATTACTGTCTACAGAAGACTGTTCTTGCGCATACACTTGAGTTAGCGCACATACACTTAGCACCGCGGCAAACAAATTTTTCTTCATACTCAAATTGGTTTGTTATTAAGACCTCCAAAACCACTTTTTATTCGTAGCAATATTGGTAATTAGTATCATCAAAAACATAAAAACGCCAGCACGGATCAAACCTAAATAAGGACTTGAAGCAGCGATATTATCTAACAAAGGAAGGATTTGTAATAATCCCAACATTGGGGTAACACAGAATGCAGTCACACAATAGGCAATCATCGGATTTTGACCACATTTCACCAAGGAACTAATCAGTATATTTTGTGAATGCATTTTAGTCAAATAGTCGCAAGTCACATAAAAAATAAATGCTAATCCGCTTGTCATAAACCAATAGGAAAAAGATGAAGGGTCTTTCTTAATTCCACCTTCCAAAGGTTCGAAAAACAATCCTAGCGTAGAAAAAACAAGGCCACAGCCAATTAGAATTTTGTAAAATGTAACTTGACCTTTTTTTTCACGTGAAAAATAAACAAAGTATAAAACGACAAACAAAAAATGCCCTGCGATATTAAATGATAAATCACGCGTATAAAGTGTGACTATATGAAATAACAAAAATCCAAAACATACCAAAGCTATTAAACCTGCTTCGCGAACCTCATTGGAAGCATATAACTTATTAGTGTCAGCTTTGTACTTTAAAACTAAGTCCCCCAAAATCGAGCCTGGTAAAACAATACACAAATACTTTAAAAATGCAAAGTTGTAGAACCAATGCAATTCAGGAGAGAAATTCCAAATATGTGCTGTCCAACTTCGCTCTATATTATGAGTGAAATACACACCCATAAAGGCTACCATTATGGCAATTCGTAAATAAATATTGGAAGCAGACAAAAGCCAAAATAACGACCCAAAAACAGCCATATTGGCCAGTACAAGAATAATTATATTGTTTTTGCTTTTACTAAATTCATTTCCTAAAATATCACTATGGTAATATGTGAAAACTGTTACGAGAGTAAAACCTAATAATTGTATACCGTACCTTATCAAAACAGAACCTTCAAATCGCATAAAGATTAGAAAGAAACTGCCAAATGTTGCTAATGAAGTAAGGTAGTTCAACCAAGGAGGCCCTGTTAAATTATTAGGTGTGAGATAAGCTAATGCAATAGCAAAAAACACCAATAACATGCCTCTTCTTAAAATTCCTGTGAATAGGTTAAGATATTCTCCTTTCTCCAGTTTGGCACGTAACGAAAATGGAAACGCTGCGCCCATAGCAAACAAAAAGAAGGGAAAAACTAAATCCACCCATGTAATTCCTGGATTATTTGCATTAAAAACAAAATCTGGAGGTCCCACCTGAGCATGATACATCCAACCTGGAAATTGCGCAGTCCAAGGAATGACAGCAGCGAGCACCATACCAAATATGGCTATACCTCGCATAAAATCAATACTCAAATTTCTGTATTTCGTCATTGCTTGAATCGCAAATTCAACTTTGATAAAAAAGATGCTTCCTTCTTAAAAGAAAGGGAGCTATCTACTATAAATTATAATTTAATAGGAATTAAAACTAAAGGAGTTGGTAAACATGACGCTCCTGGAGGAGAATAGATGAATTCAATTTCCTGAATTTCTTTTGTAGGATCTGGTTTATAAATTTCAACTAATATTGCTTCAGGAGCAGCTTTAGTTACCAAAACATCAGACGGTAGCTGTCTTACAACACTTTTTCCATCAGCAGTTTTTAAATCCATTGTCAACCCCATTCCACCACACCACTTGTTGTCAGCGGATCTTGAGTTCCATGTCACAAGAGCTAGACCTTTACCATCTGTACTTTTCCACTTTAATTTAGTGTGGTACATTACACCATAATTTCCCGCATTTTGTGCAAAATCTTTATTCTCACCTACTGTGCCAGTAACCCAAGGATCTGATTCACCATCAGCAATAACCAATTGCGTCACGCCATTCGCAGTACTGATAGTATCGGCAGAAGAAATTTTATAATTAGACACTCCAAAAATACCACGACCTGCATTTTCATGACTATTAGGAATTACAGTTTTTATTTGTGCATAAGCCTCTGGACCAGACTTCTCAGGAGAAGTCTGTAGAATACTAATCTGACCTGGTTGATCAACGACAAACTCGTAAAAACCATGAACTAATTCATCATAACTAACAATATTCTTTTCCAATTGCGGATCTATAGCAATTACTTCACCCGGCTGAATATATCTTACATCATTTTCAACATTAGAATTAAAGAAATCCTCAAGTCCTTTTTTACCTATTGCAAAATAATTCAATGAAGGCTTCTGAGAAGAATACTTTAGCATACGCAAAGTCATTTTCTCTTTACCCGTATTTTTAATTACTGCTGTAATTTTAGTCTTAATTTGTTGTGGCTCTTTGATTCCATTTACATTGTAAACATACAATCGTACTGCACCAGGAGCTACATTTTCTTGCATCGCAATGGCATTATTTTGACGAATGTATTCTGGATCATCTGATATCAGGAATTGTGGCCCAGGCAACACTTCCTTCGTATATTTCACTTCAGGGTATGCTGTTGTTAAAAACTCATCTAAAACAACGATATTTCCTACTTTAGCCTTTTTGATAGCTTGCTCAACTTTTCCTAAAACTTTGGGGTTGTTAAAATCTTGCGCATTCAATGTTGATGTAAAACTTAACAACGCCGCAAATGCAGCATAACCAAATATTTTTTTCATTTTAATTAGATTTTGTGAGTCGTTCTAGACATTATTTTATAATCCAGAACAAGTCATAATTAGATTATATATATTTATTTTAGATTTCCTGAGTGATCAATATCTTTTTCAAATAAGCGTAAATGTGCATCCAATATCACGGATAAATAACGACGATTAATTCTTGAATCTTCGTCTTTTAATATATCCAACTTATTTGTAGCTAATATGTTGTTCAAATCAACAAGACTAATTTCCTTTTTGATTTCTTTCAATATATCTTGTAATCCCTGCACACTAAGAGGTTTGCCTGAAGCTGTCCACACACTATTCAATTCGGGATAATACAAACGCAATCCCTCCATCAACTCATATTCGCTTATCTCACGCTCTGGGTAAAACCAAGTTTGATTAGCCCATTTGTATGGCACACCAACAGCTTTTAATACACCGGTTGCACCGATTTTATGCAATGTCTTAAATTGTGGGTCTGTAGGAGGAACATCAAAGTATGGCATGATATAAGCCTTGTGATCTAAGAGCGTAGACTGTACATCACGTATTGCGACTTCAGCTGGTTTTTTATTTTGTTTTACAGCTAAAGCTGCCAAAACACCTGATGCTTGACCGATTCCCAAAACTACAGGTTGCAAACGTGTAGCGCCATTAACTATGTTTGTAGCACCGATACTTTTCTCAGCAACGATTAAGCCGTCATAATCCTTTGGTAACAATACCCCCAAAGGCACATTGTAAGAAGGAACACGAATTTTCACAAAATCGATTTCTGGTGCATTTCCATATTTATAGTGATGATGATCAATAGGATAATCGCCCACAATCACTCCCGCACGATAATATTTCTCTGGAGTATCATACGGCGTCGTAATATGTTGAAGAGCAAATAATGATTTACCGACTACACGTCTAGATTCTCTATGATAAGGAATCATAGGAAAGCCATCCTTTGTTGGGTATTGATCGTAGTCTATCCCCAAATTCTTAAATCCCAACTCATTTTGTATATAATAAACAAAGCGCAAAGTCATCTGCTTTGCATCTTCCAAAGCTTTCACGCGCTCCTCTGGCGACATCTCGACTATATTAAGATAAATGTCATTCCCTTTTTTAGGCCAATTGATCATAAATCTATTATTAGGCAATCTGCCATAAGTCAACATCTTGAAACAATCATTGTTATCTTGATTAAATGTTGCAGGATCAGACACATCACAACAGCCAGCAAATTCTTCTTTAGTATAATTTTTCGGCTTCTTAATTGTTTTATCTGCCTTAGGTCCAAAATCTCTTAACGTGATTACATACGTCAAATCTTGCACAATATCGTTTGCTTGATCCAAAGCAAAAGGCTCCTTAGTCAACTCTTTGCTGTCCATCCCCAAATAATAAGGAACTTTCAGCGAAGCCATTACATCACCTAATTCTGTTGCATCTATTAATACTTTACCTTCAACAGTTTGTAAATTATTATTAGCATCTACATAAGATATAGACCAACCATTAGTTTTTTTTTCTGCAGATTTCCAAATGGTTTCATGCAAAACTTTAATATTAGGCTCTGCTGCGACCATTTTTTTAAGAATTTGATTACCTACCTGAGGTTCAAACAAAGTATTACTAACCCATCCCGTTTCTACTTCTTTTGGACCTCCATAATACGCATACAAATGCCCTCTGAATTCTCCCCACAAACCTGATGGCATATTATGATTTCCATCTATCGCCGCAACGCCTGCAGACGTCAACATTCCTCCAAGCCAAGTGGTCTCTTCTAAAACAATTGATTTTACTCCCAACCTAGAAGCTTGAATTGCAGCCATTGTTCCGCTAGCTCCACCACCAACTATGATTACTTCAGTTTTCAACTGAGCAATAGTCGTGTCCAACATCCCTACAATTAAACTGATTAATACTAAAAATCTACGCATTGTCTCTGGTTCAAAAAATTAAAGTTAGTCATATACCAAATTTCAAAATCAATATGTATTCATACAATCAATATATTTTCAGAATTTTTACTTTTTGGTAATTAATGCTAAATAATAAAATTATATTCAAAAATGCAATATATATTTTAAATAAAATTAAAAATAAGGTTTGTGTAAAAAAATCCAGAAATATCTTAATAAGAAATATAAATTAATCAAGAGTCTAAACTTTCATCTGTAGAATCATTTGATTTTCGCAAAGGAACTAACCATGTAACCAAAAATGCTGGTATAGTCGATATCAAAACCCAAATAAAAAACACCTTATAACCCATGTAATCACTCAAAACACCACTCAACATAGAAGGCAACATAAACCCTAAATTTATCAAACCACTACCAAACGCATAATGAGCCATTTTATATTTACCCGGTGCAATATTTTGCATTGTAAAAAGAATTATGCCAACAAACCCAAAACCATAACCGAAATACTCGACTATTACAGCTGTAGCTATTACAACCAAATTAGTCGGAACAAAAATTGCCAAGAATGCATACGCAGCAAATGGAATATTAAAGCAAGCACATAACGTAAGCAAAGTTTTACGAGTTAATCCCTTTTTAGCCACATAGTTCCCAGCCAAGATAGATCCTAAAACAAATGCAATTGCACCAAAAACACCATATAAAAGACCTATCTCAGAAGTACTTAATCCAAGTCCACCTTCAGAACGGTCGGCTTTAAAAAACAAAGGAATAATTTTGATAGCCTGTCCTTCAGCAAAACGATAAAACACTACAAATAGCAAACTATACCAAATATTTTTTTTCTGAAAAAACGTGATAATAACATCCTTAAGGGTCGCAAAACCTTCTTTTAGTGAAGTAGTTTTTGCCTCTTCTTGTGAATTAGGCAAAGCCCTCGAATTATATATACCCAAACCAACCATTAGGAAACCGTAACAAAACATTACGACCATCCACGCGTTACTAATACCTATTCTTTGTTCCAATTCACCGGCCAAGTAGACTAATACACCACCAGAAAATACTTTAGCTATGTTATAAAAAGCGCCTTGCCAGCCAACGTATTTAGCTTGATTCTTCTCATCTAACTCATTTAAATACACCCCATCAGCAGCAGTATCATGCGTAGAAGCACTTAAAGCAATTATGGTCAAAATAGCGATTGAGAAGCTAAAGAATTGATCCAACTGTAGCGTAAGACCTACTAAGCCAAACAATAAGCCTGTGAATATTTGCGTTACATATACAAAAAATTTTTTGGTCTTGTACAATTCTAAAAATGGCCCCCAAAATGGTTTTAATGTCCACGGTAGCATAATTAAAGATGTCCAAAAAGCAATTTGTGCATCCGATACACCTAAATTTTTGTACATGATCGAACTTGCTCCTGATAGAGCCACAAATGGCAATCCCATAGCAAACCAAGTGGTAGGAATCCACGATATTGGATGGATAGATTTTTTAGAGTTTACGTTTTTCACGGCTTAGTTGTTAGTTTTAATAATGATTTTGTTACCCAAATTAGGTTTTCAACTAAAAATAATTTAGATTTACTCTAAATTAGCTTTTAGCTACAAAAACTTTTCAATTATATTTAAAAAAAATCAATTACTAAAATTATATTATTAAATATTTTTACAAATAAAATCAACATAATCAAATTTGATTAAATAAACATTTAGCTAATAAGTTATATGACTTCTAACTTTTTTAAAGATATTCACGAGGCTAATAAAAATGGAGTAGCCTATAAAAATATACGACTAAAGAAAAAAATACTAGCCTATTTTGCTACAAACGAAACGGCTACAATTGCGGAATTAAGCAAGGAATTTAACATAAGTATTCCAAAAATTAACGAGTGTGTTAGCGAACTTATTGCTGACGAGTTGGTAAAAGATTACGGGAAAACAACCTCAGCTGTTGGTCGTAAACCTAACACCTACGGATTGGTAGCGAATTCAGCATACTTCATTGGTGTACAAGTTGGTATCGATAATTTAAGTATTTCGATGATTAACATGAAAAAAGATATTGTCTCTAAAAAAGATAACATCCCTTACATACTAGAGAATAACGAAGAATCTTTACTAGACATCTGTAAAGAAATAAATGAATTCATTGCTAAACACAATATTGTAAAGGAAAAGATATTGGGTATAGGAATTAATCTATCGGGTCGTATTAATTACAGGACTGGATATTCCTACTCATACTTCAACTTTTACGAAGACCCACTTTCTAAATTATTCGAAGAAAATATCGGAATTCCAACGTTCTTAGAAAACGACACAAAAGCTCTGTCCTATGCTGAATTTAGTAGTGGGATTCTTTCGGAAGAAAAAGACGCCTTATTTGTAAATGTGGATAATGGAATCGGATTGGGCATTATGATAGACGGTAAGTTATACTATGGCAAATCGGGATTCTCTGGAGAATTTGGTCACATTTCTATCTTTGATAATGATATCATTTGTAAATGTGGTAAAAAAGGATGTTTAGAAACTGAAGCTTCAGGTTATGCATTAATACGCCGCGTAATAGACCAAATTAATGACGGTGCTACAAGTAGTTTGACTAAAAAGTTCAAAAGACTTGAAGATATAAAGCTTAATGATATCATTGCTGCAGCAAAAAAAGACGACAACTTATGTATCGAAGCAATAAATTATATCGGTGATAAGCTTGGACGAGGAATAGCTTCTTTAATAAACATCTTCAATCCTGAATTAATCATAATTGGAGGAGTTGTAGCGAAATCTGAGGAATACTTAAGCTTGCCATTAAAAAATGCGGTGAACAAATACTCCCTATCAACCGTAAACAGAGACACCAAAATTATTTTATCATCTAAGAATGATAATTTGGCTTCATATGGAGCATGTTTGTTATTGAGAGACAGATTACTAAATGTAACTGACTAACGATAAATAGTAGCCCCATCCTGGCTCACTTTTTTCACAGAAGGCGAAGCATACAAATCGAATAAAACAGCAAATTCATATCTGGAAATAACCTTTGAGGGATCATAATCTCCCTTGAAGGTTAATTCCTTATTCCATTTTTTTTTCACTTCTACATCCAGTTCTTCTCCTCGAAATGCTGTAAATTTTATCAAATTCAACGCATCATGAACGGTAAGAAATTCTGGATTATTATCTACAAACCACAGTTGGGCTCTCGAATAAAACTGATTAATAAATGGCTTAATATCTGAAACTCGTACCGAATCAGCTAAATCAAACACAGGTTTATCATTAAGATTTCTTAACGGTAATATTCCAGCCAAGTATGTCCTTTGTAAAGAAATGAAATTTCTATCCACTACACTTACATCTCTAGTAGGCAATAATCTAGCTCTATACATTAAAAGTTCATTTTGCAGCGTACGCAAATCAATTTTTTCTGATGTGGTTTTGAAAAAAGCACAATACCCTGCGATTGCTCCCATGGCCTGTGCATAACTTATTCTGAAAGATTTCGATACATCTTTTGTAAAATTCATCAAATTAGCGACAAAAAAATTATCCTTTTGTGTCAATAAATCTGAAAGTGTAGAAGCATAGACTTTCTCTCCAAAATCACCAACCATTACCACAGCACGTGAATCTGCAATACTCAAATCATTTGCATTTCTATATTTGAATGCAGGAATATCCTTCAAATTAGCTTTTTGTAATAATAAATTACCTGTACTAGCATCAAGAATAGTTACTACATCATATTTCTTCTTATTGGACAATGTAATAGACCAATTTTTTCCACGCTTCATCTGCACAACATCTGCATCTGCTATGGTAGATAAAAGCAAATTATCTGCTGTCAACACATTATAAGATTGACGCTTGTCATTTTGCTGAAATAATTTTATTGTGTCTGTAGCAACTGATTCGCTTTTTTTAAATTGAAGCTTAACACCACCATCAAGCAAATTTGAACTTGTTTCTTCAACAATCTCCTTTTTATCCAAATCAAAGGTATAGCCTTGGGGATTGACCCAAAGTGTAGGAACACCTGAAGCAGCTGATTGCAATGCTGCAACATAAGCCTCCAAAGTACTCCCATAAATCAATATTTTCGGCTTTGGGGATCTTGCAAAAAGAAATAATGGTAGACTGCAGATTAACAAAAACCAATATCTATAGACTTGTTGAAATTTCATATTCTAATTTATAAAACAATTTTAGATTTATTACCGCCCAAGCCCATATATTTTAAAAGCAACATTCCTATATTTAGCAATATATAAGTAACTTTGCACTTATGATAGAGGAAGAAAAATCATTAAATTTTATTGAAGAAATCATCGAAGAAGATCTTCGAACTGGAAAACATGATGGTCGTGTATTGACAAGATTTCCTCCTGAGCCAAATGGCTACCTTCATATTGGCCATGCCAAATCCATCTGTCTTAACTTCGGATTGGCGCAAAAATACAATGGCAAAACAAACCTTCGTTTTGATGACACAAATCCTGTGACAGAAGATACAGAATATGTGGAAAGCATCAAAAAAGATATTCAATGGTTGGGATTCCAGTGGGCTGAAGAATTATATACTTCGGATTATTTCGAAACATTATATGCATACGCTGTCAAACTCATCGAAAATGGCTTAGCCTATGTTGATGATAGTACAGCTGAAGAAATTGCGGCAGCGAAAGGTACGCCTACAGAACCTGGCGTTCCTACACCAAATCGCAGCAGATCTATCGAAGAGAATTTGCAACTTTTCCAAGAAATGCGCGAGGGTAAATATCCAGATGGTGCTAAAGTATTACGTGCAAAAATTGATTTGGCAAATCCAAATATGCACATGCGCGATCCTATTATCTACCGCATCAAGCACGCACATCATCACCGTACTGGAAATAGTTGGTGTATATACCCCATGTATGATTTCGCACATGGACAATCGGATTCTATTGAGAAAATTACACATTCGGTGTGTACATTAGAATTTATTCCGCACCGTGCTTTGTACGATTGGTTGATTGAGCAATTGGAAATATTCCCTTCTAAACAATATGAATTCGCACGCCTAAACATGACTTATACAGTGATGAGCAAGCGTAAGTTGTTACAATTGGTAAATGAAGGTCACGTAGAAAGTTGGGATGACCCACGTATGCCTACGATTTCAGGATTGCGTCGTCGCGGCTACACACCAGCAAGTATTCGCAATTTTGCGGAGCGTATCGGTGTGCAAAAACGTGAAAACATGATAGACGTAAGCTTGTTGGAATTCTGCATCCGCGAGGATTTGAACAAAACAGCTTGGCGTAGAATGGCGGTATTAGATCCTATTAAGTTAATTATAACAAACTATCCTGACGGAAAAGTTGAGGAATTAATAGGTGAAAATAATCCAGAAGTAGAAGGCGGCGAGGGCTCGCGTGTTATTCCATTCACAAAAGAATTGTGGATAGAACGTGATGACTTCATGGAAAATGCCCCTAAGAAATTCTTCCGTCTTGGACCTGGTCTTTCTGTACGTTTGAAGCATGGTTACATCGTGGAATGCCATGATTTCAAAAAAGATGAAAACGGAAATGTCACAGAAGTTCATTGTAATTATATACCGAATTCAAAATCAGGTGAAGATACTTCGGGCTTGAAAGTAAAAGGAACAATTCACTGGGTTTCTACAGCACACGCTAAAGAAGCTGAAGTACGTCTGTACGATCGTCTTTTTCAAGTAGAAAATCCTGCTGCAGAAGAAGATTTCAAAGCATCATTGAATCCAAACAGCTTGACGATTATTCCAAAAGCGTATATCGAACCTGATTTAGCAAATGCTATTCCAGGCAAAGGCTATCAATTTATCCGTTTAGGATATTTCAATTTGGATACTAAATCCACACCAGAAAATTTAGTCTTCAACAGAACAGTAACTTTGAAAGACTCTTGGGCTAAAGAAGTCAAAAAAGGATAATATATACAAAGAAGGAGGTCAATAACCTCCTTCTTTGTATTACTTAATTCTTCAAATATCGTTCTTCCATTCTGCTCACCTGCGCAATTAACTGTTTATCACCTAATGCAGCGACAATTTCTTTATAGCGCTTCAAGGAATCTAAAGCTGTGTTTACTTCCATACGATCAAATGCAGTCAACTTGTCTGCTTTTCCAACAAGATAATTCAAGTTCGACTCAATATAATCTATATCACGTGTAGCTAACTTTTGTGCCTTTTCTGTTTCCCTTACCTTAATCAGTGTGTCCACGACAACAGCATTTGAATGAACATATTTTATATCAACAATTTGTTTTGGCATATGATTCACCGCTAACAAAGCGATTTCCTTAGCTTCTTGGATTCGATTTTCTGTTATAAGTGTATCCAAAGCAACATTTAAAGTCTGATCAAACAAGTAGCTTTGCACAAATCGGCGATAATCTATATCATAATGCTTTAGATTAGAAATAGACCCGTACACATACTTGGATTTAACATTCCGAAACAATGTATCTGTGTTTACCAAAGATATTTCATCTTGAGGTTGACCTTTTTCAATAGGCATCAGACGATAAACTAACCCTTCATTTACCAAATATTTATCCAATCCAATAAAATTCTCACTTCCTAACATATTGGCAAAATATATGGGTCTTTCCCAATTATTATTCAGAATGATGGACAACATACTTAATTCTGCTTTGGTAACATAAGGTTTATTGTAACTCCATTTCATTACATCAGCTATATTATTTTCCCAAGATTTTGGAACGACCTTATTATGCAACACAGAATCTTTATCTATCACCATTTGAATATTTTTGGTTGGTAAAACATTCACATATTTGCCGTTAGACATTGGCAATTGATTATTCGGATTGTCCGAAAGCATCACTTGAATCAGCGTATCCAAGTCTACGTATCCATCTACTTGCATATCATAATAATGAATTACATCACGAACACCCCTTTTAATCTTTTCAGGATCAATGTTGATTGGAGCAGCTTTGGCCGAATTGATGTCTTGCATCGCCTGCTTGACATACCAATCCGATTGCAAGTAACTCAAATTAACGATACGTACATCTATTCGTACACCTTCTACTTCTTGTAAATACCATAACGGAAAGGTATCGTTATCTGCATACGTGAAGAGTATAGCATTGGGCTCACACGATTCTAAATAATTATATGCCAGGTCGCGCGTCCAAGTACGATCGGAGCGATCATGATCATCCCAATTTTGATACGCTAAAATCCCAGGACCAGCTACAAATACGAGCAATACAGAAACGCTAGCGACTACTTTATTCGCATATATCCGTCGAAAGATATCTAAAACAGCGATTGCTCCAAGCCCAATCCAAACGCTGAACATGTAGAAAGATCCTGCATAGGCATAATCTCTTTCACGCGGTTGCATTGGAGTTTGATTTAAGTATATCACAATCGCCAACCCCGTAAAAAAGAACAATAAACCAACAACTAACGCATCACGCTTACTCCGTTTGTATTGCCATATTAAACCCGCGATTCCAAGTAAAAAAGGAAGAAAGAAATAGGTATTTCTAGAGACATTGCCCAAAGAATTTACTATTGTCTCATCCCCTAGCCTTTGATTATCTATAGCCGAGATTCCCGAAATCCAATTGCCATGAATGGCGCTACCATGACTGTGTTCATCATTTTGCCGTCCCACAAAATTCCACAAGAAATAACGCACATACATATGATTAACTTGGTAGGTAAAAAAGAACTTCAGGTTATCCCACATGGAAGGATTTACACCTTGCTCCAAACCGGTATAATACGAATAAAAATGAGCCTTATCGGCATTCCATAATCGTGGAAACAGCATTTCTTTATCGTATGTATATTTACCTCTTGCATCGATTTTACTGTATTTGTCAGTATCTTTTCTATAAGTATGTGCTTCTTGAAAATCTATAATTTTAGAATTATACGTAGGTCCTTTGAGTAATGGTTCTGTTTCATATTGTTCACGGCTCAAATACCCAAGAAAAGAAAAAGCATTATCAGGAGAATTATTATTTAACGAAATATTCGTTTGAGAACGAATCAATAACATCGTATAGGAACTAAAGCCAAACAGTACAAAACACAGCGACAAAACTGCCAATTGCAAAATAGCCTTATTCTTTTTCCACGAATAATAAAGTCCGAAAATCAAGGAAGATACTAACAGTAGTAGAAAAAATACAATCCCAGATCCGAAATTCAATCCTAAACTATTCACGAAGAATAAATCAAAATAAGCCGCCAGTTTTACGCTATACTGTATCACACCCCACAGTATAAAAGCTAAAATTCCTACGCCAATCCCCAAAGTTTTGAAAACACCTTTAGGAGTAATCTTCTCAGCTTTCTTAAAATAAACAACCAAGGCTAAGGCAGGAATGGTAAGCAAATTCAATAAATGTACTCCGATGGATAATCCCATCACAAATGCAATGACCAAAATCCATTTATTCGCATCATCTTGGTCAGATCTTTTTTCCCATTTCAATATCAACCAAAATACCACAGCCGTACACAAAGATGACATCGCATACACCTCACTCTCTAATGCTGAATACCAAAAAGAATCTGTGAAAGCATAAGCTAAAGAACCTACTACGCCAGCTCCAAAGATTTTTAAAAGATCAAAAGACTCAATTTTTAATACATCCTTGATTAAAATTTTGCGTGCTAAAGCTGTAATCGTCCAAAATAAAAATGTAATAGTCAAACCACTACATACCGCAGAACCTACATTCATCCAAAACGCAATTCTACTCACATCTCCTGCTGCCAAGTTGCTAAACAGATTTTGAATCATTAGAAATAAAGGCGCTCCGGGCTGATGTACAACCTCTAACTTATAAGCTGACGCAATAAATTCTCCCGTATCCCACCAACTGTTGAATCGATCGGTAGTAAGCACATATACGATCGTCGCAATTGCACCACATAGCCACCCCAGAAGATTGTTGATTTTTGTGTAATTCATAATAGTTTTTTTAAGGCTTTTGGAAACTATTATAAATTTAGAGGAATTAACGAAGCTAAATTGTTAATTAACAGAATTTAACAAAAAGAAAAAGCTTCCTGATTGGGAAGCTTTAATAGGTTAGAATAACTTTTCTACAATTCGTTTCGTTGGACCAGGATTACTCATGGTATAAAAGTGCAATACAGGAACACCAAAATCAATCAACTCTTTACACATATTGACCATCCATTCCGTGCTCACTTTTTGCACGTCTGCGTTATTTTTACATGCTTCTACGGCATCACTTAATTCTTCTGGAATATCCAAATGGAAAATTTTTGGCAAAGCAATCAATTGCTTTTTCGTCGTCAACGGTTTCAATCCTGGAATAATCGGTACATGAATATCATTTTCACGGCATTTCACTACGAATTCTTTGTATTTTTCGATATTATAAAACATCTGTGTAACGATGAATTCCGCTCCCATTTCAACTTTTTTCTTTAACCATTTGAAATCAGTATTGAAATTTGGAGCTTCAAAATGTTTTTCGGGATAACCTGCCACACCGATACAAAAATTTGTTTTTGAACTATTTTCAATATCTTCATGCAAGTACTTTCCATTGTTCATATCCGACACTTGTGCCAACAAATCCGTAGCATAGCCATGTCCACCTGGTGTAGGAATAAAATCTGCATCTCCTTTGCGCGCATCGCCTCGCAAAACCAAAACATTATCAATACCTAAGAAATCCAAATCGATTAACGCGTTTTCTGTCTCTTCTTTCGTAAAACCACCACAAATCAAATGCGGAACCGCATCGACCTTATATTTATTCATGATCGCTGCACAAATAGCCACCGTACCAGGACGTTTGCGATACGCTACACGTTCCAACAAACCATTATCGTGTTGTTTGTACAAATAATCTTCTCTGTGGTATGTTACATCAATAAAAGGAGGTTTGAATTCCATCAACGAATCCATTGTATTGAAAATACTTTGAATCCCTTGACCTTTTGCAGGAGGTAACAATTCGAATGAAAACAAAGTCTTCCCGTTCGCGTTTTTAATATGATCTACGATTTTCATGATTATTCTTTTCGTTTTAGGCCAAGAGAAAAGACACAGAGGTGCGGTCTATCCAAAACTTATCTTTCCCAATTGGGGTAGAATGTAGCACCTTGAAAAATATCAGGTTGCTAAGGCTTCAGCGGGTCTATTCCCTCTGCCTTTCTCTATAAGCTTCGCTAATATCGGAGTATTAACTCAAAAGTTAAAATTTAAAAGCAAAAAGATTTATGAAATCTTCAATTTGAAACGCAGAATTATCGATATTTACTAGATTTTCAGGTCAGTTTCTATCAAAATTTCATTTGAAAGCAGTTTATTCACAGGACAAGCTTCGGCAATTGCCATTAGCCTTTTCAGATCCCTTTCTTCTATATCTTTATTTTCAAATGAAATAGACTTCTTAAATGTCGCTGTTTTATCCGTCGTATTATGTACCAATTCTACATTAACTTGTATCTTCCCGATATTTAACTCTTTACGATCTGCATACATTTTCAATGTTGCAGCCGTGCACATACCCAATGATGAAGCCAACAATTCATAAGGATTAAACCCTTTATTTTGTCCTCCTAATGATTCCGGTTCATCACCGATTATTTCTTTCCCATCTAAAGTCGAAATAGTGGTTATATACTTTACATCAGCAATCGAGGCTGATATTTCCGCATTTATCGTCTTTACGTCTACTTTAGCATCCATGAATTATCCTAATTAAATTTTTCTTTATAATCATCACGCACAACCCTAACCCATTCTGGATGTCTTTTGATATAGGCGAATACCAAAGGACATAGCGGCACTAATGTATATTTATTCTCTTCAATATATGCCAATGTCTTTTCGATAAGCGCCGTAGCCACTCCGCGACCAGCCAATTCTTCTGGACTTTCGGTGTGAATTAAAGTAATTACATTATTTCTTTCTTTGTATTCAATAAATGCTGTATATCCATCAACTGTTAATTGGAATCGCTTTGCCTCTTCATTCTTAACAACGGAGATATTTTCGAATTCTGGTTTCATCGCTTTTAATTTAAATTACCAAATTTACCATTTTGAAAATCTTGGATTGCTTCTTCAATTTCCTGCTCTGTATTCATCACAAATGGTCCATAATGTACAATAGGCTCATTGATTGGCTCTCCTCCTGCAATAAATAAAACAGCATCTTCTTGTACATCTAAAGTAAACTCATCACCTTCATTTGCCAACAATGACAAATGATTTACTTTAACCTCATCAGTACTATTCACAATCACATTGCCTTCAACAACCAATATAAAGGTATTGTGAGAAGCAGGAATACTAAAAGTAGCATGCGCACCTTTTTGACCTTTAAAATTATACATTTCTATCGGTGTGAAAGTACTAGCAGAACCAATTACATCTCTGTATTTTCCAGCTATCACTTCGACAGAACCTAATCCATCTTCTAGCGTTTTGGTCTTAATAGTTTCTTTCGAGACACTCTGATATTTAGGTGGTGAAACTTTATCTTTTGCAGGAAGATTTACCCAAAGTTGTATCATCTGAAACACCCCACCTTCTTTACTCCATTCTGTTTCATGAAATTCTTTGTGCAACACACCATTTCCAGCAGTCATCCACTGCACATCTCCCTCGCCGATTACTCCGCCTCCACCACTGCTGTCTCCATGCTCTACGCGACCGTGATAAGCGATTGTCACCGTTTCGAATCCTTTGTGCGGATGCACACCAACACCTTTAGGAATTTCACTCGGTGGGAAAACATATTTTGAATTGTAATCCAACATAATGAAAGGATCCATTCTTTTTTGATTCAATTGCGGATAGCCTGGAATAAAATTATGTACTCTAAAACCATCTCCTACGAAATGTGGAGTTTTAGGTGAGAAAATGTGTTCAACTTTTCTAATCATATTAATAATACTTTATTTAACTGATCTATTTTTTAAGATAGTTAAAATTATGAAGAAAGCACACCTTAATTCTTAATATAGATTAATAAGTTTAATTACACTGCCGTTAATAACTTTATAATACGAGTCAAACTTATGATACTAATTGAAATAAAATAACTCTAACTAATTACTATTCGTAATGGAATTTTGTGACATAACTGAAATTACGAGGGAAAAAAAAATTTTCTATTTTCGATTGATTCTCAACCCTTTCTAATAAATTATTAGATTCAAAAAAATACTTAAGATCACTATGAACTCCATATGAATCCATGCGATTATACGATTTAACAGCATAGGTTAAGCTACTAATATCAAAATCTGCAAAGTTAACATAATGAGGAACAAATCCCAATGAATGAAAAACATCCTTTATAGAGTTAGGCTTAGTATCTTGTTCGATTATATATGAGACTTTCGAAACGTTACTATTAAATAGTGAATCCACGAGCCACCGATCTTGAAGAGGTCTTTTACCTGTATTTTGAACAGTAACAGAATCTAATCTCTTACCAGAATGAAAATAACTCACCACTTTTTTACTCTGCAAATCAAAAGTATAGATATATTCTATTTTAGAGATTTCATCTCCTTGATAGAAATACTTAATATTGAAACGATAGTTCGAAGAAGGCAGAATATAGACGGTAGACAAATCAGTTACTAGTTTTATCTCCGAAAGTCTATTCTTCTGATCGTACATATAAGCATAAACTAAATCAAATTCTGGCGTGCCTGATATGAAGTTTGGATCAGTTTCTTGAGATACCCGCTGTAATTCTTTAATTACCTTTCCGTCCTCATTGTAATAATAGTTTGATGTTCCAACTTTTACAATTCGTTCACCTTCGTATTCAACATTCATCTTACTAGATGATACTGGCAATCCATCATAAATTAATTCAATGGATGTAAGTTTTCGTGAGTTGATAAGTTCCTCCTTATCTCCACAACTAAACAATATTGCAGAATATATACTAAAATATAATATCGCTTTTTTCATTATACCGGCTTATTGTCTAAAAATAAATAAAGCGAAGTGGAAATACCAATTCGCTTTAATATATCTAATAAAAACTTTTACTCCTTATATAAATCAACCAATCCTTCTGGCAGATCTACTTCGATAATTTCTTCATCCCCATCTATACCTAAAATCAAATCTTCCGAAAGCGGAAACATCAATTGCTTACCTTCTTCTAACTCGACTGTTGCAATAAATTGTTGTGGCATTTCAGTCACATCAACAATTTCACCCAACTCACCATGCTCTTCGTCTATAACCAGAAAACCAACTAAATCTTTCCAACGGAAATCGTCAGGATCGCGCTCGGGCATTTTATCGTTTGGAAGATACATCTTGCGTCGCACTATAGCCTGCGCCTTGTCAATATGATCCACATCCTCAAAGGTTGCGTAAGCTGTACTATTTTTCTGCAATTTGATAGCATCCACGAAATAAGGAACCAATTTTTTGTTCACTTCAAGAAAGATAACATCCAATTCCAACTCATCGTAATCCTCAAATTCGAAAAACAATTGCACTTCCCCTTTTAGACCACGCGTCTTAGATACATATCCGATGTAAAAACTTTCCTCTATTGTCATGCTATAAATTAAAAAGACAAAATTAAAAAATAAAAAAATATGGTAAAGACCCCAATTCAATAAAAAAGCCGATTCAAAATCTGAATCGGCCTTTCTTGAATACTGTATGAAAGGATTAACCTTCAGTTTCTTCAGTTGTAGCTTCTTCTGCAGCCTCTTCAGCTGGAGCTTCTTCAGCAACAGGAGCATTTTTAGCAGCGATAGCAGCAGCTTTAGCTTCTTTTTTAGCAGCCTCAGCAACTAAAGCAGCTTTTTTAGCTTCATCTTTAGTGTTAGCTAGACCATCTTTTTTACCAGAAATTTTCGCTTCGTTAGACGCAGTCCAAGCCGCAAATTTTTCTTCTAAAGCAGCCTCATCAAAAGCACCTTTTTTCAAACCACCTTGCAAGTGTTTTTTGTACAATACACCTTTGTAAGAAAGGATAGCACGAGCTGTGTCTGTAGGTTGCGCACCTTTGTTCACCCAGTCCAAAGCTTTGTCAAAATCCAAAACGATAGTCGCTGGATTTGTGTTTGGGTTGTAAGAACCGATACGTTCGATGAATTTACCATCACGTGGAGCACGTGAATCTGCTACTACTAGGTGGTAAAAAGGACGTCCTTTTTTACCATGTCTTTGCAATCTGATTTTAGTTGCCATGTTTTGTAATTATTTATGTATTCAACATATCCCCCGTACTTCATGCATGAGGGGACGCAAAGATAAAAATATTTTTTCAAACTAAAAAGCTTTAAATGAGCCTACTCTATAATGCGTTTGATATAACAGCTTTTTTAATGTATTTTCAATCTTCCAAATCGTATTTCGAAATGACGCATGTAGCTCCATTAAAAATTCTTAAAGCTTCCGCAGGTTCAGGTAAAACTTTCAGCCTCACTTTACATTATATCTCCTTACTCATGACCAATGAGAACAGCTACAGAGAGATTCTTGCTGTTACCTTTACCAATAAAGCGACAGCAGAGATGAAAGAACGTATTCTTTCAGTGCTGCAAGGTCTTGCTGTTGGTGAAACATCAAGTAAGATTGATAGCTTTAGAAAACTACTTTTGGAACATAATCCACAATGGTCAGCTTCGCTCATTCAAGAGAAAGCATATCGTGTTTATCGCAGAATTTTGCACGATTACAGTCATTTTACGATTAGCACCATTGATGGTTTTTCGCAAAAAGTCATTCGTTCTTTTACGTACGAACTGAACCTAGATGCAGCGTTTAAGATTGAAATGAACACCAACAAAGTCAAAACAGATTTGACGATGATGCTGAATCAATTGTTGGACGAAAAACCAGAATTATTGGATTGGATTATTGGCTACGCCGAAAAGAAAATTGCTAACAATGAAAATTGGAATTACCGCAATCAATTGAGCCAATTGGCTAGTTTGATATTCACAGAGAATTTTCAAGAGTTTGATGGCGCCTTAGCATCTGCTGATACAAATGAGATTTTTAATTTACTCAACAAAGAGGTTTTTGAGAAAACACAATCTTACCTTGATAGCTTAAGTCTAGCCATTCAGTCTTTTCAAGAAACATTCAAATCCTTGCATGTAGATGCCAATGAAATGAAAGGTAAATCTCGAAACCCCCTAGTTTCGGCAAATAAAATTACGCCACAAGTTCAGAAGTTGTCTTTATCTGGTCTTATAGAGTTACTAGGAAAATACACCAAACTAATCGACGATGAAGATCCGTATACTGATAAAGACAAGAACCTACGCTATGATCTGATTGAAGGATTTAGACCGGTATTGAGGCAATTTGCGACTTTAGAACAGTTGTTGCCAACCTATATTGCTTATCAATCTGTGCAAGGCAATCTTTATTATTTAAGACTGCTGAAAGAAATGTCTGACTTGCTTAGTACTTGGCGGAAAGAAAATAGTGCACAATTGATTTCTGATTCGCAGATATTGTTGAACAAATTAGGTTTAGACTCACACAATGACCCGACATTTATCTGGGAAAAAATTGGTAATCGTTATAATTATTTCTTGTTTGATGAGTTTCAGGACACTTCACGTATTCAATGGAAAAATTATAGTCCTTTATTATTAAATGCATTGAGTAACTCCGAAGGATTGCAAAATGAGCATTTGATTGTCGGGGATGTCAAACAAAGTATTTACCGCTGGCGAAATGGTGATTGGCGCATTTTGTTGCAACAGGTGGAAGAACAGGTTACTAAAAATTTCCATCTGGATGCAGATAATACAAAGCATTTTATTGATAATGGAATATTAGAAACTAATTTCCGAAGTCTGCCAAATATCATTCGATTTAATAACTATCTCTACCAATCTATTCCGACTCAAATGCAAAATGTGCTGAATGATATGGCTCAAAATGAGCTTTCGGAAGAAGGTATACGCTGGTGGCGAAATGCACAGAACGATAGTATGCTTGTGCGCGCTTACGAAAATAGTGCACAGGAAATTCCTGAATTTAAGTTAAATGATCCGAATAAGCAGGGATCAATAGAAATAGAATACATAAATGTAGAGGATAGCCGATGGAGAGCAAATCAAGCCAAGGAAGAATCTATCAATAAGCTTTGCGAAAAAATAGATAACTGGATTTCGAGTGGTAGATATGATGCCAAACAAATTGGTATTTTGGTACGTAGCAATAGGCAGGCAGTAGAGATTATTCAAAAGCTGATGGAGTACAAAAATGCTACAGGACTGCAATTTGATGTGATTTCGGGAGATGCATTATCTCTGGCATCGAACGATGCTATCGGTCTATTGGTCGAATCGTTAAAAGCTTTCATTTACAACAGTGACAAACATGTGATTCACCATGCGCGCATGGCTTATCTCTATCAGATTATTTCCACCCAAAAATCTTTTGAAAATGACGCCTGGTTGAATTTTAGAGATAATAATATTGAAAATCTCCAAAGTCTTATTCCCGAAAAGCTTATCTCGGACTGGGATGTTTGGCAGAAATTACCGTTGATTCATCTTGTTGAGAAACTTATTGAAATCTACGGTTTCACATCCGAGCACAATGTGCATTTACCGTACATATTGACATTTAAAGACATTGTAGGCAATTTCACCGCAAATGGCGAACGAGGTATAAATCAGTTTATAGAGTTTTGGGAAGAAGATGGCAATAAAGCAGTATTACCTTCAAGTGGAAAAGTAAATGCTATAGAAGTCACTACTATCCATAAGTCCAAAGGTTTAGCTTACGATGTGGTGATGATTCCGTTTTGCTCGTGGACGTTAGATGGTATGGCTAACGGGGATTTTTGGATTAATACCGAAAATACACCTTTTGTACAGCTAGGAAGAATTCCAATTAAATACAGTTCTTCAGTTGGAAAATCCCTTTTTTACCAACAGTACTTTGAAGAAAAGCTGTTTAATTACATGGATTCATTGAATACATTATACGTGGCAACAACTCGAGCTATCGAACATATTTATATCAGTGCACCAGCATTTGCTACAGATAAGAAAACTGGTAGCGTTAAAGTATGTAATGACCTCATTTCTGATGTCATCTATCAAGTATTAGATAATCCTAATGCGCCATTTCCAATTGAAGAGCAAAAAATTCAATTGGACAATATCATTGTCAAAGAAGAAAACAAAGAGTTGGTCGATAGTGGGAAAATAGCTTTAGAGCGCTATCCTATTTCAGTAGCAATGGAAAATGCGTTGGATAAAAACAGTAAACGCACGATAAACACCATTTTAATGCTCGAAAAAGCATCGCAATACGGTATTCTAGCGCACGAAGTCATGTCAGAAGCTTCCAAAGAATCGGATATTCAAAAGATCATAGCGCGCTATATTGATGAAGGTATTTTAGCGGTAGAAAATAAAGACCTCCTTGAAAAAGAAATTTATCAAATATGGCATCATCCACAAATTAATCAATGGCTTTCTGGGGAATACAAAATCTGGAACGAATCAGGGATTATAACTGCAGATGGTCGAACACTCCGCCCAGACAAAGTCTTTACAAAAGAAGGAGAAACAATAATTTTGGATTTTAAATTCACAGGAGACAATTATATCGAGCATAAAACACAAGTTGATCAATACATGAAAGCCCTCCAAAACTTAGGTTATAAAAATATCCGTGGCTTTTTGTTCTACGCCAAGGTCAATGAATTAGTAGAGGTGAAATAGATTAAGAGAGTCGAAATGAACACAGCATTTTTAGCAGGAGTAGCAGAAGATATCAAACAACGCTTCGGGACAGATTTGTCCGAAATAGCGATTGTTTTCAACAATAAACGTCCGATTACGTATCTCAAAAAACATCTTGCAGACACGTATGGTCACGCGATATGGTCGCCACAGTTTTACACTATACAAGAGTTTTTCAGTTTGGCTTCCGAAGCAGAGCAGGTGAGCCAATTAACGCAATTTTTCTATTTGTACGAATTGCACAATGAATTGTTAGGCAAAGAAGGACATGAACCCGAAACGCTTGAAGAATTTTATCCGATTGCTGAAATTATTTTAAGTGATTTCAGCCAATTGGATTATGACTTGGTGAATATCGATCACATCTATATGGAATTGTACGATACAAGCAAAATCGATATTGAGTTCCAGCATTTGACTAAAGAACAACAAGATTTTATTCGTAAATTTTGGCAATCATTCAGTATAGCAGGGCATACAGGTATTCAAGAACGATTCTTGAAATTATGGAAAAGACTTCCTATACTTTATCGTGCTTTCAAACAAAAATTAATAGAACATAAGCAAACTAATTATCCTACGATTTATCGCCAATTGGCAGAGGGAGAATTAGATAGCATTTCATTAATAAAACCTTTCAAAAAAATTCTATTTGTAGGATTTAACGCGTTGAATAATGCGGAAGCTAAACTTTTCAAACAATGGCAAGAACTAGGAAAAGCGCTATTTTATTTTGACACCGATGCATATTATTTGGAAGACAAGCAACAAGAAGCTGGGTTATTTATCCGAAGGAATATATTTCAGACGGAATTACAGAATGCATTAGGCGAAGCACCCAATGTCATTGGAAATCGTAAGGATAATATACACTTGATTGCTTCTAGTGGTAAGGTTAGTCAAACAAAACTTCTTCACGATGTCTTGTTGGGAAATGAAAAAGAAGGAAAAACCTCTGCTATTCTATTAGCTGACGAATCCTTATTGGTTCCCTTATTACAAAGCTTACCCAATCTCAAAGCAAACATCACAACAGGTTTTCCGCTGACACAATCTCCGATTTTTGGTATACTAGATTTGTGGATGCGAGTGCATGAGCAAGTTTCGCATCTTAAGAAAACAAAAATAACATATCAAGAAGTACAAACATATTTGAACAATCCACTAACCAAAACTTCAACTAAAGAAAAAACGGCTTTACAAAAAGCCATTGCTGACAAACAACTTTTTGAAATCGATATTGACGATATAAGTGTCAAAACATCAGTTTTGCCTCATTTTTTTAGACCATTAGAATCCTCCAAAAAGGTCATCCCAACCTTGATTCATCTATTGGATGAATTGTTGATTTCCCTAGCGCAAGACACGCAAATTAAGCAAATCGATGCGAATCTATTGATCGAAACCAAAAAGGTTTTGAACCAATTGCATCTAGGATTTGAAAAAATGCCGCAACTGAGCATAATCTTTCAAATAGGTTTGATTCGAAAAGCAATTGCGCCGATTAACTCTGCTATTGAAGGAGATCCATTAGATGGATTACAAATTATGGGATTGTTGGAAAGCCGATGTTTAAATTTCGACAACATTTATATTTTGGGTGCTAATGAAGGTATTTTACCAAAAACTTCGAGTGCTGCAACCTTTCTACCCAACACCTTGCGAAGAGCATATGGATTACCCATTTTAGAAAATCAAGATGCACTTTCGGCGTACCTATTCTACAGACATTTGCAATACAGCACAGGTATTCACTTGTTTTATAACAGTATCGTAGACGAAAGCAGTACAGGTGAAGAAAGTAGGTTTATTCGCCAGTTGGAATTTGAAAGCAATTTTAATATTATAAAAAAGCAACAGCAGCAACCTATTCTTTTCCCTCCAAAAGAGGAAGAACTTATAATTCCAAAAACAGGTAAAGTGTGGGAAAAATTGTACGAGAAATATATAATTGGTAAAGCCAAAATTTCAGCAACAGCATTGACAACGTATTTGCTTTCACCGTTGCAATTTTTCTTCAAGCACGTTGCAGAAATCAAAGAACCACCACGCATTTCACAAGAATTTGAGATGAATGTATTAGGTACAGTTATTCATAATGTGATGGAAATCATTCTAAAACCATACAAAGGGTTAGCTGAATTTACTTCAACCCAAATATTAAGGGATAAAATCAATGAAGTTGATTCGCTTATAATTCTTGAAATCGGAAAACAGTATAGTGTTGAATTCACCGAAATTAATCAATTGAATAGTTTACAACTCATCATGCACAAGATTGCATGCGAGTACGTTAAAATGTATTTGGAATACGACGCAGAAAACTACCAGTCTTTTCGTATTATCGAATTGGAGAACGATGAAGATTATGTATTAGACTTTCCTATCCATGTAAACGGAAAAAAGGAAAAAGTGCAAATTTTTGGTATTATTGACCGAGTAGATGAAGTAGTTACTGACCTAGGCGAAGTTAAAAAACGCATTGTCGATTATAAAACAGGTGGAGATACGGTTGATTTCAAAAATATAGAGAAAGTTTTTGCGTCCAATACCTCGAATAAAGCGTTAATCCAAACTTTATTTTATGCGTATGTATTTGAACAAAAGACAGGTATATTAAATCTTGAACCGCATCTTTATGTCGCACGCAAAATGCGCGAAGAGGGAACGCTTTTCTATGGCAGCCGAGGAGCTTTGATGGAAGGTGAATTTTTAGCCGATCAAAAGGAGAAATTCTTCAAATTTTTAACAGCTACATTGGAGGAAATATTCAACCCAGCTATTCCTTTTAAACATAATCCTGAAGCACAAATTTACGATTCAGATCCTTATACTTTATTCTATAGAAATGCGATAAAAGAGGAAGAAGAAATTTCAGAGTAAAACAAAAAAGGTCGAATTAAATTTCGACCTTTCTTGCTATTTGTATCTATTCATTGCTTTATCAGCACGTTTGCGTGCTTTATCAATTTTATAATGCAACCATTTATCTTTAAAAATTTTACGCATCGTATCGTCAAAATGACGCGTAATAAATAAATTGCGTGCGCCTTTCAATTTTTCGCCCAAAGAGTTTGCTAAAGCACGTACTGAAATGGAATATCCTTCTGTTTCATACTGTATGTAATGCCAATATCCAGCAGGCATGTAACATGTATCTCCAGGACCAATCACAGCTTCATAACCATTCAAATATTTCAAAGCTGGATATTCTTCTAAACTACTAGTTTTCAGATTCGCAATACTGTGAAAATTGTAAGGCAACTTATACATAAGGTCGGACTGATCATTTGGAAATAACCAGATGCGTTTGTACCCCTGAAACTGCGAAATAAACACATGCGACATATCTATATCAAAGTGATTACGCGTAGCAGATCCTTCTCCACCAAAAAACATATACGGTAAACCTTGTATTACCTTACCCCCTGTCACGTCATTATAAATTACATCCTTTTTCAATTCTGGACGTATTTTCAATAAATTAAACAAGAATAAACGTAATTCAGTAGGTTCACTGCTAATTTTATCTAAATACTGTGCAAAAGTCATTTTACCAACGGGCGGACTTGCAGCGTAATTGTGGCCTTCTTCTTCCTTACCGTAGACATCAATTTTAACATCTCCAGCTATTTCCTTGAAATAATCATAACTCCACTTCGTCCAACAAGCACTATCCTTACTTATAAAATCTTTCAAGATAACGGGCTGACCTTTGTTTAGATAATCTCTAACAAAATCTTTAGGAGAAATTCCCGAAATGCTATCAACAGGTTTTAGTTTCACAAGCTTTTAGTTTTTTATCAAGTAAGTACAAACATAAAAAAAAATATTTCTACATTTTTATCTCTTTCCATATTTTATATCTACTTGTAATAGATAAAAAGATAGAACCCAAATCTGTAGAAATATCCTTTATTTTCTAGTGATATAAATCACTAATTAGTAAGACCATAAGTCTTGTTCATAATCCATAAGCGCTTTTTTAATGCGTTCAGACTCTAATAATCTATCTAAATCGTCATTTATATAATCTTTGATACGAAGATCTTCAGAATTAGATTGCTTAATTATATAACTAGAAAAAAGTCGTTTAATAAACACATCATCATAACTCAAACCCGTAGCATCACTATTTCTATTCACGACTTCTTTGTTTACAAATACATGTCTAGCTTCTGGAAAATAAATCCAAAATGCTGGCGTAGCGTCTACTTGAGGTCCGATATTGTTTACAGCGGCAATTGGGGCTACAGGCTGCTGAGCTTCAGAAGTTGCAACAGATTCTGAAGCTTGGACTGCAAATGGATCAAAAGGATCGGCATTTGCTACTGTTGATGCTTGTGCTTCGAATGCGGCTTCTACACCAGGTATTTGAGGGGTAATCAATGGTGCGATACCAATTATACGTGGCTCAAAAACTGCTCTTTGCTTGTCAAAAATCCAATCTTCTTTAATTCTGAATTTAAATACACTTTCTCCGCTCCAATCCCGTTTTTCATAATGCGAACCCACAACTTCATTGTTTTCATTGTATTGCTCAACCAACACGCTATCACCACCCAATCTTGCCATTACCTGATCGATAGGAAGAATATTTTTGAAGCTATCGCCATTAGGATCATTCTTCGTCGGTGTAGGATCATAAGCTGTTAATTCGCCTTTCTGAATTGCATCGACAATTATATCCATCAAGCGTGCCTTTGGAGAAGCAAAAGCTTGGTTCATTTTCTCGCGCAAATCAATCTCTCTCCATACACGCTTGCTGAAAGCAACATCAGTCTGACGAATAGGCGCGTAAGGGATTACCTTTCTATTCTCCACATCTGATTTCACAACATACCCATCCACTGGAGGCTCTTTCTCTTGAACAGGCGTCGTACTATTGGACAGGTTTCCAACTTGTGCATACACTGCAAAAGTAGATCCTATACCAATGATGAGTGTTAAAAATTTCTTTATCATAGAATATAAATTCTATTAGTTCGTTACTTGGAATGTGATAGCATTCAGATTTTGAGCTACTCCATCTGGACCCACCCCAACAATGTCATATATCATTACCACAGATCCCGCTGTAATACCTGATAATGCTGTTTTCATTTGCGCACTAAAATTATTCCCAGCAGCAGCATAAGGTCCAATTGGATCTACACGCGGTTTACTAATATACATGTTAAATTTAGTTACTTGGAATTTAGCATCAAAATCAAAATTTTCTAATGATGCTGAAACTACAGATTGTCCTCTTAACTGTGCAGCTGATATACGTCCTCCATCTTTACCACCAATTTTAGCTGTAGGTTTTGGAATACGCTTTACACGGAATTTGGACATACCCAAATTCTGGGATTTTCCATCAACAGTTGCAGTTACATTCAGCGTAACCTCACCTGGACTAGACACACGAGCAGTGTATTTGCCATTACCTCTGTCATTCAAAGTTACTCCAGAACCCGTAAGTTTTAGTGACTCAGCTGGAACACCTGGTGCCGATATAGACAACGGGTTGTCTACACCAATATACATCACATTCATCGCATCTGGTGATACTACAGCTGATGGTTTAGAAACTTGAAAAGTCATTGGCTCAGTTTCATAAACTTTTACTGTACCATCTGTTTGCTGAACTGATATAGAGCCTTTCCATGTATGCGTTCCTACGCCTGGTGTGTAAGAATATGTACCTTGTCCATCAGAAACGGGAATTGAAGAACCATTTACTGTAATTTGTGGATTCGATTTTGAATCATAAGCCGTTAAAAAGACCTTAGCTGTGTAAGGTTGCCCAGCTATCAGATAAGATGTAGGGGCAACTGCCACCGCAGCAAACTTATCCAAGTTTACCACCGCCTGATCCATCTTACCAAAAATATGCTTTACTACAGCTGATTCGGCATTCTTAGCGTCGGCATTAATTTTTTCCAAAGCAGTTATAGCAGCTGTCAAAGGAATACCATCGCCAAAATTAGATTCTTCCCACGACTTTTTTATTCCACCCCTAGGAGCAGGATCCTCTGCAGATAAAGCAAAACTTACTTCATTATTTGTCAATTTTTTAAGCTCAGCAGAAGTTTGATTTATCAAATCACGGAGTTCTTTACCTCTTTTTTCATTGATCATCAAACGCGCAGAAATATCTGTACTACTTCTGAATTTCACATCACCAGTCTCTTCATCTATACCACCACCTTCAGAAGAAAGTAATTTATTATATTCACCCACTTTGGCGGTAAGCTTAGCCACTAATGCCTGTGCTTGTTCTGCTTTTTGTAATATAGGTTGAGCTCTTTCTGGATTTTCTTTCAATTTTGTCTCTCTAAAAGACAAAAACATATTATCAATTCCGCTCTGTGTATTTTGGGTAGAAGTATTCAAACTATTACCCAAATTTTTAAATGCATCTAATATGGAATCACTTACATTCAATGCTACTAAACCTAGTAACACCAAATAAAGTATTCCAATCATCCGCTGCCTTGGAGTTTCTTTTTGTCCTGCCATGTCTTGTAATTTCTCTACGTTAGGTCTTAGATTTTACTACAATTATGCACGATTATTAATATTCATCGCAGACAACATATTTCCGTAAACTGCATTAAGTGAAGACAAATTTTTATTGAATGTCGAAACTTGCTCTTTAAATTGTTGCATATCAGCCGATGCTTCGTTGAATGTTTGCAAATCCGCCGCCGCACGCTCAAAGGCATGACTTAATTGCGAAGCTCCTGTTGACGCGGCATTCAATTTGTCCGCAAATTGATTAGTAGCAGCGGCTGTATCAGCTACTTTTGAAATAGAGGCTACTTTGTCACTAAATGTTCGCAAACCATCACCTAAGTTTCCAATCAAATTTTCGTCTATTTTAGCATTTTGCAACAGTTGATCAAGAGCGGCTGTGTTGCCTGTACTAACAGGCTGAGCGATAGCTACTGGTTGTACGCTACGTGCTGGAAGCTCCCCTGCAAAATCGTCATCCAATTCTGGGTAAACACGCGTCCAATCAACATCTTTCTCTGAAGCCATAAAGCCCATAATGAAGAATAATAAAGCTTCAACCGCCAATCCAATTCCGATCATCCATTCTCCACCTTTAAAATGAAGAATCTTGAACATTAATCCTACAATAACCACTGAAGCACCCCAATTTATTAATGTATTGATGCCGAAACCAAATTTGCTTTTCTTTGCCATTTCTATTTAAAGTATTATAAGGTTAAATATTTTTTATGTTTAGTATATTAATAGTTCTATTTTAATGCTGAACCAGCTACTCTAGTTACTCCTCTAAATCCAATATAAGATTTTGATGTATCTTGATATTCATATTGACGAGTACCATTTTGCAAAAAGAAACCCACGTCTTTCCAAGAGCCTCCACGAATCACTTTTCGTTTCATGGTTGCCATTTCTTCATTTCTAGCAGAATAATTATACGTCGGGTTCATATCATGCACATATGAATAACCTGATTCATCATAAGAAGATTGTGTCCATTCCGACACATTTCCCGCCATATTATAAAGTCCATAATCATTTGGAAAATACGAATACACTGGAGCCGTATAAGCATAATTGTCACTCATGTAATCCCCTCTTCCTGGTTTGAAATTCGCCATTAAACAACCTCTCGCATTTCGAGCTGTAGGACCACCCCAAGGAAATGGAGACCCCACACGTCCACCACGTGCAGCATACTCCCATTCTGCTTCAGTAGGTAACTGATAATCAAATCGCTGAGGTCTTTTGTTTTTTATTGCTTGATTATTATATAATTGCGTACGCCATGCATTGAAGGCTTGTGCTTGTTTCCAAGACACACCAATAACAGGATAATCATCATAAGAAGGGTGCGAGAAGTAACCCTTTACTAACGGCTCATTTGCGGCATAATGAAAGTCAGACATCCATACTGTAGTATCTGGATAGATACCTATCTTTTCTCTATATATAAAATCCGAACGTTTTTTATTTTTGTCATTCTTGTGGCGAATAGCATTTTCTAAATCATACCATTCGTAATGATAATTAATCAAACGAACGTCCATTTCATTTTTCCCAAAAAGCCTGTCCTCTCCTTGGTAGTACATACTTTCAATTCTCGACTTCACATTAGCATCAGTCGATTTCCAAGGAGATTGACGTTTAACCTTTTCCCAATCAATGTATTTTGTGTTGCTCTGTGCCTGAGTTTGTAAAAAGTATGAAGCATCACCTAAGTAATCTGTTACCAGTATAGAATCACGTACCCAATAAACAAATTGACGATATTCACTATTAGAAATTTCAGTGTCATCAATATAAAAAGGAGCGATAGTTACTTGACGGTTTTGCGCAGTTTGTGAGAAAGTGATATCCTCATCCGACTGTCCCATTATAAAAGTGCCACCAGGAACTAATACCATCCCATAGGGTGTTTTACTAGTCTTCAGTTTATCTAAGCGCACTCCAATTAATTCTCCATTTTTTGTAGATGTCTTACATCCAATAGTTAGTACGATTAATATAATACCGAAAATATACTTTAAAAATCTCAAATGATTTACAATCATAAGTCTATAGCAAAATAGGTTAGTTCAATATCTAATAATATTGAAATGTCATAAAAATAAGGTAATTATAGCATTTTAGAAAGTTTAATTAAAATTAATTAATAAACAATCTTCATCCTCCTGCTATAATAAAAAGGGTCAGTATTTAATTATACTGACCCTTCAACTATATTTTTACGGCTACTTATTAACTAATTTTATATATTGCTCTACAGCCATAGTCATACTTGGTGCAACAGGTGTAGGTGCCGGAATATCTAAAATCAATCCCTTATCCAATAACGCTTGTTGTGTAGAAGCACCAAAAGCTGCAATACGCGTATTGTTTTGAACAAAATCAGGGAAATTTTCATATAAAGACTGAACGCTCGATGGGCTGAAAAATACAATCACATCATAAAATACATCTTTTAAATCTGTTATGTCTGTAATAACAGTTTTAAACAACACAGCTGGTGTGAAATTATAACCATTTTCTTGAAGCCACTTTTGCGTTTCTTCATTAGCGACATCCGAACATGGGAAAAGGAATTTTTCTTTACTGTGCTTTTTCAATACTTCTTCCAAATCTTTAGCTGTCTGCTTTCCAAAGAAAATCTTACGCTTACGATACTGTATATATTTTTGCAAATAAAGCGCTATAGCTTCCGAAATACAGAAGTATTTCATCTCTGCAGAAACTTCAAAACGCATCTCTTCACAAACCCTGAAGAAGTGGTCTACAGCATTTTTACTCGTAAAGATTACTGCTGTATGTTCAGCGAAGTTGATCCTTTCTTTCCTAATCTCTTTTGCAGGTACTCCCTCCACATGTATAAACCCACGAAAATCTAACTTCAAGTTATATTTTTCTGCTAATGCGAAGTATGGTGACTTGTCATTTTCTGGTTTTGGCAACGTAACTAAGATACTTTTAACTTTCTTAGCTCTAGCAACATCAATCTGCATAAACTTATCTTTAATTGTTTAGTGATTTCACTAATATTAAAACCGGCGCTATTTCTAGAGCACAAAGATAGAGAATTAAATAAAAGATTGAAAACTTTAGATTACCTAATAAACTAAAAGCAGAACGAATAATACGATAACTAAACAGCAAAATAGTGCTTACAATCAAGATTAACGCCAATACATCCAAATAATTATAAGGCAAAAAAACACCTAAAATTAAAATAGGAATAAGAATTAGTAAGCTATTAAAGTACACGATATATAAAACAGTGATGTAATCTCTGGCTATACGCTTTGCCTCAAATATGAGAGATATAATTCGGATAAGTAGAAATTTAGCTACAAACAAGAAACCAATAACTAAAGAAATACGCCCAAAATTATTCAATGTCAAAAAAAGCGTATCCTCTTTGGCACTGAAATATAGAACAACAAATAAGCCTAAGGAAAAACTAAAAATAATATATAAAAAGATATATGGCCAAGAAGTTAAGACATTATCCTCCTTACTTATTTGCGCGAGTACCCTTTCGTTAAAATAGCCGTAAATAATATTTAAAAATGTAGGATAAAAGAAAATTCGAACCAAACCAAAACTTATCAAAATCAACAAAAGAATACCAACAAGCCAAGCTGGACGATTCGATTTATCAATCAGTGGAGAAGCAATTCTTGTTTTTTTAAGCTTATCCATTTTAGCAAACCAAGCACCTAGATCGGTGTATTCTATTTCGATAATCCGCAACACGCTATCTTGTATAGGATTATGATTTAGCCTCTCAGAAGTGTCAAGAAAAATATAGTCAAACGATTTGACATAAGAGCTATCAATAGCTGAATTATCGTGATTAACTATAGTACTGTCCGTTTGAGAGAACGCTGTATCTAAGGAAAACGCATTACTCCTGCAAGAGAATAACAAAAACAAAAACAACAGGATATGTTGCTTATTTTTCATAATTTGCCTTAAAAAATCATTCCTTAACATACGATCTCAAAGGTATGATTTTGTACTAAATATTTAAACACAAAAATGGCAACAACAACAAAACGCTGTCCGTGGTGCGGAGAAGACCCTCTTTATGTAGACTATCACGATAAGGAATGGGGTAAACAAGTGACTGATGATAAAACACTATTCGAATTTTTAATTTTAGAATCTGCTCAAGCGGGTTTAAGTTGGTACACCATTTTAAAAAGAAGGGAAGGATATCGAAAATTATTTGCAGATTTTGATGTTGAACAAGTCTCACAATTTACAAATGATGACGTCGAAAGAATAGTTCTAGATGAAAGCATTATTCGACATCGCGGAAAAATAGAAGCAGCTATAAATAATGCTAAAATATTCATAGAAATTCAAAAAGAGTTTGGCTCATTTTATAATTATTTATATCAATTCTTACCTAATCAACAGCGCATAGAAAATAACATTGCAACAATGAAGGACATTGTACCGGAATCCGCAGAATCAAAAGCTATAGCAAAAGATTTGAAAAAACGTGGGGTAAAGTTTTTCGGGAGCACTATCTGCTATGCTTATATGCAAGCAGTTGGTATGGTAAATGATCACCTTACAAATTGTGACTTTAGGAACTAATCTCCTAAAGTCACTTCTCTATAAATATCTTTTAGGTTTCTGAATTTCCCATTATAATCTAATCCATAGCCTATTACAAATTCCTTTTCAATTTCGAACCCTACATATTCAATTTGATCGAAATCGTATTGTAGGCAAGAGGGCTTCAATAAAAGTGTACAAACCGCAACCTCCCTTACTCCTTCTCTTTGCAACGCATCAATTGTATATTTCAAAGAATTGCCACTATCTACCACATCTTCCACAACAATTACATTCCGATCTTTTATATCTATCCCAACCCCTATCAATTGAGATAAATCCCCTTGTTCAGTACCATGATAAGAGGAAAGTTTTACAAAACTCATTTCGCTGTCGATCTCAATTTCTTTCATCAAATCTGCCATAAACATGAAGCACCCATTCAGCACACCAATAAAAACAGGATTTTTGTCTTCGTATTTTAAATTAATATCGATAGCAATTAAACGTATTCTTTTTTTGATTTGTTCATAATCGATAAAAGGCTCAAATCGCAGCTCATCAATCTCAATTATTTTCATTCTTGTCCCCCATTAATTTTTCTAGTATAGATTTTCTAGAATTCTCTATCGATTCAATCTCACGCATGAACAATTCATGCTCATCAATTATATCTAGTGAAGTATCCCGAACAGCAGGAGCTTTTGGTCGAAGAGCAGGCTGCAATACAACTTGATAGAACCCGTAATTTTCTGGAACAGCCACATCATTTAGCTCACCTAGTTTATGCATAATAGAACCATAGGTATTAAAATGACGTTGCACCCAAGGTTTTAAATGTCCGGTGTATTCAAAAGAAGTCAAACCTGTCTTTGGTCGCGGAATTATGCTAGACAAAAACAAACTTTCTCCTATATTTAGTTCTTCAGGCTGCTTTTTAAAATAATAATCGGCAGCCTCTGTGATTCCGTAAACATTATGCCCCCATTCAATTACGTTAAGATAGATTTCAAATAGTCTATCTTTGCTTACGCGGCCAGAAGATTCCATTAACCAGACCAATAATATCTCTTCAAATTTTCGATTTAATGTTTTCTTTCTGTGTAGAAAGACATTTTTGATCAGTTGCATGGAGATTGTACTTGCCCCACGTTTAAATTTCTTTTCTTTAATATTTGTTGCAATTGATAATTTGAATGCTTCTTCTTCAAATCCATTGTGCTTATAAAAAAAAGGATCTTCCGTATTTCTTACGGTTGTTTTTAATACATATGGGATTTGATCTAACCTCTTAAATTTAGGATTCTCAGGTCCAACAGCAAAACGTTTTACTAATACTGTATCATTGTAGGCATCATATATAAATGACGAATTCAGCGAATCAATGTTTGCTTGCCCCCAAGAAATCACTTTTAAATCTTCATCATCAATTTTGGATTCAAATATTAAGTCATCTGGTTTATCCAGATTTACAGAGAAATCTAAGTCATAAGCTATACTCCCTTCCACTTTAACACCCTCCACATTCTGAAACAAACCATTAGGAATAGCATCAAAAAAATCTTGAGCTTGAAACATTCCTGTGTGAATGGCTAGATCAAATTGCTTTGTTGGTTTTAAAGTAAGTTTGATTTGAGGAGATATAGAAAAATCTTTAATTCGAATCGTCGAGTATTCACGCAATGCGACATAATTATCTGCAAATTGCAAACCACCTTCCATTTCTGCACTAGGCAACACAATTGTGGAATCAGACAACCTACGATGATTTATTTTTAAATTTTCATATGCGAAAACACCATCAACCTCCAACAAATTTTTTTTGATTTTTATTATATCTTGCAGATCAAAAATTAGCTTATCAAAACTTACGGACAAACCAAACTTACTGCGTAAAAATGGTAATTCGACATCTGCTTCTTTTGAGGAAACCTCTACACGCATACGCTGTGATCCTGCATTGACCTTCCCCGTAAGTATCCATTCAGCTTCATGATCATTCAAGAACACGGAAGATTCGAACTTACCAGAATTCATAATTGCCTCTGGAACATGCACTTGTTGTGAAATTTTATCATCCGTGTATGAAAGCACAAAATTTTTTAAAGTTAAATCATCAGGTACGGTGGCGAAAAACTGCTTACTTAATCTTTCTGCCAAGTCCGCAAAGCCCTTAGATTCTGATTTATCCTTTTGTTCAGTAACACTTTTGCGTTTTTTGAAAATAAAATCGTAATTGCTGATAGAATCTTTCTTTACAAAAGTAAGTGAACCATTTTCTACACCAATAGCCCCGATCTCAATATTACCAATCAACAATGGCAATACACGAACTGAAACTGAAAAAGACTCCATAGAAGCGAGTGTGTCTCTATTTTCAGGAATAATTAACAAATTTTTAAATTCCACAGTTGTAAATCCAGAAAAATAATATTTATCAACTGTAAAAGTTACATCGTAATCATTCTTCAATTTTTGTTGAACCTTATAAATCGCTTTATCTAGCAGACCTTGACGTTTAGACATACCTATTGCAAATCCACCAACTAGAATTACGATTACTGCGACACCAACAATTAAAAACCATTTATTGCGTTTTCTTGAAAAGAAACTACCCATAAATCATAGTACTTAAAATTCTGACTAAAAATAGAGTTTTAAATTTGAATACTTTATTATCAAAATAAAAAAAGCTATACTTCATTACAAAGTATAGCCTTTTTTAACTAAATTATATATTCCAAATTAGAATTTATACGCTATTGATAATCCGCTACGGATATTGCCCCAAGGACTTTTATTCAAAGTAATGTCCGCACCATTTGCATGAACGTTGTAATCCATCTTAAACTTCAGTGGTAAGTCATTTAAACTTTCCTTCAAGTCACCTAATTGATCTCGTAATCCGGCTTGTTCATCTGCGTTTAACGCCATCTTACCCGCGAGATTGCCTTTCGACATTCCATAACCTGGCCCAATAATTCTCCAGTCTAAGAAAATATTATCCTTTAATCTGAAGTTAATACCAGCAGAAATACCAGCTGTAACAGTAGTCAAATCTCCTTTCAAACTAATAGTTTCTTCACGATCATATACCATTTGACCTTGATATTCAATGGATACATCATAAGTATAAGGCGCTGATTAATTGAATTTTGCATATTTAACGTAGGGTGCCAAATAAAATCCTTGACCATAACCCTTTTTAGAAAGATAATATTTAAACTCTGGAACTATAGCGGTGCTAGATGATTTCATTCCATCCAACAAAGAATTAACTTCTGCATCATCGACAATGTCCATAATGCGGGATTTGAATGGTAATTCACTTTCTGGACGTAAATTAAGTGCTACACCTACTGCAAATTTTTCACTTAAAACACGTTCGTACTCCACTGAAATCTTTCCGCCAAGTAGGGGCAATAAATTTAATTTCACAAAATTAGGCTGCTCTAATGTATTCTCTATTTCTACAGTTTCTTGAGCATTGACACCAATAATTGAAATAGCCAATGCTATTGTTAATAATATGTTTTTCATCTAATGGTTATTAAAGTTTGGTTTAAAAAACAAAAATAAACATTCCTAAATGTGAATGAATAAAAATATTCCTACACTTTTAAAAATACCTAGTTATCGGTACTTAATATTCAAACAAAGAAATGACAGGTTTATTTACCTTAATTCTTAGCTTTGTACTATTAGAAATTGCAAACCATGACTATTACGCAAGAACAAGTATTACATGCATTAAGTCATGTGGAAGAACCTGATTTGAAGAAGGATCTGGTTACGCTTCACATGATTCAAAATATTGAAATTTTCCCTAATAAAGTCAAATTCGACGTGGTATTAACTACGCCAGCTTGCCCTTTAAAAGGACATATTGAACACGCTTGTCGCAATGCTATCGCATTATTTATAAGCAAAGAAGTAGAAGTAGAAATCAACATGACCTCGCGAGTAACCAGTGTTGATCCAAACCAACTTAAAGGAATCAAAAATATAATCTTAGTTTCTTCTGGTAAAGGAGGGGTAGGAAAATCTACTGTCGCAAGTAATTTAGCCTTAGCCTTAGCAAGTAAAGGTGCCAAAACAGGACTTTTGGACGCAGATATTTATGGTCCATCACTGCCAATAATGTTTGGTCTTGAAGGTGCTAAACCAATGGCTTCTCAATTACCGGACGGATCTACTAAAATCGAGCCTATCGAAAAGTTTGGTCTTAAATTGCTTTCAATAGGTTTTTTTACAGATCCAAATCAGCCTATTCCATGGAGAGGACCTATGGCAACATCTGCTATCAAGCAGTTATTCAATGATGCAGATTGGGGTGAATTAGACTATTTGGTTGTTGACATGCCTCCAGGCACAGGAGATATTCACATTACAGTATCGCAAACTTACCCAATTTCAGGTGCCGTAATCGTGACAACACCACAGAATGTTGCGCTTGCTGACGCCATAAAAGGTATCGGAATGTATAAGATGGAAGGAATTAATGTTCCTATACTTGGTATTGTAGAAAATATGGCATATTTCACGCCAGCAGAATTACCTGACAACAAATATTACATCTTCGGTAAAGAGGGCGGTAGACGTTTAGCTGAAGAAAACCAAATTCCATTTTTAGGAGAAGTTCCGTTAGTAAAATCTGTAGCTGACGCTGGAGATAACGGTTTCCCAATTGTATTAGACAGCGAAGATACTATCGGAGAAGCTTACAGAAATATTGCCGGCAGAGTAGCTCAAGAATTGAGTATCTTGGCGAATAGGTAGAAATAAATTGAGCTCTGAAAAATAAATTTCAGAGCTCAATTTATAATACTACAGCAGTTTTTTTTATTGCTAGTTAATATTCGGATTATTTAATATCTCATTTTGTGGAATTGAGAAGGTGATTTTTTGCGAATTAAATGGAATAACTTCCCCTGGATTAAATAGGTGATTTGAAGCTACAGTTATTGTTTTCTTATTTCGTTTATTATACAAATAAATTTTACCCTCACCCCACAGTTCTATACGAGTTTGGAAATAAATTTCATTCTTCAATGCATTCCCAGATAGAGAGGAAAGATAATTAACATTATCCTTTCTTAGCTCAACTAATTTTTTCAACGAATTAATAGCAGCAATATCCTGTCCTAAATTAGCATTTGCTTCTGCATTCAAAAGATAAAACTCATCTACACGCATATACAATAAATCTGTTGTCACAGGTAATTGTCCATCCCATACACGAGCAGGATCGAATAATTTATAAATAGGTAATAACGCTGAAGCATGAAATTGTTTTTTTCGTATATCATCAGTAGGAATAGCGTCATATAGATCCTCACTTATAATTTTAGCATCTCCAGATGATGCATAACTATACGTATAATAATCCATATGACCCCACCAAGAATCCAACGCAACATTACTTTCTGCTGTTAAATCAGTTCCCCACATCCAACTAGGAGTAGCTAAATTATTAAAGCCTGACTCAGGATTAGTAACTACTCCACCTTGTATTATAGCCGCAGTTTCGCCTTTTGTTGTTAGCGGATGTCCTGAATTTGTAATAATATCATTAGTTAATGTTACTACCTCTTGCCAATCTGCATTTGTACCTCTTGCCATTAGTGCATAACTTAACAGACCTTGTGCTACAGACTTACTAATTTGAGATTTCGAAGATCTTGAAAAAGTTTCAAGGTTTGTTATTGCCGATCTAAGATCTTGAATAATAAATTCATAAACATCTTTTGAGGCTGAGAGAGGTTTGTCCGCCTCGGTAGCAGATTTATACAATGGAATTAACAATTCATTCCCGGTACCATAACCTTCTTTACCATATAATTGTGCAAGATAAAAATAAGCATATGCACGCATAGCTTTAGCTTGCCCCATAACATGTTTACTAGCATCATCGGATAGAATAGCATCGGATCCTCCTAAAATATCAATAATTGAATTAGCAGCACGTATTACTCTATAATAATAACGCCAAGGCATATATGAACCATTACTAGTAAAATCCACAGTAGGCTGAAATCTAGAAATGGCAACAAACCATCCATAGTTATCTCCCTCCATGACCATATCAGTAGATAGTAAATCCATGCTTATGTCATACGATTTTTGACCAAAGTCGTCATCTCCTGTTGTCCCCCCTGATTCAGGTGCAAACATTAACGCATACAAACCTAGAACACTAGAATTAAGAGTATTAGGGTCCTTACTAACTACTTCTGCCAAATCTTTCTCAGAAATCACATCAGTGGGTGTTTTTTCTAAAAAATCTTTACTGCAAGCTGTTAACAGAACAGCCGATAGTATGAATATATTTAAAATATTATTTTTCATTGTTTTAAAATTTAGCTCTTAAACCAAAAGAGAATGTTGATAATGGTGCATAAGTATACATACTTGTACTTCCCGCCTCTGATACCATTGGATTGAAACCTTTACGCTTAGTTGTCAAATAAAGATTATCACCAGACGCCCAAACACTTAGCCCATCAAAACCAAATGAACGCGTGAAATTTTGATTGAAATTATAGGCTAATCGAACATTATTCAATGCTAAATAATCTGCTTTTGTTAAAAATCTACTTGACGCAGAAGCTACATTAGCATCCTGATTATTTGATATTCTCGGTACATCTGTAATATCACCTGCTTTTTGCCATCTATTTAAAATATCAGAGTGCCAATTATTACTTCCAATAGTTCCATTAGCCATCAAATTTGCATAAGCACCATCATATGCATATCCACCTAAACTATATAAGAACTGTGCATTAAAATTAAGCCCCTTATAACCTGCCGCTAAATTAAATGCACCACGAATCTTGGGAATAGCTGACTTATTAATGTATTTTATTGTTGCTTGTTGATAAACTTTAGTTTCTCCAACTAGAATCTCATCGTTATTAACATTTTCAAATGCAGATAATGAAACTATTCCTTGATCAATAGAATTGTCAAAAACCCCGTCACCATTTTTATCTATAAAATGAACTGCCCAAGTCGATCTTCCATCTTCGGAATCAACACCTACAAAATCTCTTAAATAAAAATCATATATGGATCGACCTTTTGACCATCCATAAGGAGATTGCGGATCCAAAATTTTTGGTAATCCTGTAGAGGGTTCTATAGGCATTTTTTTAAGTTTATTTTTAAAAACTTCGCCATTTACTCCTATGTCAAGGAAAAAGTCCTGATTTTTTAATAAATGTGCAGTAAGATCAAACTCAAAGCCTCGATTTTGTAATTCGCCATCATTAACAGTTATTAAACCATATCCATTTGAGGGTCCTACTCGGCGATCAAAAATTAAATCAGTAGTATTCTTAATATAATATTCAAAAGATCCTGTCAAATATCTTCCAATTTCGAAATCTACACCAGTTTGAAACATTTTTGCTTTCTCCCATGTTAAATCTGGGTTACCAATATTTGGCGCACCTATAGCTGCTAAATCATCCAAATTGGAAAGAGGGTACGTAATCAAGCCAGGGTAATAAGCTCCTACTGATTGGTCTCCAATTACACCATAACTCATTTTTACTTTTAAATAATCAAATAAATTCTGATCATTCATAAATTCTTCTTTAGAAATTACCCAACTACCACCTATTGATCCAAAAGTACCCCATTTTTGATTTATAAATCTTGAAGACCCATCACGACGCAAACTTCCTGACAGATAATATTTATTACTATAATCATAATTAACTTGCCCAAAGAAACTCTCGACAGAAAAACCCTCCTCGTATGATGAAAAAGGAAACGTTACAACTGCATTATCAAACTCCTCAGAGTCATCTCTTACAAGCTGTCTTTTTGAGCCTGACAGTACATTATTAGAAAAATCTTGCACTTCGTGAGCAGCTAACACCTCAATATTATTCAACTCATTTATTGCCTTTCTATAACGTAATAAATTCAACAATGTGTAAGAGAAAGTTTCTGTTCTAGTTTGGGATATGGCACCATTAGTAGAAAACGAATTTCCATAAAATTTACTATTTCTCGATACATTTTTATTATGAAAATAGTTTATTCCTAGAGAGTTCTCAAAAGTCAAACCATCTATAATATTAAAATTTAAATAGGCTCTACCATTTACTTCATTTCTATAAGCTCTGCGCAATCCATATGTAGCATCAGCTAATGAATTAGTAGAATTAGCGAAACGTCTTTGAGTAGCTCTACCGTAATCATACAGATATCCTCCATAAATCGGGTCTGGGATTTTTTCTCCATCCTCATCTCTTTCAAATAAAGGAAAAATTGAAGGTATATTATCCATAAACCAAAAGATACTACCCGAATCATTTGATTGACCACTATTATTTCTTGTTGTACGCGCGAAAGATAAATTGACACCAGCATTCAACCAAGGCTTAACTTTATTATCTAAGTTGACACGACCAGATAATCGCTCAAAATCTGATTTTATAGAGTACCCCTTATCTGTTAGATACCCCAATGATGTATAGTAATTGCCTGTTTCTGTAGAACCGCCCATTTTTATATTGTAATCAGCTCTAAAGGCATTCTGAAAGGCATAGTCCTCCCAGTTTTCAGGGTCAAATTTTCTTGTAACTCCTGCCCTAACTGATTTAGTTACTGGATCAATTAATTCTGCAGCAGTAGCCACATTCCACAAATTACTAGCAGCATTAATTCCTGCTGAAGAAAATAACCTAGCATTAGCATATGCCACAGGATCTGCATTATTGATTATATTTCCGTGATTATACAGAGCTTCCCAACTTAATCCTATATATGTCTCAGGCGACTTAATTACATCATAACGAGGAATTAAAGCAGCATTTGTTCCCAGATTAACATCAGCTTCAACAAAAGCCTTTTTACCACGACCAGATTTCGTAGTGATTACAATTACACCATTTGCACCTCTAGATCCATAAATAGCAGTAGCAGCACCATCTTTCAAAACAGTAGAAGATTCTATGTCTTGTGGATTAATCGAAGTCAGATTTCCTGTATAAGGCACACCATCAACCACATATAATGGCGCACGATTTCCATTAACAGAACCAAAGCCACGAATCCGAATTGTTGCAGCTGTACCAGGTTGACCAGTCGGGTTAACAACAGTTACGCCGGCAACTTCACCTGCTAAAGCTTGAGAAATATTAGATACATTTTTACGTTCAAGAGTTTCAATTGTGATTTTCTTCGCCGATCCTGTGAAAGCTTCTTTTGTGGTACTGCCATAACCAACAATAACCACCTCTTCCAATGCTTGATCACCACCTTGCAAAACAATCGATAAATTTGTGGAATTTCCGATAGAAACTCTCTGCGTTGTGTATCCAATATAAGATACATTTAATGTTGAGCCAGATGGCGCAGAAATTTTGAATCGACCTAATTCATCTGTTTGTGTGGCAGTATTAGAACCAACAACTGAAATAGATGCTCCACTTATTGGAGTTCCATCTGTTGACGTAACTAAACCACTCACTTCTTTGGTTTGGGCAAATGAAATGCTGGAGATGCAAGCCATAGCAAACACTGTACTGAGTAACTTTTGCTTCATAAGTTATAGTTTTTGTTAGTAAATAAACCATTATCAAATTTTGGTAAAATGATTATGTTATGCGAACATAACTATTTTAATTTGAAATGTTAAAAAATTTAACATTTCAAATTAAAATATAAACTAAAAAAAACTTATAAAAAATATAAGCAAATAATAACTTAAAACTTTTTTCTCAAAACTTTTTAAGCAAAACTTTTTAAGCAAAACTTAAATTGAAATAATTATGAATAATATACTTAGCCTTGAAATAAATCAACAAAATAGATCATTTAAGACACTATATTAGTAATATTTATGAAAATGAATTTTCAGGAATTTTATATATAGCAACACAGATAAATCAAACCTTTACTTCTATTTTAGCAATTTCACCAATAAAGACATGATTTAATTTATTATTTAATTCAGACACATTAGCCTGTAAATAAAATTGATAAAAGAGATTCCAAATAAAAGTTCTTCATAGGAAAAATTATGAATACCCAAATACAACAAGAATAAGCATCAAATATTAAGCCCTCATGATTAACCTTATTAATTGACTTTCTGAAGCGACCATTCTGTGAAAATTGTTAATTTAAACAATTGAATCATATTAATTTAAGAATTTATAATTTAGAAAGCAGTTGATGTTTTAGTAAAAGAATTGTGGCTTCATTCAATCCTTCTTTGTTTATTTTAAAATACGATTTAATAATGTCAGTTTTTGAAGGAAAAATTTTTATAAATGAATTTTGTTTTCCGTCAAATGGGTACAGTTTATTATCTTTATAAATAAAATACTGATCCTTATTTCTCTTATATTCTGAGGGTACACCCTCTTCGTATGTATTTCTGGCTGGCTTAGCCTTTATGTAGTTTATACTTATTACTTTTGTAATCCTAATTTGATTTGTATCTGCTAAAATCTGATGATATTGCAATTTGTTGTTGTTATCAATTAATAAATAATTAATAAACTCATTTGAAACCCTTGTTGTAGCTTCCTTACTTAATTCTATAATATTATTATTATCAGCTTTATATTCCATCAAATCTTTAAGTGCATTATATCTTATCAAATACTTTTTGTCACTTCCGTTAACAGAATAAAGCTTAAAATCATCAACATATTTTGAACCCTTAACTTCTGTATCAGTACTACCTAGCGGTCTACCGAAAACCAAAAAAGAATTTACCCCTTCTTGATATCTAATCTGTGTAAAGCAAGTCAAACTATTGACCATCAATAAAATTAATAAATAGATATACTTTCTCATTATAATAAGATTAAAGTAAAAAGGACAGTATTATAACATACTGTCCTTTATATTTTTAATTATTCATATCCTTCGTTTTGTTGTATCAATTGATTTGCTAATCTTTCTTCATTAGGAATTGGTAATACAAATCTAAAATCATTTGCTGGCAAAGTTGCAGTTGCAGGAGTAGGTGCATCAGCCGTTGCACGCTGTACAGGTAGCCCTCTACGCTTTAAATCCCAAAAACGGTGCCCCTCGAAAGCTAATTCTTTATATCTCTCATTCATTATTGCTTGGATAATTAAATCTTTAGAAGCAAATGATTGATTAACATATCCATTTATTCGAGCTGCTCTTAAAGTATTAAGGTCTGATTCAGCACTATTAGCACCATTAACCAATCCATCCTCAGCACGAGCCTCAGCCCTAATTAAATACATTTCAGCTGTTCTAAAAACTTTTAGATCATTCACATTTTCATTAGCAGAAGCATATTCACCTCCAGCATATTTCTTTACAATCTTAGATGGCTTACCTTGAACTGAAGCCAAGATTGGTTCATCTATCAAATAGTTTTCAAAGCGAATATCGTTAACTTGATCAAAAGAATCCCATAATTTGCTCGATGGCACCCAAGAAATAGAACCTGGAGCCTGTAGTACACCATTTACTCTAGTGAATAACCCTCTATAAATACTTCCTAATCTTGTATTTGATACAGTTTTTGCTATTTTAAAGCCAACCTCAGCATTATTTGTATCCTTCCAGATACCAGGAAACTCTGTCTTTGTGGCAAGTGGTTTAGCATTTATATATTCAGTAGAATATGTAATAGCATCTTTCCAATTGCGCATATATAAAGCAACCCTAGCTTGTAAACCCACCACTGCTAAACGACTCGCTCTATATACATCAGTAGATGTTGCTGGCAACAAAGTTTTTGCTTCTGTAATATCAGCAAGAATCTTTTGAAAATATGTATCCATATTTTCTCTAGCCTTTGGCTCCAGAGATGGTTCAGTCATATAAATCATGCCTAACCCACTAGGATCGTAATTTTTACAGTAATACCTAAATAATTCAAAATGTGCAAAAGCCCTTAAAAATAATGCCTCCCCTTTTATAATTGACTTTTTAGCCTCATCTGTAGACGCCTCTGAAACCGCATTTGGTAATGCTATAAAGATCCTATTCACACGATCGATTACTCTATACAAAGGATCAACAGCAGTATAGCTATCTCTAATACCTATGTCATCTGCCGCAAATTGCCACTCATGTGTTGTTTGAGCATTATAAAAATCACCAGCTTTTAATTCATCAGAAAAAACCCCATTCAATCTTACCGCCATGTCGGCATCGTAAGACGAATATGCACCCATCAATAATGACTCATTATTACTTACAGTTCTAAGAGCAATATCACCTCCTAAGAAATCAGTTTCTTTGATTTCTAATAAATTATTACAAGAGGTTGAAAGAAATAGAATGGATGCAATAGTATATATTTTAAGAAAATTCCTTTTCATCACTTTATTCTTTTAAAATTTAAAATCAATACCAAAAACAAACATTCTTGGATTTGGATATTCAACTAAACTAATATTATTGTTATCCTCTGGATCAGTACCTGCCCAAGGACTCCACACAGCCAAATTATATGCATTAAAGTATAAATTTGCACCTTTAACTACAGTATTTCCTGCATATTTTATCTCTGGCAAACTATAAGCTACATTAAGATTTCTTAGACGTAAAAATTTAGCGTCTTGCAAATCAGAATTTGTAAAGCCTTTTGCATAAGCCGGGCTTGGGAAAAACTTATTATCACCAGGCTTCAACCACTGATTGTCAATTAATTCTCTAGATTGAGTTATCGCACCTGTATTACCTCTAGTTCCATCCGTTATCCAGTTACGCACATTATTACTTCTTACTACATCAAATTGATAAGAAAACAATAATCCTACAGAAAATCTTTTATACCTAAAGTCCGCATTGAATCCTCCTACATGTTTAGGTAGATAAGTACCAAAATCAGCAAATCTTCCCGCTTCTGCTAATGCATAAACTTTAGTCGTACCATCTTGAGCATAATAAGTAGGACGTCCGTTATCAGGATTTGCCCCTAAATAATTATATGTATAATGCGAACCATATGGTAATCCCTTTCTGATGATAAACGTTCCTAATTCATATTCAGAAACAAGGCCTAAATCTTCAATTTTGTTAATATTTATAGCATGATTTAACCCTAGTGAAACATCGAAATCTTGATTTCTAACAACATCCACAGCTAATAATGCTTCAATACCTTTGTTAGACATCTTACCGGCATTTATTGCCATATTATTAAAGCCAGTCGTATTGCTCAATGGCTGGTTAACAAATAAATCGTTAGTCATTTCTTTATAAACATCCAACGTCAAACGAGCTCTACTATCCCATGTTGCAAAATCAACTCCAATATTTGTCTTATTTACAGTTTCGATTTTCAGATTAGGATTACCGGGAGTTGAAGGACCTAAACCAGGAAGTGTAGAACCAGAATATGATGAAGAGCCAAAAGATGGTATTTGAGCTGATAAATAATTTGGAACGCTAAATCCATTAACAGCGTAACTATTAACTGTTATACTACCAATATTTGGAGTCTGACCATATGTAGCACGTAATCTCAAATCATTTACAAAACCTAAATCTTCGATAAATGACTCTTTAATAGCGTTCCATACAAGACCTGTAGACCAAGTAGTAATCTCTCGATTATCGATATTAACAATTCTAGATGTACCATCTCGACGGATATTTGCATTAATTAAATACTTGTCATTATACGCGTACTCAGCTGTACCGAAATACGAACGAATACCATATCCAGATCTTGCACTAGTAGAATTTTGTGCCATTGAAGCTGCACCATTAGTTGGCAATGGATTCGCTCCTTGACCTGTCCAAGGTAAAGAAGGATTAAGATTATATAATACAAAGCCCATACCTTTATTATATACACGAATACCTTCAAAATATGCACCCGCTCTTACAGCATGAACATCAGCGAAAGTTTTACTATAATTTAAACTTGATGTATTAATAAGCTGCGCATTAACCATACTTGCTTCTCTGACAAAACCCTTATTATAAGTTTGTACAGATCCGCGATAAGAGTCCGGGTTAATATAGTATTCATACAGATTATTATCAGCATCCAGACCAGTTGTGTTTCTAAGAACTAAATCATCTGTTAATTTAAACGCAAGAGTTAGACCAGTGTTGATTTTCCATTTTTTCTCTGTCCAACGCGAATTTTCTGCTGTTTCTATTAAGTTGGCTAAAGCTTTTGGGTTTAAGTTGGTACTTCCCCCTCCAAAATTTAAATCACCATTTGCTAAATATGGATTTTCATATGGTCTAGCTCTATAAATCATTTGGAATGGATTTAATGTACTATTTCCCCATGAATCGCCTATAGCATTGTTTTGAATACCATATGATAGGTTACTATTCCATTTTAAAGTGAAACGTCCCTTATCATACCCCATGTTAAAACGTCCCGAATACCGATCATAATCAGAAGTTTTATCAATACCTTCTTGAGAAAAATATCCCAAACTAGAAAAATATGTAATATTATCAGCCCCTCCCTGAAGATTTATCTCATAATTTTGAGACAATCCATTTCTAAACAATATATCCTTAATATCTGAATTAATGTTACGAGTACTATCAAGTTTCCTTGCATACTCATCTTTTTGAGCTTGAGACAGATTTGCGTTAGCTGGATTTAAAGGACTATAATACCAGCCCGGTACATTAGAAAAATTAGCATTAGTTGATTGTGTTATGACACCTGTACGCTCTTCATATGCTAGTAACTCTGCTGTATTCATCAAATTAAGCCTATCAAAATTCGGTGGAGCAGTTGATCCCAATTGTGTTCTGAATGTAATATCAGATTTACCCTTTTTACCCGACTTTGTGGTAATAACAATAACTCCTACCCCCCCTCTGGCACCATATAAAGCTGCAGCATTTGCATCTTTTAGAACTGTAACAGATTCAAAATCATTTTGATTTAAGCTTTCTAATCCTGAAACCGGAATACCATCTACAATATATAAAGGTTGAGCACCAGCTCCTTGTATAGATTTAATACCCCTAATAGTGATTGTCGCGCCATTACCTGGTTGACCTGACCCTGAGTTTGCAAGAACACCTGGCAATCTTCCTTGCAAATTTTGAGTAATATTTGCTACAGGCTTATTTTCGACTTCTTTTGGTCCAATAGTTGCCGCAGCTCCCGCAAAGTCCGATTTTTTTACAGTGCCATATCCAGTTATCACTACCTCTTCTAAAGCTTGATCTCCTGGAGTAAGTACTATGGACAAATTTGCAGACCCGCCAATAGATACACGTTGAGAAATGTATCCGATATAAGATACACTTAACGTGGCACCTGAACTAACGGAAATTCTGAATCGACCTGATCCATCTGTTTGAGTTGCAGTATTTGTCCCAACCACCGAAATAGAAGCCCCACTAATTGGAGTTCCATCAGATGATGTAACCAAACCACTCACCTCTCGAGTTTGCGCAAATGACATGCTTGTTACACAAGTCATTGCAAACATTGCACTGAGTAACTTTTGTTTCATAAGTTTTTGTTTTTGTTTAGTAATTGTTAGTGTTGTCAATACAACTTTTATTCACAATTCATTTGGTACTATGCAAACATATAAAAAAATATTTTACACTTTTTAACACTTCAATAAAAGATTTTAAAAATATTGTATTGGTTATTTTATTTTCAACAAAAATACTTTTGATTTACTTTTAAAACATTTTAAAGAAATTGAATGACAATAAAAAATATTAAAAAGTAACGAAATTGAATGTAAACATTAAAATTATGAATAAACAATTTATCAAGTTATTGCTGTCAAAAATGAGCACAAATAAATGGATTTATTTCATAAATAAAGCCAAACAACTATTTCATTCATTACACTGATTTTTAATAGTTAGGGCACTATCGTTTTGATAATATTCAACAAGCAACACTTAACTAGTTTAATGTTTTCAAGACTAGAATTCTATTTATGCTACCTATAGCTAGTAAAACTGAAAAGGAGTAATCCTATTTAGAACCAGAGGCGTCCTAAATAAGGGAAAAATGGCGGTGGTTTAATATAGCAAGGATTGCTATATTTATTTCGCTAAAATATAACTACCGCCATGGTAAATATAAACGTATTTTCTCAGATATTAGGTCTAGTAGACCGTGACATTTTTAATAAATTGGTTCAACAATATCAGTCCGATAAACACCATAAAGGAATTAATAGTTGGACACATTTTGTGAGTATGCTTTTCTGCCATCTTTCCTCCGCAGATTCCGTTCGTGACATTTCTAATGGTCTCCGTAGTACTACAGGAAACATGAGCCATATGGGAATTTCCAGAACACCTAGCAAGTCGAACTTATCTTACATCAACAAACATCGTAATCATGGCATATTCCGTGATTTGTATTATAGACTTTTGGATGATTTGTGGCGTAAAGATTCACCAAGACGCGCCGAGCTTAACAGACTCAAACGTAAAGTATATCTCATGGATGCTACTATTATTCCCTTATGCTTAAGTGTATTTGACTGGGCTAAATTCCGCAGTGCTAAGGGAGCTATTAAACTTCATACTATACTTGATTATGATGGCTGTATGCCCAGTTTTGTGCATATCACAGATGGTAAACAACATGAATCTAAAATCGCCAAGACCATTTCATTTCCTAAGGGCTGTGTGGTGGTTGTGGATAGAGGCTACGTTGATTATGCTTGGATGAACGTTTTGGACAGCACCCAGAGCTTTTTTGTCACACGCAGTAAGAGCAATATGAAATATACTGTGGTGAGATCAGTTCAAAGTGAAGCACTCAAAGAAAGCGGAGTTATTCAGGATCAGATCATTGAGCTTGATGGGGATGCTAAAAAGCACTATCAAGGAAAGAAAATGCGTCTAGTTCGCTTTTGGGACAGCATAAATAATGCTGAATATGAGTTCTTAACAAATAATTTCACCTGGAAAGCATCAACAGTAGCGGCCTTATATAAGGAAAGATGGGAGATTGAAACTTTCTTCAAACATCTTAAACAGCGTCTGAAAGTAACCAGTTTTGTAGGGACCTCAGAAAATGCCGTCTACATCCAAATTTGGACTGCATTAATAGGTTATACTACTCTTTAAATACATTCAAAAGAAGGCTAAATACGATTGGAACTTATCTAATCTGGTGAACTTTATTCGCTTGAATATATTTGTGAAGATTGATCTCTAGAAATGGGCAAACGATCCATTCTTTTCTGGTAAACCTGCTGATAGAATTGGGCAATTCAAGCTCTTTTAAAGTCAATACTGGGGATATAATTTGATTTTTTATCAAAAGCTTTCTTAATTCATAAAAGAAGGTAGGTTTTGCACGTACTAAATTTTATTTAGGACAGTAATGATTTAGAACAATATTCCATAAGATCAAAAGTACTCATACATATAAAAAATTTATAGGCTAAATATTCAACTAAAAAGCCCATAAGTATACACTTATGGGCTTTCTTTAGCATTTGTATTGACTATTTATTCAAATTAGGATTGTTTAATTCTTCTGATTGAGGAATCAAAAATGTCAATTTTGGATCATTGTAATTGAAAGTTGTATTTTCGTAGAACAAGTGATTAGATCCTCTTGTAACCTTTTCTTTATTTCTTTTCAACGATAAGTATGATTTACCCTCACCCCAAAGTTCGATTCTAGTTTGTAAGTAAATCTCTTTCAATAACGCTTGACCAGTAAGATTATTCACATAAGCGTAATCAGCAGCATTAGCGAATCTGTTTTCAAGGATTAAATTCAATGATGCTTTTGCAGCAGATTCATTACCTAATTTTGCATTTGCTTCTGCATTCAATAATAGAATTTCCTCGAAACGCATATAAACATAATCTGTTACAATATAACGTTGACCATCTACTCTTCTCTCAGGCGCAAAAAACTTGTTTATTGGCCAATAATCTTCGTCAAATTGTCCTTTACGCACATCGCTATCTTTGATTGTTTCGAACAAACTATTATCAATGATTTTAGGGTCCCCTGCAGATGCATAACTATAAGTAAATAAATCTACTTGTCCCCACCATGATACCAAGTCAAGGTCACTTGCTAATGTCAGGTCTACACCCCACATCCAGCTAGGAGTCGCTACATTATTGAATCCCGACTCTGGGTTTAGTAAAGCTCCATCTTCATCTAACTGAGCAACAACTTCATTAGCAGTAGTAACTTTAAATTTATTACTAGCTATTATTTCATCAGTAATAGTGACAACATTTCTCAAATCTTCATTTGTACCTCTTGCTGACAATGCATAAGATAACAAACCTTGCGCTACCGATTTATCAATAGCATGTTTAACAGTTCCTCTATTAAACGTAGCAAGCAACTCCACCGATTCAGTCAAATCATTAATAATTAAATCATAAACTTCTTTAGTCGTTGATTTTGGATTATTAGCAGTAGCCATGGAAGTGTAGATTGGCAAAACCTTTTCATTACCTGTACCATATCCTTCACGAGAATATAGGTTAACAAGATAGAAATAAGCATAAGCACGCATTGCCTTAGCTTGTCCCATCATATGTTGAGCCACTTGATTTGTTAATTCTGCATCATTACCACCCAAAGTTTCAATAACATTATTTGCATTGAAAATAACAGAATAGTAATATCTCCAAGGTGTGTAAGCTTGGTTCACCGTATAATTTTCAGTAGCTGTTAAGTTGGCAATATTCAAATACCAACCGTAATTATCACCACCCAAAACCATATCGCCTGATAATAGGTCAGAAAAGATATCATAGCCTTTTTGACCAAAATCATCATGCCCAGTTGTACCACCACTACCTGTTTCATACATTTTAGCGTATAAACCCGCTAAATAGCCATCAAGAATAGATGGGTCTTGCTGAGATAAATCTACAAGTTGTTCTGTAGAAATTTGCTCAGAAGGATATTTCTCTAGAAAATCTTTGCTACAGCTCGAAAAGCTTAATGCTGCTGCAGCCAGTATTATCGTATATAATTTATTTTTCATTAGTATTAAAATTTAGCTCTTAAACCAGCAGAAATTGTTGATAATGGAGAGTATCTGTACATATTAGAGTTACCAGCCTCAGCAGTTGAAGGATAGAATCCTTTACGAGCTGACTTGTACCATAAGTTATCAGCTGACACCCAAACACCTAGGTTTTTCAATCCCATAACAGACACCAAACTTTTGTCAAAATTGTATCCTAAACGAATATTGTTAAGTGACAAGTAATTTGCCTTTGTTAAAAAGCGTGTAGAACTTGAACTCACGTTTTGATCAGTTGTAGCATTGTTAGAAATACGAGGTACATCCGTAATGTCACCTGGTTTTTGCCATCTATTTAAGATATCCGAATGCCAATTGTTACCACCTACTGTACCATTACCCATCAAACCTGCGTAAGCTGCATCATAAGCATAACCACCGAAAGAATATAACATTTGAACAGATAGATCAAAGTTTTTGTAACCTGCTCTCAAGTTTAATGCACCTCTCAATTTGGGAACAGCAGATTTACCTGTATAAAATTGAGTTGCTTGAGAATACGTTTTAGTTGTACCTTCTTTGATTTCATCTTGATTTGGATTCTCAAATTGATTCAAAGAAGCAATTTGCTCTCCTGCATCAAATTGACCATTTGCATTATTGTCCGTATAGAACACTTTCCAAGTGCTTCTTCCATCATTAGGGTCTACACCAGCAAAATCTCTTATGTAAAAATCATAGATTGAATGACCTTCTGCCCAACCATAGTTCCCTTGAATATCCAATATTTTTGGTAATTCAGTAGAAGGATCGATAGGCATCTTAGTAATCTTATTTTTGAAAGTCTCACCAATAATCGATAAGTCTAAATAGTAATCACTATTTTTCAAGATATGACCTGTCAAATCAAATTCTAAACCTTGGTTTCTTAGATTTCCGTCATTTACACGAACCATAGCAAAACCGATTGAAGGTCCTATACGTCTGTCAAATATTAAGTTTGATGTGTTCTTTAAATAGTATTCAACATTACCTGTCAAATAGTTACCTAATCTGAACTCAACACCTGTTTGGAACATTTTAGATGTTTCCCAAGTCAAGTCTGGATTACCTTTTGTATCAAATGAAAAGGCAGGCTTGTCATTAACATTTACAATGTTAAATTTATCATAACCTGGATAATATCCTACACCACCTTGATCTCCAATAACACCATAAGAAGCTTTTAATTTCAAGAAATCGATAGCATCAATATTCATGAATTCCTCATTTGAGACAACCCATCCAGCACCAATAGCACCAAAAGTACCCCATTTGTTATTCAAGAATCTCGACGAACCATCACGACGAACACTACCTGATAACAAGTATTTTCCATCATAATCATAATTCACTTGCCCGAAGAAACTCTCTAACGCATATGAATTAGTATATCCTGAATTTGGATTTGTAACAATCACATTGTTGAAATCCAAAGAGTATGGATCTACCAATTGATTACCCGAAAGAATAGTATTTTGTACTTTAAATTCACTTGACTCGTGAGCCACCAATGCCTCAAAGTTATGAGAAGCGAATGATTTTTTGTAACGCAACAAGTTCAAAATGTTATAAAAATTCATTTCTGAATTATTTTTATACAATGAACCGTTTGTCGAAGCCGCAGAGCCAAAGAATTTGTCATTCTTAGATACATAGTTATTGTTGTAATATTGATATCCAAATGAATTTTCAAATGTTAATCCATCTACAATATTAAAATTCAAATAACCTCTACCATTCAATTCACTTCTGTTGTGACGATCAACACCGTAAGTTGCATCAGCGATTGAGTTAGTTAAAGCGCCAAATCTTCTGTTTTGACCATAGTCAAATTCGTAACCACCATATATAGTGTTTTCAATTTTGCTACCATCAGCATTTCTTGTAAACAATGGATAGATTGAAGGAATATTATCCACAAACCAGAAAATACTTCCAGAATCTTCTGATTGTCCATTGTTATTTCGCTCCGACTTCGATAAATTTAGATTCAAACCAACATTCAACCAAGGCTTAACTTTATGGTCAATGTTTACGCGAGCAGAGAAACGCTCAAAATCTGAATTAATTGAATATCCTTTATCCCCTAAGTATCCGTATGAAGTAAAATAGTTTGTCTTATCAGAAGAACCACCAAACTTAACATTCACATCTGTACGAGTAGAATTTTGGAAAGCGTAATCTTCCCAATTTTCAGGATCGAATTTACGCGTTGCAGAAGACAATACTGTTCTTGTAGCAGGATCTATTAATTCAGATCCGTTTGTTACATTCCAAATATTTAATTTTCCTGCTCCCGCACTCACAATTTGTCCATTTGCGTAGGTTGTAGCCTGTTCATTAGTGTAACCACCAATAATCTGCGCATAGTTGTATAAACCTTCCCACGCTAAACCTGCGTATTGTTCTGGACTTTTAATTACATCATAACGAGGCAATAAAGCCATATTTGATCCAACATTAACATCAGCTTCGATAAATGACTCTTGACCACGACCATTTTTTGTAGTTATAACAATTACACCATTCGCACCACGAGAACCGTAGATAGCTGTAGCTGTTGCATCCTTCAAAACGGTTACAGAAGCAATATCAGAATTGTTGATAGATGTTAAATTCCCAGAATAAGGAACTCCATCTACAACATATAATGGATCTCTATTACCATTTACAGAACCAAAACCACGAATACGAACGGTAGCAGCTGTACCTGGCTGACCTGAACCATTAACGACCTGAAGACCTGCTACTTCACCAGCAATTGCTTGGGAAATGTTAGATACGTTCTTTTGTTGTAAGTTTGCGCCATCAACTTTCTTAGCTGATCCTGTGAACGCCTCTTTAGTCGTGCTTCCATAACCTACTACTACTACTTCTTCTAATTCTGTATCATCTGCTTGCAATACAATTGAAATTATAGAAGAATTGCCAACACTCACTCGTTGTGTAATATAGCCAATAGAGGAAGCACTTATAGTAGCACCAGGAGCTGCAGATAAAGTAAAACTTCCAGATGCATCAGTTTGAGTTGCTGTTGAAGTACCTACTACGGAAATAGAAACACCACCTATTGGAGATCCATTCGCTGCAGTTACTTTACCACTCACTTGACGTTCTTGTGCATACGATGAACTTGCAATGCAAGCTACCGCAAACATAGTACTGAGTAACTTTTGTTTCATGTGTTTATTAATTGTTTTAAAATATTTACAAACTAAATTGTATATACAACTTTTAAGAGGAGAATAGACGGTAGACTATTATCTATTAATGAATTGCATACAATGTGCCTTTCATTAATTTAGAATAAATAAATAGTTAGTTGTGAAAATTCTGTTTAACATTATTTAACAGAATGGAAGGCAAATGTATAATATAGAAGTTGTTATTGCAAGTTTTTCAATAAAAAATATAGATGGTTAAGATTAATCAACAAATAACCACACATAACTATTAAATATTCAACAAATAAATAAAGTGGCAATCATTCGATAAAAGCTAACTTTAACAGAATTTAATTTTGAACACCATTGTATTAACAAAATATTAAGATTAAAAATCTACTGTCACAAAACTGTAAAGAGATACTTTCCCATTTCAATACAATGTTTTCTATCTTTGCAAAATGAGATTTGATATCATCACCGTATTACCATCATTACTAGAGAGTCCCTTTGCGCATTCCATTCTTCAGCGTGCCCAAAAAAAAGGAATCGCAGAAATTCATGTCCATAATCTTCGTGATTATGCCGTTAATAAACAAAAGTCTGTGGACGACTACCCCTACGGAGGAGGATCTGGTATGGTTATGCAAATTGAACCTTTTGCATTATGCATTGAAAAATTACAAAGCGAAAGAGATTATGATGACATAATTTATATGACCCCAGATGGTGTCACTTTAAATCAAAGTATTGCAAATGATTTATCCACTAAAGGAAATATTATCATCCTATGTGGTCATTATAAAGGTATAGATCAACGCATCCGCGATGTATTCGTTACAAAAGAAATTTCTATTGGGGATTATGTACTTTCTGGTGGTGAATTACCAGCGGCTATTGTTGTTGACGCTGTAGTACGATTAATACCTGGTGTGTTATCGGATGAGACTTCTGCGCTTTCAGACTCATTTCAAGATGGGTTATTGGATGCACCGATCTATACCCGACCCGCAGAATGGCGAGGATTTCGTGTACCAGATATCTTATTGAGCGGAAATGAAGCAAAAATCAACGAATGGCGTGACGAACAGCAGCTTGTAAGAACAAGGGAAAGAAGACCTGATTTATTAAATGATTAAACATTCATAAGTTTTGTTATTTTTTTTTCAATTTTTGTTTGAATATATAAAATTAATTACAATATTTGTATCGTTAATGCAAACGATTGTTACATATCAGTATTGGTGGTGGCCTGAAGCTATAAGCATCGGGAACTAGTCTATAATGGTATTCAAGATAAAACATTTTTATTAAATCAACCAAAACCATTTAAGCCCGATGTATATACATCGGGCTTTTTTTGTTATTATTGACAACTTATTTGAAAAATATGAGATATTCATTTAAAACTAATTATAAAAGAATACTAGCGGACACGACCACTCCGGTGAGTATATATTTGCGATTAAGAGATACCTTTCCAAACAGTCTCCTGTTGGAAAGTTCCGAATACCACAGCCGCGACAATAACATCAGCTATATATGTTGCCAACAAATCGCTGGAATTATTTTAAATGACCAAGAATTATCCATATCCTACCCAAATCAACCAAAAGAAATTAAACAAGCAAGTCAAATAAATTTACGCGAAGAGGTATCTGCATTTCGCAAATCTTTTGAGGGACTTGAACTTCCAGAGGTAAATGTAATTTCTAATGGTTTATTCGGTTATTTTACATTCGATGCTGTTGAACATTTTGAAGACATCAAGCTGACCGCTGATGCAGATGACGCGCGAAATATACCTTTCATGCAATACCATGTCTACAAATATGTCATTGCTATCGACCACTTTAGAAATCAGCTTTATATTTTCGAAAATCTTTTAGATGGTGAAGAATCTGATTTAGACCGTTTAGAATATTTGATTCAAAATAAAAACTTCCCAGAATATTCGTTTGAAGTCAAAGGAGAAGAATCTTCGAACATGACAGATGAAGAATTCAAAACCTTGGTAAACAAAATGAAAGTACATATCCAACGCGGAGACGTGTTTCAAATTGTTCCTTCAAGAGGTTTTTCAACACCTTTTGCTGGTGATGAATTCAACGTATACCGCGCACTTCGCTCGATCAATCCTTCGCCATATTTATTCTATTTCGATTATGGCGATTTCAAACTATTCGGATCTTCACCTGAAGCACAGATTACCATCAAAAAAGATGTGGCAACTATTTATCCTATTGCTGGTACTTTCAAACGAACTGGGAATCTAGAAGAGGATGAAAAAATTGCGGAATCATTAAAAAATGACCCTAAAGAATCTGCAGAACACGTGATGTTAGTGGATTTGGCGCGCAATGACTTGAGCAGACATTGTCATCATGTGGAAGTGAAATCGTACAAAGAAGCCCAATATTATTCGCATATTATACATTTGGTATCTAAGGTATCAGGCAAATTAAAAGAGAATACCAACCCATTTGACGTTGTCGGTGACACTTATCCTGCTGGAACACTTTCGGGGGCTCCAAAGCATATGGCACTAACTCTGATTGATCGTTACGAAGGTTTGCAACGCTCTTTCTATTCGGGTGCTTTGGGTTATATGGGATTCAATGGAGATTTTAACCATGCCATCATGATTCGATCGTTCCTTAGTAAAAAGAATGTATTGCATTACCAAGCTGGTGCAGGCATTGTATTGGATTCAGATCCAGAGAAAGAATTGCAAGAAGTAAATAACAAAATTGCTGCATTACGCAGAGCTTTAGATTTAGCTCAAAATATATGATACGTCCATTAGATTACTGTACAGATATACAACACTTCAACGATTCGATTGCCACAATAAATAGTCGCATTAACGAATTGGAAGAATTAAAAAAACAATACATCAAAAAATCAGAAACATTCGAAAAAATAGATTCGATTTTAAAAAGTGAGGTAGATTCAAAAAGAATGAAAGCAAAGATATTGGTCATTGATAATTATGACTCATTTACATACAATTTAGTTCACTTATTGCAAGAGTTGAATCAAGATTACGTGGTCGTACGTAATGACAAATTCGAATTAGACTATGTTGAGCAATTTGACAAAATATTGCTGTCTCCAGGGCCAGGTATCCCCGAAGAAGCAGGATTGTTGCTAGATGTAATACGCAAATATGCCCCGACTAAAAGCATCTTGGGTATTTGCTTAGGTCAACAAGCTATAGCTGAGGTTTTCGGCGGAACATTATTTAATTTACCAAAGCCTTTGCACGGTGTAGCTACGCCGATTAATGTAATAGATAATTCGGAAAAATTATTTCAAAATTTCCCAAAAGACTCTAAAATTGGTCGCTATCACTCTTGGGCAGTGGATCCAAATACCCTACCCGATTCACTATATGTCACGGCAGTAGACGAAAATGGAATAATCATGGCATTGACACATAAAGAATATGACGTACGTGGAATGCAATTTCATCCAGAATCTGTCTTGACGGACAACGGTAAGTTACTAATCGCTAATTGGTTAAAATAAGAGCAATGACTATTTTAGATAAAATCGTAGAAAGAAAGAGACAGGAGGTTGCAGAAGCGAAATCCAAAGTTTCTTTAGAGGAATTGATCCAATACCCACTATTCGAGAGAACTTGTTATTCACTGAAAGAATCCGTACTACATCCCGATAGAACTGGAATTATTGCAGAGTATAAACGTGCTTCACCATCGAAAGGGTTGATTAACGGACATTCTACTGTTGAAGAAGTCGTGTTAGGCTATCAAAATGCAGGCACTTCCGCAATATCCGTGTTAACGGATACTGATTTTTTTCAAGGTACTTTAGCTGATTTGACACAAGCTCGTGCTGTACTTACTATCCCCTTGTTACGAAAAGAATTTATAGTTGACAAATACCAAATCGCTGAAGCAAAAGCGTATGGTGCAGATATTATTCTTTTGATAGCAGCTTGCTTAACACCAGAAGAAATAGAAGATTTTTCCAATTACGCTAAATCATTAGGACTTAATATATTATTAGAAGTACACAATGAGGAAGAGCTTGTTCAAAATATTTTTCCAAACATTGATGCGATCGGTGTAAACAACCGCAATCTGAAGGATTTTTCAGTTTCGCTTGAACACTCCTATGATTTGGTTAATAAAATTCCAAATAATTATATCAAAGTATCAGAAAGTGGAATTTCAAATCCTGAGACAATCAAGGATCTAAAAGAAAGAGGGTTTAATAGTTTCCTTATTGGCGAAAACTTTATGAAAACTGACGATCCTGCACAGGCAATAAAAGAGTTTGTAAATCAAATAAAATAGTTAAATTAAGGAGAAGTTTAAATCACTTCTCCTTAAGATTTATTTATTGTGCGTGGATTTCAAAATTAAGTTCCAGTACATTTTGACCTGGAAATGCAGCTTTATAGTCTGCTCTATTCCAATCGGTACGCTCTATCTTTCCTTTTATACCTTCATTCAATTTGCGTAGCACAAAAGTAACTTTGGTAGGCAATTTTTCTTGATTTTCCTTGCCCAAAATAAAATAAGACAACACACCAGTAACTTCATACTTACCTGAAACATCCGTGTTATCACCATATTTTTTCTCGCGTGGTTGAAATAACGCTCCTTGTTCATTCTCAGAATCTGGATTTAGCTTAAAATCTGCCCCTACTAGAAAAGCCTTATACTCATCTGCCGTCAACTTGTCCTTAATAAAATCATTTTGTATCTCTTTCCCTGATTCATCCCAAGACTTCAAATCAATTTTATACGCAACATCCGACTTAATCTTTAATAAATCATCGCCCACAACTTTGCCATTTTTATCAAATGTAAGTACAGAAGGAGAACCTAATTCTCCATTATCTAAACCATGAAAATGATCTCCATGTGCTTGAACTGATTCACCAGTGACTGGTGTAAAAACTAATTCTGACTTTCTCAAATCCAACTCTATAATTGAATCTTCCTTATCAGCACATGCACTTAACAACATAATTACGCTAGCAAGCCCTAGCAATTTGGATGAAATTTTTCTTAACATAATTTTTAATTGATAAAATGAATAAACTTATTGTTGCAACAATGTTGCAAGTATACAAAAAAATAATAATGCAACATAGTTGCTTTTAATATTTTGTAAATTATTCCGTACTTTTGTAGCATGTCAGTAAAAATTGGTGAAAATATTGACCTTGGAGCATTCCCTTTATTGTTAGCTCCGATGGAAGATGTCAGCGATCCTCCGTTCCGGTATGTTTGCAAACAAAATGGAGTGGATTTGATGTATACAGAATTTATCTCTTCGGAGGGATTGATTCGTGATGCAGCTAAATCTGTTCAGAAACTTGATATTTTCGAATACGAAAGACCTATCGGAATTCAAATTTTTGGTGGCGACATCGAAAGTATGCGTAAATCTGCGGAGATCTGTACCAAAGCAAACCCCAATTTGATCGACATCAACTACGGTTGTCCTGTGAAGAAGGTGGTATGCAAGGGTGCCGGATCCTCTTTATTACAAGACATCGATAAAATGGTCGCTATGACTAAAGCTGTTGTCGAGGCTACGCACCTACCTGTAACTGTTAAAACTCGTTTGGGCTGGGATGACAATACAAAAAACGTATACGAAGTGGCTGAACGTCTGCAAGATGTTGGTATAAAGGCACTAGCAATTCATGGGCGTACGAGAGCACAACTTTATAAAGGCGAAGCGGATTGGACGATGATACGTGATGTAAAGAAAAATCCGCGAATTAAAATCCCAATTTTTGGAAATGGCGATGTGGATTCTGTGGAGAAAGCTGCAGCCTGGCGTAAAGAATTTGAAGTAGATGGCATAATGATTGGTCGCGCTGCTATTGGTTATCCTTGGATTTTCAGAGAGATAAAGCATTTCTTCGAAACAGGCGAACGCTTAGATGGGCCAACAATTGCGGAACGTGTGGAAGTTTGTAAAACACACTTAACGAAATCCATTGAGTGGAAAGGTGATAAATTAGGGATATTTGAAATGCGCAGACATTATTCCAATTATTTCAAAGGCATACCTAATTTTAAAGAGCAACGTATGAAATTAGTAAGTCTTTCTTCAGAAAAAGAAATACTCGAAGTATTAGAAGATATAAAATATAATTTTTCAGAATTAGCCGTTTAAGATTAAACGGCTAATTTTATTTTGTTAAAAGGCAAATCCAACACCTAACATTCCTTTGCCCGTCACTTCACTACCAGGTCCGCGGTCGCCTATAAACTTACGTGCAATTCCTATGTTCAATTCAAAAACAAATTTTTTCTTTGCAACCCACTTTGCACCTAAACCAAAGCCTAAGCCACCCGTAGTATATACCGCACTATTACCCCTATTATTTTCATCTGTCCAAAAAACATTATCGTACTCTCTACTTACAGTTATCGGAGCAAAACCTTCAATAAAGAAACCAGAAGCATACTTACTACCAAAATAAGCTCTGTAAAATGGTGATATTTGTGTAAATTCTTCCAGATCATCACCAAACCCAAATATAGCATTCGCTCCTATACCCGAATCTTCAGAAATAATTCGCTCGTAAGAAGCATTTAATGCCAAACCACCTATAAGCCAAAAAGGATCAATTAAAATGTCATTTTTTCTAAAATGAGGTAATTGTTCTGTTGATTCCTGCGCGAATACAGAACTAAAAGATGATAAAATCATCACAAAGAGTAAAAGTCTTTTCATAAACAGTTAAATAATTTAAATCTAATATATAACTATTTTTTAAGCTTGACCGCTACAGATTTAATAAAATTTCTTTCTAAGTAAAAAACCAAACCTATAACTACAATCAATAACGCATTACTTAACAATAGATTGTTATTAAAGACATAGTACATAAGGGCGGTTGAAATGATCGCTAAAATAAGATAAAAGAAAGACTTCAACACATTATAAGGGATTTGATAGTTTTTCTGACCAAGGCAATATGACATCGTCACCATCACAAAATATGTTAGCGTAGTAGAAAGTGCTGCGCCCAAATACGAATATGTCGGTATAAGTACAACATTTAAAATCACCGTAATAATTGCTCCGACAACAGATATATAAAGTCCATAGCGTGTCTGATCAGATAATCTATACCATATCGAAAGATTCATATAAATACCCAGCAAAACATTATTGAAAAGTAAAATAGGCACAATGTACAACCCTGTCCAATACACTTCTGCTGTTAACTCTCCTCCACGGATAAAATTCTTTAGCCAAGATATATTTGCACAAAGACCAATCATGACCAAGACCATCGCAATGATGAAATACTCCATAATCTTAGCATAAACCTGTTTCGCATTTTGATTTTTGGCATAAGAGAAGAAAAATGGTTCTGCACCTAAACGAAAAGCTGTCACAAAAAGGTTCAGAAAGATAGCAAGCTTAGCTACTGCACCATAAATTCCCAAGTCTCGCTCCCCATCTGCTGTAGGAACCAATTTCGGGAACATCATTTTATCCAAGTGCTCATTAATGATGAAGGAAATATTCGCTATTAAAATTGGAAAACTGTAATTAAGCATGCTCCTCAACAAAGCCATATCAATTTTAAAAGAGAATTTTAAAATCTGAGGGATAAGCATTACCAAAGTCACCAAACTTGCAATCAGATTAGATATAAAAACATTGCCTAACCAACCGTTTCTAAACCATCCCGAAGAGATATTTTGCCAAAATGTATATTCCTTAACTAAACTTGGCAGCCAAAAAAGCAAAAACAGATTACAAAATACAAGGACAAGAATATTTATAATTTTAATCGTGCTGTACCGAATTGGACGCCCCTCAGCTCTCAAACGAGCAAATGGCACTACAGCTAATGCATCTGCTGCCAATATAACAGCAAAAAACTTTACAAATACAATGTATTCTTCAAGATCTAGCTCTACTGACTTAATAAAGGTAGCAATAGGTTGAGCAAAGATAAACATACTACCGACAAAAACCACAGTAGCAAATAAAGTAACAACAAAACTAGTGTTGAAGACTTTTTCCTTGTCTTCCTTCTCTACACGTTGCAAATACCTAAAATAGGTAGTCTCCATACCAAATGCCAACACGGCATTGATCATCGCTGCATAAGCATACAGATTGGTAAAAATTCCGTAGAGTGAGGTCTCCAGACTACGGGTAAAAAATGGTGTCAAAAGAAAATTTAAGACACGGGATATAATGGTTGTCAGTCCGTAAATTACGGTATCGCTAAGTAATTTTTTAATAGCAGACACAGGCGAGATAATTAAATACGTTTAAGTACTTCGAAATTCTTGAAACCCTTTAGCTCAACGATCTCCTCTACCTCCACAGACTCTATTACAGCATCATCAGGGCCTTCATGACAGAATTCAACCAAAGCATCCAAAGCAAAATTATCCCCTTCGGCCTCTATATATACAGACCCGTCTTTCAAATTCACGACAAAGCCTTTAGCACCCAATTGGTCTGCTACAGCCTTTGTCGTTGCTCTAAAATATACGCCTTGAACTTTACCTTTTACTTTGATATTTATGTGTTTCATCAAAGCAAAAGTAAGCAATTAAATAATTCTTTCTAAGGTTACCTCATCGGTCATCTTTAGATTAGTCATATTTTTTAATAAGACTAAGCCAGGCTTTTTACCTACTTCCAGTGAGCCTACCTCTTTTTCAAGACCTAATGCTTTAGCTCCATTAATAGTTGCCCATTTTATGGTTTCTAAGAAGTTTAAATCTCGAGTAGCATTATGCAGTGTTTTCAACTCATCCAAAATACTTAAAGTATCGTTGGAAGCCAAGCTATCTGTACCTAATGCAATATCGAATTTATGATTATTAAATAATTGAGCTTTAGGCAAAGTATCCTCAATGTAAAGATTCGCTTTTGGACATAAACATAAAGTCACTTTGCGTCCCATACGTGTAATAAAATCCAAATCTTTAATCGAAGTATACGTATTATGAACTAATATAGTACGATTTGCTGTAGGTAAATAATTTAAATATGACTGGATTGAATTACGAGCTTGAGCTTTGAACTCTTCCAAATCCAAACCTAATCTCTCATAGAACTTTAAAAATTCTCCTGTCTTATATCTAAACAATTTATTTTCCTCTTCACTTTCTTGATTGTGAATAGAAATTATATTGTCCTCAGTGATGGATTTTTTAAAAGCCTTAAATAATGACTTGGAACAAGAATAAGGTGCGTGTGGAGTGATAGATGAATGCATAGAATTAAAGTAGAACTCAATGTCCCTTGCTTCATCAATTTTAGCATTTACTTCCTCTTCCCTTAGACCTATGATTTCTACAAATGTGTGGTATATAATATTGCTATTATGTTTGATATCTGCAGATAACGAGGTATTTGCATGGTCACCAACAGCCTGAATACCATTATTAAACATCAAATCATCCGCATTTTTCATAGCCTTATTTATCTTCGTGACATCGTTGCCACGAGATTCCATGACCTTCCCTATAAACTCTACAAGACCAATTTTTTCAGGAATTACTTTAACCAAATGAGACAACTCCAAATGACAATGCGTGTTTATAAATCCTGGAATTAAAACTCCAGACAATGATTTCACATCAGCTTTAATAGATGAATCTAACTCCTTATAGATACCTATTATTTTCCCATCCTCTATAGCTACTATACCATTTTTTATAGGATCTGACGTTACAGGAATAACATAATCAGCCGTAAAGTATTGTATCATGTACTTTGTGTGTGTGTTGTGTGATTTTTAAAAAATAGACTGAATCTAATTTTTGAGAAAGATACAATTTTTTAGTAAAAATTATATCATTTTTTTATTTATACGATAAAAAAAGCTAATTTCGCTATTATCAAATAGGGGTGCCTTGTTTCAAACACAAAGACAGGCTGAGAATATACCCGGTTTAATTTTTAGGAAAGAAATTAAACACACCTGATCTGGATAATGCCAGCGTAGGGAATGGGCGGTTAAATAGAGGTTACTGTAACCCCTTGCAGTAATTGGGTTTAACTCAAAAAATATTTTTTACTTATGTTTAAGCATTTTATTGCTTCTTGGACATTTGTCCTACTTGCGACTGTATGTTTCGCACAACAAAACATTACTGTGATGGTAGTAGATGAGAAATCTTCGCCACTTGCAAATGCAACCGTGACGGTTGGTAATACCGTAAATCAAACTGACGAGAGTGGAACGGCAAGCTTTAGTTTAGGAAATTCAAAATCAGTATCCCTTCGTGTAAAACATCTCGGCTACAAGGAATATTCTGGGAGTGCAACTACTGCACAAACAAATTATACGATCCAATTAGAACTTTCCCAAATACAATCGGATGCTGTATTTGTATATGCTACACGTGCAAAGGAAAATTCTGCCACCACATTTAAAAATTTAAATAAGGAAGAACTCAAAAAAAACAACCTCGGTCAAGACATTCCTTATTTATTGGATCAAACTCCTGGTGTAATTATTGGTTCGGATGCTGGAGCAGGAATTGGCTATACAAACATGACTATTCGCGGTTCAGATAATCAACGTATCAATGTGACATTAAATGGAATTCCCCTAAATGATGCAGAGAGTATGGGCTCATTTTTTGTTAACCTTCCTGATTTTGCATCGAGTACCGAAAGTATACAAATTCAACGTGGAATCGGAACTTCAACAAACGGCGCTGGAGCCTTCGGAGCTTCACTAAATATTCAGACTGACGCTCTGGAAACTAAACCTTATGCGGAATTAAATAATAGTTTCGGATCATTCAATTCTTGGAAAAACACGATTAAAGCAGGAACAGGATTGATCAACAATAAATTTTCGTTCAATACAAGATTATCACGAATCAGCTCAAATGGATATATCGAAAGAGCAACATCAGACTTGAAATCTTTTTATATTGACGGGGGCTTGTATACAGACAAGCATATCTTGAAAGCAACTGTTTTCACAGGAAAAGAGAAAACATATCAAGCTTGGTATGGCACACCTGAACCTATTCTAAAAGGAACGGGTAAAGATGAATTAGAAAGGTATGCTTATAATGCATTAGAAATCTATGGAGGACCTGAATTGGATAGGCTAATGAATGCAGATAGACGATATAATTATTACACCTATGACGATCAAACCGATAATTATACACAAACGCATTCGCATTTACATTACACCTACTTAGCAAACGAGAAGTGGAATCTAAATACAGCATTGCACTATACCAGAGGCAAAGGCTATTTTGAAGAATTTAAAGCAGATGACAAATTATATAAATACAATATTCCGAATGTAATACAAAATGGCGAAGAGATCAAAAGTTCGGATGTAGTACGCAGAAGATGGTTGGACAATCACTTCTATGGTACAACATTTTCGCTAAATTTTAAACCTTCTTCGTTTTGGAATTATACATTAGGCGGAGCATTCAATCAGTACACAGGAGATCACTATGGCGAAGCAATTGATGTTGCTATTTTCCCGAATAAATCCTTCGATGACAAGTACTATCTGAATGATGCTACTAAAAAGGATTTCAATATATATCTAAAGACGGATTACAAAAATGACAAATGGTTATTCAACTTGGATTTGCAATACCGTCATATCAATTATTCAGGACAGGGTTCTGACGACGAATTCCTCGATGATGGGAGTCGAAGAATCCTCAATTTCAAAGACAATTTGAAATTCTTTAATCCCAAATTTGGAGCGACCTACTTTATTAATCCCAGCTCAAATGTGTACGCTTCATACGCCTATGCGAGCAAAGAGCCTGTTCGAAAAGATTATGTAGAAAATCCATTAAACCAATTTCCAAAGCCTGAAAAAATGCAGGATATAGAAGCAGGTTATCGTTTCAAAACTTCAAACATAAATTTAGGAACAAATGTATATGCCATGCTCTACAAAGATCAGTTGATCAATACGGGTGCTATCAATAATGTGGGCTCGCCTATCCGTCAAAATGTTCCTGACAGCTATCGGATAGGTGTAGAATTAGATGCAAGTTGGGCTATTCACCCAAAATTCATCTGGTCTGCAACGGCAGCATTGAGTGAAAATAAAATCAAGAACTTCGTGGAGAATGTATCCATATTGGATGATAACTGGGAAAAAGTTGGTGTGGAAATCAATGAATACAAGAGGACTACAATCGCCAACGCAGCAAGTACTATCCTATCCAATAATTTCACCTATTTACCAGCGGAAAAATGGTCAATATCACTTGTAAGCAAGTACGTTTCCAGAGTTTATCTTGACAACACCACGGCTAAAGAACGTTCTATTGATCCATTCACCTACACAAATCTAAAATCCCAATATTCTTTTTCAGCTTTTGGGCTTAAGAATATAGATGTGCTAGCTTCGGTAAACAACATCTTCAATGCGAAGTATGTAACATCGGGATACACTTGGGGACAGATTTTTGAGTCACAAGGCACACGCGATTATTACAATTTCTATTACCCTCAGGCCACAACTAATTTTATGTTCGGCTTGAATTTAAGATTCTAATATTTTCCCTAACTATTTGAATTAAGCGGCAGTCAATTTGATTGCCGCTTTTTTAATTTATCTTTTTATAGGTTTTCAGACAAATAATATCGTATTCTTCTTTTACCAAGTCAATAAATTCAGCTTTATCAATTCCCTCTTGAGAATCAAAATCAATTTTCAAAAAATTACTCTCCGTATAATACTTATCTTTACCGTACAAAGTATCCAATACGGCTTGTAATTGATATTGCTGAGCATCCAATTGTTTCAACTTACCTTCTAAACTATCAATATTTATTGATTTTTTAACATCGGATTCAAAGAAAGGTTTCTCTTCTATAGTTAATGAATAATTATCTGTCTTTTGGATATAAGGCTTAGAAACTAAATTTTCAGCTAAAGTTAAAACTATTACAAAAATAAAGTTCCAACTAAAATGAAACAGACAGCCCCACCAAAAATTAAGTCTAACACGTAAATACGAAGTTACGAATCCACCAAATAATTGTGAAATAACTAATAAGGGTGCAAAAACATAAAACCAGAAATCGTTATTCGCATAATTACTCACGTGTACTAACCCAAAACTAATGGAAAGACCATATATCAAATATGGAAAAATACGATCCCAAAAGCGGCGACTCATAGTAGCTTCTACTAATCCAGAATATCGCAGAACAAGTCTGAAGAAAAGTTCTTCAATAAAAGGAATAATAAAAACTAGAAATACAATACTTTTGGCTAAAGTGAAATTCTGCAAATAATCAGCCTGTCGCAGCGGAATTAACCAATTCACAAAATAATAAATTGGATATACAATTATAAATAGCACTCCAATATTTAGGAGCAATAGTATAGCAAAAAGTTTCCATTTCTCAGACCTCGAAATATCAAATTGAAAGTCCTTTGGTCTTTTTAAAAAAGAAATAAATTCATTTATATAATTCATAAATAAAATAACTGGATAATTAATTTATTTTCCAAATATATCAATTGGATTGAAGGCTGAGTAATATATACTAGAATATTTTAGGCGGGTTAGCTAAGTCTTGAGTTTTTTCACTACTACATCAACATCGCAAAAATTAATTTGAGTATTTTTTCTACTTTTAAGCCATGCGAGCAGTTATACAACGTGTCACACATGCTTCATGTACCGTAGATGATATAATCACAGGTAAAATAGAGGCTGGTTTATTAGTATTATTGGGAGTTGAAGAAGGCGACACCAAAGAAGATATGGAATGGTTGGCAAATAAAATAGTCAATCTACGCATCTTCTCCGACGAAAAAGGTTTAATGAATAAATCGATTCAAGATATTGACGGAAATATTTTGTTGATTTCACAGTTTACCTTATTTGCACAAACAAAAAAAGGCAATAGACCTTCTTTTATTCGTGCAGGTAAACCCGATAAAGCGAAACCCATGTACGAAGATATGAGCAAGTTGCTAAGTTCACTTTTAAACAAAGAAGTCCAATTGGGTATATTTGGTGCAGATATGAAAATCGATTTGCGCAATGATGGACCTGTGACGATAATTATGAACACAAAGGATAAAGATAATTTTTAAGCTATTATGACCATACAAGAAGCACAAGAAATCGTGGAAAAATGGATAACGACAACAGGTGTACGTTATTTCAACGAGTTGACTAATACCGCGATGCTGATGGAAGAAGTTGGTGAAGTGGCACGCATCATGGCGCGTCAATATGGCGAGCAGTCCTTTAAAAATTCAGATAAGGAAGTGAATCTAGCGGATGAAATGGCTGATGTTTTATTTGTATTAATTTGTCTAGCTAATCAAACAGGCGTAAACTTGACGGAAGCTTTGCAGAAGAATTTGGATAAGAAAACAAACCGTGATAGCGATAGGCATAAAAATAATGAGAAATTGAAGTAGCATAGTTGAATTATTCCATATCCCTTTATAACACACTTCTTATACTATCTAAAGTTTTTAAATTAAAAATTTAGATAAAATATATCCTTTCGAAATCTAGAACAAACGAATATTTTCGAAAAGAAAAATAATTTCAAAATAATTTAATCTACTTAATAGATAGATTTTATATATTTGCAGCGTTAACTATTTAAAATTGTGAGATATGAAGCAGATATACAAAACTTACACCCTCAAAATCAACACCCTCTTATTGTTCACTTTACTAACCGTAAATGTTTTCGCACAAACTCAAAAACTAACTGGACTAGTACAATCAAATAACGAGAACATATTAGGTGCTACCGTACGCACTAATGATGGAATTTCACAATCCACAGATACGCAAGGCGCATATACAATTGATATTACAGCAAATACAAAATCAATTACTGTATCTTATGTTGGTTATAAATCTGTAACTAAAAATATTACAGAAGCAATCAATAATGTGCTAAACTTTGATCTAGATGCGACTTCATTGGATGAAGTAGTTGTAGTCGGTAGTCGAGCTGTTCCGCGTTCCAATTTGGAAACTCCAGCTCCTGTAGATGTTATTGACATCAAAAACTTAACTAAGGATGTGGCACAAGTTTCTCTGAATCAATTACTAAACTATGTTGCGCCATCATTTAACTCCAATACACAAGTTATTTCGGATGGAACGGATCATATAGACCCAGCGTCGTTGCGAGGTTTGGGCCCAGATCAAGTATTGGTATTAATCAACGGAAAGCGTCGTCATACGACTTCTGTAGTAAATATCAACGGAACATTTGGTAAAGGTTCTGTAGGTACTGATTTGAATGCTATTCCTACCGCAGCGATAAAACGTATAGAAATACTTCGCGATGGTGCTGCCGCACAATATGGCTCGGACGCTATTGCTGGTGTAATCAATATTATCTTAGAAGATAATGTACAAGAATTGCGTGCTTCAGCTACGTATGGTGGATTTGCCTCTGAAAATGCGGAAAACAAATTCGATGGACAGTCAGTACAGGCTAACCTAAATTTTGGTTTACCATTAGGTGACCGAGGCGGATATATTAACTTCTCTGGTTCTTATGATTTCCGCGAACCAACAAACAGACAAAAAGAATTCACGGGAGTTATATTTAATGACTATAACAATCCAACAGATTATCCTTCACCTACTGGCGCAAATATAACAGATGCTGAATTAGCAAAAAGAGGATTGACAAGAGCTGACTTTGTATCGCGTATAGGACAGGCGCAGACGCGAGGAGGTGCATTGTTCTTCAATTCGGCTATTCCTCTCCGTGAAAATGCAGAATTCTACGCTTTTGGTGGTTTGAACTACCGCAATGGCGAATCTGCAGCTTTCAGAAGACAACCAGCACAGCTTACACAGAATATTAGTGAAATTTATCCTTTAGGTTTTCTTCCATTAATTGTTACAGACAATTACGACCAATCATTTGCGACAGGCATCAAAGGTAAAATAGGAAATTGGAATGCGGATTTCTCCAATTCGTTCGGTCGAAATGCCATTGATTTTAAAACTGAAAACTCACTAAACGCCTCATTGCTAAAAGCCTCTCCGACATCCTTCGATGATGGCGGCTACCGTTTTGCACAAAATACGACCAATTTTGATGTTAATAGATTTTTTGAACAAACATTAGCTGGAATTAACGTTGCATTTGGTTTAGAACATCGCTACGAAAATTATAAAATTGTGGCAGGTGAAGAAGCTTCGTATGCGGACTATGGTAAAGCAATTCGAGTAGGCACGGACGGAGCAGGTAATCCAATATTGATTCCAAATTTCCAGGGCAATGTGCAGACTAGATTTGCAGCTAATGGCTCAGCATACGCTTCAGGAGCACAAGCTTTTGGCGGTTTCAGACCTGACAATGCCATTAACGAATCACGCTCTTCTATAGCTGCATATGGAGATGTGGAAGTGAACTTCACTCCTAGTTTCTTATTGACAGGTGCATTGCGCTTCGAAAATTACTCTGATTTTGGGTCTACTTTAAATTGGAAAATTAGTACACGCTACAAAATAGACGAACGATTCAATTTTAGAGCAGCAGCAAGTAGTGGTTTTAGAGCACCTTCTCTACACCAACGTTATTTTAATGCGACTTCAAGTTTATTCGTAGACGGACAAATTATTAATTCTGGAACTTTCACAAACGATAGCCGTCCAGCACAATTGTTAGGTATTCCGTCACTGAAACAAGAAACTTCGCATTCGTACAGCGCTGGATTGACTGGAAATTTTGGAAAACTAAAAGCTACAATTGATGGATATTACATTCGTATAAATGACCGTATCGTCTATACTGGAAACTTTACTGGTTCAAATGCAGCTGGAGCAAGCGAACAAGACAAAGAAATTTACAGCTTACTACAAACCGCGAACGCTTCTTCTGCCCGTTTCTTTGCAAACGCAATTGACACCGAAACAAAGGGTTTGGATGTAGTCTTAACGTACAACGAAAACATTGGAAAAGGAACTTTGCGAACGGATTTATCTGGAACATTTGTGAAAACAAATATCTTGGGTGAAGTGAAATCTTCGGAGAAATTAGCTGGCAAAGAAAACATCTATTTTGATCAGGCTTCTCGCATTTATTTAGAATCTGCTGTCCCTCGTCAAAAGATCAATCTTTCATTCAATTACACACTTGATAAATTCAATGTGTTTCTACGTAATGTGTACTTCGGTGAAGTGGAAGGCGCAACGAATGTCGATGCAGATAGACAAACTTTCGGTGGTAAAGTTGTAACTGATTTAAGTTTGGGCTACCAATTAACCAAGAATTTGAAATGGACTGTCGGAGCAAACAATTTGTTTGATGTATACCCAGATAAAGTACGCGACGGAAGCTCCTTACAAGGGGCAGGATACTTTTTGTATTCCAGAACAGGACAACAGTTTGGTTTCAACGGTCGATTTGCATTTACCCGATTAGCATTAACATTATAAAATATGGATGGAGCGTGATACGCTCCATTTTTAGTTGATAAAATCTGATAATTAGAGTTTATGCTTAATATTACCTTTTTTTTCTGAATATAAGTATCTTTAGGCACAAACAAGCAAACCTTACATATCATATGAAAAACATCATTTATTTTATCGTAGTTTCCTTTCTGAGTTACAGTTGTATTTCGATTCAACGAACTGAAATGCAACCTATCAGTAGTACTTATGATAATGGAGCTGTGGTAACAGCGCATCCTTTGGCTTCTAAGGTGGGGGTTGATATTTTGAAAAAAGGCGGTAATGCAGTAGACGCAGCGATCGCAGTCAAATTTGCTTTGGCTGTTGTATATCCCAATGCAGGAAATCTTGGTGGTGGTGGTTTTATGGTTTACCGCAGTAAGACTGGAGAAGTAGCGTCATTAGATTTTCGTGAGAAAGCACCTGCTGCAGCTTTTAAGGATATGTATTTGGACAAAGATGGTAACCCGATAACAGACTTAAGTCTATATGGCCAGCTCGCTGCAGGTGTCCCAGGATCAGTTGCGGGAATGGATGAAGCTTTTAAAAAATATGCTTCCTTGCCATGGAAAGAACTTGTTGCTCCCGCAATAGCATTAGCAGAGAAAGGTTTTCCAATAACAAAACAACAAGCTGGTGAGTTCAATAATTACAAAGCTCGATTTATCCAACACAATCCTAATGGTGCGGCTATTATCAAAACGGAAGATTGGAAAGAAGGAGATAATTTTGTACAATTAGAATTAGCAGAAACTTTAAAACGTATAGCGAGCGAAGGTCGTGATGGATTTTATAAGGGTAAAACTGCCGACTATATCGTAGCCGAAATGAAACGTGGCAACGGTATTATTTCGCACAAAGACCTAGAAGATTACCAAGCTATTTGGCGTAAACCAATTGTAGGTGAATACAAAGGCCATAAAATTATTTCTATGCCTCCACCTTCGAGTGGTGGTGTGGCACTATTGGCCTTATTGCAATCTGTCGAAAAATACCCGTTAGCACAATGGGGTTTTCAATCAGACAGCACTGTCAGAGCGATGGTCGAAGCAGAGCGTCGTGTGTACGCAGATCGCGCAACACACTTAGGTGATCCAGATTTTTACCGTGTTCCAGTAGAACATTTAACTTCTGCGGCTTACAATCAAAGTAGAATGGTAAATGTATCTTTAGCAAAAGCAACAGATAGTGAAACGATCAAAGCAGGCAAATTTCCTGGCTACGAATCTGAAGAAACTACACATTATAGCATTGTCGACAAAGAAGGAAATGCGGTTTCGCTGACAACGACTATCAACGGATCATATGGATCATTAGTATGGGTTGACGGAGCGGGCTTCTTGTTAAACAATGAAATGGATGATTTCTCCGTAAAACCGGGTACACCAAATATGTATGGTTTATTAGGCGGCAAAGCGAACTCTGTTGAACCTGGAAAACGTATGTTGTCTGCTATGACGCCTACTATTGTGGAGAAAGACGGCAAGTTGAAAATGGTCGTTGGTACACCTGGCGGTTCTACAATTATTACTTCGGTTTTTCAAACAATATTAAATGTATTGGAATTTGGCATGACAGCACAAGAATCTGTTAGTACAGCACGATTTCATCACCAATGGAAACCAGATCGTATAGACGTAGAAGCAAAAGCTATCGATGAAAAAACGCGCTTAAGTTTAGAAAAAGACGGTTATAAAATTCACATAAGAGGAAATATCGGCCGGGTAGAAAATATTATTGTATTACCAAACGGTAAATTACAGGCTGGAGCAGATCATCGTGGTGATGATACGGCAATGGGATATTAAGCAAAACGGTATTGACTTAAACAATAAAGGGAAGATGGAAATCTTCCCTTTATTGTTTCCTACGAATCCAAAAACTTATCATCTATCTGTTTATTCGCTTTCGCGCCAAGCGATTTTAAATTTTCTACGCGTCGCACTACATTTCCAGCGCCAGTTGAAAGCTTCTTCATGGCTTCATCGTGCTTTTCTGAAGCTTTATTTAGATGCACTTGAATTTGCTGCATATCGGTCAAAAATCCGACGAACTTATCATAAAGCGCGCCTGCCTCCCGTGCTATTTCTAAGACATTTCGATTCTGACGTTCTTGTTTCCACATGGAAGCAATTGTACGCAATGTCGCCAACAATGTTGAAGGGCTCACAATCACAACTCGTCTATCCCAAGCATCCGAAAATAATTCTGGCTTATGCATCACCGCAACACTCAATGCGGATTCTATTGGCATAAAAAGCATGACAAAATCTGGTGAATGAATGCCGTACAAACTGTGGTAATTCTTAGCCGAAAGTTCTTTCACATGGTTTTCAATGGACTGCACATGCAATTTTAAATGCAAACTCAATTCTTCTTCGGTCTCAGCATTGATGTAATTATCATAGGCAACTAAAGAAACTTTAGAATCGACAATCAACTGCTTGTCATCTGGTAAATCTATAATCGCATCAGGCTGCAATCGTCGCCCTTGCTCATCTTGCAAAGAAACTTGCAATCTGTATTCTTGATCTTTTGTTAACCCCGAACGTTCTAAAACGCGTTCCAAAATCACTTCGCCCCAATTTCCTTGCTTCTTGGAATCACCTTTCAAAGCACGTGTCAAATTATTAGCTTCGTCTTTAATTTGCAAACTTTGTTGCATCAATTGTTCCACGACACCTTTCAATACATTTCGCTCAGCGGATTCTTGAGCATAAGATTTTTCAACTTTCTCTTCGAAAGTTTTAATTTTTTCTTTCAGAGGATCTAAGATAACACCCAAATATTGTTGATTCAGGGCCGTAAACTTTTGGGTCTTTTCTTCTAATATCTTATTCGCCAAAACTTGAAACTCATTGTTAAATTGCGCTTTGGTACGCTGAATTTCTTCTTTTTGCTCCTCGAATTTTTCTTGTTGTGCTTGCAAATATGCATTCGTCCCTTCCAACGTTCGTTCTAAGGCATTGCGCTCATTTTGCTCACGCTCGAGCAATCGTTTCAGCTCCTCCTTTTCCTGTGCTTGCAATTCAGCAAATTGCTTTACTTTCGCGTATTCAATTTCCAGTTCTTGCTTATACTGACTAAGCTTATCGAATTCTGATTTAGAAACTCCTCTTGCTTTTTGCAATGCAAAATAAATACAAACAACAAGTAATAAAACAATTAGTGCAATTAATATATATTCCATAAATCTTATTTAAACAAAAAATGGTCTGAAAAGACCATCGAATATTATTGTAATTTTTGATGTGTTTTCCACCAAATATCAGGCATTTCGCCAGAAACGGCAAGTTGGTAATCCTCATAACGGCATGGCACTAAGTAAAAACGCTCGTTTACAGATTTTGTACCAAAATAAGGCACTTGCATCCACCAACGATCGGACTTTTTACTTTTCACAAAAACCAATTCGTGCTCTTCATTTTCTAATGGCGTACGGTAAATGATGTAAGCCGATTTCGGAACTAGAGGTGCATCGTTTTTACGGTTGTAATAGCCATCCACAAAACACCAAATCATTTGTGAAACTAACATTGCAGTTTGTTCCATTGGATCAAATGTGGGATTAAATTCATAAAAACCGATTGAACTACATTTATCCGACATACCCGCATATCGCGCCAATTGACACGCTTCATCGCCAAATAAACCATTCGGTACCGCATTAGCGTTGCCTGGAGCTTCGGATGCACGGATAGCACCAATATCAAATGAAACCATATCCGCAGCACGAATTATTGGCTCCGCCTGATCCAGTTTTCCAGCAATCATACCGACACGCTGTGCATTGAAGAACAGTTTGTCGTACATATTGATGGATTCTTTGCTCACCAAATACGTCTGATACGCGACATTATTAAGGTTGAAAAGATAGTCTGGTTGATGCAAAATTAAATGATTCAGATAGGTCTGCGAATTCAGCGGCATATCCTCCGTATGCTCTTGATCCAAATCAAACTTCGCATCAATAACCGCAACTTCCACACGTTGCTCCAACTCCTGATAACCTCGGTATTGCGCGTACGTCAAATCTTGACCTCCGCCAATAATAATCGGAACAATATCTTTCTTGACCAATTCCTCCACAACAACTTTCAGTGCTGCATAGGTATCATTGATCGAATTGCCAGCTATGATATTTCCAAAATCAACAATTTTTGTTTTATAATCGCCTTGGTACAGCTCATACAAATGTTTGCGTACAGCATTAGGTGCTTTCGCGGTTCCTTTGTTATTGATCGAAGCACGATCTTCTTCTACACCTATGATAGCTAGATTTGGTCTGTTTTCTTCATCCTCCCAATTCGGGAATTCATCTTGATAGATTTGAATAACACGTCCAAATTGAGAATTTAGATATTCATCTTTCAAAGAAATATCCGACAAGCTAATGGGTGAAAAAAAATCTGCTAATGACATATTTGGAAATTATTAATAACGAAAAACTATATTTGGTATATCGCTATGCAAATATGCATTTATTCATCCAAATCATAAAACTTTTAAAAGTATTCAAATCATATAAATACCGTATAACTTTTGCATTCCATAGCCTAAAAATCTATATTTGAATGGCTAAAACATTATATAACAAAGCACGTGATATTAGTAACTGGAGGAACAGGATTTTTAGGGTCAGCGCTCATCAAATTGTTAATCGATCAAGGGCATGCAGTCGTGGCGACAAAGAGGTCATCTTCAAGTATTCCAGATAAATTAAAATCTTCTTCATTGATACAATGGGTGGATGCCGATGTGACGGATTATTTTGCATTGGAGGAGGTATTCAAAGGGATTTCGCAAGTTTATCACTGCGCCGCTAAAGTATCTTACCAAAAGGAAGATGCCCCAGAAATGTTTTTGATCAATGTAGAAGGTACTTCACATATTGTAAATTTATGTTTGGCACACAAAGCTAGACTGCTTCACGTGAGTTCGATAGCAGCATTGGGTACAAGTAAAAACAATAAACCTGTCAACGAACTAGACAAATGGGAATTCAATCCCAAAATATCCAATTACTCCTTATCGAAATACAAATCCGAATTGGAAGTATGGCGTGGGATTAACGAAGGACTGGATGCGGTAATTATTAATCCTTCCGTGATTATGGGTATAGGATCTTACAAAAAAGGTTCAGGTGCAATATTCGAGTTGGTGAACAATGGAATCAAAATATTTACAGGCGGTTCGGTAGGCATCGTAGATGTAGAAGATGTGAGTAAAATCATGGTGCAACTGATGAATAGCGAATCCATATCAGGCGAAAGATTTATTCTGAATTCGGAAAACATTTCGAATAAAGAGTTGCTATCGCGTATAGCAAAATTGATAAATAAAAAAGCTCCTACCATTCGTGCGAATTCTTGGATGCTTTCGTTTGCATGGCGTGCTGCAAAAGTAGCTTCAATGATTACAGGTAAAAAGCCTGTCATTACCGAAGAATCTACTCGTGCAGCTTCCGATCTTTTGGCTTATTCGAATGAAAAGATTGTCTCGACGATTAATTATTCATTCAAACCTTTGAATCACACGCTAGAAGAAATAGCGAACACATATTATAATAACAACAAAACACAAACAATCTAAACAGCAGTGAAAAATTATTACATCATTGATTTCGACAGTACGTTCACACAAGTGGAGGCATTGGACGAGCTGGCTCGTATATCATTAGAAGGTAGTCCAGATCAAGAAAAGGTTTACAAAGAGATCGAACGCTTTACCAACTTAGCGATGGAAGGAAAAATTTCTTTCCGTGAGGCTCTGGCTGGTCGTATTGCTTTATTACGAGCAAATAAAGAGCATTTACAAAAGCTGATCAAGCATTTGAAGAAAAAAGTTTCGAAATCCTTTGACAGAAATCGGGAATTTTTCAAACAAAATTCGGAGACTGCTTGGATTGTATCCGGTGGTTTCAAAGAGTTCATTATTCCTGTAGTATCACCTTACGGGATTTTGGAAGAAAACATTTACGCCAATACGTTCAAATTTGATGAAAACGGCTACATTGTTGGCTATGACGATACTAATCCGCTTTCGAATGAAGGTGGTAAAGTACAGCTTTTGAAAGATCTAAACATCCAAGGTACTATTTATGGTATCGGTGATGGTTATTCTGATTTTCAGCTGAAAGAATCGGGATTGATTGAGAAATTTTTCGCGTTCACAGAGAATATTTCACGCAAAAGTGTTACGGACAATGCGGATCACGTTACCCCAAGTTTTGACGAATTCTTGTACGTCAATCAATTGCCTTCGGCAATTTCTTACCCAAAGAATCGTATTTTATGTCTGATTGTAGGTGATGTTCCTGAGATTTCAGCGCACATTTTGAAGCGAGATGGTTTCTCTATCCGTGTGAAAGATACTTTTGAAGAAAAATACACCAAAGATGTTGGAATGTTGTTGTTAGGTAATGGTGTACAAGTATCAAACGAACAATTGTCTCGAGCGGATAAATTGAAAACTTTGGGTTACTTAGGTGATGTAAAAGGTAATGTAAGCAGAACGTTGTGTACGCAAAAAGGTATTGTAATTTTTGATGATAAAAAAGAAAAACACACCAATGCTGAATTTGTGCCGCGTCGTATGGCTGATTTTATCAACAATGGTGATACAGATCAAAGTCGTAATTTCCCACATTTGATTTTACCTAAAAAATTAAAAGGTCACCGTTTATTACATATTCACAAAAATGTACCAGGCATTTTAGCACGTATCAATAATATTTATGCGGATAATCAAATCAACATATTATCGCAATTTTTGATGACACGTGGTGATTTAGGTTATGTGGTTACAGATATTGATTCGAATTATGATAAAAAATTAATCACACAGCTCAAGAAGATCGAAAATACAATCAAATTTAGAATATTATACAAACAATAATACGTGAAGGCTTTCAATCGAAAGCCTTTCTTATTTAAGAAGAATTAATTTCGTATTTTGAGCATCAAATTATAGACTATGAAAAGACTTCTTACTTTGATGTTTACTTTAATTTGTGCTTCATCCTTCGCACAATTTAAAGAAATTGCCGATCCAAAAAAACATTTAGCCGACCACAACCCATGGGACAAACTCCAAAGTGGAATTCAATTTTCATTTATTGATCCTGATTTCAGTGTATCTAAACACAATGTTCCCACAACAGTAATACACAAAACTTGGAAAGCAGAGGCGTGGGCAGGTGAAACCATAAATTCACAACTCGCTGTTTGGACTAAGGATATGAAATTTGATAATTCAACTATAGAACTTTCAGTTTCAGATCTTAAATCAAACAAAAATCGCATTACCAAAAATAATATTCAATTCGCTCCCATCGCATATGTAATCAGTGATGATCCATCCAAATTAAAATCGGCTTGTGGGATTAATGTAATTTTAGATTCTACATTAGTGGCCGACCGTATTTTAAATTCAACTACTTATACTTTCAATTCAAAGGAAACAAGACCATTGTGGTTGAGTGTAACAGTTCCTCAGGATGCCAAACCTGGAATTTATAAGGGAGAAGTGAACGTGAAAATAACATCTAGCAATCAAACCAAAGAGCTCACATTGCCTTATATTATCAATGTTTCAAAACATAAATTAGATGCAGCAAAAGATTGGGATTTCCATTTGGATTTATGGCAGAACCCATATTCTTCTGCACGTTATTACGATTTAGAAGTTTTTTCAAAAGAACATTTAGAAAAAATAAAACCTTCAATGGAACGCTTAGCTAATGCTGGGCAAAAGAACATTACCACTACTTTGATCTATGATCCTTGGAATAGCCAAACATTTGACAAATACGACGCGATGATTCGTTGGACCAAGAAAACAGATGGAACTTGGCATTACGATTATACTTTATTTGATCGTTGGGTGGAATATATGCATGAGGTAGGAGTATCGGATTACATCAATTGCTATAGTATGATTCCGTGGAACTTGTCATTTTATTATTTCGATGAGGCAACACAACAAAGACAAGTTTTGAAAGCTAAACCAAGTGAAAAAGCATACGAAGATCATTGGTATCCTTTCTTAAAAGATTTTGCAGCGCACCTAAAGAAAAAAGGTTGGTTTAAGAAAACTACTATTGCAATGGATGAGCGTCCTATGAAAGATATGCAAGCCGCTATTGGAATTATCAAAAAAGCAGATCCGAACTTTCAAATCTCGCTGGCAGGCTACTACCATCCCGAATTATCGGACGACATCATTGATTACGCAATTCCATTTTACGATACGATGGCAGAAGATATTTTGGCTTCGCGCAAAGCGAAGGGTTACAAGACGACAGCTTACACCTGTTGTACCGAAATATTCCCCAATACATTCACAAGTTCGGGGTATCATGAGCCAATTTATATGATCGTGAATACCATTCAACGTGGTTTTGATGGATATTTGCGTTGGGCTTACGACTGTTGGAATGGGAATCCACTTGAAGATACCCGTTTTGGCTCATGGGCAGCTGGGGACACATATTTGGTCTATCCAGAAAACGAAACGAGTATTCGTTTTGAAAAATTGCGTGAAGGCATTCAAACCGTTGAAAAAATCAAAGCATTACGTGCTATATTGTCAAAAGAAGGGAAGATGGAAGAGCTAAAATCTTTAGAACAGGAGATTCAAAAATTCAGTAACAAAAATATTAATCGCGATTTAATACCTGCACAGGTCAAAAGCCTGAAAAATTTATTAAATTCACACTAAAAAATATACAAAGGGAAAATGAGAAAAACTATTTTATCAATAGCAACAGTAGCTTTATTATTCTTAGGAACAGAATTGAGCCAAGCGCAGGTGCAGTTACCTCCTGCAAGTAGTACCACCACAGTTATACAGGGGTTAGGTATTAAAAACATTATCTTATCCTATCAACGCCCAAGTATGAAAGGTCGTCAAATATTCGGTGGGTTAGTTCCATATAATGAAGTTTGGCGTACAGGTGCTAACAATATCCCTACGTTGACATTGGATGAAGAGGTTAATATCGAGGGAAATGTTGTTCCTGCAGGTACGTACGGTATTTTCACCATTCCAACGCCAACAGAATGGACGGTTATTTTAAGTAAAAATCCAAAACAATGGGGCGCTTATCAATACAATCAAGCTGATGATTTCTTACGTTTCAAAGTAAAACCACAGAAATTGGCTAATAAAGTAGAAACATTCACCATTACTTTTGATGATGTTACTACGAATTCAACGAGTGTTTCATTAGCTTGGGAAAATACGAAAGTAGCATTTTCTATTACGACAGATCAGTCTAAAGAAATCATGGCTAGTATTGAACAAGCGATGCAAGGCGAGAAAAAACCTTATTTCCAAGCTGCTCAACATTACTTCACCAATAATCTAGATATCAAAAAAGCTGCGGAATGGGTAAAATTAGCGGATGAAGGAAATACTGGCGCAGCACATATCAAATATTGGAAATCAAGAATTTTAAATAAAGCTGGTGATAAAGTTGGTGCTAGAAAAGCCGCACAAGAAGGTATTGAAATGGCAAAAAAAGCTAATAATGGTGAGTATATCAAATTGAATACAGAAGCACTTAATGAAGCTAAATAATTTGTAAGAATCAAATATCTTAAAAGACAAAAGTCATCTTATAAAAGATGACTTTTGTCTTTTAATGCTTTATATAAGACTTCAACGGGATGAATCGCGATTTCCTTTGTTCCATCGTAAATCTGATGTCGACAACTACCTCCTGTAGCAACGACGATTGTATCCTGAGCTTTTCCACGAACTTGCGGGAAAAGTACTAATTCTCCAATCTGCATAGAGATGTCATAATGTTCTTTCTCATACCCAAAAGCACCTGCCATTCCGCAACAACCTGACGGAATCACTTCCACCTCATACCCTTGTGGGAAAGCTAATAGCGAAGATGTACATTGCTGCAATTTCCAAGCCTTTTGCTGACAATGTGTGTGCAATAATATATTTTGTGGCAGCTCGATGAAAACGTCTTTACTAATATTGCCTTTTTCAATCTCTTTCCACAAAAACTCCTCTATCACCATAGCAAAAGGAGCAATCCGCTGTGCGTCTGCCTCAAGCTCTTCGTCCACCAAATCCACGTATTCGTCCCGAAAACATAAAATCGCAGATGGCTCTACACACACCAGAGCGATTTCATCTGTCAAGCGCGAGGAGAAGATACGCACATTTTCATTAGCAAGTTTTCGCGCTTCGCGCAACATTCCTTTCGAAATTAATGCTCTAGCACTAAAAGCATGATTTATCACCAAAACCTCATATCCCAAAGCTTCCAGCAACAAAATGGCTTTCTTACCCAACTCCACATCATTATAGTTTGTGAATTCGTCACAATAGAAATATACTTCTTTGATTGGCTTTCTATCATTCCACAAAGGTTTTTCTCGGTTCAAAAACCATTTGCGAAGTGACTGAGAAGCGATCTTCGGAATATTACGTCTATTATCAAAACCTAAAATATTTTTTACAAGCTTACTTGTAAACTTATTCGATGTCCCCCAATTGTAAATACTCGGAATATAAGACATCAGCGCCGTCAATTGATCCACCATTCCGACCATGCGCGTTCGTAGTGGTAGTCCATTTGTATCGTGATACGCTTGTAAAAAGTCAGCTTTGACCTTAGCCATATCCACACTCGACGGACACTCCACCTTACAACCCTTACAACTTATACACAAATCCATGACTTCCTTTATTTCAGGATGATTATAGGGGTTTTCCTTAGTTGAATTTGTCAAAAATTCACGTAAGATATTCGCTCTCGCACGTGTCGTATCATGCTCATTGCGAGTCGCCATATACGAAGGACACATAGTGCCATTAGACAACTCTGTCTTGCGACAATCCCCCGAGCCATTACATTGCTCTACATGCTGAAGAATATTTTGACCTTTATAACGAAAAGTAGAAGTTATATTGCGAGTTTCAATACCTGGTTCATACCGTAAAAAGGTCTTCATGGCTGGTGTATCGACAATCTTTCCAGGATTGAAAATGCCATAGGGATCCCAAGTTCTCTTTATATCCTTTAGTAGCTGGTAATTACGTTCACCAATCATATAGGCAATGAATTCACCCCGCAAACGTCCATCACCGTGTTCACCACTCAATGAGCCTTTATATTTTTTGACAAGTTTAGCTATTTCAAAAGCAATATCTCGAAAAAGTTGATTTCCTTCTTTGGTCTTTAAATTGATAATTGGTCTTAAATGCAATTCGCCAGTAGCAGCATGCGCATAATGCACCGAATACAGGTTATATTTTGCTAAAATTTGGTTGAATTCTGAAATGTAAGCTGGCAAATCTTCTACATCGACTGCCGTATCTTCAATGACAGCAACAGGTTTCGCATCCGTGGGCGTATTACTCAATAATCCTAACCCTGCTTTACGCAAATCCCAAACTTTCTTTTTATCTGCGCCTACTATTAATGGAAAATAATAACCATATCCTGCTGCACGCATATCTGCTTCTACAGCATCTACTTTTTGTTGTAACACTGATTCTGTTTCCCCATCGTATTCTACAATCAAAATGGCTTTAGGATTTCCTTTGACAAAAAAACGATTTTGCTGTTGTTCTAAGTTATTTTCTGTACATCCTAGAATATAATCATCCATCAGTTCACTAACCAATGGCTTATGCTTCAAAGCAATTAAATTCGCTTTCAACGCATCATCTAATGATTGAAAATGTACACAAAGTAAGCCCGTAGGTTTTTTGGGAAGTGTATTAACGTGCAGCTTTATCGAAATAATAAATAAAAGTGTGCCTTCAGAACCACAGATTAATTTCGAAAAATTAAACTTCCCCGCCCCAACGGTAAAAGGATCTGTTTCCAAAAGTAAATCAATTGCGTAGCCTGTGTTACGACGTTCTACAGATTTCTTCGGAAATTCCCGACGTATCTCCTCTTGATTACGATAATCACTCAAAATCGAGCGCATATGCGTATACACTTTACCTTCCAAAGTGGGAAGTTCACATTTTGCTAGGAATTCTTCGAAAGTCAAATCACTGAAAGTTACTTTCGAGCCGTCTGAAAGATAGCCTTCTACTTCAAGTGTATGCTCTCGGGTACTCTTATAAATCAAAGAATTAGAACCACACGAATTATTTCCGACCATCCCTCCTATCATCGCACGATTGGCAGTAGATGTTTCAGGACCAAAATACAAATCATACGGGAGTAGATACATATTCAATTCATCGCGAATGACACCTGGCTGCACACGAACCCAATGTTCATCTGTATTGATTTCTAATATTTTGGTAAAATGCTTCGAAACATCCACGACAATGCCGCTACCCACGACTTGTCCTGCTAACGAAGTTCCTGCTGTTCTTGGAATTAAAGATGTATTATTAGCTCTTGCAAAAGCGATCAATTGCTGAATATCGGCTTCGGATTTAGGAATAGCAACAGCCAAAGGTATTTCCCGATAAGCTGATGCATCTGTAGCATAGAGCAAACGCATTTTCTCATCGAAAAAAAGATCGCCCGAAAGCGATTCTTTTAATTTCTGCAACTTTTCTTCCACCTTACGAACCCTTTATCTGTGTTGTATACGTACTTTCAAAAATTTTGTCTGCGTTATTGGTCTCAAACCCATCACGACGATGTTTCGATTTGATATCTTCTTTGAGTAAGTGTGCAAATTGTGGTAACACCGAGCGTTCGGCAAATTCGACATAACTACCTGCTATTTCAAGTGTCTTGCCATCTGCAAAAGTAGCATCATACAAAGCGGAAACTGTACTACTTTGACGCAAAAGCTTATCATCGCTGGTTTTAATTATACCACCAGAGTTGTTCAACTTCACACCAATACTCAACAAGAAGTCGTTAAATTCTTCCAATGTATTGTAGCCATCTTTTAATTCATGAATACTAATCGTATAATGATTTAAGTAATAACGGTTGTAAATTACCCAAGCAGCATACTCGCTCTCATTTAATAAAGTTTGGTATTCTTCTGAAGTCGGCAATGCCCATAAAGGCTTTTGCAAAAATGCAGCAGCTTCTTGACCATTTGTCAAATCCAAATCACCAACCGGATCTGAAGTAATCGCAGATGTATATTTATAAATGATATCTTGCGCTTCTTGGCTCAATTCACGCACACGCAACTCAGATACGAAAATGCGGGGATAACCTTCTGCTGGTGGAGAAAACCAGTAGGCATCTAATTTTTTACCTTCGAAATAATAATAATCACGCTTCACATAACCATATGCTTGGAATATCTTTTCGAAAGAAGCAATACCTAAATTGGGAACACCCAACGTACGGAAAGCAATATGATCATTCACAATATCATCCTGTGAACCTACAACTTCTTTTTCCAATAATGCTTTTGTGATTTTATCTACGTCTGCGACATTCTTACGATAATGTTCGAATAAATCGTTTAAAACAATGTCCAAAGGATTATTTTCTTCAAAATGCATGATACCAAAATTTATGTTTATACTTAGGTAAATTTAATAAAAACATTTTGATTTTCTTACGGATGAAAAGCGAAACGATCGAATATAATTCGAATATATCACAGTTTATCTAAATTAAATTCAAAAACTACAATTCATCCTTTAATAATTCTTCAAGCTCCTCTGCACTAAGATTCATATTGATATTTCCGTCTTTGGCGAAAGATATTTCACCAGTTTCTTCCGAAACAATCACGGCTACGGCTTCTGAAACTTCGGTCACACCTATGGCCGCACGGTGACGCAAACCAAACTGTGGCGGTAAGTCTTCACTATCAGAAAGAGGTAAAACACTGCTGGCTGTCATTACTCGAAAATCTACAATAACTACCGCACCATCGTGTAATGGACTATTTTTGAAAAAAATACTCTCTAACAAACGTTTTGATAAGGGCGCATCAATATATTCACCACTTGATTGATAATACTCTTCATCGAAATAACGGGAAAAAACAAGCAAAGCACCGGTTTTTGCCTTCGACATACTACGACACGCATCCACGATAATCTTGATTTGCTCAGTATGATCCTCCGTTACAGTGCGTTTTGAACCTATAAAATTCAAAAGATACTTCTTACGACGTAAAGAAATATTCTTACCTATATGTAATAAAAATCGACGAATCTCCTGTTGGAATACAACTATGAGTGCAATGGAACCAACGGATATAAACCCACCAAATATTTCAGTCAACAGGCGCATTTCCAATTGTTTTACGACCAAATAAATCCCGTAAAACAACCCTACACCAATCAAAATATTCACAGCAATCGTTCCTTTGATTAGACTGTAAATATAATAAATGATCACTGCGACCAACATGATATCAATGATATCAAGCAATCTAAATCCTTCTAATATATTGAAGCTTATTCCATCCATTTACTATGCAATTTATAAAATTTATAGCAGGAATTTTGGTCAATGTTGCAATATTGTAAGAGAAAATTGGCAATTCGAGTTAAGGTCTACCATCAACTTACTCGTAATAATTCTTTACCTTTGACCAATAATACAGTAAACCATGACAAGACTATCCGTAAATATTAATAAAATAGCTACACTGCGCAACTCACGTGGTGGAAATGTACCTAACTTGGTCGCTGCTGCACTAGCATGTGAGCGTTTTGGTGCTGAAGGCATAACCGTACATCCACGTCCTGACGAACGTCATATACGTTACCAAGATGTCTACGATTTGAAAGCTGAAATTAAAACTGAATTCAATATCGAAGGTAATTGTCAAGAACAAAAATTTGTCGAACTCGTATTGGCAAATAAACCCGGACAGGTAACATTAGTTCCCGATGCATTGGGACAGTTGACGTCAAATCATGGATGGGACACTATCAAAAACAAAGAATATCTAAAGGAAACCGTAAAGGTATTTAAAGATGCTGGTATTCGTGTTTCCATTTTTGTAGATCCGATTGAAGAAATGGTTGAAGCTGCTGCCGAAACTGGAACTGACCGCATCGAGCTGTATACAGAAGCCTATGCTTCTGAATTTGGTTTTGATAAAGAAAAAGCGATTGAGCCTTATTTCAAAGCAGCTGTAAAAGCAAGAGAAGTCGGACTAGGATTAAATGCAGGTCACGATTTGGATTTAAATAATTTAGCTTATTTCAACCAACATATACCAGGATTATTAGAAGTAAGTATTGGACATGCACTAATATCTGATGCGATATATTTAGGTTTAGAAGAAACTATTAAACGCTACTTAGCCGCTCTAAAGGCATAGTTATAGTTACTATGAAATAGAAAAAGCTCTGATTGAAAGTCAATCAGAGCTTTTCTATTTTTATATACTAAGGTATTATTCAATACCCTTGAAAATTCTATTCCAACGAATCTTAGATAAGAAAGTACCATCAGCATCCCAACTTAACCAGGTAAATAACGCTTTACCTACGATATGATCTTCTGGTACAAATCCCCAACCACGAGAATCCAACGAATTGTGACGACTATCACCCATCATCCAATAATAGTCCATCTTGAACGTATATGAATCTGTTTTCTGACCATTTATCAAAATATCATCTCCGTTTATCTCTAACGTATTACCTTCATATACTGTAATAGCACGCTGATATAATGGCAACGTCCATTTATCTAATTTCACTGTCCATCCTTTAGCAGGCACTTTTATTGGACCAAAATTATCGTAAGTCCATTGACGCTCATTCCAATCGTAATTTGGGAATGATATATAATCTGGATTATCCGCCGTGTATATAACTTCTCTCACTTCTTTCACATTAGACCAGGAACGTATTGATTCTGCTTCTTCAGGGGTTATATGCAAAACATAAATACCTTGAGACGGATCAGTATTTCCAAAATCTACTTCAAAACGGTTCTTTACCAAATTATCTTCTGAAATCCCATACGGTTCAGCAAAAACAATATAAGAAGTTTGTAAATCTTTAGAATCATATGAAATAGCACCATTCACATATAAACGACCATCTTTCATAGACACTTCGTCGCCTGGAATACCTACTGCACGTTTAATGTAGTTCTCACGTTTATCCACAGGACGGTTATATGGCTCATCAGCTTCCATTGGATAATTGAAAACAACCACGTCATTTCGTTCTATCCCCTGAAAACCGGGCAATCTTTTATAAGGAATATTAATTAATTCGGAATAAGCTTTACCGCCAGTCAATGGCATAGTATGGTGAGCAAAAGGAAATGCTATTGGTGTATTTGGAATACGTGGCCCGTAATTTAACTTACTTACAAACAAAAAATCACCAACTAATAATCTTCTTTCCATGGATCCTGTAGGGATCATATACGCTTCGATTAAAAAACCACGAATTAAAGAAGCCGCTACTGTAGCAAAAATAATAGCGTCAGCCCATTCGCGACCTACAGACTTCTTGTATGGATATAGCTTCTTGAATTCATCTGTAGCTGATTGACCTTTATATTTAACGTTGGGATCTCTTCCCCACATCGGCAATACAACAAAAGGAACTAACACTGCAGCAGCTGTTTCCCAAAAACGTTGTTTTCCAAATGCTTTCAACAGGTCTAAATATAGACTATAGAAAATAAAAATATTGACAATCGGCACCAACAATAAAGCAACCCACCATGCAGGTCTACCTACCAGTTGCGTCATTACATATTCGCGATAGAAAGGTATGAATGCTCCCCAACCTTGTTTGCCAGCCTTTTTAAACAAAAGAAATAACCCGTAAAGGGCTACAATTGTTAAGACTCCAAATATTATATACCACATATTTATTTATTTTAACATAGAAAACCCACTAGGTAGAAGGTATTCGGTGCCTATTTATTAAAATCAAAAATTTCTGTTACTTGATAAAAACCCTTCTTGCCGTATAACCACTCAGCAGCTACGACTGCGCCCAATGCAAAACCGTCACGATTGTGCGCTGTATGTTTGAATTCAATTTGATCAACTTCTGAACTATACAATACTGTATGCGTACCCGGCACTTCTTCTATACGAAGACTTTCAATTAATAATTCATTAGGCTTATTGACTACTTCTTCTTCTGACCCTACGACTTGATTTACCCAAGATTTCTTAACATCATTGTTGTCAATAATACCTTCAGCAATAGTGATTGCAGTTCCACTTGGTGCATCCAGCTTGTGGATATGGTGAATTTCTTCAACCTGCACATCGTATTGTTGGTAAGGATTAACGGCTTTTGCCAATAATCTATTTATATGAAAAAAGATATTTACACCAATACTAAAGTTAGAACCATATAATAATGCTTGATCTGCTTCCAAACAAGTTTCCTTCACTTCTTGCAAATGCTCGTACCAACCTGTAGTACCAACTACTAAAGGTAAATCCGCTTCAAAACAAAGACTAATATTCTCTAAAGCTGCGTCTGGAGTACTAAAATCTATGGCAATATCAGCGTCGGCTAAATCTTCAGCAGTAAGTGTTTCCCTATTGTGCGCATCAACAATTAATGCTATTTCATGACCTCTTTTGAGCGCAAATTTTTCAATTAGCTGTCCCATTTTGCCATAACCTAGTATAACGATTTTCATATTTAAGGTTTATCTATTTAAAATTAAACGTCAACTTCACACCAGGTGTAAATTGACGGCCAAAATTCATATTATATGCCAAATTAGATGTTGGCAACATCGTAGGAATGATTTTGAACCCCAAATCATCCCCTATATTATACCGAAAGCGCAACATAGAATCCACGTACGCCTCCAATACATTTAATCCCCACCAGCCTGCTGTGACTAAAATAGTCATGTCACGGTAACGGCGATAATTATCTTTAGCACGTATTAATCCTTCTGTGGATGGAAAACTGAATTCTAAGTCAGGATCATTTGGAGCACCGTTATTATTAATCCGATAAGCGGCTTCATCTACGAATTTTCGATAATGCCAGTTCCAAAAATCAAACGTTAAATAACCTACAACCAGTCCACCATAAATGACGGGCAACTTTATCCATACATACTTACCACCATTAGTGATTTGTCCCCATCCTGGTGCTATAAGAGACCGTCGCCAAGCTTTTGTTGAAAGCTCCTCAATCGCTAAGCGAGTTGAGTCTTTTAAAATATCTTTGTAATAATATTTTTCTCGCTCCTTCTCTGCCTTTTCTCGTGCTTTACGCTCTGCGCGCGTTTCTTTTTTCTTTACCGTATCCTGCGCTGCTTTTACACTATCCAAAGCATTTAAAGCGGTGCTGTCCAAAGGTACTTTCTTCGTTGTATCAACTTGTGAAAAGCTGCTAAACGAACTTAAAAGAAAAAAAAATAAGATTAAATATTTCGGCATTACCAATCTAACAATTCTAAAATACGGCTTAAATCATCTTCTGATTCAAAAGGAATTTCTATTGCCCCCTTACCTTTTGTGTTTTTCAAGTTTAGACGTACGCGTGTAGAGAATTTAGATGCCAAATCATCTTCAATTTTTTGATATTGAAAATCCATTTGCTTTCCAACTCCTTTACCTTTTTTAGGTTTTAGCTGCTCTTGAATATTTCGCACCAAAATCTCAGCCATACGAACAGATAAATCTTTGTCGATTATTTCCTGATACACAAAAAGTTGTTTATCAATATCACCAACATTGATTAGTGCACGTGCATGACCCATTGATATTTTACCATCACGGATACCAATTTGGATCACTGGTGGCAATTTCAAAAGACGAAGATAGTTTGTTACCGTAGATCTATTTTTAGATACACGATCACCAAGTTCTTCTTGTTTCAAGTTACACTCTTCAATCATACGTTGGAAACTTAATGCCACCTCAATAGCATTTAAGTTCTCACGTTGGATGTTTTCAATCAACGCCATTTCCAACATCTGTTGGTCATTTGCCGTACGCACATAAGCTGGAATCTCTGTAATTCCGGCTAGCATAGACGCACGTAAACGACGCTCACCACTGATGAGTTGGTATTGATTTTTGCTGACTTGCCTTACTGTAATTGGCTGAATCAACCCTTGCAACACAATAGATTCAGAAAGCTCTTTTAAAGCATTCTCATCAAAATCTGTACGCGGCTGAAATGGGTTTACAGCAATTTCTTCAATTTTTATAAAATTAATACTACCTGCTGAAGGTGCGGCTGTATCACCGATCTCTCGTGAAGAAGTATTAGGAGATATTTTCAAATCATCCTGCAATAGCGCACCAAGTCCTTTTCCTAATCCTGTTTTACGTTGTAATGCTGCCATTATACGATTGCTTTTTCTTCTTTATTTATTTCTACCAATCCGTTCTTTTGTAAAATCTCACGAGCTAAGTTCAAATAGTTTATCGCGCCTTTGCATGATGCGTCGTGCATGATAACAGAGATACCGAAGCTAGGAGCTTCACTTAATCGTGTATTACGCTGAATAATGGTTTCGAAAACCAAATCTGTAAAATGTGTACGAACTTCTTCTACGACTTGATTAGAAAGACGTAAACGTACATCATACATCGTCAACAAAATACCTTCAATTTCCAAATTGGTATTTAATCTATTTTGAACGATTTTGATGGTATTTAATAATTTACCCAAACCTTCCAAAGCGAAATACTCACATTGCACTGGAATGATGACTGAATCAGACGCTGTCAAGGCATTAATCGTAATTAACCCTAATGATGGTGAACAATCAATGATGATGAAATCATAATCATCTTTGATTTCATCCAACATTTTCTTCATTTTGTATTCGCGTTCGTTCAGATTAATCATCTCAATCTCCGCTCCTACCAAATCAATATGTGCTGGCAGCAAATCCAAATGTGGCGTGTCGGTTGCTTTAATGGCATCACGAGGATTCAAATCATTTACCAAACACTCGTATACACTAGCCTTGATTCCACGTGGATCAAAACCAATCCCTGAAGTAGAATTTGCTTGTGGATCTGCATCCACCAACAACGTTTTATATTCTAAAACAGCCAAACTTGCGGCCAAGTTGATCGAAGTTGTTGTTTTCCCTACGCCGCCCTTTTGATTTGCTATTGCAATTATTTTTCCCATGAGATACCGAACCTTTACAATTTTTATACTATCAATTGCAGTTCTCTGATAAAATTAACAGTTACTGTAGGTATTAAATACTTAAATGATGTTAAATTTACTATTTTTGAGAACTTCCTGATACTATTACTCAGGATGCTAAGATACAAAAAATTGGTTTACGATTAGACAAATCGTGTATCGATTACGATAAGTTGCAACGTCACAATGAATTTAATTATATCAGGTACAAATAGGCTGGGTAGTAACTCTTTAAAAGTAGCTAACTATTACAAAGAAGAATTGCACAGTAAAGGTGAAGAATGGGAAATATTCTCTTTGGAAGATTTGCCTCACGACATTTTGTATACCGATTTGTACGGTAAAAGATCTAACGCTTTTGCAAGTATACAGACTAAAGTTTCAGCCGCTAAAAAATTCATTTTTATTATTCCTGAATATAATGGCAGCTACCCTGGAGCACTAAAAATTTTCGTGGATGCTTGCGCTTACCCAGCTTCTTTTTACCACAAAAAAGCCGCTTTGGTTGGTGTTTCTACAGGTAAATATGGCAATATTCGTGGAGTAGATCATTTCACGGGTGTTTGCAATTATGTGCGTATGCACGTATTACCTCTAAAAATCCACATACCTCATATCAAAGACGAACTGAACAGCTATGGAGTATTTGTCGACCCGATCACTCAAAAATTTATTAAAGAGCAGATTGAAGAGATTGTAAGGTTTTAAGAGACCTTACTAATTTTTCATCAGACTGCTGTAACTAACAGCAGCCTAATGAAAAATGATATAGATTTTGGTTAGTGCATTACTTTCTTATTTCCATGCGCAATTCTTCCTGCATTTCACGAATCTCATTGTTGAGAATATAACGATAGGATAATAAGAAGACGTTAAACTTACGTCCGAAAGATTCTTCGACATGAAAAGTATTTGGGAAACGTGAATTTCCGTCAATTTGCTCTACTTCTATATTCTTGTAGGGTTTGATTTTTACTTTGTTTTCCGCATCAACCTCAAGGAGTATTGCTGAATTTGCAATATTTTCTTCATCACTTACAAATGACTCGGTACCTGCTATCACACGTACACTGTTTGAAGAAATTGGGAATAATTGTTTACTTGCAGCAGTTATTGCACCGTTCAATAATCCTGTCATACTATAAAACGAATTTGCAGACTGAGAAGCATATTGATTATATATTGACACTTTATACAAAATATTCTTCTTCGTTGGATTAAGTTCCAGCCCTTCTGCATCTGCAGCAACAAGGCTTATGAAGTAAGTTGAATCTGGTGATAAACCATCTGGGCGAAGTTTTATTAAAGTACGACCTGTACGTTCACCAGCTTTTATCACAAGTTTGTAATCGGGTATTTCATATTTATCACTTGGCAAAAGTCTAGCATATCGCGAAGAATCGGCGTCATATAATGACCAATTGTATCTGTTAAACGGCGTATTTTCTTCTATTAAGTTTAATGATAGATCTTTTGTTGGTGCATATGATCCGCCAACGGAGGCTGAAATATACCCTGTAACTTCCTCTCCATTCAAAGGAACTACTTCTTCAAAATTATTATGGTATGAACTACTTATCAATGCTACCACATTTTTATACATTTCTTGTTCAAAGACTTCTGTATCATTACAAGAAATCATGCAAAAAGGTAAACTAAGTAGCGCTATTATACTGCGTTTCATGATTATTATTTTATGTTATTACTTTAATCTAATAGCCTGGGTTCTGCACCACAGATGGCAATCTTCGTAGCTCGGCACGAGGAATAGGAAGCCAAACTAATTTTTTATTAACCTCACGTTTTAAAAATGAAGATGAACCTGGAATAACACGACGGTAATAGGTTTCTGGCGTAGCACCGTCAGGATTCATGCCACTCATAGGCTCACGTTCTGTATCTTCATATATTCCCCATCTACGTACATCATAGTAACGAAGATTTTCCCATAAGAATTCTACCATGCGCTCACGCTCAATTTGATCTTGCAACAAGTCTACATTATTCAATTGCGCAGCTGTCAATCCTGGAAGTCCAGCACGATAACGCACTAAATTAAATGATGCTTTGATCTCTTCTATATCTCTGCTTAAGGTATAACTTTGATTACCCAACTGCACCGTATGACTTCCAGTTAAATTATTTAGTGCCTCTGCATAAATCAACAATATCTCCGCATAGCGAATTATTGAATATGCCTTGTCAATTCTACGTGCCCCTGTTCCTGTCAACGCATCCATCGGATGATTATATTTTTTGATTACATAACCAGTGATTGGATAATTTGGAGAAGAAGCTGTTACACCACCACGACCATCAGCACCTTGGTAATAATAGTCTGCTGCATGATTTGTTTTTGACACGACACTTAGGTTCTGCCATACTGCACCATTGAATCCGACCGATGCATAAAATCGCATTTCTCTATTAGCATACATGTTATAAACTCCAGCATTCAGTGGGTAACCAGAAAATCTTTTTGCTTGGGAAGTGAAGCCATTTTCGGAATAATAACCATCAGCTGAAGCTTCTTCTTTTGTACGACCATCGTCCATTAAATAGGCATCCACAACCTTTTGAGTCACACAAAAACGTCCCCATCCACCAAGTGAGGGTGGAAATGCCCCTTGATTGATTGTAGTATTAATGTATGGCGCATTCTTAGCCCAAATAAACTCTGGGTTTACAGCAGCATATTCCTCCCCTGTAAAGATATCGGAATAAGATTTGAATGCATCTATACCACCAGCACCATTGGGATAGCTGCTGTAAAAGTTTGGATCAGAAGTTACTCCTTTTGGTAGTGGAGCGGTCAACTCGTCAGCATCTGCGGTATGCAATTTGTATTTACCCATTTCCATTACACGTTTTGCGGCAGCGGCTGCTAGCGCCCATCTTGATTCATCATAATTTTGTGAGACGTAGTGTACCCCATCTGAAGCACGTGTCCACGACCCAAAATAAGCAGCAGCCGCTTGTCCACCATTGTATAATGGACTAGCGTGCATTAAACGCAGCCTAGCTACCAATGCATAAGCAGCACCTTTTGTTGGTTTGCCGAAATCTAAAATGCCAACATCTGAAGGCATAAGTAATGCAGCTTTTTCAAATTCCCCACAAACATAATCCATTGCTTCATCAAACGTTGCGCGCTCTCTATCATAATATGGAAGATCTTCATTTGTATTTACAATCTCATCACCCAAAATAATAGGAGGTCCAAAGTCTAGTAACAGATAATAATAAGCATAAGCTCTTATAAAACGTGTGTATCCCTCAATTCTAGCACGATCACTATTTGTCAAGTCTTGTGGTTGATCAAGATTGCTTAATATAAAGTTTGCTTTGCGAATAATCTTATAGTACCTACCCCATTGATTTAAATTGGGTGTTCCTTCACCAAAGAAATCCGGCGTGATACGTCCTGTTGCAAAGTCCATCCCATGATAAATATTCCCCGAACCATTTGCGTTTGTTAAACCGTTGAATGCTTCATCAGAAGCCATAGGCCCTGGTGTATGTGCATTACGAACAGTACTAGACTCATCCAAAAACATGGCGGCAGCTCCCCACATATAGGCTTCCATGTTTCGCGTATTGCTAAAAACTGAATCTATTTGAAACTCATCGTCAAAGTAATTATCAATGTTTAAATAATCCTTACATGATGTCATAGATAAGGAAATTAGTAGAACCGATGCTCCAAAAACTCTTTTTAGAATTGACTTTTTCATTTATTTGAATTCTATCTTTCTTTCTTAAAAATTAACATAAACTTGCACCGAATACGTAGATGGTATTGGGTAACGACGACCATTAAACCTTGCTTGCTCTGGATCGAATATTTTCACCGTATCCCACGTATAAAGGTTATTTCCAACAAATTGTAAATCCAAAGATTTTATACCAGCCTTTCTTAGGAAATTAGGATTTACGTTATAACTAATTGTTACCTCTTGCAAGCGAATGTATTTGGCGTCTCCTTGCCAGAATGTAGATGTTTGATTATTGTTTGTGCTTCCGCCGTAAGCTAATCGTGGGAATTTCGCATTTGGATTTTCTGCTAAAGATGGATCAATACCATTTGCCATGGCATAATCCATAGGAATCCATCTGTTTGCAGGATCTGCAACAATGTCCAATACATTTCCAAGTGCTCCTTCGTAGAATGGACGGTAGCCTATTCCACCATAAAAGAATGGGCTACTTCCTGTACCTTTAAATAATACCCCCAGTGAAAGCTTTTTATAACGAAACTCTCCTCCAAATCCATACATAATTAACGGCAGTTCGTCACTATGTGTCAATGGCACTTTGTCCAAATTGTCAATCATACCATCACCATTAACATCTTTGTATTTGATGTCACCTGGCATCACCGCACCAAAAGTTTGTTGCGGACTGTATTTGATGTCATCTTGGTCTTTAAATAATCCAATTGCTTGTAAACCGCGGATGGAATTGTGTGGAAAGTTATTGTATTCTAAATATGGATGTTCAAGGTATGCTTGCTCCCAATTTTTAACCATAGTCTTTGAGTATGTGAAATTACCACGGACAGTGAAATCCAAATCCGAAGTAATTCTTCCTTTATAGGAAATGTTACCATCCGCACCCGAACTTTGCATACGACCTACATTTGCAAAAGGATTTGAAATAACCCCTACGTAATCTGGAACCTGTACACGTTGTTGGAAAATACCATTACGCATATCTTTGAAGATATCGAACACGAAATCAACTTTGTTATTGAATAATTTACCTTCAAAACCGATGTTTGTCTTGATAGCACGTTCCCAAGCTAAATTATCTGCGCCAATACGTGTTTCATTAACAGTTTCAATACCACCTATTCCCCAAACATCAGTACCCTCACCGATATTTGAATTACCTTGATTTACTTTTGTCAAATAAGGGAAACGAATACTCGAAATACGGTCATTACCTACCGAGCCATACGAAGCTCTAATCTTGAAATAATCCAACCATGGTGCTGATTCTTTTAGGAACTCATAGCTAGATGGCACCCATCCCAATGCTACAGAAGGAAAGAAACCATATTGTCTACCCGGTTGAAAGTTCTCCGAGCCTGTGTAACCAAAATTTGCATCTAATAAATACCTGTCTTTATAACCATAAGTGAAACGGCTGGACACGCCTTGATAACGTAATGGAATTGCATCTAAATTACTTTTAGCATCTTTAGTATCTTTGGCATCACTCATGTAATAATAAATCAATGCAGAAGTACGGTGATCCTCATTGAATACTTTATCGTAATTGATTACAGATTCGAGGAAGTACTTACGAAATTGTCTTATATCTTTATTGTACGAAGCTTTTTGTTCTGGCACTGTTAAGATTGTGATCAACGATCCATCAGCAGCTCTACCCAAAGCATTATACAATGCGGGCTGAACGTGACGTCTTTCGTTGAAATAGCTGTAAATATCATACGCTCCTTGCACTCTAAACTTCAAACCATCTAACACACCCGACAAATCTTGATTCAACGCTAAGGTTGTTTTACCTCTGTACTCTTCATCCAGAGCTTTACCTGTTCTATTGATCATCACATAAGGTGAAGATTGATCTCCTGTACCACGTCCTGGTAATAAACCATTAGAGAATTGAGTTGGAATAGTTAATGGCGTAAGGCGTGATTGCGCTCCCCATATATTATCCGTATTGGCTAGACCTGGCTGCGTTAACGCTGATAAAAATCCGTCAGAACCTAAGAAGACTTTTGTTGTTTTAGTAAGGTTCACATCCAAATTGATTCGGTAATTGTAAGAATTGAAACCCACGTTAGAACTGTATACAGAGTTTTTATCAACCTTATATGCTGCGGTTTGTGTTTTACCACCTAAGCTTAGGAAGTAACGTGCAACCTCCGATCCACCACGACCACTTACATAGTAACTGTTAGACCAGAAATTCTTATTTAATATTTCTTCTTGCCAATCAACATTGGGGTATAAATCTGGATCTAGCCCATCTCTGATAATACCCATTTCTACATCATTGTACAAAGGAGTGTTACCACGTATTACATTTGCTTCATTGGCCAATTTTGCATAATCATAGGCATCTAAATACTTTGGCAAGCGATTTAACGCAGATAAAGTCGTATTTGCACGTGCTGTTAATTGAATACGATCAACTAAACCACGCTTAGTAGTAACTAAAACAACTCCATTAGCACCTCGAACACCATATACTGCCGTAGCAGAAGCATCTTTCAAAATTGAGAAGCTCTCAATATCTGCGGGATCCAATGTATTTAAATTCCCTTCCAATCCATCAATCAATACTAATGCACTGTTGTTGGCTCCAAAAGTTCCAATACCTCTCACCCAGAAATCTGCATTGTTTTTACCCGGCTCGCCACTTGTCTGCATAGAAATCACACCTGCTGCTCGCCCCCCCAAAAGGTTTGTAATAGAAGGTGCAGGACTTTGTAAATCTTTGACATCAACCGTTGTTATTGCTCCGACATTACTAATTTTACGCTGTACATTACCGAGACCGACAACTACTACTTCATCAATCGCCGCATTATCTTCATCGAGTGTGATTACTAAATTTACAGTATCAGTAATTGCGACAAACTCTTGGGTCTTATAGCCTATAGAAGTGAAAACCACCTTATCTCCATAGATTGCTTTAATTTTAAAATTACCTGAGTTATCTGTAGAAAGACCCGAAGAAGGCTTGTCTTTTATATATATTGACACGTTTGGTAATATATTATTGTTGACATCTATTACTTTCCCTGCAATAGACACTTCTTTCCCTTGCTGCGCAGCCACTGGCGTAATAAATACACAGAACAACAACAAGGAGAATATTTTTATGATTTTCATTTTTAATGATTGATTATTATTCGATTACTAATTTTCGGATTCTGGCATTACTCCAATCTGCAATGTATATGTGCCCCGATTCATTCACAGCTACACCCCAAGGTTGATTAAAAAGTGATTCTGCAGGCCCTCCATCTTTAAATCCGGCTTTACCTGGCTGTCCTGCCACAGTCGTAACGATTCTGTCAGGTGATACCATACGTATCGCATGATTTCCATAATCCGCAACGAACATATTTCCATCATTATCAAACTTAATGTCCTTTGGAAGGTTAAAAAGTGCATCTTCAATTGGCCCATCTTTGAAAGCCGATCCTCCTGGCGCATTCAATCTTTTGAATCCACCTGTTCCATCCGGATCTCTTAGATCCAAGACCATAATTCCTTGCCTAAATTCGATTGGACTCGCGTTAGAATGCAACGTGATATATAGCTCCCAAGGTTTTGCTGGGTTGATAGCTTGGCCATATTGAGAACCATAAGGGCCTTGATGTACGATCTTCGCTTCTAAAGTTTGTGGATTTATACGAGCGACTTTGCCATCCCTAAAACGTGTATATAAATTCCCATCCCAAGGAGAGAATGTTATAAAGTTTTTATAGCGGTCAGCCACAACAATAGATGCATAATCACTAGTAGAATATTTAGCATTACGTTGACGTGGATACCAAGCTTCTTTAGGATCAAAAGTGAACATAACTTCTTGTACAGATTCATGCGCTGCGGTCACAACCCCAGTTGCCCGATCTACAGTGAGACCATTAGCAAACAAAACTCTTCCCGTTGCTGGTGATTGAATTAGTGGCGTTACAATATTTTCTGCTTCATTGATACGAGCAACGCCGAATGTTGCTTCGGTGCTACCTACAGTATTCCCATCTCGCCAAGACATGAAAATATTTCCTTCACGGTCTAATTCTAAATATTTACCATAAACTGTTGCTTCCGATAATGGACCTGGTGTAAATGATTTGATGCCATTACCAGTGACGGTACTCACCAAAGCTTGTGTATTGTAAACGAAAGAATTTTCATAGACAACAGAATCAGAACCTACAACAACAGAGATTGAAGGATTCTCTCCCGGTAAACGTGGTACAATTGCATAAATACGGTTTCCACTTGATGAAACGACAGTAGCTCGCGCCTTGTTGAAATAGACTTTTATTTTAGATGGGTCTTGACCAAAGTTTTCACCATCTAACAAAATTTTATCGCGTGCACCTCCTTCCGTAGGAAAGAATGAGGTCAGCTTAACTTCCTTATTTGGATCATACTCAACAGCTGTGAATTTGCGTTCATCTTCACAGCTCGAAAAACTAATTAAGGCACTGATGATACAGCCCTTCAATAGGTAGCGATTCATGGAATAATGGGTTAAATTAATTTGTTTTTTTCTATTGCAAGGATAGAAAGACTATGTTTAGTGAATATTAAGTAGTCGTTATTAAAACATTTTATTAATTGATTTAACCCGTCCAAAATCCCTTACAATATGGATTAACCACAAAAAGGATGGAATATAAATTCCATCCTAAACATTGAAACGTATTACTTATGAATTATTTAAGGATTTCTAATGAAGTCAACTGGTGATGGGTGTTTCCATACATATCTGTAGCTCTAACTTCAATTTGATGTTTGCCTACTTCTAAAGAATTTGGAAATTTAGCTTCCCACAAATGCGAAGAATTAACAGGAGTCGATGGTCTTCTACCTTGAATGTAGTTTTCTGCATTATCAAATTTTAAAACTTCATATTGATATGAAGGATCTACAGCTTCTATATAAGACATATCTTTCCAATCTTGATTTCCAATACGGAATTGAACTTTATCACCTTTCTTACCAAGGAAGAAGTTTGCAGTAATTTTATATCTTTTGATATGCTTCTTATCAATCACTTTAGGTGCAATGATTTTTATTTGATAATCTTTGCTTTCACCCGCTACCTTATAATTGAAAGAGTATTTGTTACCCTCCACATTCAATATTGCATACCCTCTTGGTGTACCATCGCGCATTGTAGAATTAGGAACTCCTTGCGCATTAAAGGATCCAGAATACCAATCACCCGATGTTGTCCCTACATTATACTCGTGATGTGGCATTTCTTGTCGCCATCCATCTTCCTTTCCATAGAAAATTTGTTGTTGATAGTGTGTGTGTGCAGACATCGAAACAGTATATTTATAGGATGCTAAAATATCAAAAAGGCGTTGTCTATCTTCATTACGAAATACATCAGAATTTGTATGCGCCAATGGGATATGAAAATTTAAAACAATCAACTTGTCTTTTGGTACAAATTTCAAATTGTTCTCAATAAAATCCAATTGATCTTTTCTAAAACCACCTAAATAACCTTTACCGGTACGTGGATTAGGGTAAATAATATTGTCAAGAACAATAAAATGGGCATTGCCATAATTGAAGGAATAATTCGCTGGCCCAAAATGATACTCAAACGTCTCATCAGACAAAGAATCTGATTTCACATCAAAGTTCATATCATGATTACCAATGACGTTATACCAAGGTTTACCAATTTTTTGAATTGCATCTTGATATGGTTTATGCAACACTAAATCATCACCTACTAAGTCACCCAAGCTAATACCAAATGCAATATCATTAGCAACTTCAATATCATCAATTATTCCTTTTTGGAAATAAGCAATTTCATCCAGATTGTATGCTTGTGGATCTCCGAATACTAATGCTTTGAAGCTATTGTTTTCTTCTTGTTTATATAACGGAAAGTCAATACGCTTTGGTAATTTTCCCGTAGGTGAGTAAGTCGTATATTTTAACTTTGGGGCACCCTGAGGCTTGTGGGCATGATAGAATTGCGGCAAATTCTTGTCATTTAGTGGAAAGCCAAAACCACTTGGTTTAACAACAAAGATCATGTTATCTTTCCCAACAGGAATTTCATATTCTCCGTTAGAATTCGTCTGTACCACATCATGTCCATTACTAACGGACACAGTCGAAATACCTAATTCTGTTCTATCTTTTTTACCATTTTGATTTGCATCATGGTATACGGTTCCCCTAGCAATTTCTTGTGCATTAGCAGCACCAATCGCTAAAATACATCCCCCTAATAATATTTTAAATTTCATAAATAGTTATACTTTCTGCAAAAGTATTTTTCAAAGACAAACTATTTATTATTGTAATATTAAGATTAGATTAAATATAAAATGACAAAATAACCTATGCTGCATAGCCTGCACTCCTTTAGACAATTATTTAGTGATCCAAATATGCTATAATATTAACAAGTTTTGCATTTATTAAAATAGCCTTATTTATTTATAAAAAATATAAAATACATGTTAGATATTACAAATTATCTATAAATATGAAAAGCACCAATTTCTTGATGCTTTTGCTTTAACTCTTTTTCAGAGACTAATTTATCGTTGGATCGAATGTTCCTCCCCAATCTTTATTTTGCTCCAATTTTGAATTTTTATCCAATACTGATTGTGATAGAGGGAAGAAATAGTATGTGTCAGGCAGAATATTTACCTGCGCTCCAGTACGGGGGACTTGCAATAGAATATATTTAAACTGATTCTCAACAAGTTGAAAATTACGCGCTAAATTAGCCGCCTGTTCCAAATTCATTTCCGAACCATCAGGATTTATAGCAATTGCTTCTACACCAAATTTGGTTTTATTGTGCAGTACATCAAGCTTACGCAATCTTCTTAAATCCCAGAAACGGTGTCCTTCAAAGGAGAATTCAATATTTCTTTCAGCTAGAATTGCGTCTCTTATACCTTCTTTAGTATTAGCAGAGATACCATAGTTGCCATCTGATCCAGCATCAATACCAGCACGCTGCCGAATTTTCTTCAGTAGATCTTTTGCTGTATTCAAATCTCCAGTTTCATTCGCAGTTTCAGCATAATTCAGCATGACTTCAGCCAAGCGCATCACTACGTAATCTACATCATATTGCGTTTCTACTTCAGTTTGTTTTAATGAAAGTTTAGAATTCTTTAAGATAAAAAAACCACTATAGCGATTTAAGTTTTCGGATGGTGTACGTGCGTTTGGATTAATTCCAAAATCGTCTAATGCCGCCGCAACACCTACGGAAGTGTATTGTCTTTTGCCCATCTTACCAGAAACTTCATAAATTTTACCATTCCAAACAATTGATTTTTCAAATCTTGGATCTCGGTCTTCCCAATATGATTGTAAAAATTGTGCATCAGTTTTGTAATATGCACTTGTAGGATCCGAATAAAGCTTACCATCTTTCATAGGAAAAGATTTTACGAATTCCCATGAAGGCACTGAGCTTGCTGTACCTCTACTTTCTGATCCCGGACGAACACCATAGTCGTAACTCGCAACTTTATTGGGATAAGTATTGATCACAGCAAAGATTACTTCAGGCCCTTTCTCTTGTAAAGCTATATTATAATAATCTGGTGTAAGACTATAGCCATTCGCTATAAGCCGTTCATAGGCTGTTTTGTTAGCTGCATTTGCTTCTGCCCAGTATTCATTTCCATATGGATTATTAGGATTATATTGTGGTGACGCCTTGTATAACAACACTTTAGCTTTGAATGCTACAGCAAAGTTTCCATCTACCTTGCCGTAATCAGTAGATCCTTTTTGAATAGTTGATGGAAGAAAGGATATAGCTTGATCTAAATCTTTAACAATCAATTCAAAACATTCTTTCGTACTATTTCTTGGTGTTTCTAAATCTTCACTATTTAGCTCTTGTGGTTCAGTGATGTAGGGAACACCACCGTGAAATTTGACCATATTAAAATACATATATGCTCGCATAAATAGGGCTTGGCCAAGCACACTGTTTTTGACTTCTGTAGACAAACCTGTACTTGCATTCACATTCTGAATTGCCGTGTTTATTCTTCTTATAGTTGTATAATCCCAAGCTTTATAAGAGGAATTATTTACCGTCACCGCATCTAGAGGAAAATTAATTCCTATCAATTGATCTGAATTGTTATCTGCTCCTGCAGACCAGTTTCCGAATAATGGATATAGATTTGCTAAATAAGCATTAACTAAATTAGGGTCATTCCATACTCTTTCTTCATCCAATGAACCTAAATTTGGAATATCAAGGACATCCTTACAGGAAGATGTCGCTAAGGCTAGGGCTAGTATAGGATATAATATCTTTTTCATAGTAATAATCATTAAAATTTAACATCTAAACCTAATGTAAATGTCTTCATCACTGGGTAGGAATCATACATCTTTTGTTCCGGATCATGAAACTCTGTCATAGGTGATAACACAAATAAATTAGTTCCATTGAAGAATACATTTACGCTCTTTATTTTCATAGCATTTGCAATAGATTGCGGTAGCCCGTATGAAACATTAAAATCACGCAAACGCATGTAAGCACCATTTCTGATCCAGAAAGTAGATGCTACACTACCAGATTCTTGCCAATTTGACCCTACTACGCGAGGATATTGAGCATTTGGATTTTCTGGAGTCCACACATCACCAGCCCATATTGGGTAATATGGACGGAATGAACCACCATGCTGACGCATACCTGCACCTTCTTGATTACTTATAATTCTATCGTAAGCCATTACACCTTGTAATAAAGCTGAAATAGATAAACCTTTCCAACTTGCATTTAACCCTAATCCATAATTAATTCGCGGAGTATTATTCTCTGATAACAACATCATATCATTATCATCGATTTTTCCGTCAGGACCACCTGAATAATTAGCACCTTTAACATCTTTATACAAAATCATTCCTAAGTAAGGATCACGACCATACGTTTTAAAGCCTTTGCCAATAAGATCATCCAATTGAGCCTGCGTTCTTACTATATCTACTGCTTCCAAACCAATAATTCTGTTCTCTGGTCGACCTATTCTTGATCTAAAATTCTGCTCTCTTCCTGATTCATATGAAGGTTCTTCATCATAAATATTCCATTGATCGACTGCATAACCCATGTTGGCTGTTATACCATAAGAAAATTCTCCTGCACGATCATTCCATCCCAACGTAAATTCACCACCTTTATAACTTCGAGCAGCATAATTTTCAGGCGCTAATGTGCGACCGTAATTATCTGGAACGATCAAATTTCTACCACCCAAAATATCTGTCTCATCTCTTTTGAAAACATCAATATTACCAGAAAGACGATTATTTGCCATTGCAAAGTCTAGACCTAGGTTATAACTTTTTGAAGTTGTCCATGTAAGATTTTGCGTAGGATTAGAACCATAAGTTACACCATTGTAGTAGCGGTCTCCAAAAATATATCCTCCTGAAGGCGCATAGTTTTCCTGATATAAGAATTGTGCAATCTTCACCGCGCCGACATTTAAATCATTACCCGTAGTACCGAACGATGCTCTTAGCTTCAAGTCATTAAATGAGCCTTTAGCACTTTCGAAAAAGCTTTCTTCTGAAATACGCCATGCTGCAGACATGGAAGGGAAAAAGCCCCAACGCTTGTCACCAGGAAATAACGGTGAACCATCATAGCGGAATGAGAATTCTGCAATATATTTATCTGAATAGTTATAATTGGCACGACCAATAACACCACGACGTGCATCTACAGATTCGCTTGCATTAGTAGATCTGAAATTACGATCTGTAGGATAAATATACATTTGATCTAAGCTTACTATTGGATTCTCTGCTCTTGAGTTAACGTATGTGCCGCCAAATTTATATTGCTCATAAACTAACATGGCATCAATTGAATGTTTGTTGAATGTGCGATTATAGTTTAAAAACCAGTTTAATTGGTATTGCCACTCTCGCTGTGGTGTATAATCTAAGAAAGGCTGGGCTTGACTAAATGTAAAAATATTGATTTTATCTTCAGTAGGGGGTGCAGGAATAAATCTATTGTCACTGGCATCCAAAGACGTAAATGTATAGTTCTTTTGGAATGTCATGAATCTCTTACGCATATAATCATCAGCCACATAACTTCCTACTACTTTCGTAGACAAACCTTCTACTAACTTATCAAGTTTATAATTTAAGGTCATTATCGGATTCACTTGACGTACTTTACGGTCTATGTAACGATTTCCAATCACTTGATCAATCACGTTCCAGGCCTGCCAGCTGCCCATAGGTGTTTGCACCGGATATTCAGTTGGCGTGCTACTTGGTGATCCATCAGCATTTAGATAAAATGGATACATTTTTGGCCAATTGAATGTCACACGATAAAAATCTGAAACATCAAAATCGTCATCTGCAGCAGATGTGCTAAACGGCCAATAAAAACGTTTTGAGTTAGTTTGATTTGCTGCAATATTTACATCAATACTGAAATCATCAGTCACACGTGCACTAACATTACTCCTCAAATTGAACTTTTCATGTTCTAATGATTTGTACGATCCATTCTCTTTTCTATAACTTAACAAATTGTAATAAGTTATTCTATCTCCACCACCGGTCAAAGAAATGGATTGTCTATGGCTAAAAGGATTACGCCAAATCATATCATTGACGCTATATACCTTATCTTTAAAATAATCAAATTCTTTTTGCGTGTTAGGTGCCACCCAAGGTGTTGATCGATCACCACGTTCCCATAAAAACTGAGATACACGATTTTGATATGTCAATTCATCAGCAGCCGTGGTAATATCCGCCAGCAATGTTTGTGTTGGTGCACCTAAAGTATAATTACTTTGTACATTAAAGACAGGCGCTTGAATCGTTCCTTTCTTAGTAGTTACGACCACTACACCATTACCAGCGCGTGTTCCATATACAGCAGCAGTTGCTGCATCTTTCAAAAAACTCATTTGATCAACTTCATTTGCTTCCAAAGCATCGAATGCAGCTTTATCTCTAACGATACCATCAATAACATATAGCGGCTCGGCAAAGCTACCACGAATACGTAAGCTGGAAGATGCTCCAGCCATACCAGAAGTATTGGTAACGTTGACACCTGGCGCACGTCCAGCCAAAGTATTAGACAAATTGGATGGGGAAATATTTTTTAGCTGATCTGCATTGACAGAAGATATCGCACCCGTTAGATTTCCCTTTCGTTGTCTTCCGTAACCTACAATAACAACTTCTTCCAAATTACCAACATCTTCTACCAATTGTATAATGTTTGCTGATGCGTTCCTAATCGTATATTGCTGCGTCTGAAAGCCTACACTTTTAAGTGTCAACACATCTCCTACTTTGGCTAGAATTTTAAATTCTCCACTAACTGATGTACTTGTGGATTTGCCATCTGAACTTGAGATAGTGACACTAGGAATAGGATTGCCCTGCGCATCTACAACTTTTCCAGAAATTTCGTTTTGAATAATAATACGCAAATTCGTCGCGGCAGATAGATGTAGGGGAGCGGCAAATATCCCACTACTGGTAAAAATTCCTAAAAATCCAATAGGAATTATTCCTTTGAATAGGTATTTTTTTTTCATAGTTTATATAAGTTAGTAGTAAATAATTCAAGCTACTAATAACCTATCACTATAGTTAACTATATTTTAAAAACAAGAAAAATTTACGAATTCAAAGAAGTGACAACTAAGTGCAATCGATAGTTTGTAAACTAAAAACAAAAAATATTTCAGCTTTAAAACACATCTTAAGGATATAGAAAACAAAAGTTCAAGCTATAAGATATGTTCTTTTATACACAAAGATAAATATGGTAAAACATACTCAAAATGAAAAGTGTGATGAGTTATCTATCTGCTAATCTGAATTACTGAGGGATAGTAAAATTATTAGAAGTTTACCTTACAGATAAAATATCCACGCTATCGGGTGTTCAAATCAGTATTATCGCACGCACACATAATACGTGTCCAATACAGAAGAATTTAGTTTATAAAAAGTGTATATTTAAAAATTAGGTTATAACAGCAAAAAGCATCAATCTCTTGATGCTTTCATTTGTAGAGTGGAGGCTACTGGATTCGAACCAGTGACCCTCTGCTTGTAAGGCAGATGCTCTGAACCAGCTGAGCTAAGCCTCCGTATGGATGGTGGAGAATACTGGATTCGAACCAGTGACCCTCTGCTTGTAAGGCAGATGCTCTGAACCAGCTGAGCTAATTCTCCTTAGAATGTTTGGTGGAGGCTACTGGATTCGAACCAGTGACCCTCTGCTTGTAAGGCAGATGCTCTGAACCAGCTGAGCTAAGCCTCCAAACATTTTTGTTTTTCTTTATCAGAACTCCACAACCTTATCCCGATTGCGTGTGCAAATATAGCCCTAATTTTTAAGTTTCAAAATGTTTTTTAAACTTTTTTACTATCAAATACTGTAAATTCCTAATAAAAAGACAGATAGTTTTTAGTCATAAAATTTCCAAGATGCACCAAATCTAAAGTTGGCTGGATTCATTGGATAACGACGTACAGAATAGTATCCCTTTGGATACAAATATTGATTCGTAAAATTGTTACTAATAAAAAGATTTACACGCTTAATATTCATAGTCGCCCAAAAATCAACTATTGGATAAGTTGAAAACTCTAAGCTGGTATTTGTATTATAAAACTGTCCAGTATTAATCGAATAAGATGGAGTGACAAAAGGTGTATTAAATCGAATATCAGTACCAATTCGAATATTCAACACATCAAACCATCTCGAATCAAAATAGAAGCTATGCCAAGTATATAATTCAGGTGTCGCTATCACATCCATTGCATCGGATTTTTGATAAACAACACGATTATCCAAATGGAATTTACCAAATTTAAAGTTCTGTTCTACAGTAGCTTTTAAAAAGTTCAATTTTCCATATTGCGCAGCTTCAATCACTTTATCCAATCTACCGTCTTCATTTGGATTATCTATTTCTTTAAAATAGGTATAATTATCAATCAAGAAATATTCCACTCTACCTTTAAATCCCAACTTAGGATTGGTATATGCAAATGATAAATTCTGAGTTTTAGTCTTATCCAAATCATTATTCCATTGGTGGTATGTATAATTCATACGATTAAATACCATCTCAGGAGATTTATTTTGTGAATATGCCCCCAATGAAATCTTACCCACATTCTCCCCAATCAAAATGTCTGCTTTTGCTTCATAAAGGTAATCGCCAAAATTATGTCCCAAGACAATCTGATTTACCCCAACATTAAAATTAATACGATCAGAGAATTTATAACTTGCATCACCTTTAACGGAGGAGTTCTGGTAAAAATTAGAAGAAAGACTGTCCGCCAACCATATCAAATCATTTTGAAATCCCAGATTCAATTTAGCTTCATTTTTCAAAACACTTTTTGGCCGTAAATAAAAAGCATAGGTGAATTCATTAGAAATGGTAGTTACTTTGGTTGTATCATGTACTTCCTTAAAATTGCCAAATGGAAAAGCACTAAACGTATCATCTTCATTTTTGTAAAACACAAATCGCTGTTGTCGAATATGTGTATTATGCGCAATGGCATTAGTTGGATGTATTTCCATTTCTGGCAACCCATTATTGACCGTATCCAATCGCCCTAAAAAATATGATTGACGCAAAAAGAAGCTGTTGTCATTCCATTTATTATATGGCCTAGTTTGTCTTTGACCATTCAAACGTGTTCGCGCTGAAAACCATGAGTTTAAGTTTTTATCCCGAAATAGAGTATCATTAACAACCGAACCATTCTCAGGTGCATCAAGCTTGTTAAAAGTCATATTTGCGAGCAAATTATACCTTTTACTTGGCGACTCATACCATGTATGGACCGCACCCTTTCGATCTGAATAATCTTGATTAAAAAAATACCCCTCCGTATTGGTGGCATGATAATCAACACCTATATTCCAATTTGGTCGAATATTTTGAGCTAATTTCACCTTAAATACTTGGTCTTGGAAAAAAAAACCTACAGCATATAATTCTGAATATCTAGCTCTTGCCCGATAGTACAATACAGAGTCAGAAGTTAATAAATAACGCTCTAATGCATGAAAACCAGGCTGAAAACCTATTTTTTTCGTTGGTTGAAATAATAAATCACGAGTTGCTAAACCATAAGATCCTAAATGGATACTTGGATTCCAAGGCAAATTTTGTTGATTATAATATTGGAAATTGTAATGTGTAGTGTCTATTTGCTGGGTTTGGGTCGCATTTTTCAACATCGCTAATGTGGCAAAACGAATATATTTCGCTGTAAAAACTACCGAATCCTTTTTGTTATCCTCTTTGGCTCTAGCTGAATCTAATGCCGAACTGAATTCATCATTCACTTGCGCTTGTAATGCCAATGTCAATGTGAAAAGGAAAATTAAACTTAATAAGCTGCGTACAAAATAACTACTCATCAACTACTCAATATATACTTGGCAAAAATAAAGAAATTTAGATGTTATTGTAGTGCAATTAACTCTTTTAACACCTGCGTCATTTTGGGTTCTATTTCAGCAGCAACTTTTACAATTTCTTGCAAAGAAACAGGCTTCAAATCTGCATGAAAACCTTCATCTGTAACTACGGAAATTGCGAAAACAGGTAAATGCATATGATTTGCAACAATCACTTCGGGAACTGTACTCATCCCAACTATATCACCACCTATAATCCGCATATAGCGGTATTCAGCTCTCGTCTCTAAATTAGGCCCTGGGGTAGAGACATACACTACACGGTGCGCTTTTACCCCTACTCGCTGCGCAATTTCAATAGCCTGCTGCTGCATAGTCTTATCGTATGGCGCACTCATATCCGGAAAACGATTCCCATATTGTTCGTCGTTTGGACCACGTAAAGGATTATCTGGCAACAGATTGATATGATCATCTATAATTCCAATATCGCCCTTTTTGATATCTGGATTTAGCGAACCCGAAGCATTGGAAACGAAAAGCTTTTGTATGCCAAGATCTTTCATTACCCGTACTGGGAATGTAATTTCCTGCATATTGTACCCTTCATAGAAATGCAGACGACCTTGCATAGCCACTACTTTTCGACCATTTAGGGTACCGAATATTAACTTGCCGGAATGAAATTCAACAGTGGAAATAGGGAAATTAGGAATGTTTGAGTACATTAATTGATAGTGTACTTCGATTTCATTGACAAGCTTTCCTAAGCTTGTACCTAATATAATACCAAATTCGGGAGTGAAATCGCCAATGCGTTGACGAATAAAGGAAACCGTGTCGTCTATTAAATGATACATGTGTACAAAAAACTAATACTCAAACTTAGTGTTAATTTTTTGCACACACAAATCACTTATAGGCTTTATTATTTAGCCGACAATTGCTTATCTGAAGCTCTTCCTGGAGAAGTAAACCACAATAATATGAACGTAATTAATCCGTTGTAAACGATCAATTCGAAACCAATTTTGTATGTAGTATGTGGCAATACATATAAGGTCATTAACCAAATAAGAATCGGTGCCAACACGCAGATATATGGTACAAGATGGTCATTCACTTGACGTTTTGTCAAAATACCGAAGGCAAATAAACCCAATAATGGCCCATAGGTGTAACCCGCAATTTTGAAAATTGCTGATACTACCGAGTCATCATTGATCACATGGAATAACAAAATCACAAGCAACATCACAATAGAGAATGCCATGTGTACAATGTTTCTTTGCTTCACCAATTTAGGATCATTTGGATTTTCCTTTTTATTGAAACCTAAGAAATCCACGCAGTATGATGTCGTCAGTGCAGTCAAAGCAGAATCCGTTGTCGCAAAAGTTGCAGCCGTCAATCCCATCATAAATACGATTCCTGGCAACAATCCTAAATGTTTCAACGCAATCTCTGGGTACAAATAATCCGACTTACCCAAATCTTTCACATTGATACCATTTGCTTCAGCGTAGAAATACAACAAAGCTCCAACACACAAGAAGAACACATTGATAACCACAAAAATGGATGTGAAAGTCATCATATTCTTTTGCGCTTCACCAATTGTTTTCATACTTAAGTTCTTTTGCATCAAATCTTGGTCAAGACCAGTCATTGCAATTGTAACAAAAGCACCACCAATAATATGTTTCCAAAAGTGTCTTGTATCACCTAAAAGATTTTCCCAAACAAAGACTTTAGAATAAGAACTATCTTTTACTTTTTCAAATGCTTCTACTACTGTAATACCAAGACCATCTGCCATAAAATAGATTGACAAAATTACAGCAAGCACTAAGAATGTAGTCTGAAGTGTATCTGTGATAATAATAGTTTTTAACCCCCCTTTGTTGGTATATAGCCAAATTAACAACAAACAGCCCGCTACCGTTACGATAAAAGGAATATTCCAAGCATCAAAAATATAACGTTGCAATACGATTGCTACCAAATAAAGGCGAAATGCAGATCCGATAGTACGTGATACTAAAAAGATCATTGCACCAGACTTGTAACTTTTATACCCTAATCTTTCTTCCAAATAGGTATAGATGGAAGTTAGATTCATACGGTAATATAAAGGCAAAAGTACATAAGCAATAATGATAAAGCCTATTGCATTTCCCAAAACGAATTGGAAATAACTAAAATTATTCGCTGCTAGACCAGCTGGTGCATTACCAATATCTCCTGGAACAGAAATAAATGTAACACCTGATAGTGCAGTACCAATCATTCCAAAAGCAACCAAATACCATTTGGAATTACGGTTAGCTACGAAAAAGGTTGAATTATCTGAAGAATCTTTTGATGTAAAATGCGCTACTGCGAGAAGAATCCCAAAATAAACTACTAAAAACGATAATAATATTATAGGTGACATTGTTTAGTTGATTTTAGTATTGTTTTTGATTAAATGCTTCGATCGCTTGACGCACATTTCCGAATTTTTCCAACAATTCTGTTGCTAAAGTTTCTTCTGCACCTGTTTCAGCCATCACCATGCGTACACCACGTCCTACTAATTTATGATTTGACAATTGCATGTCTACCATTTTGTTCCCTTTCACACGTCCCAATTGGATCATCACCGACGTACTGATCATATTCAACACTAATTTTTGTGCTGTACCTGATTTCATACGTGTAGAACCTGTTACAAATTCAGGACCCACAATTACTTCTACAGGATATTTTGCGATAGCCGCAATCGGCGAACCACCATTACATACCACACAACCTGTAGCTATGCCACGTTTATTTGCCTCTTGCAAACCACCAATCACATATGGTGTAGTACCAGAAGCAGCAATACCTATAATAATATCATTTTCTGTGATGACATATTCATCTAAATCTTTCCAAGCTTGCTCCATATCATCCTCTGCAAACTCTACTGCTTTGCGGATAGCTGTGTCACCACCTGCTATAAGACCGATTACCCAATCAAATGGCACACCATATGTCGGTGGACATTCCGACGCATCTAAAATACCCAAACGACCGCTCGTACCTGCACCTATATAAAAGATTCGACCACCCTTTTTCATTCCCGCAACAGCTACCTCAACTAAAGCCTCAATCTGTGGGATTGAACGCTCTACAGCCATAGGAACTGTTTTATCTTCTTTATTTATATTTGTAAGTAACTCAAGGACAGACATTTTGTCCAGATCCTGGTAATTCGAATCCTTCTCTGTTGTATTAACCATCTAAATCGAAATCTTAATTTTATTTTAATATCGTAAATATGCGACTTTTTTACAAAACACGCAAAAAAACGCAGTTATAAATTTTCAAGCGATACGAAATTATATTTTTTTGAGCGCAATTCATCTATGATTTGTTCCAGTCTCCAATATAATTTGTCCACACGGCGTGCATCTGTACCTAAATGTACTAAAATAATATAGCCATTTAGTCCGTTTGCCCTTTCATATTCATATAATTGGTTCAAAATCTTCTCGGAAGACATATATCGTGTACCCATTTGTGGGTAGGTATAATCGGCAGGAGTACGCAAACCTGGTGTAAAATTATACACTTCAAACTCTCTTTCTGCTGACCAATCTACTATTTTTTTATTGTACCACTCATAAGGCGGAATAAAAATATCTCCTCTTTTAATACCATTTTTTTCTAAACACTGTACATTTTTTTCGAGATCGTCTACAAATTCACTTTTAGTTACCAACAGGCTATCACGGTTTTCCCAAGGTGCGTATAATAAATGTTGATCCGAATGTGGTCCTACAAGATGTCCCTTCTTAGACAGATTTGAAAGTAGCTTGGCAGATTTATTATCTTCTAAAAACTTTCCTGTAACAAAAAAAGCTCCTTTTACATTTTTCTTTTCCAGTACTTGGCTTATATGAGGTAATCCATCACGAAATTCGTCACCAGTAAAAACTAAGCTAACATTTCTTTTCGCTGGATTACCACGTATTACTGCTCCATATTTATCTGTTATCTTTTTTTTTTACTCTCAGCTTCTTTTGCTGAGAGCAGATAAATCAACGATGCTGTTCCATCCATTGTCGGCTCGTTCGTACTATAATCTCCAAAATCATCGTGATATACTACTAAATCACTTTGGAAATCAGCATAATCATCTGGTTTTAATAACTGAATTCCAATAAGATTATTGTATGTTCTTGCATAAACTGGTCCATCTACTAAACCGCCATCAATAGGCATATTGTGCAAATAGGTAAACGAAGAGTGTGGATATACCGGTGTGTCACCATCTGCTGGTAAACCAACAACCATACTCGTTCCCCAAGGATTCACACCAAAGAGCCAATCAAAATTTGCTTGCTCCAACTCACTATATTGTATATCTCCAGTTAATTGTTTGTACCAATAAGCTTGTATAACAAAAGAAGTGGTTAAATTATTGCTACACCAGATATACGGCACACCGCGGTAAAACATATTCTCTTTGGCTCTATTCCACACGTAATCTATCCCATCTTTGTAATACTTCAAAACCTCCTCCTTCTGCCTGCCTTCCATCACTTTAGCCAATTCATAATGACCCAAATTGATAAATGGATAATATTGGTAATGATTTGCCGTGTCTCGAATCATCCAAGGTGTAACAGGCTCTTGACGAGCATAACTTAAGCCTTTCGTAAGATTAGATTTGTCTTTACCCAAAGAATACATCATTGCTTCCGCTAATTCCATATCGTCCACCCAATTGTCTTCGGCATAGATATAAGGTGATTTAACAGAGACAGTTTGTGTTACACCGGGTTTGATATGCGCATAATCATATGCTTTTTTGGCTTTTTCCTTCAGTTTTTCTGCATAATCTTTGTGCGTTTTTTTTAACAAGTGATACCCCAATGAGAATGCACTAGTGAATTTTGCGGCAGTAGAGCTGGTGCCTGTGGTATTATTCATGAACTTGCCACGTTGCTGTGGCTTGCCATCGATAAAATATACTGGACGCTCATGACCTCTTCCATATAAAGAATCCAAGCCTGGCAACCTGTATCCAGAATGATCTCGATCATCGGCTATTTGATTGAACATCATATTTGGTTTAGGGTGCATTTTTAACAACCAATCTAATCCCCATTTTGCTTCATCCAATACATCCGCAATTCCATTTTTGCCATCCAAGCCATTTGCTTGTTTTTCGTCTGAAAATACCTGCGGAAAATCGCGATATGCTGCTAACAAATGAAAAGTAGCATTCGCTGAAGTAGTGGAATATTGCAAATAATCGGACGCATCGTGCCAGCCACCTCCAGCGTCAATATGCGTGCTATCAGGTAAACCAACTGAGGAAGCATACATCGTGAAGCCATCGTGCGTATGACAACTGTCTTTTAAATAAGGGTTGAATAATGTGCGCTGTTGACGCATATACCGCAACGCAAAATCCGCAGTACCTTTATATACATCTTTATTTATTTTAATCACAGGTGAAGAAGTACCGTCATTCGTTTTGACGATATATGTACCCGATTTTTTTACTGCTGAAATATCCAATCTTGCACCTTGATCAAAAGGACCATATTTTGCAAAGATTTTATTGACTTTACCTTTGTAAATAGATTCATTTGTTTTGGAATCAATGACTTCGAAAGATTTAATTCTAGTATCCGTTTTGGAAACCCAAACCAACACTTTAGTACTTTCTGGCAAATAGCCAAGTTGATTTATCCGAATCCACGACTGCTGCTGCTGCGCAAAAGTCAAGGAAACTATACAAAGTTGAAGGATTAAAGATATTATTCTTTTCATGACTGGTTACTATAACTAGTAAGTTAGTTTGACGATCTTACCGTCCATTGTACTTGCAATTATATATTTTTTGGTTACCAAAGTCGGATTCACCATGCCATTGGTAATTTTATATTGCCAAAGCACTTCACCAGATTTCGGATGTACTGCAGATACTAATCCAGAATTATTCGGTACCACAACCAAATCCTTATTGCTATAAATAGCCGAAGGTGTTAACTCATATGGTAATTTTAGCTTTGATTTCCAGCTCACATCCATATGATTAGCAGTTACTGGAATTCCTATTAATTCACCATCCATAGTCTTTGCGTATACGTATTTTTCATCAAAGGATAGACCCATTGATTCGCGAACACGGTATTCATCCTTCTTTTCTCTCCAAATTACTTTACCTGTTTTGAGATCTAACGCTGACATAAAACGATCTGGTGCAACGATAAACACACGATTATTAGCGACCACTGGATAACAAGCTGCTGCCGAAAACATTCTGTTGGTATGACCATTATTCCATTCCCAGACCAACCTACCTGTATTGACATCCAACGCATAAAACCCATTACCCCAAGAACCAAATATCACTTTTCCATCTGCAATGGTAGGTAATGTAGACACATAGTTTTTGACCTGATCGTATGTCCACACGACTTTACCAGATTTCAAATCAATACATCTGAAAATACCATCCGAAGCCCCGATATAAACTTTTCCTTTGTAAATATTCGGTGATCCTAATACCGCATGATCAGCTTGTACTTTCCAAATTTCTTTCCCTGTTTTACTATTTACAGCGTAGATAAAATTATCCGAAGATCCAACCATGACAATACCATTTGCTACTGCTGGAGTAGAATAAATTTTACCACCAGTTTGAAATACCCATTTTCTTAGTCCTGTTTTGATATCCAATGCGTATAATTCTCCAATGGTATTGGCTGTGAAGGCTAATTTGCCATCGGAACTAAATCCAGCCCCCAAATCACCATCATTAATATATTCCCAAGCTACTTTTGCTTTAGTCGTTTCATTCACGGAGAAATCAGGACGTTTGTAGTTGCCGTCGAATGTTAGTTTTTTTAATGGAAACTTCAACCAAGCGTTTTGTGTAGAAACTGATGGATTTCGTTCTTGAAAGAAAACAGAATCCTTCGTCAGCGTAATGATATTATAACCACCTACTTCTGCTTTAGCACGAAGATTTGAACGACTCATCACGCCCGGAATTCCATCCCAATCGTACAGCTTGTTACTATGTCCATGACCGCATAATGCAAATTGAATATTTCTTGTTTGCAAACGATCCACCAATTCGTACCAATTGTTTAGCGAAGAATCTAATGGATAATGATTAATTGAAATCATAGGTATCTCTTTATTTGGATGTGCCTTAAAAACACTGTCTATCCACACTAAATTTTCACGTGGAATCTGACCTGGACTCATGCGCATATTAGGTCCAGAGGTTGTACCTAAAAACTGAAAACCTTTATGTTCAAAAAAGAAAGTTTCTCCACCAAATACTTTACGAAAAGAATTCGCACCACTTTCTGACCAATTGCTATCATGATTTCCTGGCACGATATACAGGGGCAATTTAAGTCCATCCAATATCCTTTTGGCTAATTTCAACTCCTCATCCGAACCAAATTCAGTGACATCGCCTGAAAGTATTACAAAGTCAATATCAGTCTGACTATTAAGATCTTCTACCGTTCGACGCAAATCCTCTTCACCAGAATGACCTCCGATGTGCGTATCTGTGATTTGTGCAAATTTAAATGCGGACTGAGCTAATACTGCCGAAAGACATAAACTGAAAGTGAGTGCTAAAAATATTTTTTTCATAAGTATAATTAAAGGGCATCTAAAGATACCCTTATTGGTATTTATTATTTATTTCTTCTCTACTGTATTTGAGGGTTTACTTTCTACGTGATCTTCGTTCAATGCAGTTACAGCATAATGACCATTTTTAGTAACATTAATTTTATTAGCAGTAGTAACACCAACTAACTCACCCTCTACAGTAAGGCTACTGAAATAATAAACAGCAAAACGAATATTATTACCTGAGCCAACCCAGTTTAACTCGCTGCCTGTTAACTTTAGATTACTTGGAACAACTGGAGCAGTAGCTACTTCGCGACCTGCAAAAGGCATCAAAACATCTTTGGCGTATAGTTCAGCTAGTTTGTCTGTGATTCCAATTCTATTCGCAAGTATATCTCTGGAGGAATATATAGCAGAACCTACAGTATACCTGTTATTTCTAACCAGGTTAAATTGATTCTCCAGCTCTTGTACATTTTGAAATTTTGCACCACCGTCATTTGCTCCAAACTTATAATACCCGTGACCAATAACCACTTTAGATTTACCTCTAAACTGCGTCCAATCAGCTAAATTACGTTCGAAGGGATTAGAGGAATTACCTATCTCTTGATATAATTGAGGGATTAAAATATCCACCCATCCCGCTTGGGTCCATTTAGGTAAGTCTGCATATAAGGTATTATAATTATAGCTTCTACTAGCTGCTGGAGAAATAGAAAATACAACTGACGGCTTATGTGTTTTAATAGTATTATATATTAACTCAATAGCTTTATCGACATTATCACGTCTCCAAGCATTTTTATCCGTAAAATTACCTTTTAATCTATTAAAGTCTTCATCATCTGATTTCATGGTACCTGCGCTAGAAGGATCTGGATAAAAATAATCATCCATGTGTAACCCATCAACATCGTATTTTGTAACAAGATCCTTCACGATATCCGATAGACGCTGTCTTACCTCTGGCAAAGCAGGATTGTAAATCTGAATCTTTTCGTGATCTACTACCCAACTTTGTTGAATAGAACTATGTAATGCAGGATAAGATGTATTACTGCCTGCACGTGTAGCAATACGATATGGATTTATCCATGCATGAAATTCAATGCCGCGTGCATGTGCTTCATCCAACATAAATTTTAACACATCATATCCAGGGTCCTTGCCGCGAGTTCCTGTGATATTACCACTCCATGGCTCATATGGAGAATTGTAAAATGCATCGCCCATACCGCGAACCTGTACAAAAACGGTATTGAACTTCAATTGTTTTAATCTATCCAATAGATCAGTATATTGCTTTTTCTGCACAGCCATCTCTTTAGAAGTAGGCCAATCTATTCCCCAAACGGTAGCCATCCAAGCAGCACGAATTTCTTTACGTGGGAATTTTAATTCTGAGGAGGGGGGATCAGGTGTAGGCTGAGGAGAAACACTAGGACCATCTGATTCCTTGCTACAGGAAGTAAATAATAATATTACACTACAAAGTAATAATAAATAATTTGAAATTATTTTCATTTGGAAAGTAAAATTTATAACGGTTAAAATAATGAAAGGACATCTAATTCTTATTAGGGATAAGTTTTAGATGTCCTTTATAATTGTCTACTTTAAAAATTAATCTTCAGCAACAGCTACACCAAACTCAATGATAGCGAAACCTCCTTGAGAAGTTGCTCCATATAGCATTAACTTTTCATCTTTACCTGAAGCATCTTTTATAATATGATATCCAGCTTGAGTTCCAGGTGAAATATTTACGGTTGTGCCTACTTCGAATGAAAATATATGAGGTGCCACTTTCCCGTCAATAGCCGTTTGTTCTAAAGCAGTCAGCGCATCAACAATGTTACTACCTCTATTAATATTATAAAGGTACATTGTCGCTGAAGTTCCATTAGGCGCACCTCTAGGGACAGTAATACCTAATAAGTATCTCGTACCATTAAATGTAAATATTTTAATATCCGTTAAACTTTTCGGTAAAGATTCTACTTTCATAGTATAAGAAGCAGATGCTCCATTATTCACTAATGAGAAAGGCTGAGAGTGTCCTGAAATAATATAAGATTCAGTTGTTCCTATTTGAGAATAATGTCCCCACTGCTCATAATTAATTCGTGAAGTAATAACTGTGGGTTCAGAACCTTCCTTAAAATTTGTTATTTTCAAACGAATTATCTGAGAAGAAGCCATAAAGTACGCATATCCATTACCATTTTTATCAATGTTGATGGAAAATGTATCACCGTGACGAACAGCTGCACCAGCTAAACTAGCAACGTTGATATTTGCAACAACATCTGGAGCTTTTGAAGGATCAGACCAATGGTATAATTTCAATGGAGATGCATGAGCGCCAGAAAGATTCGCAACATAAGAGTGACCATGAGCTTGAGCCCCCATATTTACAGTTAAAGTACCACCAGTAACTCCTTCCATATTTAATGGGATACGTTCTATTACATTACTTTTAAGTTTATTAACTTCTAATAAATGAACACCAGCACCCCCTCTTTCTATGATCAGAACATGATTTCCATCAAAACCTGTACCTCTCGTATTAGCCGTTGCTAAAGAAGGGTAAATCGGATTTCCTAATGCATTAGAAGAATAGTCATAGTATGACGGTGCATCTAAATTAGCGCCATAAACTGGTACTTTAAATCGAATTATGGCCTTATATTCTTTAAAACGAGGTAAATTTGTTACTTTCAAAATGATTTCCCTTTGTGTATCTCCGCTTTGATAAGGAATTTCAAAAATTTCTTTTTCAAGTTTTGAGCCTTCAGAAGTAATGGCTTCGAATTTGATATTTTCAAAATCGGACAAAGTATCGATCCTTGGAAATGTAATTGATTTAGTATTCTGATTAATTTGACCTTCTAGAATTTCCTGACCAGATGCACCAGCATTTACTATACGTATAGATTTCAAATCTGTATATTTATCTGATTCTACATTTCCTGGGAAATCCTCCGTACATGATATAAATGAAGCTATGCTGATAAAGGCAAGCAATAATCTACCAATAGTATGCTTTGTAATTTTCATATATGTATGATTAATATATAATGAATTCAAAATTAATTTTGAGCCCACCCTTCTGTTTGTGATAATACATAACCACGAGACTGATACTCATTGATTTGGTTTCTTCCAATAGGCGATAAATATGGATTAACATTACCTAAGCCTAAGAATTGTTGTCTTGAACGATTCAAACTATAACGGTAGAATCCAACCATTTTTGCTGCACTTTCTGGATTGTCTGGATTAAAAACTTCGATTTGTCCATTAAGCTTAACTACTGAAATACCTGATTTAATTTCTCCAGGAATTTGATTTGGGAAATCAACCCAACCTCCTGCTAATAAATCAGGGTTAGCATCGGTATCCATATAATCTAGTTTTTTCCAACGTTTCAAATCTGCTAAGCGATTAAACTCGAATGTCATCTCCATACGACGTTCTCTACGAATCTCCCACATAAGCGGAGAAATAGTAACGTCTCTTTCTGGATCAGAAGGTAACATACCTAAAGTCATAGGTGCTGTTTTCTTAACTCCTTTTTGTATAGCTTCAGCAGCTAATGGTCTGTTACGAATTTTATTAATTGAACGATCGATATCTGATTGATCCACTGCGGCTTCACCCAAAGTTGATAATTCAGCTTTGGCTTCTATCCAATTTAATAAAACTTCTGCATATCTTAATACAGGGGCGTCCGTAGTATTATTAGCACCTGTAAACGCTGTACCCGCAGCACCACCTGCAGCTACACGTGCTTCAACATCACGAGGAAGGAACTTCGTAATATACAGGAAAGAACCTCTATTTCTTGCAGTTGGTTTTTCATGAAACACCGCTTCAAATCTAGAATCTCTTGTTTTGAATAATTGTGATGTTACAAAATTATTAGCATTAGTTTCAGATGAATTTTGCCACACAGAACCATCCACGCAAATAAAAGACTTAATTAAGTCCGATGAGGGTCCATATGTCACATTATCGGCTAAATTATGGGTAGATAATAATGCATGCTTTACATTAATAGATTCATTATATTCTCTATAAAGAATCATATCCTTATTTCCAGTGAGATTCTCTGAAGTAAACTGGGATCTATAATCCGTGACTATATCATATTTAGAACTAGAAATCACTAGTTCTCCAGCTTCAAGAGCTAGTTCAAAGAACTTTTTAGCTTGATCATTATTTTCATAATAATATTTTTGCCACGAGCCTTCTGATAAAGCAATTCGAGAAATAAAACCTGCTACTACATAACGGTTTACAGATTGTACACCATCGCTCAAACGTACATTTTCTAAAGCAAATTTTAAATCTTCATAAACTGCATCCATTACTTCATTTCTCGGAGTACGGTTTTTGAATAATGCGTCGAAATCAGTATCACTTACAGGTTTGTCATAATAAGGAACATCCCCATACGCAAGGACTAGATCAGAATAGGCCATTGCGCGGAAGAATCTTCCAATCCCAATCCAGTGATTATATGCCTCAGGTGTTAATATCGTTGACATGCGAGTTTCAACACGATCCAACATAATGTTAATGGAGCGAATGTTTGTGTATGACCAAATTCCACTATTAGGTACAGCTAAAGTAAATTCAGCTTGGTTACCCTGTCTCACAACATCATCGCTGAAGGATAATAAGTAGGAGCTTCCTAAAGAAAATCCTGAACCATATCCTTCAAAAAAATCAGTATAATATTTATTTGCATAAAGACGTACGTTTTCTTCTGTCGTCCACGCATTGTCATCATTTGCAGATGTTAGTTGCGGCCTATCTAAGAACTTCTCGCAACTTGAAAACATCAGGGTAGCTGTTAGAAGAGCTATGCTATATTTAATTTTCATAATTTCCCTTGTTAACTAATTAAAAACCAATTTGAATACCTAAAGAAGCAGATTTGAAAGTCGGTGTTCCAGAACCTGTTCTACCTAAATTGTAATTTGTAGTAGTACCTTCGGTCAACGGTCCTCCAGTTCCTGACACCGCTTCTGGGTCGATCGGCAATCCTCTTAAATTATCAAAAACAAAGAAGTTTTCTAATGACACGTAAATACGCGCATTTTTTAATTTTGCTTTACGTAGTACATCTCCTTGCAATCCATAACCAAAAGTGATATTCTTAATTTTAAAATAAGACATATCTAATAGGTATCGTGATTGTGGCACCATAGTTTGACCACTAGCCTCACCATTCAAGTTCCAAGCACGTGGATAAAATGCATCTGTACGATCTTTTTTCCAAAAATCACCAGCAAATGTTTGTGGCATAGCACCATCCTTTACATGGAAACCAGGAATTGCCAATTGGCCAGCACCCCAAATTTCTCGTTGTCCGACACCTTGTAAAAACACAGACATATCAAAACCTTTATAGTCCGCTCCTAAACGGAAACCATATTCGTAGCGAGGCGTTGAATTTCCGATTTTCACTCTATCTCCAGCATCTCCATTTGTGTTCTTACCATTTGTTATGTATCCATCTCCATTAACGTCAACAAATTTAACATCACCCGGAGAAATATATCCCCAAGATGCTGTACCTGTTTGAAGTTGTGTTTGATAGATTGGGTTATCGCCAACTAACTGGTTGGTTTGCCTTGTAGCACCTTCATGAATTATAGTGGTTACAACGTGATTTCCATTTGCATCATAGACAAAATCATCTGCTTGATATAGGCGATCGGTAACATAACCAAAAATATCACCATAGGTTCTGCCAGTAGAATATGCGTTACTTAGTAAACGGTTCTCCCATGGAGTATTCCAATCAGCACCTTTAGTAATTTTAGAAATTGCATCTGCTAAATTAGCATTTGCTGTTAATTTTAGACCATTATCAAATGTATGGCTGAAGTCCAGATTTATCTCCCAACCCTTAGTTTGCAAAGTTCCAAAATTGCCTTGAGGTGCACTGGCACCGAAAGTGTTTGGCAATGACTCGCCAGGTATTATCATGTTATTTGTATTTCTTTGAAAATACTCTAATGTTACACCCAACTTATTAAAGAATCGTAAATCTGCTCCTATGTTTGAGTGTTCTATATCTTGCCACGTAATTGCAGTTGAGACTGCTCCAGGAGTACCTAATTGGAAGAACTGTTGACCTGAACCATTTAACCAATTATTTTTACCAATAGCCATAGTAGGAACATATAAAGAGTTGGATACAGATTGATCACCTATATTACCCCAAGAACCGCGAATTTTAGCAAATGATAATACATCTGAAATATTTTCCATGAAGCCTTCATTAGATATTACCCAACCAGCAGAAACAGATGGGTACCATCTCCATTTCAAATGAGGAGGGAATTTAGATGTTCCATCATATCGCAAATTACCTTCTACTAAGTATTTTCCTTTGTAAACATAATTAGCGCGACCAAAGAAACCTACTTGCGAATCCCAATTTTCATTTGCTCCATTTGTTTCAATTCCTGTCGCAAAATTAAATTGAGGGTTTTCTTCATTAATTAAGTTAGTTCTTCTGGCCCAAGTATCGTTCCACTTATACGCGACAACGTTAGTTCCTAACATTAATTTCACATCATGGTCTTCATTAAATGTTTTACCATAGGTAGTGAATGCATTGAATGTATGTCGTTTAGAATTTAGTGAACGCTTATAAATATTTGATTGCTCTTTCGTAATATATGTTTCTACTGGGAAACGATATCCCGGAACACCTCCATTATCGGTAGGAATACCATTTTCATCTACATATACTTGTGAACCATTTTCATTCCATGCAACAGGAGCATACCAATGCCAAGCACCTCGGAAAGATGGCATAGAAGATCTATCTGAATCATTTTCGGTACTATATGCGTAGTCAGCCTTTAAATCCCAGCCTTTCATGATATCAATAGTAGTACCTAAATTCAAATTGGTATAACGGTCTGTTTTGTAGGCTGTATGAGCATTTTTTGTATCAAAATAAGGGTCTCTTACATCGGTACCATGTTCTTGTGCTGCTATTGGGAACAATCTAGACCAACGGTATAAATATAACCAAGGATCCGAGCCAAATCCCGTTGCTGAATTAGGATAACGCTTTGTACCATCCGAATACATAGCTCCTCCTCTTAAGGTTAAAAAGTCATTAACTTTAGTAGATAAGCTCAATGTAGCATTATATCTAGTAAAATCATCATGTTGAGCAGGCCTCATCATACCTTGCTGCCCTAAATAACCTACACCTAAGTTATAATTAGTGTTACCAGACTTTCCACTTAACCCCAAATTGTGTAAATGAGAAAAAGCATTATCTTTTATCATAACTTTAGCTGGATCATATAATCTAAGACCAAACTTATCTACTCCATCAAAGTACCAGTCACGACCATATAAAACCGGATCATAATCACCAACAACACCGCCAAATTTTTGTTGCCACTCCTTAATACGTTCTAAGCTTTCACGATTTACACGCCAAAACCCTCCTGCAGGACCAGGTTGCTGCTGATTTTCATGTGCTTCTAGTGTATACTCTAACCCATCAATTCCTGCAATATCAATAGGTTTCATTGGAGATTGAAGAGATAGGTTATTGGAATATGAGACATTATGAGAATCCGTCTTAGATCCTTTCTTTGTAGTAATTAAAATAACACCAAAAGCAGCTTTTGCTCCATAAATAGATGATGAAGCAGCATCTTTTAATACGGATATCGATTCAATGTCATTAGGGTTTACAAGATTTATACTTGGAATTTCTACGTTGTCAACTAAAATTAGTGGATTACTTGATCCAGCAATAGAAGCTATTTGACCACGGATTTTCATTACTGGATCAGATCCAACTTCGCCCGTTGGAAGCGTAACGGATAATCCTGGTATCGTACCTTGCATACCCCTACCAGCATCTGGTACAGGACGAGATCCCATAACTTCGCTTACATTTATTGAAGATACAGCTCCAGTTAAATGCTCTTTCTTTTGTGTACCATATCCAACCACTACAACCTCTTCCAAAGAGTTATCTTCTTCCAAAAGCGTAATATTAACGGTATTAGATGTTACTTTAACATCTTGACTAACATAACCAATACTTGAGAACCTCAAAGTAGAACCTAATGGTGCGTTTATCGTAAACTTACCATTTGCATTGGTACTTGTTGAACCAGGAATACCTACAACTGAGACAGTAACTCCTGGAAGAGGACCACTCGCATCAGAAACTGTTCCTTGCACAGAATTTTGAACCAACCTATTATTTAAATAGGAAGTAGCAGCACTAAGATTCGCGTTATTAGCTACCTTTGCGCTATTCGCATGGGCAGACAAAGTTAATCCTAGCGCCATTGAGAATAGTAATGTATTTCTCATATATAGCATATTAAATAAATGGAATTATCATAATTTTATGGCATTTGCATTTGCTATTTGGCATAACTACCATAATTATTTTGTTTTAAATAAAAAGCTTATTCAAAGTCTTTGTATAACAAATACTTCTTACGCATTTTCTTATAATCAGCTAATTCTTTCGCCCAAGATGCGCGAATTTCTTTTTCTGTTTTCCCAGCTAAAATTTGTTTACGCAATTCATCCGTTCCAGCTAATTTGTCAAAGAATTCAGCACGAGTAAAGAATTTTGTCTTATCTGGCATTTTTTGATAAAAATCAAGAATATATTTTAGTGTAAATTTTTGCTTATCAGCGTCCACTTCACGTAAATCCAATCCGTACATGGTTTGACCTTTACCCTCAACATGTTTTACCATCCCTTCCTTCTCACCTGGATTATATGAGAAATTACCATAAACTGGATTATCATATCCAACTACTTGGAATGGCCAATCAGTTCCACGTCCTACGGAAATCTCAGTACCTTCAAAAAGGCATAATGATGCGTAAAGTCTAACCGAAAGATGATTAGGTAATGACGGAGAAGGAATTACAGGTAATTCATACATTTTAGAATGATCCCAGTTTTCAACTGGGATTACAGTCAATTTACATTGACGCCCGTTTTCTAACCATTTTTCGCCATTGATCATTTTGGCCAATTCACCAACAGTTAGACCATGCACCATAGCGATTTTATGGTAAGAAACATTGGATTTGAATTTATCATCTTTGCGCACTGGCCCATCTACTTGATCACCACAAGGATTAGGACGATCCAATACGATTAATTCTTTATTGTGTTTAGCACACAACTCCATTACACGATGCAAAGATGTGATATATGTATAAAAACGCGCACCTACATCTTGCAAATCAAATATCATTACATCAATAGACTGTACGATTGAATCTTGTTTTTCGTTACCTCCATATAATGTATATAAGGGTAGACCTGTTTTTGAGTCTTTATCATTATCTACTTTCTCGCCACGTTCTATAGTACCTCTAAAGCCGTGCTCAGGAGCAAAACCAAACTTCAAATCAACACCTTCTCTAAGCAGTACATCAACTAAATGTTCCTTTCGATCACCGACAATAGTCGTTTGATTGCCCATAAGCCCCACTTTCTTTCCTTTTAAAAAGGACAGGTAATTAGACACCTGATCAGCTCCAGGGATGATTTTATTAGTAACGTATTCTCTACTAGAAGCAGCTGTGCTTTTCTTATTTTTTTTAGATGAGTTGCAGATACCGCAGCTCACTATTATAAGACATAATAAGGTAAATGAAATCAGAATATTGGTCTTTATCATTTTAATTACACTAATTCTTTAATAATTTATAATAGATGATTGATAGGTATAAAAATACAACAAAAACGCATAAAAAAGCAAGATATCTATAGTTTAATTCATTTATGTGTGAGACATCCACCAACAAAACGCATAAAAACGATAGTTGTTAAGGCAACAATAACAAATCATTAAGTGTAAATTAATGTTAAAAAACCTGATTAAAACAACTATTTTTATAAAAAACGTCAGGGATATAGTGTACTAAAAACACTATTTAGTAATTTTTATGTTACACAAACGTTTTCAGAATAAAAAAGCCTCCAAAAACTGGAGGCTAATAGATTTAAAATTTTGGATTTATTATTCTTCAATATCCCACCATACAGGCTGAGACCAGATATCATCATTTAAAGCTCGAGGATGAGAAGCCTTAACATTTTCAGCATTATAATTAAACTCGTGATTCACCTGCATTACTCGTCGAAAATATTTTCCCTGTGGAATTTTATTTTGTGCCGACGCGGTAACCGTATATTCGTAAGGAACTTTCCATCCATTATATATTGATGGATTATAATTATTCCTTCTCATATCATTCCAGTTCTGATGTGAATAAGATAGTGCAATATACTTTTGCGTCATAATCTTACTTAACGTCAAATTTCCTGCTGTACCAATACCATTCTCAAGAAAATTAGTGATTGAAGCAGCACTCATTGGGGATTTGCTAGGGTTAACAGATCCGTATTGATTCAGTTTTGCATTCATCATATCAATATGTGCTTTGATACCCGCTTTATACGCCTCAAAGGCCATAGTATTATTGCCTTTCTTAAAATAAATCTCAGCCTTAATAAAGCACATTTCTGCATAAGTCATCACAAAGGTAGGCGCATCTGGTCTTGCATTAAATATACTTGTGCCCGCAGAGCTACCATCAGCCCAAACATATTGGTCATTAGCTGCTTTATTGTAACCAATAGAATTACTTTTTGTGGAAACATATAATGTATCGCCATAACGAGCGCTGTTTGTTCCTGCTATATAGTTAGCATAAGGGGCTATTTTGCGTTCAGCAGCAGTTCCTGCGTTCAACGTTAATACGGACGCACTATTGTTAAAAGATGGCGTAATAGGACCTGCATTCATCCGTATATCAGATGACATGTCTACGCCCTTTGAACGTTTGAATATTTTATTCTGAATACTTCCGCTCCCAAACTGGGCCCAAGGAATCATTTTATCTGCTCTAGGATCTTCAACACTTGGATTAGACGTATTAGTTAAAATATCCTCATACCACTTAGTAATTCTAAAGTTTGTATTCATACCCATATTAGAAAACATTACCGAAGCTTTTAGAGGGTCACCAAACAAAACATCACCTACAGGTTCAACAACATCCACGTGATTTACAACTGTACTGCTTGCATTATTAATTGGTGCTTTGTCTAATAGAGCTAATATTTCATCGGGATTGTAGATAGATTTTTTTGATAGATTATTTAACCATCTTGCTTTTAGTCCATTTGCTAATCGTTTCCATTTATCTACATCACCACCATTCCAACTATCGCCTGCGCTCAATGCTGGAGCTCCTGCTGTTTGTGTCATTTCAAAATACGAGATTGCTTGGTCAATATCTCTTATACAACCTTCGAAAATTGTCTTTCCATCATCAAATTTTGGAGAAATATTTTCACCTAAAGCCTCTGTATAAGGAATTTCTCCCAACCAATCTACCATAAGCATGAATCCCATTGCTTTTATAACTTTAGCCGCTCCAAGATAATGAAACGCTCCTTGCGCTTCTGCAGCTTTCTCAAGATCAGCTATATTAGAACCCACCGCAACGAAGAAAAACTGGTAAGGAGTAGTTGACATACCTTGTATAGGATCCCAACCTGCAGACATACTTTGTTGCGATGTATTTTTAATAAAAGTCAAATTTTGTGTGATCAAGGCCGATCTAACTCCAGCTGCTGCATGAGCATAAAGTAAATGATGCTGCATCCAAGGTAATCTATTTTGGATGGGCGCCACAATGTTAGTTGGATTACTAGGATCGACATTAATATCCAACCAACTTTCTTTACAGCTATTAAATAATAAGATAGCTGAGACGAATAGTATAATTTTGTTAAAACGTTTCATAATGCGATTTATTAGAATTTTAAGTTAACACCAAACATAAAACCAGCTGTACTTGGCACACCATTGAAATCAATACCAACCGAACTAGAACCAACAACACCACTACCGGCCGCTGAAGCCTCTGGATCCATACCTTTATAATTTGTAAATAACAACAGGTTTGTACCTTGAGCGGTTGCTGTAAGACCTTTTACAACTCTATTAAGTGAAGCATTCTTCAGGATATATTTAGTGAAATCATAAGATAAAGAAACCGTTCTTAAACGAAGCCAATTTGTATTTGTCTGGAAATTAGCACTCTCTCTAACATAGAAATCTGAATAATAGTCTTGTATTATCTTACGACCACTTGTGTTTACATTTCTGATCATGTAAAATTGATCTGCCTCAAATGTAAAACTACGGTCTTCATAAGTCGCTACACCATCCACAGTACCGGTTTGCACCGCACCGTTTATTGTTAGGCTTTCTCTATCCATAGTACGCTTACTCATACCATTGACAGTCATAAAATAATCTGTACCATTGTACACATCTCCTCCGATTCTAAAATCCCATAAAAATGAAAAGTTCAGATCTTTGTACTGCAAGCTATTGTTAAAACCACCTGTTAGTTTTGGCTCTCTATTACCAATTTGGTAAGTTGTAGCATTATCACTAGTTGGCATGCCAGTATTTGCATCGAGCACCACCTTTCCATCTGGAGTACGCGTCCATCTAGAACCAGAAATTGCCATAAAGTCGCCACCATTAAATGAAGCTGCCTTTGCATTTCCTACCTGAACATCAGTAACATATAAAATTTCATTACCTTTTATTAAGTTATCTAATGTACCCTTATTTTTAGCCATATTTATAGTTGCCTCCCAAGTAAAATCCGAAGCAACAACAGGTTTACCCGTTAATGCTAGTTCCATACCTTTATTATAAATATCTCCGGCGTTTACAGAAACCAAAATATATCCAGTTGTTTGCCCCATACGTGGAGAAACAATTTGATCGTATGAATTATTTGTATAATATGTGTAATCAATTCCTAAGCGATTATTTAAGAACCTTAACTCAGCTCCGACCTCAAATGAGGTTGTAGTTTCAGGTCTAAGACCAGGATTACCACGATTCCAAAAGTTACCCGTTCCAACCAGTCCACCTAAAAACTCTCTTGAAGGCCACAAAGTAGTTGCTGTTAAGTATGGTGATGCATCTTTACCAACTTTTGCCCAAGATGCTCGTAGTTTTCCATAGTTCAACCAAGAAAAATCTTTAGTCAATTCAGAAAACACAAAGCTTCCACCAACAGATGGATAAAAGTAAGAACGATTCGCAACAGGTAATGTAGAGGTCCAATCATTACGACCTGTTACATTTAAGAATAACATATTTTTATATCCTGCTCTTAATTCACCGTAAAGACCAAATAATCTTCTTTTTGATTCAATAGAATTAAACCTCTTATTGGCGTCAACAATATTTTCGAAGCTGTAAAAATTATCTATTACAAAATCAAAACCTACTCTTCTTTCATTGCTCACTTTTGTTTGCTCCGAGAAAAAACCTACCAAAGCACCTAAATCAAAGTCTCCAACCTTCTTATCAAAATTGGACATTAAATTAGACGACCAATAATTAAATCTATAGTCGCTTGCGGACATCATACCGTTTTGCCACTGCGGTCTTACTGCACCACCTGGAGAAACCAATGTATTATTTCTAGTCAAATAACTATCTGTCCCAACACGATAGGATAGATTCCACCAATCAGCTAACTTCATATTAGCATTCAAATTAGCAGTGAAGCGCTCCGTTCTATCGTCCAATAAGTTTTTGTTAATTGTCCAATATGGATTTTCAATGTCATCCTCAAGTTTTTGTCTATCACCAAACATTCTATATTTAGTACCATCCTCATTTAGATATTTGGTCATATCATCATTTCTAGACCAACGATACACAGAATTCATTGCACCAGTTCCACCAGAATTATATAATCCTGCAGACGTTAAAGTTTTATCTGTATTTGCTAAAGAGTAAGCCACATTGGTACCTAAGGTCAGTCGACCATACTTTTGATCACCATTAAATCTAAACGTAGTTTTATCATATCCTGTGGAGGGCACAATACCTGATTGGTCAAAACGAGATGCCGAAACATAAAATGTCGTGTTAGCACTACCTCCAGCCAAACTTACTGTATTATCATAAACTGTGGAGGTATTAAAAAAGTTCTTTATATTATCATACATCACATCGTTTGCACCAAAACTCTCTCCCCAGGATTGCATTGTATAATCATCCAAAACCCCTGCAGCATTGTAGTAACCTCTTTTGTATTTACTTTGCTGTTCCGGCAAGCGATTTACCCAATTGGTAGAAGCGCGAGAAGAAAATGCGACCTCTGCTCTACCCTCTTTACCTTTTTTAGTAGTAATAATAATCGCCCCCGCTGCTGCTCTTGATCCATAAAGTGCAGCCGCAGCCGGACCTTTCAATACAGACATACTTTCCACATCTTCGGGATTAACATCCATTATACGATTGCTATTAGTTGATGAGACGGATTGAGCTCCATCAAAACCACTATTTCCTCCCAAAACCGTAGAGTTGTCATAGATGACACCATCTACTACAAATAATGGCTGGTTATCACGTTCAAGGGATGTACCACCTCTTAAAATAATCTGTGCTCCTGCACCTGCCGAACCCGAAGTCTGTGTCACGTTTACACCAGCTACTTTACCAGCCAAAGAATTAACAATATTTGCAGTTTTGTTTTTCATAAGCTCGTCAGCCTTGAGATCCTGCACTGCATAACCTAGCGCTTTCTTCTCTTTGCGAATTCCTAAAGCAGTCACTACAACCTCTTCTAATGCCTCTTCAGAATTTGTTAATGTGATATTATACAAATTTCCATTTCCAACTACTTGAGTTAATTCAGTACTTCCTAAAGATCTAAATAATAAGATTTCACCAGGAGATGCCTGAATCGTAAATGATCCATCTGGATTGGTTTTGACAGTGCGATTCGTACCCTGAACCTCTACTGTTACATTGCTCAGCGCCTCTCCAGAAGGACCAATAACCTTTCCGGATATAGACTTTTGTTGAGCCATCAAACAGGATGCATAAACTGCTACCCCGAAAAATGTGAGAAGTAATCTTCTTTTCATAAGTTTGATAGTTGATTAATTAACGATTTTTGAATTATATATTTATTTTAAATAGGCTATTTAAATAAGGTTGTTTCACTTTAAATCATAGGCACATATCGGTTAGTTTGCATTTATGAATGAAAATTGAATAAAAATGCAAGAATCAAAGCAATATTATAAAAATGTTAGCGTTTTATATAATATTTTTTGCAATAATACGCGCATTCCATTTCGTTAGTATTAAAGTTTAAATTTACCTTTTATTTAACTAAAAAGTAGTATACAAGCAAACTATAATATTGGTAAATTACTGTTAGCAAATATCCCAAAAAAATAATTACATAAAAAAAGAGAGTCCAACTACATGAACTCTCCTTTTAAAGTGTCAAGATTATTTTATTAAAAAACAAATCCGATCAATACTTGATTTACCCCTATTGAGCTGTAAAGTTTCTAACTGAAGCAATTGGAGTTGCTGCTCTGAAACCTGCCAAATTATGATGATATATACGTCCAATTTGGGCATTCCACCAATCCGAATAGTTCACCATATTACCTGCCGAATTTCGAACGACTAAACTTCCTTGGTCAGATCCATCAGCTCCTATTACTCGTATTCTATAATCTATACGTGCTGTACCAGCTGAAATCTCAATAGTTTTATTTACAGTAACTGGTTCCCACCCGGTAGATTCCCCAAAAGCAACTGGCTTACCAACATTTGCCCATTCACTTTTTTCAGCCGTAGCATTATCCACAGTATATTGCCATTGGTATTGCAATTTTTTATCTGTCGGAATACCTGCGGTTTCATACAAAAAGTTTGAGAATTTCACCCATGCGGTTGTACCTGTAAATTCCGTTGTGGTCGTCGGAAAAGGTAGTTGATGTGGAATCAATACAGGAGGCTTACTAAAGTCATGAATAACCAAATTATACCTTCCTGCTGGAAGATCAAAAATTTGATCATAAGCAAGTGTAAGACTTGTAACCGGGCCTCTATGTAACTTTAAATTTACACTCCCTGATTTAGTGGTAAAAAATTTACTAACTGCGCCGCTAGGAATAAAGTTATAAGTGTTAAGTGGTGTTGTTTCATTAGTCAACAGCTGTCCATTTAATTCTACTTTATTAATATTATTAGCAGCTCCTGTTGCCAAAGGAACCATATAATATATTTGAAATAAAGTAGTATTCTCTTCTTCAAGAGGATCAGCTTTATATTCCACTACATTTTTCTCACAAGACGCAAATAGAAAAATGCTTAGAAAGACTAGTAGTATATTATTTATTTTTTTCATCTCTTCAAATTTGTAAACGGATTTTATTCCGTAATTATTTATTCTATTTAGGCATCTCTCCTGGATACGCAAACCAAGGGATTGAAGTTTGATAATTATCAGCAGTACCTGCTATAGGTTTTAAGCTTTCAAGAGCCGGTAGATTCCACATATACTCAGAATTGTAACGAGGTCTTAACCTATAGCTTGGAGATCCTTCGTTACGAATATCATAAGATCCTTTTCTGTTTTGCACTTGCGCAGGAGCCAAATAAAGTCCTTTGTAAACTTTATCAACATCAGTATCAGCTTTTTGTTCTAATTGCGCTTGCACCCATCCATTACCATTACTTGGATATTCTCCAGTATATTCTATATCATAATGGTATTTACGCATATCAACCCAAGCCTCAGGTGCTCCCCATGGATATAGCGCTACCCACTTCTGCATCATAATGTGCGACAGAGTCAAATCATTTAATCCATTCACGAATGGTCCGTTGGCATATTCTGCAGCCAACGAATTAAATAATTCCTTAGTAATTTTATCCCCACCTGTAGCACTACCTTCTTTACCAGGATAAATATATCGTGCAGTTGTTACAAGATCGGCATTAACTCCCTTTTTGAAAGCTTCAAATGCATCGGCTTTACGCCCTAACTTCCAATAAGTTTCTGCTAAACAGAATTGCACTTCAGCATATGTGGTTAAGATATAAGGAGCATCATCACGATAGATCCATCTTCCGATTCCATCATGTACTGTTCCTGTAAAGGTAGATGCAAGGTTTCTGCCATAAAATGATGGAGCGGTACCAATTGGCCCTACAGTACTTGTAAATGCACCTCCATAATATTTATAAGATTTTACGTTTTCAGCGTTGTTCAAATTTAAGAACGTATTATTACTAGTTGTCCCTAATTTAACGGCAACACGTGGGTCATAATGCCCCCCAATATTTACCAATGTATCCGTAATTATCTGCTTACTCGCTAATTTAAACGGATAATATGGGTTTGCCCCTTCTCTAATTTTGTCACCTGTGGCTGGGTCATAATCAGGAACTGTACCTGTAAATACTTGAACAGCGTAATCATGTTGGAAATAAGAATATGTTAGGTTCGGACGTGCTGTTCCCCAAAAATTGTTATAACTAGCATAAGGTGCACTTTGTGAACCACCTGTTAACTTCACTGTAGCGTCATCATCTGGACTTTGAAAAGATTTACTTGCCGCATCAATTAATTCTTGTGCATATTTCGTCGTAAAATCTTTTTTATTAGTCAAAGATGAAAGATTGCGTACAATTACTGCGTTGGCAAACTTTATCCATTTAGCTTTATCTCCGTTATAGATAAAATCATTGCTACTGATTTTCGTTCCGTAATTGTGGTTATCTTCTCTTTCTAACAACTCAATAGATGTTCTAGCCCATTCACGTACTTGCTCGTATACAGCATCTTGATAATCATAGTTGTGCGACAATAACCCCGGCACGAAAGCATCTTTCATGGGTACTTCACCGTGAATCTTTGTCAACGCATCCCAACTAAAAGCTTTTATAGCGTAGCCAATACCAGCAAGTGTCCAATCTTCTGCTTCCATAGACTGGTTGATCATATTCTCAAGGTTCATCCCTTGATTCCAGTAAACCATACGCCATGTTTCCCCCCCAGCATCTGAAGCCAATGTATAGAAATGGTTGGCAAATGAGGTGTAGGAAGTAGTTCCCATCATTTGGGTCATTGGACCTAATGCTCTAATATCCCAGTATAACCCCTGATATTGTTGTGTGATATTCGCTAAATATAAATACCCTTCTACTTTATCAGGTGCATCAATATTTTTATTTACATCTAAATACTTTTCACATCCACTTACTAAACCAAGCAGAGGCAAAAGCATATATAAAAATTTCTTTTTCATCATTTCTAAATCTAACCGGTTAATTTAATGTTAAACTAAATCCAACAGAAAAACCACGTGGATTAGGAATTGACCAGACATCATACCCCTCTCCTCCAGTTCCTCCAGCTGCAGCTGAAACCGTATTACCTACTGCATCAATCCCAGAATAGTTCGTCCAAGTCAGCAAATCATTTCCTACTGCATAGACATCCATAGCAGAGAACACTTTGCCCTTTGCCAATAGAGATTTTGGTAATCTATACGATAATCTCAACTCTTGTAGTCGTAAGTAATTAACATCTTTCTCTAACCAATCTTCATCGCCACCACCAAAAGTAGTCGCACCATATGCTCTATAATCTACAGCTATTGTGTTAAATGTTGGATTATCTGTATTCTCATTTCCGTCACGTAATACACCTTTAAATACAACAGGTCCACTTTCTCTTAAGCTTACTGATTCCCAACTAGTACCATTCGTCATCATTGTACGCTTAGTACCATTTACTACCGTTGCTCCCAATCTACCCGCAAATAACCCAGATAGACGAAAATCTTTATAGCTCAATGCCGTGGTCACTCCAAATCTCAATTTAGGCTCACGATTACCAATTACTGACCAAGTCGCCTTTGTAATTGGCAAACCTGTACTAGGACTTATCAAAACATCTCCCTGCTCATTTCTATCGTAGGCTAAACCTGTAAGTGTTGTGATTGGATTCCCAACCATAATACCATTACGAATATTACCTGAATTCCAAGTATATGCATTGTAATATTCCGTCACGTTTTCTGGTAAGTAGAGTACTTCCGAATCACCTTGAGAAGCATTAATACCGACATTCCAAGTAAGCCCTTGAGCTTGCTTAATAATATCACCATCTAAGTGTGCCTCCCAACCCCAAGTTTTGAATGTACCCACATTCATATTGTTCAACACGAATCCTGTTGCATAGCTTAAACGAAATCCTTTAACTATCTGATCTGCATTGCGCGTCGTGAAGTATGTAAAACTACCGTTTAATCTATTATTGAATAATCTAAAGTCCACACCAGCTTCCTTAGCTGTGGTCATCTCTGGTCGCAATTTTGGATTTGGCCCTGTAAAACCATACTTAAATCCACCACCCGATTGATCACTATATTCTAATTGAGGGTCAATTTCTAAAGGTCCTGCATCCTTACCTACCTGCGCAAGAGATCCACGTATCTTTATTTGGTTGATAGAAGAAATATCTTTTAAAAATTTCAAATCTGACACGATGAATGATCCTTCAATAGCAGGATAGAAATATCGATTATTAGCGACTGGCAAAGTAGAAGACCAATCATTACGCCCACGTAAAGTAATAAAAGCTAAATTATTGTAACCAAACTCAAACTGAGCTGATAATGCTTGGATTCTTCGTCTTGTATTACGTTGTGAACTTGTCTGTGACAACGGATCTGTATTATTAATAGATTGAAAATCAGGAACCATGAATTTCGTACCGTATGTAGCAGATCGTGTTACCCTATTTTCCAATTGGTGATAACCAACTTGTCCAGAGAACGATAATTTATCTTGTAAGAATTTATTATTATATCCTGCTAATATATTAATTGTAGGGTCAGAGAAATTGGATTGTACAAGGTTAAATTGTCCTTCACCTGCATTCTTATTCGCATAATATGGATGTGTAGATGTTTCAAAAGTTTGCATACCTACATCCCAGCCCACCTGCGCTCTCAAGAAAGCATTTTCTATAGGAGTGAAGTTCATGGATACATTACTCAAAAAGCGATCTGACTTATCAAAGAACTTGTTTTTATTCATTGCAAATAATGGGTTCAATAAATCTTCATCAACATAATAATCAGGCTTTTTCATATGACTACCATCTGGCGCATAATAAATACTCATGTCGTCGACTATTGGCCATAACATCGCACGATACAAAGGACCATCTGTTCCTCTTAATACTTTATCGTTACCTGTTTTTGTATATTGCATCGAACCATCAAACTTCAAGTAAGGAGTAACGGTTGCCTGACCTGACAAACTAAGATTTGTGCGATCATAGGCTGTTGATTTTAGCACGCCTTTTTGATTCAATTGTGAGAATGCCCCACGTATAGTTGCTTTTTCCGATCCAGCATCAATAGAAATATTATGTCTTTGTTGCGCGCCTGTTTGCAATATTGATGCGATATTATCGTATAACTTCATACCATCTGGATATAACCCTCCAAATCGGGATGTATTATAGTAATTTGTGGTTCCATAGTTTCCATTCGCATATTTTGTTTGCATATCTGGATACCCGTAAGCCTCGTCCCATTTAAAGTAATTACCATAGGTAATAGAACCTTTACCTGCTTTACCCTTTTTAGTGGTAATAATAATCGCTCCATTGGAGGCATCAGAACCATATAAAGCTGCAGCTGCCGCTCCTTTCAATACCGTAATCGATTCGATATCCTCCGGATTAAAATCATTACCTCTAGAGGAATAATCTAAGTTCCTAACGGAATAAGTACTACCCCCCGCTCCCGCCATGCCTATTGGATCAAACGATGAATTGTTCATAGGAACTCCATCTACAACGTATAAAGGTTGGTTATTACCCGAAATAGACGTGATATTTCTTAACACAACAGTAGTCGATGACCCTGGCGCACCCCCAGTAGACGTCACATTTAGACCCGGCACACGACCAGCTAATGCAGAAACAAAATTCTCCCTTCCAGACTCACTTATTGTCTCTCCGTCAATATGTTGCACGGAAGAACCTACGGCTCTTGCCACGCGCTTCATTCCGAATTCCGCAGTAACTAAGACTTCATCAAGTGCGGCCTCTGTACTTTGTAAAATCACATTGTACACTGTTCCATTACCTACAGTCTGTAGTGTTTCTTTACTGCCAACGGCTCTAAACAACAATTTTTCCCCTGGCGCAGCTTGAATAGTAAAAGATCCATCTGCATTGGTTGCTACAGAACGATTGGTTCCTTGAACCACAACTGTAACGTTACTCATCGCATCTCCCGTCGAAGAAGTAACTTTACCAGAAATTGATTTTTGTTGAGCCATCAAACAGGATGCATATACTGCTACCCCGAAAAATGTGAGAAGTAATCTTCTTTTCATGTTTGATAGTTTATTATAGTGAATTGATTAGTATCCTATTTTATAAACAAAAAAATCAGAAACAATAATACCGCATAAAAAGGCATTCGATTAATTCATTTAAATTAGTATAACGAGTACTGAAATGTGGTTTTATATATTATTCCTATAGGTTATAATATTGGGTAGATAAGTTTTATAAAATATTTATTAAAACAAGTCTAATTAAAAAAATGCAGATTTAATAATTTTTTTAAAAAAATCAGAACAAAAACGCATAAACATCAATTTCCCACGAAATATTATGTAACAAATAAGTGTGTCACATGGATATAATTCGGATTGGAGAACGAAAAATAAATCCGTACGAATTTCCAAAGCAGCGTACCTACCGATTGGTATTAGACACTTAATTAAATTTTAACTCAAACTCCCTTGTATTCTACCCTTAAAAATGAGTATCCCAGATGATTAAGATAATCGTTGAAAGGGACTGTTTTTAACATCCAACTTTTGGCTGTATGTCAATAATTTTTCCTTGTGTTTGTCCATCCATTATCTTTTACTTTTTAATTATCCCAATAAAATGGCTACCTTCCCCCATAGCCTTCGGCTTCCCCACTATTCTTTTATAGATAGGTTCATAAGCCTTATCAAATTTGTTCATTCTATATTTCATCAGGTATTGTCATGTATGGATTGTTGTGTACCATATAGGAAATTAGTTTACGTTGCAACCTAGTCCTTTTGTGTAGTTTCTTTCCGTCTAGCCGATAGTTTACCTAATGCTTCCTTAGGATTCCACCTGACGATGGACACCCTTGCCTTCGGCTAAAACTTCCAACTGTAATGGCGTGTTCGGGACTTACACTCTAGAGTTATCGCCCATGCCAGGCGTACAACCACAAAAGGGTCAGAATTTTCATTCTGACCCTTTTATTAAATTTCTACTATTTTAGAATTCCTTTACTTCATATTCACTTTCATTACCTAATCGATCGACAGCTTTAACTGCAACTGCTGATAGCTTTTCGCCGCTTCTATTACTTGCAAATTCCTTAGCAGAAATATTGCTATCTACAATATCCCATTCCCACTCACTACCGTATTTTGCAAATACAATGAAATGTCTCACTTGTTCTGGTTGTTGGTGTAGCCACTTGGCAAATACTTTTCCGATTTCAGGAGTAACTAACAATGTAGGAGCTAATAAAGGATTAGCTTTTAACCAAGGAGACTTTGGTACTAAGGATTTCTGTTTATAAGGTCCATTATTAAGTGTAGGCAACATTTCTGCATTTTTTGTCAATCCAGCGATGCTCCAATGTACTACACCAGGACTTTTAGGAACTATTGAACGAGTTGCGTTGATTTGGTTGACGATTTCTGTCGGTTTGTGTGCAGCTTTAACTTCTACTGTATTTAAACCTGGCCACAAATGTCTTTGGAAAGTATTTTCAGATTCCCACCATTTCAATAAAGCTGTAAAACTTTGTCTCGCAGGCTCGATTGGCCAATACAATTGTGGTGTAAAATAATCTATCCACCCTTTGTTTAACCATAATTTTGCATCAGCATACAATTCATCGTATTGCGAAGAACCTGTTACTCCAGCAGGATAACCTGGTTTCCAAATACCGAATGGACTTAAACCAAATTTTACAAATGGTTTTTCGGCTTTAATTTCTTTATAAATACGTTCGATGAAGTTATTCACATGCGATCTTCTCCAATCTCCTCGTGACAACTCGCCACCATTAGCTTTGTAAACATTCCAAGTTTTAGAATCTGGGAAATCTGCGCCACCATTATAACTTGCATACGGGTAGAAATAATCATCAAAATGTACGCCGTCTATATCATAACGTGTCACGATATCATTCACCACACGAGATGCATGATCTTGCGTACGTTTGTCCGCTGGATCAAACCAATACATACCATTCTTTAAACGAACAATGTAATCCGATGCCGTATTCACCATAGATTTAGACGTCACTTGACCACCATTAGTATGGTGAGCACGGTATGGATTCAACCAGACATGCAATTCCAGGCCACGTTTGTGTGCTTCTTCCACCCAAAATTCTAATGGATCATAATATGGTTCGGGACGCTTACCAATTTCGCCCGTCAAGAAGTAAGACCAAGGTTCAAATTTACTATCGTATAAGGCATCCGATGACGGACGAACTTGAAAAATAACAGCATTGAAGTTGTTATTTTTTAATATATCCAAAAGATGAATAGCTTCTTCTTTTTGCTGAGCAGTTGTCAAATTACGCTTTGAAGGCCAATTTATGTTTGCAACAGTTGCAATCCATGCAGCACGAAATTCGCGCGGAACCTCAGGTAATTGCACTTTAATTTTTTCTTCTTTTTTAGGTTCTTCTGCTTTTTTCCTTGGTTCTGAAGCCACTGAAGTTGCAGTAGTTTGCGGTAATACTGGATTTTTTTCTTTTACAACTTCAACTCCCGATGAATGTGTTGCAGCTTTCAATTCTTTCGATTTTCGGGATTTGCAAGATACAGCAATAACAACAATAAGGCATAAAAATGCTATAGTACGAAATACATTTATTCTCATAGGACACAAAACTACAGTATATACTTTTATTTTCGACATTGTATATGTTAAAAGTACGATTGGCAATATTTTTTTTACGTTCAAAGATTATTCTACTACTTTACCTTTGAAATAAACCGCATCGACATTGAAATCTGCATCAAATACTAGCACATTTGCTACTGATCCTTCATCCAAACGTCCTAAATCTCGACGATCAATTAAATTAGCCGGATATAATGTAGCCATTCTTAAAGCTTCATCTAACGGAATATTGACTTTTTGAACACAATTTTGCACTGCTTTAAGCATAGTAAGCGCCGAACCTGAAAGCGTACCATCTGGCAAAACATAGTGATCTCCGTTCAAAATATGGTGATAAATATCTTTCTCACATTTCGCTACTGCGTCAGTAATCAAGAAAAGACGTTCTTTCATCATTTCTTTACTAATCTTTACAGCTTCATAATCCACATGAATTCCATCGACAATTATAGAAGCGTTAACAAACGAGTGTGTATACGTCGCTCCTGGCAATCCGACATTACGGTGGTGAAGTGGAGACATGGCGTTCCAAAGATGTGTAACAGTTTTTATTCCTTTATCAAAGGATAATTTTGCCTCTTCTAAAGTTGCGTTACTGTGTCCTGCACTTAACAATATATTTTCTGCTTGCAGGTATGCCATACATTCATCTTGCATCAACTCAGGCGCAACAGTCATCATCTGAACAGCTCCATTATGATCAGCTAAAAGATCTTCCAAAATTGGCAATGTAGCTTCTTTAATCAACTCTGCTGGATGCGCCCCTCGTTTACTTGGATTAAGAAACGGACCTTCCAGATGCAATCCCAAAGAGACTTTTGGTTCAGCAGTTTGATAAACTTTAATAGCTTTTTTAAAAAGATCGATGGTATTGGTAGCTAAGGTCAGGTAAAATGAGGTACAACCTTGTCTTAAAAGCAATTTTTCAATTTGATGTATAGACTCGATTGTTAATTCTGCTGAATACAGCTGATCTCCAGTACCATATATTTGCAAGTCAATCAAGCCAGAACAGATATTTTTGCCTTCTACATCAATTTTTTCATAATCGGCAGGAATAGCATCATCTTCTACTATAGCTGATATCTTCTCGTCCTCGATTAGTAATGCTTTGTTAATAAAAGTATTATTACCTGTATAAATAATACCATTGGTTAATGCAATTTTGCTTTTCATAATTTTGCAATAATACTAAAAGCTTTTGGAATTTGTATTTACACCTGTTGGATTGTAACTTAGACAAATCATAGTCTTAGAAATGAAAAAAGCGGACAATACAAAACCAACTTCCATTCGCGTGATGTATATTATCAACGCGATTGCAATCATTTTATTTCTACTCGGAATTATTTATAAAATATTTATAGACAAATAATCATGTCACAAAAAGTTATTATCAATACAGTCAAAGCGCCTGCAGCTATTGGCCCTTACAATCAAGCCATAAAAGCAGATAAAACATTATTCGTATCCGGACAGATTCCTTTGATTCCAGAAACGATGGAATTAATTAATACAGGAATTCAGGACGAAACACACCAAGTGTTTAAAAATATCCAAGCCATTCTAACAGAAGCAGGATATGCTTTCGAAGATGTGGTGAAAGCTTCTATCTTTCTAAGCGATATGGGTGATTTTGCTGCTGTGAATGAAATTTATGCGCAATACTTTACAACAAATCAACCTGCGCGTGAGTGCGTAGCGGTGAAGACATTACCAAAAAATGTAAATGTAGAAATCTCTGTAATTGCTTGGAAAGCATAAACAAAAAATACATTTCTGAAGAGCTGCTTTGTTTCAATACCAAAGCAGCTTTTTTATTTTTTTCTCCTTTTTCTAAAAAAATCTTTTCTTCCCTGGTAACAAAAAAATAAACCTGTTGATATACTATTGAAACTGATTGTAAAACATTTAAAATTCAATAGTATGAAAACGAAATTAAACTCAAAATTATTTGCACTTGTAGCTTGTGCAACTATTACATTCTCTTCCTGCAAAAATGAAACAGAATCTGTATCATTACTGGCAAACCCATCTGCTGTAGGCTTCGCTGATCTTCGCAAAAATGCATTAGCAGACATTACAATCACCAAATCTTTTAAAGCTGAAGATGGAATTACTTTTGAAACAGATAAAGGAACAGAAATAAGAATCTCACCTAACTGTCTACGAGACAACAGTGGAAATGTGGTGTCTGGTGATGTGAACCTTTCCTTTGTAGAAATGTATGACCGCGGCAATATGGCTGCTACAAACAAACCATTGATGGGTAAAAATAGCACCGGAGAATTATTACCATTGGTGACTGGCGGTCAATTTAATATTGGAGTAACTAAAGGAAATCAAAAATTAAGATCAGGATGTCCATTCTTTGTTGATATTCCAGCGGCACTTACTGGTGTAATAGACCAAGACATGAAACTTTGGAGGGGTAATATTGATGAAGACGGAGAACTTGCTTGGGATGAAGTGAAGCGTGATGCTGGAGGCCAAGGTAAAGAAGCAGGTATTAATGTAAATACAGAATCTGCAACTTACCATGTTTGGGCTTCAGAATTTGGCTTGACAAATGTAGATCGTTTCTACAATGACGCTAGACCAAAAACTCAAATCAAAGTTACTGTTCCGGCACAATATAACATGTCAAATGCCGCGGTATACCTTTCATATGAAGGTGAGCGAAATGTCTTAGCACGTTTGGATACATATGATTCAGTTGAGAAATACTTTAGCGAGCATTACGGTTACATCCCAGTTGGTCTAAATCTTCATGTGATCTTCACTTCTGAAAGCAATGGATCATTAATATACGCAATCAAAAAAGTAACTATTGTTGCCAATGGTGTAATTAATATCTCTGAATCCGACCTAGATATTACTTCAAAATCCAACTTGGTTAATATTATTAATAACTTAAACTAATCCCAATTTATAATAGTATCATTTAGTGAGAGCCATTTTTAGGAATGACTCTCACTATTTATAATTGTAACGGAATATATTTTCGATCCGTTCTATTTTAGAATTATAAACTGCCCATTATGAAACAACTATTAATTTCCGTACTATTATTCACAATATTAAGTTGCAAAAAAGAAGAAAAAACACAAGAATATTGGCAACAGAAAACTACAGAAACCTACAACAAATTAGTAAGTCTCTCTGACAAGTATACGTGTGCTGATATGCCAAATATTTCAATTAAACCCATAAAAGAGTACACATGTACTTCTTATGTACTAGTACACAAAAGTGATGACGCAAAATTCGATAAGCTATTAAACGAATATGAGTACTATCATAAAAAATTAAAAGAATCAGGTTATTACAGTACTATCTCAATGTTGTGCGCAGATCTTTATCCTGTAAGAATAGATTGTAAAGAAGGAAAATCTAAAATAGTTTATCTACAAGAACTAAACTCAGAAGAGCTTCAAGTTGAAATGGCAAAATTATACGATGATATTAAAAAACATTATGATAACACTTCATGCAACAATCCAAATGATTGGCTGGGCATAACATTGTTGACAGAAGAATCTGTAGAAGCTATTGCTCTAAAAAAAGGAGATACCAATTTTAATTACAAAGTAAACACTTATAATCAAGCTATTGTAAGAAAATTAAGATCTGAAGGAAAGGAAAAAGAATTTGATACTACAGATAAAATCGTAGTAAAATGCGAAAACAATAAAGCGATAGCAGAGTTTGAATAAAATCCAACAAAACACACTATAATATTTTTTGTAATTTAGCCATTCTTAGGAATGGCTGATTTATCTTTAATTACTCCCATAGAATACCTCAAAGGTGTAGGTCCGCAAAAGGCCGATGTACTCAAAAAAGAGTTGCAGCTATTTACTATTGGCGATTTATTGCAATATTATCCTTTTCGCTATATTGACCGCACCAAATTCCACAAGATTCGTCAACTGCATCCCGATTTGTTTGGGGCTCAGGTTTTAGGACGATTGATTCAGCTGAAAGAAGTTGGTGAAAAAAAAGCAAAACGACTTGTGGGCATTTTCAAAGACGACACTGGCTCTATGGAATTGGTTTGGTTTCAAAGCGTGACTTTTTTACAGAAAAGCTTAAAAGTTGGGGCTGCTTATATTATCTACGGAAAACCAACGGAATTTAATGGTCAGATTTCCATTACACATCCCGAAATCGAATTGTACAATTCGCAAGAGAAGAAAATCGGTAATCTGACAATGCAGCCCGTCTATTCTTCAACAGAAAAATTGAAGAAATTCAATCTTGACACAAAGGGAATTCAACGATTGCAACAAACGGCACTTGAAACTACATACAGAAGTTTTAGAGAAACATTGCCTGACTATTTGGTCGATAAACACAATCTTTTACCCTATCCAAAAGCTTTACTTTCCATTCATTTTCCACAAAATGTGGATGATTTGAATGCTGCTATTCGACGAATGAAATTTGAAGAATTATTCTTTATTCAACTTCGATTATTACGCAACAAACAGCTAAATACGCAAAAATATAAAGGCCATCGTTTCGATAAAGTCGGCGAAAAATTTAATACTTTTTTCAATACCAGATTACCATTTCCACTCACAAATGCACAGAAACGTGTAGTCAAAGAAATTCGTATTGACACCAATACAGGTGCGCAAATGAATCGCTTGGTGCAAGGGGATGTTGGTTCAGGAAAGACTGTTGTCGCGCTGATGAGTATGTTGATTGCAATTGATAACGGCTATCAAGCCTGTATGATGGCACCCACAGAAATTCTAGCTACACAGCATTACAATGGGTTGAAGGAATTGTTAGGTGAGGATATTTGCAATATCAAATTGCTTACCGGCTCCACTACTACGAAAGAACGTCGAATAATCCACCAAGAGCTGGAAGAAGGCACATTAGATATTTTAATTGGAACACATGCCTTGATTGAAGATAAAGTAAAATTCAAGAATATAGGTTTTGTGGTGATCGATGAGCAGCATCGTTTTGGTGTAGAACAGCGCGCAAAATTATGGCGCAAAAACACGATTCCACCACATATGTTGGTGATGACAGCCACGCCGATTCCACGAACTTTGGCGATGACGCTGTACGGGGATTTGGATATTTCTATTATTGACGAATTGCCAGCGGGTCGTAAACCAATTAAAACTGTTCATTTTTTCGAAAATCAGCGACTGCGTGTTTTTGGGTTTATGCGCGAAGAGATTGCCAAAGGTAGACAGGTGTACATCGTTTATCCGTTGATAAAAGAAAGTGAAAAGCTTGATTTATTGAATCTAGAAGCAGGTTTAGAAAGCTTACAAAAGGAATTTCCGCTGCCACAATTTAAAATCAGTATTGTGCATGGCAAAATGCCAGTGAAGGATAAAGATTTTGAAATGCAACGCTTCGTAAAAGGCGAAACGCAGATCATGGTAGCTACAACTGTAATTGAAGTTGGGGTAAATGTTCCGAATGCTTCTGTGATGGTCATAGAGAATTCCGAAAGATTTGGCTTATCACAGTTGCACCAATTGCGTGGTCGTGTTGGTCGTGGCGCTGAACAGTCGTTTTGTATTCTCATGTCGGGCAATAAGTTGAGTAAAGAAGGACGTACACGATTGGAAACCATGGTGCGCACAAATGATGGCTTTGAAATTGCAGAAGTGGACTTAGAGTTACGAGGCCCAGGTGATATTTCAGGTACACAGCAATCAGGCGTACTGGACATGAAAATTGCGGATTTGGCAAAAGATCAAAAAATCTTAGCAGAAGCCCGAAATTCTGTCATCGAAATCTTTAAAACTGATCCAAATCTATCTCTTTCAGAAAATCAGATTTTATTGAATTACTTAAATCAGCGCAATCTAGGTATTTCTTGGGATAAAATTTCCTGACATTAGTGTTTCAATTCGAAAGTAGGTATTTCTGTATATTTGCATTACTTATGGAAAACCCCGATTTATCGAATATTGCGTCCGAGCAAATTAGTGATTTATACCAAGAAATTTTTAATACACTCATTTATCTTGGTGGCACGAACAAATTAACACACATACTGACTACAATCACTTTATTAGTAAGCGTTGTCATTATTTTGCTCATTACAGATTTTATTTTTAGAAAAGTTCTTAAAACTTTATTTATTAAAATCATCAGTAGTTCAAAGACAATTTGGGATGATAAATTACTGGATAATAAAGTCTTAGATGATTTTAGTCATTTAGTATTAATCATCATAGCTCAGCAAACTGTACCACATTTATTTATCGGCTTTAACTCGTTTCGAGAGATTCTAATTAAATCTTTAGGTATAATTGTGGTTGTTGCTGTTTACAAACTTTCAAATGCTTTACTAAAAACGCTTCGAGACATATTAAAAACCTCTAAAGCATTTTTTGACAAACCCCTTGATAGTTATTTACAGGTTATTCAGATTTTCTTAATATTTGTTGTATTCACTGTTTCATTTTCAATCATTACAGGCAATTCGCCCTGGTCATTTTTGGTTTCCTTAGGTGCAGCTTCAGCTATTTTGATGTTGGTTTTCAAGGACACGATTTTGGGCTTCGTGGCGAGTATTCAAGTTTCTGCGAATGATTCTGTGCGTGTAGGGGACTGGATTGAAATGCAAAAATATGGTGCTGATGGCAGTGTTGTTCAAATAAATTTGAATAATGTGAAAGTTCAAAACTTCGACAAAACCATTGTCACACTTCCTACTCACGCTTTACTAAGCGACTCCTTCAAAAATTACCGGGGTATGCAGCAGTCAGGTGGTAGAAGAATTAAGCGTGCTATTTTCATCAAGATATCTTCTATTCGCTATTTGAATTCCAATGAAATTGAAGAGCTAAAGAAAATTCATTTGCTAAGAGATTTTATAAGTACCCGAGAGGAAGAAATTGCAAGATACAATGCCTTACATGACGTAGACGAAAGCGTAAAAGTAAATGGACGCAGAATTACGAATATCGGTTTATTTAGAGCATATATCGAAGCTTATTTAAGGAATAACAAGAATATTCACAAAGAATATCCGCTGATGGTGCGTCATCTAGCGCCTACGGAGCATGGATTACCACTGGAGGTATATGCTTTTACTCAAGGAACAGAGTGGTTGTACTATGAAGGCGTAATGGCGGATTTGTTCGATCATATATTCGCTGCTATTAAATTCTTTCACTTGGAGATATTTGAACTTCCAGCTTCGGATGATTTAAGGGCTAGAGTAACGCAATTACCAAATTTCGATAAACATATTATCAACTAAGTTGTTAATATCTAAGATTTATTACGGCAAGGATTAGCGTCTACATTTTTATTTATTGCCATCTAAAAAACTATCTTTGTTTATCATATGTTAGGACAAGAGCGTAATTTTGAGTTCATTGTTCTAATATCAGTTTAAAAAATATTTATGTCGAAAAGATTCAAATTAGTAGATACAGCACCCAAGAAAGAAACAGCTATTTTAGTGTCGGTAATTACGCCTGATGTATCCGATCAAATGGCTCAAGATTACTTGACGGAATTGGAGTTTTTGGTTCAAACTGCAGGTGCGGAAACTGTAAAAGTATTCACGCAAAAATTGCAGAAACCAGAACATGCTACTTTTGTGGGAACAGGAAAATTAGAAGACATCAGGGAATATGCTGAAGCAGAAGAGGTGGATATGGTCATTTTTGACGATGAACTGACACCTTCGCAATTGCGTAATATTGAGCGTGAATTGAAACGTAAAATATTAGACCGCTCGAGTTTAATTTTGGATATTTTCGCGAGCCACGCACAGACAGCACAAGCAAAAACGCAAGTTGAATTAGCGCAGTTGCAATACTTATACCCAAGATTAACACGTATGTGGACCCACTTGGAACGTCAGCGTGGTGGTATCGGTATGCGTGGTCCTGGTGAATCACAGATTGAGACGGATAGACGTATCATTTTGGATAAGATTTCCTTGCTAAAAGAAAAACTGAAAACCATCGATAAGCAAAACGCTACGCAACGCAAAAATCGTGGCGACATGATTCGTGTTGCCTTAGTTGGTTATACTAACGTCGGAAAATCGACCATTTTGAATATGATTTCAAAGGCTGAGGTTTATATCGAAAACAAACTTTTTGCAACATTGGATACTACTGTACGCAAAGTAGTAATTGATAATCTTCCATTCTTGTTATCAGATACTGTTGGATTTATTCGCAAATTACCGCATCATTTGGTAGAATCTTTCAAATCGACATTGGATGAAGTGCGTGAAGCTGATGTTTTGATTCATGTGGTGGATATTTCACATCCGAACTTTGAAGATCATATTATAGCGGTAAACGAAACGTTGAAAGACATTAATGCGCTAGATAAACCTACTATCACTGTTTTTAATAAGATAGATGCATTTAAACCAGCTGTCGAAGTCGACGAAAACGGCGAGGAAATCAAAGTGACGTTGGATGATTTTAGAAATTCTTGGATGGCTAAAAATTCGGATCCTGCGATTTTCTTATCTGCTACGAACAAAACCAACATCGAAGAATTTAAAGAAAAGCTTTACGAGATAATCTCTAAAATGCACAATGCACGTTATCCGTATAATAATTTGTTGTATTAATAATGAACAAAAAAGTACAATTTATAGATTGGGGATTGGTGGATTACCAAGAGGCGTGGGATAGACAAGAGAAGGTATTTTCCGAAACTTTAGCTATAAAGCAAGATAATAGAACAAATAATTTACAAAATCCGACACCGAATTATTTAATCTTTACGGAGCATCCACATGTGTATACTTTAGGAAAAAGTGGTCATGAAGAATATTTACTATTGGATGAAGAAGGATTAAAAGAAAAAGAAGCCAAATTCTACAAAATTAACCGTGGTGGTGATATTACGTATCATGGTCCTGGACAAATTGTAGGTTATCCAATCTTGGATTTAGACAATTTCTTCACAGATATTCATCTTTATCTGCGAACTTTGGAAGAAGCAATAATTTTAACATTAGCAGATTATGGGATTCAATCTGGACGTTATGAAGGTTTTACGGGAGTTTGGCTGGATGCAGACAACGACAAAGCACGCAAAATTTGTGCGATGGGCGTACGTGCCTCACGCTGGGTTACCATGCATGGCTTTGCTTTTAATGTGAATGCGGATTTGAATTATTTCGGAAATATTATTCCTTGTGGAATTGATGATAAGGACGTCACTTCCATGGAACGAGAATTAGGGAAAAAGCTTGATATGGTAGAAGTGAAAGAAAAGTTAAAGAATCATATTGCTGACCTTTTTCACATGGAACTAGTATAAACCTCTGTTTCACTATAAGTCAAAGTAGTTTGGACATAAATCGATGTTGAAGCTACTTTGATTTCTTTATGTTCAGAAATCTGATAAATTGGAGTTTCTTCAGTACGTGTTGCTATAGAGAACTGTATACCTTCACAATGTGGTCTAAATACAGAATCGACTAATTCTACTGTATTATTTTGTCCTGAAAGATGGCCTAAAATCAAATGTTTCAATCGCGGAGAACGATTTTCAAGAAGCAATTCTAAGGCTGAAGCGTTAGAAATATGCCCCCACCCGCTACGTATTCTATTTTTTAAAAAATAAGAATATCGTCCATTTTGCAACATTTCTTCATCAAAATTACTTTCCAACAATAACACATCCGAATGTTGGATAACATTCTTCACATTGTCACACCCCCTACCCAAATCCGTTAGAATACTGACATTCACTGCTCCATCTGTTACCACAAAACTGCAAGGCTCTTTAGCGTCATGATATTTAGGAATTCCGATAACAGTAAGTTCACCAATTGACATGCGTTCATTAGGTTGAATGAAATTTATTAAATGTTCAGGCATATGCAGCTTCGATCCCTCGTAACTTCCCTTTGTAAGATAAACTGGAATCTGAAAACGCTTACTAAAAACAGATAGACCGCGTATATGGTCGGTATGTTCATGCGTGATGAAAATAGCTTTGATGCTGCTTGGGTCGATCCCCAGTCGTTCCATGCGAATCAATACATGCTTCGTATTGATGCCAATATCAATTAATACCGCATCGTCTCCTTTAGCAACATAGTAGCAATTCCCGTTAGATCCAGAAGCAATTGAGCAGTATTTCATATCGGGAACAAAGGTAAAGAAAAAGCTCTTGCCAAATGAGACAAGAGCCTTGAATTTTTTAAAGAGTGCAAAATTAACATTCAGGCAAGCTCAATGGAACTTTGACCGCTAATCCACCATCTGCAGTTTCTTTGTATTTCACATTCATATCCTGCGCAGTTTCCCACATGGTACTCACAACAGCATCCAAACTTACTTTTGCTTTATCAGGATTCGATTGTAAAGCTAATTGTGCGGCTGTAATAGCTTTGATAGCACCCATGGTATTTCGTTCAATACAAGGAACTTGCACTAGCCCACCGATTGGATCACAAGTTAATCCGAGATGATGCTCCATAGCTATTTCTGCAGCCATCAGTACTTGTCTTTGGGAACCGCCTAAACATTCCGTCAATGCACCTGCGGCCATAGCTGAGGAAACGCCAATTTCAGCCTGACAACCACCCATTGCTGCGGAAATTGTCGCACCTTTTTTGAATATCGAACCTATTTCGGAAGCTGTCGCAATGAATTGAATGATCTTATTATCGTCATAAGCATCATAGAACGCAACGAAATATTGCAACACCGCAGGAATTACTCCAGAAGCACCATTAGTAGGCGCTGTTACCACACGACCAAAAGAAGCATTTTCTTCATTAACAGCCAATGCAAAGCAGCTGACGCAATCTAAAATGTAGCCAAAATCTTTACCTCCAGCACGTATAGCTTCAAGCCAGGAATCGTAATCCGAATAAGTACGACCTTTTAGCATTCTCTTATTCAATTTCGCTGCTCTTCTTTCGACATTCAAACCTCCGGGCAATATCCCTTCGGTATGACAGCCTTTATAGATACATTCTTTAATGACTTGGAAAATATTTAGAATACCTTTACGTGTTTCCTCTTCTGGACGCCACGACAATTCATTTTCCATGACCAATTCCGAGATCTTCAGACCTGTGCGCATACATGCACTAATCAATTGCTGCGCTGTATCTATAGGAAAAGGTAATTCTACCTCACTCAACACCGATGCTGAATCATTTTCTTGCACAACGAAACCGCCACCAATAGAATAATATGTTTCTGAAATAGCTTTTCCATTATTCAGAAAGGCTTGAAAAGTAACGGCATTGGGATGAAAAGGTAAGCTCTGGTCAAATAAAAAAAGTAATTGCTCCGTATAATTAAATGTAATAGTTTTCTTACCACCAATAACCAGTGAATTGCTGGATTTAATATGCTCCACCTTTGGTAAGACCTGATTGACGTCAAAAGTAACAGGATCATCTCCGCTCAAACCCAGTAAGATAGCAATATCAGTACCGTGACCTACTCCAGTCTTCGCAAGAGAACCATACAACAAAACAGTAATTTGCACGACTTGATCAAGAGCACCCACTTCCTCCAACTTATTTACAAAACGCTGTGCAGCACGCCAAGGTCCCAAGGTATGTGAACTAGAAGGACCTATACCTATTTTGAACATGTCGAAAACAGAAATTTGCTCTGATGCCATAATCAACTGAATTTTTGTATTATAATTTCAAGCAAAGTTAGGATTATAAATGACAAAAAAAAGCCAAGCTGATATTTCAACTTGGCTATTATATTTATGATCCCGGGCTAATTACAGACCTTTACCATAAGTAAAGTTTTTGCCTATTGTTACTGGCAATTTACCTTTTGATTTAATGTCTTTTAAAACCACTTTCACTGCAGCTCTTTGCATGAAAGCTTCATTTTGATACCCCATAACAATAGATGCACTGCGGTCAACTTTCACAGAAGTCAACGCATACGGGTTTGTCAACATTACCGTGATAGTACGACGTCCAGCGATTTTGTCAATGAAAGTTTTCACGTCATCCGAAAAATCCAGCGTAGGTCTTGGACGTGATCTATTATCATGGATAGCCAAAATAATTTGCTCGTGGCCTCTTACTTCCTTTACTAAATCTGCTAATTGTGACTCCGTTTCTTTACCCGTAATGTAAATGTTTTTTACATTTGTCAATCTGGAAGCCAAACCTTTTTCAAAGTCTTGTGCCTCATTGATACCTACACTTACTACTACAGTTTCTTTTTTAGAATCGAAAGATTGGATACGGCGATTAGATTTCAATACCGTAACCGAAGCATCAGCCATACGTTGAATCAATGACTTTGTCTCTGGTCTATTTAAATCTTCAAAAACTCTACCTCTACTAGCTGGTGCGTATTTATCTAATCCTAACCACAATTTAGCAGCTAAAATTCTTTTAACACGTGCATCAATATCCGCTTGTTTCAATCGACCACTTTGAATTGATTTCACAACTAAAGCAATTGCACGCGCACTATTTTCTGAAAGTTCTAACAAATCATGTCCAGCTTCAATAGCTAAAATATCTGCTTCTCCATTCGGAAAAAACTTCGTAACACCTTTCATATTCATCGCATCAGTTACAGTTAATCCTTTGAACCCTAACTCATTTCTCAATAAATCTGTAACAACTTTCTTAGAAATAGAAGAAGGTAAATTTGGTGTATTGTCCAGTGCTGGAATGTCCATGTGACCAACCATTACCGCTGATGCTCCTTGCTTAATTAACTCTTTGAAAGGATAGATTTCCAATTCATCTAAACGCTGACGTGTAAAACCAAGCTTTGGTAGATCGTAATGTGAGTCTACGTCTGTATCGCCATGACCTGGAAAATGTTTGATAGATGCCAATACGCCACCGTCAATCATACCTTTCATGTAAGCTGCAGATTTTACAGTTACGTTTTCCTTGTTATCACCGAATGAACGAAATCCAATCACAGGATTTTTAGGATTGTTATTGATATCTACCGTTGGCGCAAAATTGAAATGAATACCTACACGCAAAAAATCTTTAGCTGCATCACGACCCATATCATATATTAATGAGTTATCTTGCAATGCGCCTAAAGTCATTTGATACGGAAAAGATTGTGTTGAATCCGGTAAACGCATTCCTAATCCCCATTCCCCATCAATGGTAACCAATAAAGGAACTTTAGATACTTTCTGGTAATTGTTAATCATGTCTATGTGACGAACAGGACCACCCTGAAAAACAACTAATCCTCCAACCTGCTCATTTTTAACGACAGTGCCAACTGAATCAATAAATTTTTGACCCAAATTCGTGTGTGCACGAACTAAAAACAATTGACCAATACGTTCTTTTGGAGTTAGACTATTAAATACTGAATCGACCCATTTGTGATCGCTATTGATAAATTTCACAAAATCAGGTCTTTTCTGCGCCATTGCTCCATATGAAGTCAAAAGAGCTAGCGAAAAAGCTAAAATAGGTTTCAGCATAATGTTTTATTTATAAGTATATATGCACGAAAATATAATAATATTTCGAGAATTCAATGTTTGTGCAAAATTGTTACAGCAAAACGCACAAAAACGCATTATATCAATTGATATTTTTGCTCTAAGAGCAAGGCTAAGTCTAAGGAATTTTCGATTTCACCGCAAGCCTCCTTTTTCCACAACATATCGATTACCAATAGCAAATACTGCGCCTCAATTTCGGGATTGGCGTAGCCCAATTCTTTAAAAGCCCGAATAATAATGGAATGTACAGGCTTCATAAATTGTTCATGTTGTGATTTTGAAAATGGGATATGCGATAGACGCTCTTGCAATTTCCAAAACATAGGCTCATCGGATACTAATTTGCTAGGTAAGAAAATCATATTTTTCAAAAAGTCCTTTGCACTTTTATACGTCATCATCCCGCGATGATGTTGTAATACGCGACGGTAGCCCGATTTAATAAGATGCGCCAATAAGGTATCCTTATTCCCAAAATGTTTAAAAATAAGCGCCTCGGAAACACCAGCATTTGCTGCGATTTCTTTTGTTGATGTATCAGCATAACCATTTTTGGCAAACAACACTAAAGCCGCCTCCAAAATCTTCTCTTTTCTACTTAACAGGGAACTTTTCATATAAACACGAACAATCAAGCAAATATATCTATTTTGATACAATATTTGAAGTTTAACGACTTTAAACTAATATTGTATCATATACCTAATTTCTACAGTGAAACTCTTTATCAAACAACTGCTTATATTTTTGTTATTAGCACTCGCATATTCATCTTATGCGCAGCAAAAGATTAGTGGACGTATCGTGAATGGCGCAGATTCGACGGCAATAATGGGAGCTACTGTGCAACTAATTCCAATTAATCAAAACTCAATAATTCAATCAACCTCTTCCGATAAATTAGGCAATTTTCTGTTTAACAACTTAAAAACAGGTAACTACAAAATTAGTATTCAAGCATTGGGATTTCAACAGAAAATAACTCCGCTGCAAATCACTTCTTCGAAAAACGAAACTATACGTATTCACTTGGAAACAGATAATATTGGTATCGATGAAGTAGTAATTAGTGCATCGCCTGCTGTTATTTTAAAGGGAGATACCATGGAATACGATGCCAACAAATTTGTAGCACGCGAATTTGCTGATGCAGACGAGGTCGTGTCACAAATTCCAGGTGTTTTGATTGATGAAGACGGTAATGTCACAGCACATGGAGAACAAGTAACACGGATAATCATCGATGGAAAAGAATTTTTTAGTTCAGATCCTAAGATTGCTCTTAAAACCCTCCCTGCTGATATCATTGCTAAAATCCAACTCATAGATGAAAAATCTGAGCAAGCGAGATTTTCAGGATTTGACGATGGAAAGAGAAATAAAGTCATAAATATAGTAACCAAACCCGACAAAAAAGTGGGCTTCTTTGGGAAATCTGCAGTAAGTAAAGGCAATAGCAATAAATTTTCTATCAATTCTTCAACAAACAGCTTCAATAAAGACAAGAAATATGCGATTAATTTATTAGCAAATAATATAAATGAAACCAATTTTGGAGAACAAGGTCGAGGTGGAGCCAGAAGAGGCAATAATAACACCGACCGAGGGCTATCAGATACTTACGCTGGTGCAATTACCTTCAGCAATGTCTATCCAAAAACCAACATGGAATTGAGCTCAGATTATAATTTCAATTCATCTACAACGGTAACGAATTCCTTATCCAATATTCAGTATTTATCCGAAGGGCAAGCCAATCAATTCAGAACACAAAACCAATTATCAGACGCAAACAACACAGAACATGTGCTAAACGGAAGATTAAAATGGCAAATCGATTCGACCAATAGGCTTGACTTCACGCCAAATATTCGATATTCATATAGCAAACGCGAGAGCGCCACAGATTTTAACACGATCAATGTAAGCGAAAGCCCAATTAATAAATCCGTTCGATCTTCTAATGGTGATAATAATAATTTGAGTTACGGTGCATCTTTCACCTATATGCTGAAATTTAAGAAACAAGGCAGAACAGTATCAGTCAATGCCAGCGCAAATAAAAATTCCAATGATGCTCATGCATTAAATCTAGCCGTAACCGAATATTACAGAAATGCACTTTTGAACAGACTTGACACAAACAATAACACCAGTTCGACAAATGGGTATGGGTCAGGAGTTAATAGCAGAATATCATTTACAGAAAGTATATCTCAATACAGCAGATTACAAGCGCAATATAATTTTCGAAATAATGCTTCTTATTCCAATCGGGAAACGTATGATTTTCTGGCAGAAACAGGTCAATCGGGAGAATTGAGAGATCGTCTATCCAATGAATTTCGTAATGATTTCAATTACCACAGCGCTGGAATGTCTTACATTTATGCACTGAAAGATTCCATTAGATTTCAGGTTGGCTTTCAATATCAGCATGGCGTCCGCAAAAACGATAGAATAGTTCCTATTAACCTGAAGACTGTAGCAGATTTTTACAGCTTTCTCCCAGATCTATCCGCAAAATATAAGTTTTCACGAACGAAGGAGTTGGAATTCAATTACAATACGCAAACCAATACGCCTTCCATTAATCAAATACAAGATTTCATCAATAACCAAAATGAATTGCGTATCACCAATGGTAATCCAAATTTAAATCAAGAATACGCGCATAACGTTCGATTACAATACAAAGATGTAAATAGAAAAACAGGTAGATCATTGACGACCAATGTGAACTTTGAATATACTCAAGACAAAATTATAAATAGCATATTACAAACAGATAGTAGTATTTTTCTTTTTGAAGATGTTCGACTTGGCGCAGGTGGCCAGTATATCCGACCTATCAATACGGATGGCGCATACGCTGTTCGACTTAATAATAGTTACGGCGCTCCTATCGAGAAATTAAAAATTAACATCAATCTAAATACAAGGTTATATCTAAACAACGAATTGGCTGAAATCAATGATTTACCGATCAAAAACAAGACATTTGGATATGGACAAAGTGTTGGGTTGAATTCTAAATTTTCAAAGAGATATATTATCGGATTATCCTACCATATTGATGGGCGTGAGACATCCAATATCATGACACAGACAGCACGTTATCATGTTCTAAATCACCGATTTAGTAATAATATTTCGATAGAACCAATCAAAAATATAGTTTTCACGAGTAATCTCATGTACTTAAACAATGGTGGAATATTGGATTACCCGAATATCGAAACTATGATATGGAACGCTTCAATTGGGAAAAAACTATTTAAAAACAACAATGGTGAAATAACCTTGAAAGGTTTTGATTTACTCAATAAAGCACAAAATATTAGTAGACGTGTTACGGAAAATAACATTTCTGATGTGTCGTCAAACACTTTGAATCGGTATTTTCTGTTATCTTTTACATACAATTTAAGAAAGTTTGGTACTACTAATATATTTAAATAAATAGTCCTCCTTTTTGTAAAAACGTTTCCTTCTTTTTCATATAAGCATCCTTATCGATAGCCTTTGTTCCTTTTGAAATAATAGCAGTCTTATATCCTAAATCTAAAGCATCCATCGCGGTGAAGTAAACACAAAAATCTGCCGCCAGTCCGCAGATATGCACTTCCGAAACTTTTTTATCCTGCAAATACCCATGCAAACCAGTATTTCTGATGCGTTGGTTATCAAAAAAACCGCTATAGCTATCTACTTTTTTATCTAACCCTTTTCTAAATATTGCTTGAATTGAATTTGTATCTAACAATTTCGACAATTCAGCACCTTCAGTTCCTTGTACACAATGATTTGGCCACAGCGTTTGAGGGTATCCATTCCAATCGATGACATCAAATATTTGGTGTCCCGCGTGCATATCAGCAAAACTTTTGTGATTAGCAGGATGCCAATCTTGTGTAGCTACAACGAGTTCGTAATTAGGAATTATTCTATTTATTATAGAAATTATTTCGTCTCCATTGGAAACTTCTAATGCACCACCTGGTAAGAAATCATTTTGAAGATCGACTATAATTAGAGCTTTCATAGTGTAAATTTTAAAATAAATATATAAACTTTAATTAGCTTCTTATGTCTATTTTAGCTTTATGACAATGTAGCAAACTAACTTATATTAACGTGTTATAAAGGTGCTTTTTATGGTTTTTCGAATCAGTAAAACAAAATTAAATTATTAGATTTGCACCTCGTATCTATATAGCGTAGATATTTAACATATTATAACACATTTAACAGTAGGTAATACTTACATTTGCATGTCAACTAATATATATGAGTCAATTTTTACAATTTAAATATTTTAATTTTCTGTCTATCTTTTCTGCATTACTTCTTTTGGGTAGTTGTAATAAAGAGATTAGTATTTCTCTAGATGAAATAGACGAAAACATTGCTGTAACTTTCATTGACTCTTTCACTGTTAGTACATCTGCTTATCAGCTAAACTATATGCCTGCCTCTGCTACTGGAGCGGTGTTAGTGGGTAAGGTTAATATCAATGATTTGGGATCGGTAAAATCATCTTCATACTTAAAGCTATCACTTGATTCATACACCGATAATATTCCAGAGAATGCAGTGTTTGATTCCGTAAATGTTGTTTTGAAGCCAAATGCTTCAAAATATTATTATGGTGATACTACGCAAAATCAACAAATTTCTATTCATAAAGTAACGCAAGAAATTGTCACTCAAAACATCCTAACCTCAATTGATAGCTATAATGCACCAATTTATGTAACTGGACCTACTATTTTTGGAGACAAGAAATTCAATTACGAATCAAATGCACTGGGCACAACAACATTCAGACCATACGTTCGTTCAATGGATACACTAAGTGTAAGAATTGATGACACTTTTGGTAAAGATATCTTTGATAAAATCAACACCAACGACTTTAATGTTAATAACCTAGAAGCTTTTCAAAGCTATTTAAAAGGTATTGTTATAGTTCCAGGTGAGAACAATACTGCAATGATTGGATTTAATGATACATTGAATATTCAAATCAATTATTCATACATTGGTTCTGATGGATTTAAAGTAACAGGTAAAAAAGTTATTGTAAATAGCTCTCCTAATTTTCAATTCAATAACATTGAATTCGATCGATCGGGAACGCCATTCGCTAATTTAAATGCTAATAATAGAGAATTAACATTTGAGCACACGGACAAAAAAGCTTACATACAATCTGGCTCTGGTCTAGTAACAAAAATAAAAATGCCATCGCTTAAAGAGTTTATGAGTAATGAAAACATAAGCGTTAATAAGGCAGAATTATTTGTTGAGACAGAATCTTTAAATTATGGTGCCTATTACGCTCCTTCGAGCTTAATGTTAATGGTGACTAACAAAAATGGTTTACCAATAAATTTTGTTCCAACACCATTTAGCACTACAATTCAACAGGCAGGATATATCGCAGGAAATGATGTGGGTGAAAATGGAAAATATGTATTTAACTTAATTGATTATTTGAAGAATATAAATTCAAATCAATATATTGATACTGACTTATTAATAACAACTGTATCTCCAAGCATATTTAGCACTGTCAATACGGCTAAAATCGCAACGGAAAATGGAAAACCAAAGATTAAATTAAACATTGTATATACTAAATTCAAATAATTTATGAATAAGAAAAATTGGCTATGTATTGTTTTAGCCTGTGCTTTTACACTTTCAGCATTTAATTCTTGTAAAAAAGACGAAGACAACGATAACACTACTGACAACGGTCCTACTGAATGGGTTAGAGCATCTGCTTTCGATGGTGACCCAAGAAGTAATGCTGCTTCATTTCAGATTGATAATAAAGGATTTTTAGCTACTGGTATTTTAACAACAAATGAAAGAACGAAAGATGCATGGTCTTTCGAAAACAATGTGTGGAAACGTATTGCAGATTTCCCAGGTGCTGCTCGTAATGGTGCAGTAGGTTTTGCTATTGGTCAACACGGTTATGTAGGATTGGGTTATGATGGAACAGAAGTATTGAAAGATTTTTATAAATATAATCCTTCAACAAATACTTGGACTCAAATTGCTTCATTGCCAGCTAATGCTGAAGCACGCTATGGTGCTGTTGCATTTACATTAGGAAACCAAGCTTACGTTGGGTTAGGTGCCACTAAAACTCAAAAAACATTAAAAGATTTTTGGAAGTATGATGCAGCAGCTGACAAATGGGAACCTGTAGGATCAGAGTTCAAACAAAAACGTGTAAACGCTTTTGCATTTGTTATTGGAAATAAAGCATATGTAGGTGGTGGTTTTGATAACAACCAATATCCTGAAGACTTCTATTCATTTGATGGTACGAAATGGAGCGATGAAGCGCCTCTAAGGGATACTGACAACACGTATGATTTAACACGCCAAGGTGCTTCTGCATTTGTAATTGGTAATTTTGGATATGTAGTAGGTGGAAAGAAGAATGCTTCATTGAACACAGTATGGAAATATGATCCAGCTGCGAGAAAATGGGAAAGTAAACACCAAGCTCTTCCGCAAAACGCTAGAGATGGTGCTGTAACCTATTCAATTGGTGGTAAAGGATATTTAGCAACTGGTGCTAATGGTTCAATGAAATTTGACGACAACTGGGTATTTACTCCAGTTAGATAATCTATAAAATTTAAGAATATGAAAAGGCTTTGCATTCAGTTGCAAAGCCTTTTTTAATATATTATTGAATATATTTTTATAAAAAAAATGGAACATAATTAATATGTTCCATCCTTTTAGATAGTATCTAAATATTATTCTATTTAAATAACTCCAAAGCTCTCTTGATACGCGAAACCACTTGTTCTTTTCCTAATAATTCAGTGATTAAAAAGACATCAGGACCAAACTTACCTCCTACTAACATTATACGATATGGCATCATCAATTCACCGATTTTCATCCCAGATTCAGCAACTTTACCCTTGAAGAATGGATCTAATGATACAGCTGTCCAATCCGTTTGATTTTCAAATTCTGAAATAATATTTTCAAAAAATGCTGTCTTATCTGCATTCCACTTAGGTTTCACTGCGTCGACATCGTATTGTGTTGGCTCTTCAAAGAAAAATGATGCTTGACCCCAAAAGTCCGATACGTAAGTTAATCTTTCTTTTACAGCTGTCAATACGGTAGTTAAATATGCTTCATCTATAGTAGAAACATTATTTTGTGTTAAGACTTCCTGGATTTGAGGCAACAATTCCGCATTATCCGCTTTCTTAATCCACTCGTGGTTGAACCATTTTGCCTTCTCAAAATCAAACTTAGCTCCGCTCTTACTAATGCGATCTACTGAGAATTTCGAAATTAGTTCTTCAATTGAAAATAATTCTTGCTCGGTCCCATCGTTCCATCCCAAAACACCTAGCATATTTACAAATGCTTCTGGCAAGAATCCCAATTCACGGAAACCTTTGGTCAAATCTCCTGATTTAGGGTCTGTCCAATTCATCGCATACACAGGGAATCCCAAACGATCGCCATCACGCTTACTTAATTTACCATTTCCATCAGGTTTCAATATCAACGGCAAATGCGCCCATTGCGGTTCTTGATCTTTCCATCCTAAGTATTCCCACAACAACAAATGTACTGGAGCAGAAGGCAACCATTCTTCTCCTCGGAAAATATGAGAAATCTCCATAGCCTTATCATCAACAACGACAGCTAAGTGATACGTTGGCATCCCATCAGCCTTTAATAATACTTTGTCGTCAATCAATTTAGTCTCAAAAGAAACACGACCACGAATCATATCATCAAAAGAAACTACTTCGTCTTCTGGCATCTTGATACGAATCGTATGAGGTGTGCCCACATCCAACAAAGCCTTTGTTTCTTCAGCCGAAAGACTCAAAGAATTACGCAAGCTCATTCTGTTTTCGTGTGAATACCTAAAATTAGGATATAATTGACGCTGCGCATCTAATTCCTCCGCAGTATCAAAAGCATAATAAGCATGTCCATTAGCTACCAATTGCTCAGCATACTGACGATAGGAAGGTTTGCGTTCACTTTGGCGATATGGTCCGAATGCACCAGGCTGTGACGGGCTTTCATCAGGTGAAATACCACACCAAGCAAGACACTCGTTAATATATTCTTCAGCACCAGCCACAAAACGTGTCTGATCAGTATCTTCAATTCTTAAAATAAATTCACCTTGGTGATGTCTAGCAAATAAATAATTGAACAAGGCAGTTCTTACACCACCCAAATGCAATCCTCCTGTAGGACTCGGTGCGAAACGCACTCTTACTTTTTGTTGTGAACTCATTCCACAAAATTACTTATTTATCATTTAATAAATGAATTAGAACTACCCTAGCAAGTCAAATAAACTTAAAATGTTGAATAAAATACTTATTTTGTAATAGATTTTAAATCTGGCATGAACCCATATCAATACAATTCAAAACAAGCCTGGAAAATACTGTTGCTGCTCTTTGCCGCTGTGATCGGAATCGCATCGTTATTGTATAGCAATTATTTAGTCAAGAGTCTTTCTAAATCCGAACGAACTAAAGCTGAGGTTTGGGCAATGAGTACACGAAGTATTATGACAATGCCCGATGTCGATGATGAGTTTATCAGTTTCGTGTATGCAGTACGAGATAGCCTTACTTTACCAGCTATTATAACTGATGAAAAAGATAATATCATCTTTTGGCGTGATTTAGATTCTACCAAAACTAATATACATTTAGAAGACTCCTTAAAGACTAATGTGGTTTATGACCCTCATTATTTCCAAAAAGAGTTAAATGATATGAAACGCGCTCATGCCCCTATTCATTTGACTTTAGAAAACGGCGAAAAATGGTCAGTCTATTATCATGAATCCAAAGCTTTACGGAATCTTCGCATATTCCCCTATATACAACTATCTCTAATCGCTATTTTCTTAATATTCGCATATTATGTGTTCAATTCGATACGTAAATCCGAGCAAAACTTAGTCTGGGTGGGAATGGCAAAAGAGGCTGCGCATCAATTAGGGACTCCTATATCTTCTTTGATGGGTTGGATTGAACTTATCAAAATGAAATTCGATGCAGAAGATGACCAAGTTGTCAACGAAATGGAAAGAGATGTTACCCGCTTGGAAATTGTTGCCGATCGATTTTCCAAAATAGGGTCCAGACCAATTCTTACCAACCATAACGTTTACGAGGTAATAGATAACTTTGTGCAATATTTTAAAATACGCACAAGTGAAAAAATAACATTTCAACTTACAGGTGACAACCATGTAGAAGCAAAAATGAATGTGCCATTATTTGATTGGATCATCGAAAATCTACTTAAAAATGCTGTCAATGCCATTGATACCGAAGGAAATATAACTATTGATATTAAAGAAAATATTGCGAAAGAGGAAATTTTTATTGACATTAGTGATACTGGTAAAGGAATACCGAAATCAAATTTTGAAGCAATTTTCCAACCTGGATTTACCACTAGACAACGTGGATGGGGTCTAGGGCTTAGTTTGACCAAAAGAATGGTGCGCTACCATAGAGGCCATATTTTTGTGAAAGAATCCGAAATCGGAAAAGGCACGACATTTAGAATAATACTTAAAAGTAATTTAAATTATGAACCTACTCAAGTCTGACGATTATCCAGCTATTTACGAAGATTATATTGAAAATGTACATGGTGATGTACTAGAAGAACTCAAGAACCAACTTGAATCATTCCCAACATTCATCACTAATATTCCAAAAGAAAAAGAACTATACAGTTATGCTGAGGGTAAATGGACAGTAAAAGAAATTCTCTGCCATATCATTGATACCGAACGTGTGATGTCCTATAGAGCATTGCGTTTCGCGCGAAATGATATGACAGCTTTGGCTTCTTTTGAACAAGACGAATTCGTCACTTTTGGAAGGCACAATGAACGGGAAATGGAAAGCATTATTGAAGAATTTGTTAATTTACGTCGTGCAAATATTGCTTTATTCAAAACATTCAACGAAACTGAGCTTTCGCGCAAAGGTATGGCGTCTGACAGATTAATTAGCGTTTTAGCTTTTATTTATGTTATTGCTGGACATTTAAATCACCATAAATTCATTCTGCAACAAAAATATCTTAATGAAAAATCATGATTTGGAGCAAGGAACATCAATTAGAAGACATTAATGTGTTGTTTTCTCGCTATATGACAGGTTTTTTGGATATCAGAGCTAGCAAGATTACACCAGAATCACTACATGCAAGTATGCCTATAACTGAAAAAGTATTGCAGCCCTACGGTATATTGCATGGCGGTGCATCGGTGGTCTTAGCGGAATCGGTCGGAAGTGTTGCCTCCGCATTAATTATTAATACAGATACGCACAATGCTGTTGGGCTAGAAGTCAACGCGAATCACCTTCGACCAGGCAAATTAGGCCGTAATTTGGAAGCGAATTGTACTCCAATTCATATTGGTCGAAGCACACATGTGTGGGATATAAAAATTCTGGATGAGAAAAATCGCCTAATATGTATATCGCGGTTAACAGTAGCAATTGTAAAAAAATAGATATATGTTAAAACTTTTTACATGCTGCATTGTTAAGGATTTAAGTACCATTCATTTGGTAATATGATACGGTTTAGGTTTTTAGAGCGACTTCGCCCCACGAAGTCGCTCTTTTATTAAACATTTATTATAAAATTTAAAAAGAACAACCGTTTGATTGAATATTTTTTTTTCTGTAATCCATTAAATTTTATTAGTCTTGTAATAGAAACTTGACTTTGTAAACCGTGAAATAATCATATTACCTGAACAAGAAGTTTCAAAAACAATTAAGTAAATAAATTTATAGTATGTCTTCAACATCTTCCTCTAGCGCCTTAGGAAATGCGCCACAAAAGACGGCCTTCTTGCCTATGGCAATTTGTTGTCTTCTTTTTTTCATTTTAGGATTTTTTACGTGGGCAAATGGTGCCCTTATTCCGTTTGTTAAATTAGCATTCAGTCTAGATTCTGATTTGCAAGCTTTTTTTGTATTGTTTGCATCTTATATTGCGTACTTCTTCTTAGCCTTACCTAGCTCTTGGATTATAAAAAAGACAGGCTTCGAAAATGGTCTTATTTTAAGTTTAATTTTATTAGGTGTTGGTTCCCTAATTTTTATACCAGCAGCTCACCAAGGAAGCTACAATTTATTTTTGCTTGGTATTTTTGTACAAGGTTCTGCTATGGCTTTAATGCAAACTGCAGTGAACCCTTATTTAAGTATTATTGGACCAATTGATAGTGCTGCACAGCGTATCGCAATCGCTGGCGTATTTAATAAAGGTGCTGGAATCATTGTTCCTTTTATTTTAGGAGGTATATTATTAAAAGGTTCAGCAGAGATCTCTGCAAAGATTCAAACTTTACCAGAAGGAGCCGAGAAAGATGCCTTGTTTGATTCATTATTAAGCCGTGTAGACACATTATATATCATTTTAGCTGTCGTAGTTTGTTTGTTTGCTCTTGTAATCAAATTGGTTAAAATGCCACCAGTTGATGTAGATAAAGAAGATGAAGCAGAGCTAGCAGCAAGCCCTGCTGACAAAAAGAAAAGTATCTTTGACTTCCCACACTTATTCTTAGGTTCATTAGCAATTTTCGCAACTGTAGCTGTAGAAGTAATGGCTGGTGATATCATAGGTACATATGGACATCAGTTGAGTCTACCAGAATTTTTCGTTAAATATGGTACTGCATTTACTCTTGCATGCATGCTTTTAGGTTATTTCATTGGTATCGTAGCAATTCCTAAATATGTATCACAACAATATGCTTTACGCATATGTACTTTCGTAGGTATTGGGTTAACTGTATTCTCGGTATTCACCACTGGATTGACATCATACATTGCATTAGCTTTATTAGGTGTTGCCAATGCATTATTGTGGCCTGCTATTTTCCCTCTTGGAATTAAAGGCTTGGGTAGATTTACGAAAACGGCCTCTGCTGTGATGGTCATGGGTATTGCAGGTGGTGCTATTTGGCCTTTGCTTTACGGATTTTTGAAAGATACAGTAGGAATGAATTTCCAAATGGCATTCTTAGTAGCGATGGTTCCACCGTATTTGTACATTTTATACTTTGCAACTTGGGGACATAAGGTTGGTAAAAAAGCCTAAATATCCTTATATATAGAAATGCCTTAGAAAATAAAATCTAAGGCATTTTTTAGGAAAAAGTATAAACCTTATTAGGCGTTATACAACCATTCAGTTTAACATCCCACTCTCCTACATCTGTAATCTCCTCTACAGGCTCAAAATAACTAATTCCATAGCATTTCACGTCTGCTCTACATTTAGCTAAGAAGCGGTCGTAAAAGCCTTTTCCGTATCCAACTCTATTACCATCAATATCAACTACTAGTAACGGCACTAAGACAAAATCAATTTTCTCTTCCTCTACCAGTTCACCATTCATTGGCTCCAGAATTCCCCAATTATTTTCTGCTAGAACTGTTAAATTATTCAGCACATAATTATGCATTTCTCCTGTGCTAAAATCAGATTTCGATATAACTAAATTCATTTCTGGATAATATTTACTTAACCAAGTAATAAACTCTGCTGTATCGGGTTCGTTAAATTTCTGCATAGACAAATACACATGGATATAATTATACAGCGACCAATCGAAGTGTTTTAAATGCTCAAATATTTGTTGATCAAAAGAAGCTTTTTCTTCTAAATTCAATGCATTCCGACGCTGTTTGTATTCTTTGCGCAATTGGTCTTTTGTCATATCAGCTCAGTGAACTACCCATTTGCTAAAGACAAATGGGCTTCGGGCTTCACAGACTTGTGCTTTGTTGTCAAAGTCTTATTTGAGTCTCCGCCCGTGTAATCGCCAGTTCCTGACGATATTATTTTTAATCCTTCTTTCAGAATGTTTTTTGCAGCGTTTAAATCACGGTCTAAAACGTGTCCATTTTTGCAAGTCCATTCTCTTATTGAAAGATTTAAGTCTTGATTTATCCAACCGCACTCACAGCAGGTTTTACTTGATGGATAGAAGCGATTGATTTTTACAATCTGTTTATCGTTCCAATCAGCCTTGTATTCAAGCAACCTAACGAAAGTTCCCCAACTTGCATCAGAAATATGTTTTGAAAGTTTATGGTTTTTGACCATACCTTTCACATTCAAATCTTCTAATGCAATTATATCGTAGTTAGAAACTAATTGGTGGGATACCTTATGTAAGTTATCCATTCGTGAGTTGGTTATCTTCTCGTGAAGTCTTGCTGTTTTTCGTCTTTGTCTTTCAAACGAATTACTGCCTTTTGTCTTACGAGAAAGATGTTTTTGTGCTTTCGCTAATTCTTTTTCATATTGTTTTGTGTATTTGTTGTTCTTGAATTTGACACCATCAGAAGTAATAGCAAAGTCTTTT
>NZ_WUQY01000020.1 GCF_009829085.1 Sphingobacterium bovisgrunnientis
CATCTCCTGATACTATTCGTGAGTATATTCTCAATCAGGGTTAGTCGCTTACATCCCACAGGCTAAACACCTGTGGGATTTACGCTCCGTTTTATAAAATTCAACCTATTCTTGAAGATAAGCTTTTAGAAGACAGAAAAAACGGTAAACGCAATAGAAAATCTAGTCCTAATTTTATTTCTGTACTTCAGGTAAGAGATTTATCGGTAGCTTCCTTCAAATTCCATCACACGATGGACACCCCTGCCTTAAATTAACGCTTGCCAATATCAAGGCGCGATCGGGACTTACCCCCTAGAGTTTAAACCCATGCCGGGCAAATAATGAAATATGGCCTAAGAAATCTAGGCCATAAATTCAAAACTAAACTAACAACTGTAAAACATATGATTATTTATACTCTCATTTTTATATAGATTAAGTACATTCTTTACCATGTTATAGCTACCTGCAATAAATGGAATTTTTTGATGGTAGTTTAATACCTTAGCATCTAATATTGGACTCATGCCATCTATTGCCAACCCACCTGCTTGCTCGATAATCATCGCAATTGGATTACATTCGTACATAAGTCTTAATTTACCCTTTGGATTTAAACGTGTAGAAGGATACATGAATATTCCCCCACTTAATAATATCCTATGTATATCCGCAACCATAGATCCAATATAACGAAGCGTATAAGGAAGTTTATTATCATCGTCGGACTGTTTGCAAAATGTCAAATACTTTCTTATTTGTATAGGAAAATCTCCAAAATTACCTTCATTTATTGCGTATGAACTACCAGATTTACTAACTCTCATTTTAGGGTGAGTAAGAAGAAATTCACCAATATTTTTATCATACGTAAAACCATTAACACCTTTTCCAAGTGTAATTATAAGCATTGTAGAAGTACCATAAATCAAATATCCTGCGCCCATTTGCCGTCTTCCAACATTGTTGCTCAGTTTGCTAGACAGGTCTACAGGATTACCATAAATTGAAAATATACTACCCACAGACACATTTGCATCTAAATTTGATGTTCCATCCAATGGATCAATATATATTTCAAATTCAGAATCTTTTGAAGAGACTTTAAATTCAATACGTTGCTCCTTCTCTTCAGATATTAAATACCTACAAACATTTCCATCATCAAGTATATTACAAAAAACATTATGCGCTATAATATCTAAGCTGTGTTGATTTTCTCCGTGCACATTTGTCTCGAAAATATCAGTATTTAATGCAAATACATTTTTCTCAATATTATCTCTTAAGATTTTTCCACCAATTGATATGTCCATTAGAATTTTAGCCAATTCATTCGACAACCCGTTATATTGGACTTCCTCCCAAATATATTGGGATAACGTTTTAAATTTCATCACATGAAAATTATGCATGAATTAATAATTTAGACACTTCTTTTCTAGTAGATTGACTTAAATCCGAATCCCCACTAATTTGAGTGGATAACCATTGAGTAAACCCTAACACCTGCATACAGTAGCCATATTCATTATCATACCATACATATAATGTTATTGTACGACCGTCAGAAGAGATAGCTGTAGCGCATCCATCAACAACTCCTGTTGCACTATTACCAATTATATCAGATGAAACTAAATCATCTTCGTATGAAAAATCAATTTGTTTATGCTTGGATGGTGAGGATGCTGCCTGAATTAATTTATTGTGTAAATCGCCAACTGAAGTTTTCTTTTTTAAATTTAATACTAATATAGCTAAAGACCCATTAGGCATAGGCACACGAATAGCACTTGAAGTTAATTTATCTTTAAGCTGTGGAACTATTTTAGAAACTGCTTTTCCTGCACCAGTCTCAGTAATGACCATATTAATAGCTGCAGCTCTTCCTCTTCTATTTTTAGAATGTATATTATCTACAAGATTTTGATCATTTGTATAGGAATGTATAGTTTCAATATGTCCTTTTTCAATTCCGTACTCATTCTCTATTATGCTCAATATTGGTGTAATCGCATTAGTGGTACAGGAAGCCGTTGAAAAAATCTTTGTATCCGTATCAAGTATATCCTTTTCATTCACTCCAAAAACAACATTTGGTATATCCTTTCCCGGAGCTGTAACAATTATCTTAGAAATAGCATCATTCTCCAAATGATTCGATAACCCTAGATAATCTCTAAACTTTCCAGTATTATCGATAAGAATAGCGTTTCTTATACCATACATCCTATAATTTATATCATTGGATTGCTGTGCACTTATAAAACGTACCTGTTTACCATTTATAATCAAGCTATTTGTCTCTTCATCTACATCTACTCTACCTTTGAAAGGGCCATGTATAGAGTCTCGTTGCAACAAAGAAGCTCTCTTTCTTAAATAATTTAAGTTAATTGGATCTCTTGTAACTACAGCTCGTAGATCAAGGTTAATTTGCAAAGCCGGATCTGTACAAAGTTCACGTGCTAATAATCTTCCTATTCTACCGAAACCATATAATACGACATGTTTTTGATCCGTATTATTGTTTAAATGTATATACCATAGTTTGGCAATCAAAGCTTCTTTACTAAATAACTCCCCGTCATTTAAACTATCCTTTAGTAAACCAATATCAATGACGCTAGGAAGTTCCGGTAATTGAATCAATTCTTTAATAATGCATAAAATTGAATTTAGACCATTATTTTTTTTGGGTAACTCTGTCTCATTAAAAAACTTTAATAGAAAATCGACTTTTTCATCCACTAAACTATGTCCATAAAAAAGACATAAAACATCCCGGTCTTTCCATAAGATATTTGCATACAATGTTATGGTAAGGCATTCATATCGTTGATCTCGATATTGAACTATACAGTCCGCTAGATTATTGCTCATTATAATTGATTTAATTTGAGCCAAAATTAGACTTATTGTTCAAACAATGAAAAATTATTTTATCATATTGACAATTTTTAACACTCTATTTTTCCATTATTGAAAATACTAAGGTTTTTTAAGCTATTTAATTATCATTTTAATAATTTCAATTGGATTCTTTTAAAGAAATAAAAATAGATGATGACAAGTTTAAACTTTTATTAGAAAATTATTTTTGATTTATAAGGTAGAAAAATCTCAAAAAAATTAAATATTGAGAAAGTGGATATATTAAGAAAACATAATAAATCATATTAAAAAATCACCAAAACTATGACGTACAAAATCAATCCACCCTGGCAATACCAACCCTTAATGAATCTCAATAAATGGGACCGCAATGTACTCATGCTATAAATGTTACCTTTCCCGATAGCACCTAAGAAACAATAGGCTCATATCTTAACTAATTAAACTCATATTAAGCGTTTATAAAAAAAATAGTATAAAGGATGGCCCTTATGTTCATGTTTTAAAGCTTTAAAATTAAATTAACACCAAAAATAATGTAATGGCATAAAGTAAATTTTCTATCTACAAAAGATTTACAAACATCCTAAAAAGTGAAAACCAGGGTAGGGAGCCCTGGTATCATTTTAAAACAATATTACCAATTATTGAATGTAGAATATTTTTTATTATTTTTCTAGACTGTTAACATTACCTTTTTTTTAAAATAGCCATCGCTTAAATTTTACCTTTTTATTTATATGGTGGACCATCAACTAAACATAAGATATGACCAAAAGGATTCTTAACACGTGCGATCATTATTTCCTCGCCTAATGGAAAAGGTTTTTGTATTACATTTGCGCCCATTGATATTAAACGATTAAAGATTGTCGCAATATCATTTACAACAACATAAACAATATTTTTTCGCCTTCTCTCCAAAAAGTCTTCTTTCTCTTTATATAATGCTATTTCATATTTACCCAAATTAAAATATGTGTAAGTTGAATCAGCTTTATAGGGCGGCGAGTCAAAAGCAATTTCAAACCATTCTATAGCTTGATTAAATTCACTTTCACTACTAGTTTTTATAGGTAGCTTAATCATATTTCAAAAAGATTAAATAATAAATTTATCATCTTGTTAAAGAAATGTGGTGAAGAATTAATCAATTGTATTATTGCTATTCTTTCAAACGCTGCATTATTTTAAAATTTCTATATACTATAACTCAGAGTATCTTCTTGTTATAGAAACACTGAATTCATACATAATTTCATTTGGGAATATTTTATGGTTTCACGCACCAACAAAACCATAAAATAACTTTTTTTATTCCCATTATATTAAAAAATTTTCCTTTATTTTATAGTTTAATCTTGATCTATTAATCTGCCAAATAATCGTTTTTTAATATTGTGCTAAATTAATGTAGCTTTTATAAAAAAGTGGTGACATATTATTTCTATTTATGAATTTTGACAACAAAACGTTTAAAGACTTTGAAAATATTTCAGAGTTAGACATCAGTGGTAGATCAGAAATTTTTTCTGAATACCTTTCTTATGTAAGATATGATGATCAGCAAACCTATCGGGTAATTGCCACGAGTGGGTGTAATTCAAAAATTAAATTGAAAAGTGATTTTGGGGATGAGTTTATTAGTTATGTATCTAATGACTATTTAGGGTTTACACAGCACCCGGAAGTAAAAAGAGCAGCTATAGAAGGAATAACTAAATATGGAACAGGTGCAGGTGCCTCTCCATTAATTGGAGGATTCTTTGACTACCATAAACTCCTTGAAGAAAAAATTGCTGCTTTTTTTGGTTACCCAAGCGACTCATCAATAATATTCACAACAGGCTATACAGCAAATAGCGCTACACTATTAGCGTTGTTGCAAAAAGAAGATGTAGCGATATTAGATAGTGGTGTTCATACATCTGTACATGAAGGATGTATACTAACAAACAAAAAAACATTTCCTCATAATAATATCGATGCTCTAGAGAGAATCCTTCGACAATACCAAGATAAATTCAGATCGAAATTAGTCGTAGTTGACGGTATATATTCTCAAGATGGAGACACTGCCCCACTTAAGGAGATTTTAATTTTATGCAGAAAATATAACGCATATCTGATGGTTGATGATGCACACGGTATTGGTGTAACAGGAAAAACAGGACGAGGTGTATTAGAAAGAGATAACATATTAAAAGATGTAGACTTTATAACTGGAACTTTTAGTAAATCTTTTGGAAATATTGGCGGATTTGTAATCTGTAATCCAAAAAATGCAAAATTTATAAAGTTTCAAGCTAAGCAACAAATATTCTCTGCAACCGCAGGAGCTTCAACATTAGGCATTATTAAAGCTATAGATTTAATTGATGATGAACCACAATGGCTAAGACAACTTCAAGAGAATATCTTGTATTTCAATAATGGTCTTAAAAAAATCGGAGTTGATTTAGGCAATCGAGAATCAGCTATTTTCCCTATTAAAATTGGTGATGATGTTAAAACTCTATTTGTTAGTAAAGAACTTATGAAAAGGGGAATTTATACTAATCCTATTTTGTATCCAGCGGTATCTAGAGGAGACTCAAGAATACGCATGAGTTTATCAGCAGTCCATACGAAAGAACAAATGGATTATACTTTAAAAATGCTTTCACAATTGATCTAAAATAAACCACCATGCGAAAAATTGTTGATGGGGAGATTCGTAATAGAGAACGAACTATGGAAAAGCTTATAGAAGCTGTCGGAGAAATAATTATTTCAGATGGATATTCGAAGTTGGGGGTAAACAATATCGCTAGAAAAGCAATGGTAGATAAAAAGCTTATCTACCGTTATTTTGGAGGTCTTGACGAATTGATGGCTCAATATTTCCGTAAAAGAGATTTTTGGGGTCAACTTAGTGAAGGGACTTTTGATAAAATCGATTTATCATTCAAAGATCATGGAAAGCATCTAGCATCAGAATTTTTAATTCATGTATTTGACAATCTTTATAATCTTGAGGAAGCGAGAAAAATATTAACTTGGGAAATATCTGAAAAAAGTGAACATTTAAAAAGATTAAGTTTTGAGAGGGAACTTTTAGGAAAAGATATGTTTGCACAAACCGATGAATATTTTAAAGATAGTCCTATTAATCTTCGAGCATGTTATTCAATACTTCTATCAGGTGTATACTATTTAACATTGCATGCAAAAACAACTGGAGGAGAATTTTGCGAAATTGATATTAATAGTAATAAAGGACAACAAGAAATTAAGAAAGCACTATTTGACTTGATAGAATTAATATTCAACAAACCAACAAATAAATTATAAGTTGTAATTATAGCTAGAAATATAATATTTCTAGCTATAATTACACATATAGTCTTTAATATCCTACGCCTGTTCTGCGCGGCTGTCTAATCGCAGGCCAAGGTTGTGGTTTACCATCTCTACCTAACGGTAGTACACGTTGCTCTCTATTGACCAATTCAGTCTCTTCGGAAGCTTTATACGTCATAATTGCCGTTAGAATTACATTCCATTTCAAATCATCAAATACAAGTTTATCATACGTATCCAGATTGGTATGCCATGTATTATTAAAATATCCCCAAGACAAAGAGCTCAACATAAAAGCTGGTATGCCAGCAGCTACGAAAGAAGCGTGATCGGAGCCACCACCACCTGGAGAACCAGGAAATTCAGTTTTAATATCTTTTGTAATTTCTTCTGGAACGGCACTCAACCACCTTCCAACATAATCGTAAGCATGTACAAAGCCGGAGCCGTTGATGCGCTCAACGCGCCCTGTACCGTTATCCAAATTAAATACAGCTTGAGTTTTTTCTACAACATCTGGATTATCCAAAACAAAAGAACGGGAACCATTCAATCCTTGCTCCTCAGAACCCCAGAGACCTATTAAAATGGTACGCTTTGGATTCGGTAATATTTTTTTCAACACACGTGCTACCTCCATCATCGCAATCGTACCTGTACCATTATCCGTAGCGCCAGATCCACCTTCCCAAGAATCTAAATGCGCAGATAGAATAATATATTCATTTGGTTTTTCTGAACCTTTTATTTCTGCTATTGTATTAAAAGAAGGTACTGGGCCTAAGGACTTAGAAGCTGTATTGACAGCAATCTTTGGTTTAACACCATTATGCGCCAAGCGGTATAGAATGCCATAATCCTCTAGCGAAATATCTAGCGTTGGAACTTTTTTAGAGCGCGCTCCAAAAATTTTATTAGCACCGTATTCTCTTGACCAGTTGCTAGTTAAAATTCCAATTGCACCAGCATTTTCTAATATTCCGGGAATAGAATTTACATTATATCCTGTCGCTCTTATTTTATTTGCCCATGCCACACTTAAAGAATCACGATGCTTATTCATCTTGGCAATAGATTCAACGGTACCGTATTTTTCCCAATCATGATCTGGACGGCCTGTTGGTTGCGGCATAGAAATCATAACATATTTACCTTTCACATTCGGCAACCAATTCTGAAAACTGATCGAATCTTTGATTTCAGGCAGTGCAATTACCTCTCCTTCTATGGTTTTTCCTTTAGTACTCGGACTCCATGCTAATTGCGTTCCAGCTAAGGTCTTTATTCGCGGATATACCATATCTATGTGCGAAATACCACGCTCCCATCCTTCCCATTCACCAAACTGCTGATTTTTCGCCGAAATACCCCAGCTTTCAAACTTCTTGACGGCCCAATTATTGGCATTTGTCATACCTGAAGTACCTACTAGACGCGGTCCTACTACATCAAGTAATTCAAAAGCTAATCCTTCCAATTGAGAGTTCTTATTTACCTCTTCTACTATTTTGGTAACAATTGGATCTAAGTTTTGCGCAGGTCGCTGTCCTCTTGTTTGAGCAAAAGCAGTATCATAAGATACGAAACCTAAAAGGATTGCACTGGACCAAACTAAAGATCTACCCTGACGGATGAATGTTTGTTTCATAGTTTGTTAAATTGTAGTTAGTTCATATGTATAATTCGAATTTAGGTATTTAAATTAAATACTCACGTAAAATCCTAGATACGCATTATTAAAACATTTTTGCTTAGACTGCATTTATCAATACTCATTTAAAACAAAACGAGGTGAATAGTTGTACTATTCACCTCGTTTTGTTTTAAATATAGAGCTTTTATCGCCAAGCTTTATATTGATTGATCAATCCATTTGTCGAGCTGTCATGAGATCCCACTGCTTCTGCTCCACTCAATTCAGGAAGAATTTTAGAAGCTAATTGCTTACCCAATTCCACTCCCCATTGGTCAAAACTGTAAATATTCCAAATAATTCCTTGGACAAAAATCTTGTGTTCGTAAATAGCAATTAATGAACCTAATGATCTTGGTGTAATTTCTTTCAAAAGGATAGAGTTTGTCGGACGATTGCCTTCGAAAACTTTATAGTTCTTTAATTTATCGATTTCTTCTTGCGATTTTCCAGCTTTAACAAATTCCGCTACGACTTCTTCTTCTGTCTTACCGTTCATTAATGCCTCTGTCTGCGCAAAGAAATTTGAAAGCAACAATTGATGATGATTTCCAATTGGATTATGTGAGTTAGCAGGTGCTATAAAATCACAAGGAATCAATTTCGTACCTTGGTGTATCAATTGGTAGAATGCATGCTGTCCATTTGTACCAGGCTCACCCCAAATAATTGGCCCAGTCTGATAATCAATACGATTACCATTGCGATCGATGTATTTTCCGTTACTCTCCATATCTCCTTGTTGGAAATAAGCAGCAAAACGGTGCAAATATTGATCATAAGGTAAAATAGCATGACTTTCTGCTTCAAAGAAATTGTTATACCAAATACCTAATAATGCTAGAATAACAGGAATATTCTCTTCAAACTCGGTCGTACGGAAATGTTCGTCCGCTTCGTATGCACCTTTTAATAATTCTTCAAAATTATCGTATCCAATGCCTAAAGCAATAGAAAGACCAATAGCTGACCATAAAGAATAACGACCTCCAACCCAATCCCAAAACTCAAACATATTTTTGGTGTCAATCCCAAAAGCAGAAACACCTTTTTCGTTTGTGCTCAAAGCCACGAAATGTTTCGCTACATCTGCCTCCAAAGCGCCAGATTGCAAAAACCAATCTTTTGCAGATTGTGCATTTGCCATTGTTTCTTGTGTAGTAAAAGTTTTTGAGGCAATCAGAAATAACGTGGTTTCAGGATTTACTTTTTTCAACGTTTCCGCGATATGCGTACCGTCCACGTTCGAAACAAAATGAAGATTTAAACGCGTTTTATACGGTTTTAATGCTTCCGTAACCATGACAGGCCCTAAATCCGAACCACCAATACCAATATTGACTACATCAGTAATTTCTTTTCCCGTGAAACCTTTCCATTGGCCAGATACAATCTGATTTACGAATTCTTTCATATGCGCCAATACTGCACGCACTTTAGGCATCACATCTTCGCCGTCAACTAATACATAATGATCAGATTGATTACGCAACGCCGTATGTAGTACTTTTCTACCTTCCGTTACATTGATTTTTTCACCATCAAACATCGCTTTAATTGCCGCGTCCAGTTTGCATTCTTTAGCCAATTGAATTAATAATGCTAAAGTTTGTTCATTGATTCTGTTTTTGGAAAAATCCAATAAAATATCATTGAATAGGATAGAAAATTTTTCAAAACGAGCTGGATCTTCGGCAAATAAATCTTTTAGAGATTTTTCATTTAAGGTGATGTAGTGATCTACGAGGTATTTATAAGATGATGTTTGTGTAAAATCTATACTGGGAAACATGTTTAAGTTTTATATTTATTAATAATTAAACAAATATAATGTAAAATCGTTGAATTTCTAATTTACCAATTTACTTACTACCTTTGATTTATGACCAAAGAACAAATACAAGACTTGAGGGATCGCGTGATGTCCCTGAGGAGGCATCTTTGACATCGATGCGAAAAAAGCAGAGATTGAAAAAGACACAGAAATAACGCTTCAATCCAATTTTTGGGATTCTCCCAAAGAAGCCGAAAAAGTATTACACGGCATAAAAAACTTAAAAATCTGGACAGAACATTTTGATCAGGTATCGGCAGCAGTTGACGATGTCGCTGTTATGTATGAATTCTTTCAATCTGGGGATGCAAGTGAAAAAGATGCTGAAGAGCAATATCAACTAGCATTGAGAGAAGTTGAAGAGCTGGAATTCAAAAATATGCTTAGCGCAGAAGAAGACCAACTGGATGCTATTCTGCAAATCACGGCAGGTGCTGGAGGAACTGAATCTTGTGATTGGGCCGCAATGTTGATGCGTATGTACATCATGTGGGGCGAAAAACATGGATGCAAAGTCACCGAACAAGATTACCAAGAAGGCGATGTCGCTGGTATTAAAACAGTAACATTGCAGTTTTCAGGCAACTTTGCATATGGCTATTTGAAAGGCGAAAATGGTGTACATCGTTTGGTTCGTATCTCACCTTTTGACTCCAATGCCAAACGCCATACCTCATTTGCGTCCGTATATGTGTATCCATTGGTAGATGACAATATCGAGATTGATATTAAAGATTCGGAAATAGAATTTGATACTTTCCGTGCTGGAGGTGCTGGTGGACAAAATGTAAATAAAGTGGAAACAGCCGTACGTTTGCACCACAAACCTTCTGGAATTATCATTAAAAACCAAGAATCACGGTCCCAATTGCAAAACAAGGAGAATGCTTTGCGCTTATTGAAATCACAGTTGTACGAAATCGAAATGCGTAAACGCCAAGAAGCTTCAGCAGCGATTGAAGGTTCGAAAAAGAAAATTGAATGGGGCTCTCAAATCCGTAATTACGTATTACATCCTTATAAACTGATTAAAGATTTGAGAACAGGAACCGAAACTTCCAATACACAGGCGGTATTAGACGGTGATTTGGATGAGTTCTTAAAAACTTATTTAATGGAGTTTGGGGGATAGTATTATTGTTGATGCTTAAATACATTATTGTTTTCGTATTTAAGCATTAACATTTAGTAACTAACTACAAGTCCATAGTTGAATCGATTATTATCTGAATTGGTATAAATTTCATATTATACAATATATTATCTACATATTTTTTAAATTAATTCCATCCAATTAATATCCCCTAAAATTCCACACAACAAAAACAGAGCAAACCCACTACCTATCTGACAGTTACATAATTCCAAAATTTCAAAGTCCCTTTCTCTTAATATCACTATATTAATTGAGCATGTTAATATAGTTTATAAAATGGCTAATAAAACATATAATTTCCAAATTTTCAACAGCTAGATTTGATTAATTATGTTTGACATAATATTAACAAATTAATACAACAATTATTTAGCTTAACATTATGAAAAAATTGACTTTTGCTTTCTGCATATTATTTGGGATGTGGCTCCAATCTTCCGCACAGAACTATGTAAAGCTCAGCCCGAATGACACTGAAGAAGAAATGGTTAGAAAGGCTGCTTCGGTTAAACCGACCACAAGACAGCTTAACTGGCAGAAGTTAGAAATCACAGGCTTTATACATTTCGGTATAAATACTTTCACAGGTAAAGAATGGGGAGATGGAACCGAAAGTCCTAAACTATTCAATCCTACAAAATTAGAAACGGATCAATGGGTAAGAATTGCAAAAGAGTCAGGGATAAAACTTCTAATTCTTACGGCAAAACACCATGATGGCTTTTGTTTATGGCCAACGAATACTACTGATTATTCAATAAAGAAGGCGCCATATAAAAATGGAGAAGGCGATATTTTAAAAGAATTAGCTGAGTCTTGTAAGAAATACGACGTGAAAATCGGCGTTTACTTATCTCCATGGGATAGAAATGCGAAGTCATATGGCACTGATCAATACAACGAAATGTTTCGTAATCAACTCAAAGAAGTTTTAACTAATTATGGGAAGATTGATGAAGTGTGGTTTGATGGAGCAAATGGCGAAGGTCCAAATGGGAAGAAGCAAGAATATGATTGGGCTTCGTACTACAGTGTAATTCGTGAGCTACAACCGGAGGCCGTGATAGCAGTAATGGGACCAGATGTTCGCTGGGTGGGAACCGAAACAGGTTATGGCAGAGATACAGAATGGTCAGTTGTTCCTACAAACAATTTGGATCAAAATAAAATCGCCGAAGGTTCCCAGCAACAAATGAATATTAAGCCGGCCGGGGATATGCGTAGGAAAGATGTGGGTAGTCGCGATGTAATAAGAAAAGCTGAAGGATTAGTGTGGTATCCTGCCGAGACAGATGTATCAATTAGACCAGGATGGTTCTATCACGAGAATCAAAATTCGAAAGTAAAATCTCCAGAAAAATTGTTGGATATTTATTTCAACTCGGTAGGTAAAAATGGGGTATTGCTTTTAAATATTCCGCCAACACGAGAAGGATTGTTTCATTCTATTGACGAAAATAATTTGCTGAATTGGAAGCATCTTAGGGATTCAATTTTTGAAAATAATTTACTTCAAGCCAAACGAGTAAAGTTGAAAAAGGATAAAAGCAGAATTCTGAAGAAGGATGATGGTGAAAAAATTTGGACTACAAAACAGGAAAACGAACAGTTAGTTTTCGAGTATTCTGCCAAAAAGCCATTTAAAACGAACATTATTCAATTAGGTGAATACATTAAATGGGGACAGCGTGTTGAAAAGTTTGAACTTCAAATTTTGAAAGATCGCCAATGGACAACAGTTGCTACAGGAACAACTATTGGATACAAGCGCATTGTAACATTCCCTGAGCTAACTACAAATCAAGTACGAATCATTATAACACAATCACGTATCAAACCTTTTCTCGACAAAATCGGCCTCTATCACTATGAAGGAGTTGATCGTCTAGAAGGTAATACAGAAAAAAAATAACCTATTCAAACAAAACCACGGCCACATATCTGCTCATAGGACTGCATGGGCAGATATGTTTCGATTTAATTAATTAAGAAAAACTAAACTACTATTAGAAAGGAGGTATAGGACTGCTATGCGATAAAATATCTATAATCCTATATTAAAATAACGTAGAGTTAACCCTTATCAACTCTATAACACATCTATTTAACCAATTAATTTATGATAAAATTTTTAACACCTCCATTCTATGCTGTGAAAAGGAGAAATACCACAGTATTCACAGTCCTTATGACTGCAGCAGTATCATCTGGTTTTGCAAACACCTTAAACTTAGATAAAGGTATTGTCAAAGAACATACCTTTAAAAATACTGGAATTTACAGCAACCAATTAAAATTCAACACTAAACAAACTACTATTCGTGGTAAAGTTGTAGATAAAGATAATAATGCTTTAGCTGGAGTAAATATTTCGGTGGTCGGATCAAAGGAATCCACGCTTTCTGCGGCTGATGGATCATTTACTATTAAGGGCAATATTGGAGCAGAATTAATTTTTACATATGTAGGTTTTAATAAAGTTGAATACAAAGTTGAATCTTTAGAAGACAATACAATCATGCTCACGGAGAACAGTGAAGAGCTGGAAGAAGCTGTAGTTGTCGGTTTTGGGACGCAAAAGAAATCGAGTGTTGTGAGTTCCATTACAAGTGTCAAAGGTTCAGATTTAAGATTTCCAACAAGAAATTTAACCAACAATTTAGCAGGGCAACTACCTGGTTTAATTGCCATTCAACGCTCTGGCGAACCAGGTTATGACAATTCTGAATTCTGGATTCGCGGCGTAAGTTCTTTTTCTGGTGGCACAAGTCCATTAGTATTAGTTGATGGTATACCTCGCGCCATGCAAGACATTGAACCTGATGAAATTGATACTTTTACACTTTTGAAGGATGCCGCAGCAACTGCTGTATATGGAGCTGAGGGAGCCAATGGTGTAATCATCATTACCTCAAAACGTGGTATGAGTCAAAAAACTCAGGTAAACTACAGAGGAGAATATAGCGTGATGAAACCGACTAGATTGCCTGAATTTTTAAATTCTGCAGACTACATGATGCTCTATAATGAAGCTTTGAAAAACGAAGGTTCTGCAATAATGTTCTCTGAGGAATTAATAGAAAATTACCGCAAGGGGGAAGATTTGGATTTATATCCAAATACGAATTGGTTAGATCTTATGCTAGACGATAAGACCAACAATATGAGACATACACTAAATTTTAGAGGTGGTGGCGATATTGCTAAATTCTTTGTATCAGGAGCGTATTTTTCTGAAAGTGGGATTTTTAAACAAAATGAACTTGCGGAATACAATAATAATATCGGACTTAAGCGATATAATTTACGTTCGAACGTAGACTTACAAGTCACTAAGTCGACTTCATTGTTTGTTGATCTAAGTGGACAATACCTGACAACCAACTATCCTGGTGTTGGCACTGGTTTGATATTTCAACGAATGACTACAATTCCTTCATACATTATTCCAGCAAGATACTCTGATGGCACCATTCCTGGCCATCCACGTCCGAGTAACAATCGAATCAACCCATACAATTTATTGATGGAATCGGGCTATGCGAAAGAATGGAGATCAAGTGTACAGTCGAATGTTGGGGTTAAGCAAAATTTAAACTTCATTACAGAAGGATTAACTGCGCAAGGTAATATTAGTTACGATGCCGTAATGAACTATTACATGACGCGTACCAAAACGCCTAAGCAGTTTTATGCAACTGGAAGAAACCCTGATGGTTCATTAATCTATCGAGAAGTTGTTGCTGGTAACCCTGATTTTGGTGAACCTTCAGAAACTAACAACGGAAATAAAAACATCTATTTAGAAATGTCCTTGAGGTATAACCGAAAATTTCTTGAAAAGCATGATGTGGGAGGAATGCTCTTGACGTACCAAAAGGAATCTCAATTGCACAGTGAAGCTTTAGCTTTTCGTAAGCAAGGCTACGTTGGTCGCGTCACTTATGGATTTGATAATCGCTATGCAATAGAAGGTAACTTTGGTTTTACAGGATCAGAAACTTTTGCACAAGATTATCGTTTTGGATTTTTCCCAGCAGTAGGAGCATCATGGACTATTAGTAATGAACCATTTTTAAGTGATAATTTTAAATCGGTAGTAAACAATTTACGTTTACGTGCTTCTTTAGGACGTACTGGTAATGATAATACAGGAGGTGCTAGATTTTTATATAGAGGAACATTTGCGACTGGCGCAGCTGGCTATCCTTTTGGGATCGGTGGATCAGGCACACTAAATGGTCTAGCAGGACTAATAGAAGGCCGTTTTGAAGCACCTTATCTATCTTGGGAAATTGAGGATAAGAAAAATTTAGGTTTAGAAATTGGTTTATGGAATAATAAAATAGATTTACAAGTTGATTATTTTGATAACCATCGTTCAAATATTTTATTACAAAGACGTACCGTATCAGCCGTGGCAGGATTTCGTCAAAATCCATGGCAGAATTTCGGAAAAGTTACCAATCAAGGTGTCGATGGAAGTTTAAATATTAGACAAAAAATTGGCAGTGAATTTATTTTGAGTGCACGCGGTAATGTTACCTATGCCCGTAATAAAATCATCGAATACGATGAAATTCCACAGTTATACCCATGGATGAACGATACAGGCAATCGCCTAAGAAGTTGGAATTTGTATATAGCGGATGGTTTGTACAAGCATGATGATTTCATTATCACAGATAATAATGGCGTAAAGACATATCAATTGAAAGAAGGCGTAGTTAGCTCAACACTCAGCTCAAATATCCGCCCAGGAGATATTAAATATAAAGATTTGAATGGTGACGGGATCATTAATCAATACGATCAAACGAAGCTTGCTGCCAACCCAAATGTTCCTGAATTAATTTATGGATTTGGTTTATCTGGTGAGTACAAAAGCTTCTATGCTAATGTATTTTTTCAGGGAGCTGGAAAAGTATCAACAGTTCTTGGCGCTAATACACCTGCGGGATTCTTCCCTTTCCAGTGGGGTGTGGATGAATCAAACTTACGCGTACAAGCACTAGACCGCTGGACTGAAGAAAATCCTTCTGATGATGTATTTTATCCAAGATTACACTCTGCAACATTTGCTAACAATTCCGTAGCAAGTACATGGTGGTTGAGAGACGCTTCTTTTATTCGATTAAAAAATGTTGAATTAGGATATAGGTTTAAAGAAACAGGATTGTCAAAATATGGCTTAAAATCAGGTAGAATTTATTTGAACGGAAATAACATTCACGTGTGGGATAACATAAAAATGTGGGATCCTGAATTAGGAAATGCAAATGAAGGCCTTAATTATCCAATACCTTCTGCCTATACATTTGGACTTGAATTTAACTTCTAAAAAATAAATTATGAAAAAGATACGTAATACATATAAAATGATGCTTGTTTTAGCCTCATTAACCTTAACCAACTGTAATAAAGATTTTTTAAACGTCTCAGATGAATTGGCAGGCCAACTGACCATGACCGAAATTTTTGAAAATGCAGGATATACAAGAAATTGGCACCGCAATATATTTACAGGGATTCCAAATAGCTCAGGGATGATTTTAGATGAAGGTCCCTTAACTAATCCATGGACAGGCTCTTCGGATGAACTAAAAATGGCGCAAGGAACTTTAAGAACATTGAATTCAAATGGTTTTAACTCCGGTAATGCACCATTTCATAGATGGGGAGGATTGTATACATTAATTAGACAAGCCAATCTCTTCATAGAAAATGCGAAGGAGATTCCCCAATCAGGAGATACAGATTTTATTGATGCTGTCGAATTAAAAAAGATGAAAGCACAAGCAAGATTTTTACGTGCTTATTATCATTATCTATTATTTGAGCAGTATGGACCTGTACCAATTATGGAATCCTCCATTGATCCCTCTTCAAGTGAAATTGATTTCGAAAGAAACTCAGTTGATGAAGTTGTAGATTATTTGTACAAAGAATTGACGGAAGTTTCCACAGACTTAGACGAAATAAACACAGATCAGAATTATCTGGCGTTGCCAACTAAAGGTGTAGCTTTAGCAGTAAGAGCAAAACTAATGATTTATGCAGCAAGTCCATTGTATAATGGTGGGTATGAAGAAGCATTAGCTGTTACAAATCCATCTGGAAAAAAGCTTTTCAGTGCTGCCGATCCTTCAAAATGGAATAAAGCTGAAGTAGCTCTACGAGATTTTATCGCCTTTGCAGAATCAGGAAAATACGAATTATATAAAGCTTATACCAATGGACAATATGATCCCGACAAATCATTATATGAATTGTTTATGCAGTATAATTCCGAAATCATCTGGGCTAACCCTAATCAATCATGGGGTGCAGTAAACGGTGAAGGTGTGGACAGAAGAGCTACACCAAGGTCAGAAAATGCGGGATTTGCAAATATTGCTGTTACCCAAGAATTGGTTGATGATTTCTTTATGAATGATGGATTATCAATTGAAGAATCACCAAAATACTCAGAAGATGGTTTTTCGGTTGAGGGCGATGATGTGACTGGACGTACAGAAGTTGGAACATATAAAATGTGGATCAATAGAGAACCAAGATTTTATCAAACTGTTTTTTATCACGGACGTAAATGGCATTTGACAAATAGAGTAGTCAAATTTAACCGTGGCAATGGAAATGACAACACGGCTGCCGATCACCCCTGGTCAGGATACTTATTGTATAAACGAATCTCTAGAAATGTACATAACCAAGGTTCATTTCCAAAAAGTCAATATAGACCATCAATAATTTTTAGGTTAGCAGAATTTCAATTGCTCTATGCGGAAGCTATGAATGAGGTTAATCCATCCAATCCGTTAATTATCGATTATATAGATAAAGTAAGAGAAAGAGCGGGAGTACCCAAATTAAGAGATATTAAGTCTAATATTATAGGCAACCAAAATCTACAACGTGAAGCGATTCGTGCAGAGATACGTGTTGAATTAGCTACGGAAGGTCAACGTTACTTTGATGTGAGACGATGGATGATTGCTGAAAATGAAGTGGGTAAAGGCGGCCAAGGTGGATTATTCTACGGAATGAACATGGGAGCAACGAGCGAAACTGAATTTTTCAAAAGAACATCTTATGAGAACAGAGCTTTTGCGAGAGAGATGTACCTGTACCCAATACCTTTAGCTGAAATTCAAAAAAGTAAAAAATTAGTTCAGAATCCAGGTTGGTAATGTTCTTCCAGTTCTGAAAAAATTAAAATAAAGCATCCAAATCGGCTGCTTAATTTTATTAAAAAATGGCGATATCCACAGGATACCGCCATTTTTAATAATTTCTTTCATCTTATAACTTAATTTCTTCATCTTTCTGATTATAGAAATGAAATTCTGTCAAGAAATACGCTGGAATAGATTTTACTTTAATCCATTTACCGTACTTGAAGAACCATTTCAATCGACGAGAGACAAGACCAGACGTAATGTAGGCGCCCATATAAGGATGCACACATAGTGTTACTCCTTTTTCGTTTTGTTCCTCTAGGATAAAACTCAAGTTATTTTCTATATCGTCAAATAATACGACGCTTGATCTTATTTCACCCGTACCATCACAAGCAGGACATTTTTCATTAGTCACTACACTCATTTCTGGACGCACACGCTGGCGTGTGATTTGTACCAAGCCAAATTTACTTGGTGGCAAAATAGTATGACGAGCTCTGTCCTCGTTCATACATTCTTTCAGGAATGTATACAGATCTTTACGATTCTGCGGCTTGTGCATATCAATGAAATCGATGACCACAATACCACCCATATCGCGTAAACGCAGTTGACGAGCAATCTCGCGCGCTGCTTCTTTGTTTACTAAGAGTGCATTATCTTCCTGATTTTCTTTACTTGCAATACGGTTACCACTATTTACGTCTATGACGTGCAAAGCCTCGGTATGTTCGATAACAAGGTAAGCACCCCCCTGCAAATTCACCGTCTTGCCGAAAGACGCCTTAATCTGTTTTTCAACGCCAAAATGTTCGAAAATAGGCTCTTTGTGTTTATACAATTTGACTATTTTCTCCAATTCTGGTGAGATCTCCTGTACATATGATTTTACTTCCTCATATATAGAAGAGTCATTGACATGAATGTGTGTAAACTCATCTGTCAAAATATCTCGTAGAATGGTAGAAGCTCTATCCATTTCCCCCAAAATCTTTTGTGGAGGCTCTACGTTTTTAAGGCGTTTGGTAAATAATTCCCATTTCGCGATCAAGTCTAAAAGGTCTTTTTGAAGTTCTTCTACTCCTTTACCTTCCGATACAGTACGAATAATAACACCAAAATTTGCTGGTTTAATACTCTCAACGATCTTTTTAAGACGTGTACGCTCGGCACTAGCTTTGATTTTTTTGGAAATGGAAACCGAACTTGAAAATGGCACTAACACAACAAATCGACCTGCTATAGACAGATCCGAACTCAATCGAGGACCTTTTGTTGAGATAGGCTCTTTAGCTATCTGCACCGGTATCATGATGTTACGACTTAGTACATCTGATATTTTGCCGGCTTTATCGATATCTTTTTCAAGTTTCAGACTATTCAGCAGATTCTCTTGATAACTGCCATTCTTTACTACTCGCGTAAGCTTAAGTAAGGATTGCACCTGAGGTCCCAAATCAAGGTAATGCAAGAAAGCATCTTTGTCGTAGCCTACATCTACGAATGCTGCATTTAGTCCTGGCATAATCTTTTTGATACGGCCGAGATAGATATCTCCTACCGAAAAATGACTGCCAGCCTGTTCCTTGTTTAGTTCGACAAGCTGCTTATCCTGTAGTAAAGCAATAGTCACTCCATTCTCAGGAGTCGAATCGATAATTAATTCCTTTACCAACAGCTACTCAAATTTTGGGATATTGACGCCTCGCGCTTCAATATTAACTCCCGTTGTACATAAAAAACTTGTTTAATGAAAAAATACAATCTATGAATATAACCGAAGTTTTTCATAGATTGTATATTGTCTTTTTGAGATTGAATAAATCTTAGAAGACTACTAACAAGAACTATTTTTTCTTGTGTCTATTTTTTCTTAAACGTTTTTTACGCTTGTGAGTAGCCATTTTGTGTCTTTTTCTTTTTTTTCCGCTTGGCATAGCTTAATGTTTTTAAATAATGTTAAAAAATTCTGTTAATTATTATTTACTCAATGCTTCTATCTGACGATCAATGTATTGAGATAGGGTCGGATCAGCAGCCAGCTCTTTACTTTTGTTGAAAGCGGCTATAGCTTCTGATTTTTGACCAATTTTTTCGTAAGCTGTAGCTAAATAGAAATACGATTCAGCATCAGCTTTTATTTCTATGACAGTCTTAAAACGGTCGATCGCACGATCAAACTGTCCTGACTGCATTGAAAACAAACCTAAAGTTTTGTTAGCATCTAAGTTTTTTGGTTCAGCTTGTACCACTTCACGCAATAAAGCAATACCCGCCATTGGATTGTTTGAGCCCGTCACCAAAGAAGCCCCTAAGCCCGTTTTCGCGGACAAACTATTTGGATCGATCTCAATAGCTTTCTCATACGATTCAATAGCCAATTTGTTCAACGCTGACGCTAATGCCGTGTCTTGTTGATTGGTATATCCCGTACGAAAAGCGTCTCCAGACTTCACCCAATACTCTAATGTTGGAGTTGCTTCCGCCATTTCTTTGTAAATGAAACCTTGCGGAATTGGTTTAGCCAAATCTTCCCACTTATTAGCTAACGACTGCAACAAAGAAACTTTCTCTTCACCATCTGCTTTTTCCACTTCTTGCTCGATAGCTGAAATTTCTTGAGATAATGAAGCATTAATTCCTTGTTTTGCTAATTCTGAAACACTCTTCAAATTATACATTGAAGATGATTCATCTGCAGCAGCAGTAGTATTTTGCTCTTGCTTATCTACCAAACCCTTAATAGGCTGCGCCAATAACGCACCTATCATCACTACAACGATCACGACAACAACTATTTGTTTGGTATTAAGCATACAGCGAATTTAAATTATTTTTTTACTTTATTACCATTTTTTACCTTTTCTACAAAAACTTTTGCAGGTTTAAAACTAGGCACGAAGTGCTCAGGGATAATAATAGCTGTATTTTTTGAGATATTACGCGCAGTTTTTTCCGCTCTTTTTTTCACAACGAAACTTCCAAAACCTCTTACGTACACGTTTTCACCCTCAATCATCGCATTTTTAACAACTTTGAAGAACGCCTCAACCGTTTCTTGTACATCAACCTTCTCTAGACCAGTCTTGGTAGAGATTTCTGCAATAATTTCTGCTTTAGTCATATCTATATTCTGTAATAATTTATTTCTCCACTACCCCCATTTGGGGTTGCAAAATTATCGTTTTTATATGATGATTAAAAATATTTTAGCTTATTTATCTAACATATTTTTTTCATAATCAAACGATTAAGCATATAACTTATCCCTACCTTATCGAAAATAGTCCGCAAATCTACAATTATTTAGTTGATTTTCAAACTATTATTGCACATATGAATGTAAAACCTCCGATAACTTAAGGATGTCAGCTCGGGAATGCAAAGCAGATATAACTATACGATTTAACAAGGGACTAGCCGGCAATGGATATGGAAAGCTAGATATGAGTATATTATTTTTGTACAGATAGCGGTATAAATTAGAGTCAGTTGATGTAAAAACTGGAAAACCTTGCACACTACTAAGCATCAGCTTTGTATTTTGAAGCGACTCGAAATATCTAATATTCTCCTGCAAACGCCCATATGCCTCTTCATAAATAACTTGACTTTTTGTCAATGCATATATACTAGCAGGCGAACTTGGTGAGGCTCCCATAAATATTGGTGATTTTTTAACACTAGAAATGATTTCTTTAGAACCAAGCACAAGACCAGCGTCTGTACCCAATCCTTTTGCAAGTGAAGCAACTGCAACAATTTGAATATTACCACGACCTGAAAGAGCACTAACGTTTGCTGCAATATCATTTTTAGTTACGACAGCTAATCCATGCGAATCATCTAGTATTAAAATAATATTCTTCGAGGAATCAATTAAAGAGAGGTATGTAAAATCATACAATTCGGGTCTAAGATTATCAATAGCATTTGCAATGATTACAAAGTCTGTGTCTGCTGAACTGTTGATCTCGTCCACAACTTTGACTAGCCATTCTTGGAAATCTTCGGCTAAAGTTGATGGTTTATCCGCAATCCACAAAGCAGGATGTGAATCTGGAGCATAATAAACTTTGCCACGGGTGGTGAGACTTTTGACTGTAGCCTGCGCAGCTAAATAGCCGCTAGAAAACAAAGCTGCATCTTCATATCCAAATCTAGAGGATAAATGCTTCTCTGCCTCATCATATATTCCCAGCTGCACATTATTGGATCGAGAAGTACCGTTGTTTAAACCATACTTCTTAATCCCTTCAAAAACCAAATTTTGGTAATCTTCATTTACTAATAGCCCAAGATAAGCTGTTCCGCCAAAAAATAAATATTCCTGTTGATCAATATTAATCGTACGATTTGTTGGTTGATGCAGATTTCTAAATGAAGTCATTTATGGTTTGTATTAATTCACAAATGTAATCATTCAGCAAGGTTAAGACTAATGCAAATGATAATTGAATGGGATGTTAATTCCCACGGAAAAATTAAAACCTTTTATAGGCGGAAGATTGCTTTTTTGCTTCAATTCAAATCCGTAACCCGCAGCAAATTCCACGATATTAAAAATTCCAAACCCCAATTTCGGTGTAAGCGTATATGGCGTTACTTCTGCTTTTATTAATGGCCAAACACCCTTAGCGCTCAAATAGTATGTCACACCTAGCTCTGGGATGAAATGAGCCTTTTTATCAGCAAAAGTCATATTTGCACCCGCATCAAATCTCAAATAATTCGCGTACCCCAGATCAGTCAACCCCCATAAAGACGCTTTGACAAAGTGCTTGTCTTGGTACTGGTATCCAATTGACGGCCCAATAATCCATTTTGACTTATTCACTTCCTGCGCTTTAGCGAAAATTGATAGCATCGCAAATAATAAAACTGTGAATATTCTCATAGAGCAATGTAGTTTATTTTATTTAAATATACGAAAGAGTTTTACACTACATAAAATCAAAAACCCCACATCAGCACACTAGAAAACAGCTCGTTGTAGGGTTCCGTTGATTTTAACAAATAATTTTAAGAACACTACCACTCAATAGAATTAAACTTTACTATAACAACAATAGTTTAACGAAAAAACTTATAATAAAAGTTCGATTGTTAAAATTTGTTAAAATAGAACAATCGTTTGCGTATTGTTATTCCAAAATTACTTTGTAATTTACTATTATGTAATTAAAAACCAATGTAATTACAGTTAAATTATACTCTATTTTATGAAAAAACTTAAACCATTAAAGTACCCTTGGGCAAATATGGGTAAAATTTCGCCTATGTGGGGTAGAGGCACAATCGTTGCTTTGCTAATTTGCCAGCTACCACCTAGCAATTCTTACTCATTTGAGTATTCATTAAAAATGGAAAACCACTTCCTGTTTCAACAGAAAAAGTTATACACAGGAACAGTTAAGGATGTTGATGGCAACATTTTACAAGGTGTGAGTATCTCGCTAAAAGACCAAAAAAACGCTCTAACATCAACCGATATTAATGGGCGTTTTGTTGTCGAAATTCCAACAAACTCGACTTTAGTTTTCAGACTCGTAGGCTATGTACCACAAGAACTTCAAGTAGGAGCAGATCAAAATGATATTTCGGTTACACTTATTGAAGACACCGAAGGGATAGACGAGGTAGTTGTTGTAGGTTTTGGAACACAAAAAAAGGCGAGTAATGTAGGCTCGCAATCAACCATTAAGAGGGCTGAGTTAAAAGTACCTGTGGCAAACTTATCCACAGCGATTGCAGGCCGTCTCGCGGGTGTAGTAGCTACTCAGCGTAGTGGCGGTCCAGGTAGTGGTGGTGCCAATTTATTTGTACGTGGTGTTGCAACATTTGCAAGTTCTCCACAGTCACCCTTATTAATTGTGGACGGTGTACCAGATCGTGATATAAATAATATTGACCCAGAAGATATCGAAAGCTTTACTATACTTAAAGATGCAACAGCAACAGCAGTATACGGTACTAGAGGTGCAAATGGTGTCATAATTATCAACACGCGCAAAGGTAAAGCGGGTAAACCTAGCATATCTGCAGAAGTACAGCAAGGCATTACGGGATTTACATATTTACCGGAATTTGTGGATGGCCCAACATTTATGGAACTTTTTAATGAAGGTTTGACAATGCGTGGTAAGAATGCATTTTATGATCCTGATAGAATTGAAAAGCATAGATCAGGTGAAGATCCAGATTTGTACCCAAATGTGGATTGGTACAAAGAATTATTTACTAATAACGCTACAAATAATAGAGCTAATGTGAATATAACAGGAGGTGCAGATGTTGCCAATTATTACCTTTCACTTGGTTATTACAATGAGACTGGACAATTCAATACAACTGATATAGAGACATACAACTCTGCGCTTAAAGAAAATCGCTTTAATTTCACGAGTAATTTAACTGTCAATGTCACCTCTAAGACCAAAATCGATTTTGGATTAAATGGCTACTTGAAAAATTTTAATGAGCCTGCGCGCGGAAGAGACAATATATTTGCCCTAGCAACACAGGCTTCACCACATATCGTTCCAGTACAATATTCTGACGGATCATGGTCATTTGTAAGAGGTGCAACAGAAAATCCATATAAAGCGCTTACCCAATCTGGTATTAACAACAGATATGATAATGTGGTACGTTCGAATCTAAGATTGACGCAAAATCTTGATATGGTTACACAGGGTTTAAGTACCAGTGGATTATTTGCATTTGATGTATTTGGCCAGACCACGTTATCAAGAAGTAGAAATTTACCTTCTTATTTTGCTGAAGGGCGAGATACCGAGGGTAATTTAATTTTAACCAATACAGATACTGGCTCACCAGATTTGAGTTTCGGCCTACAAAGATCTTCTACAAGAAGATTATACACAGAAGCTTCATTAAATTACGGTCGTGAATTTGGTGTGCATGATGTTGGTGGTCTACTACTTTTTAATCAATCAGACTTTTCTGACGCACGTCCTGAAGTTGACACCTATCAAGAAGCTATTCCTTATAGGAATCGTAATTTAGTGGGTAGAGCTACCTATGCTTATGATAGAAAGTATTTATTTGAAAGCAACTTTTCTTATTCAGGCTCTGACAACTTTACTCCTAATAACCGATTTGGATTATTTTCATCCATTGGTTTAGGTTGGGTTGTTTCAAACGAAGCCTTCTTCGAATCTGCGAAAGACTACATCCAACATTTAAAACTTAGATATTCTTACGGTAGCTCAGGTAACTCGAATACTAATGATAGATTTTTATTCTTAACGAGATATACGCAGTCTGGTGGTGGATATAATTTTGGTTTACCTGGATCACAAAGAGGCTATACGGGTTATGCTGAATCCTTATTACGAGGAGATGTGACGTGGGAAACATCTTACAGACATAATGTCGGTATAGAGTTCAATTTGTTTAACAATAATCTACAAGTCATCGCAGAATTATTTAAAGAAGATCGTAATGGAATTTTGATGCGCGGCTTAGATATACCATACGTTTCGGGTTACAATTCAGGTAACGTACCGTATAAAAATATTGGTGAGACTGCAAACAAAGGTATTGACTTGACGCTCGAGTATAATAAGCAAATGACCAATGGATTTTTCATGGCAAGAAGTACAATGAATTACAACTCCAACCGTGTAGTTAAAGATAATTTGCCGCCGTGGGCATTCCCATATTTAGATCGTGAAGGACATCGTATTTCACAACGATTTGGATATATCGATCAAGGATTATTTAAAAGCGATGAAGAAATAGCTAATTCAGCGACACAAGCTGGAGATGTACGCGTAGGTGATATTCGTTATAAAGATTTAAATGGTGATGGAATCATTAACTCAAATGATCAAACAGCGATTGGATACGGTGCTACACCATTACTTACTTACGGTATTACTTTAGGCGGTGGTTACAAAGGATTTGACATCAGTCTATTCTTCCAAGGTGCTGGTATGGTTGACTTGAATTATTCAAGTGGATTTTCTGTTACACCATTCTCTCAAGGAGCGACATATGGTAATATGTATTCTACGCTATTAGACCGTTGGGATCCTAACAATCCGGATCATAAAACACTTTATCCACGTCTTTCAACGAACGAAACCGTAACAACAAACTACTACACAAGCACTTGGTGGATTAATAGAGCCGACTATTTAAGACTTAAACAAGCTGAATTTGGTTACAATTTTGAGAATAAATCTTGGCTTTCTCGCATAGGAGTTGCTAAGATGCGTCTTTACACGAATGGAACTAACTTATTTACAATTTCGAATTGGGATTTTTGGGACCCAGAAATGGGAGACGGAAGAGGTACAGCTTATCCTATTACACGAGTATACAATGTAGGTTTAAGACTAAATTTTAAATAAGAAATATTATGAAATTTAAATATAAGAAATTAAAAATAGCATTGTTATTAGGTATAGCAACGCTAACAATAAACAACAGTTGCAACGATAAATTCTTTGATGCACAGCCGGATAACTTATTGAATATTGAAACAATCTTTTCTAACCGCGTACAGACTGAGAATTATTGGGGAGGATTATATTCACCTATTCCTGATATTTGGGATCAACCTTACACATTCTATTTTTCAGCCATTACAGACGAATTAGACATATCCAATTGGCAAGAATTTGCACAGAATTCGGGCGCGCTTTCTGCCGATAATGTCAATACATCCTATGTAAACTATTACAATAAAATCAGACAATGTCAGATTTTCATCGATAACGTGGATAAATGTGAGGAATTGCTATTGGCAGAAAATGGCGCTACGCTTGTCAAACAGTACAAAGCAGAAGCGAGATTCCTAAGAGCTTATTATTATTGGTTAGTAATGAAAATGCATGGCCCAATAGTCATTTTACCAATGAATGTTGATGAGGCTGCAGCTGATAATTATCAAATCCCTAGAAGTTCTTGGGATGAAAGTGTAGCATTTGTATTGGGCTTAATAGATGAAGCAATGGTTGACTTACCTGTAGAACACTACCAAGCCAATACGACTACGCCTGACGGAACACAGTTAGGTCGAATAAACAGAATGGTGGCTGAAGCAGTTAAATCGGAGATAACACTTTTCCATGCTAGTCCGCTATACAATGGAAATACTGATTTATCAAATTGGAAAAACCTTGATGGCAAACAATTAATCAATCCGACCTATGAGGCTGGCCGCTGGAAAGCTGCAGCTACACAAGCAAAAGCTGCTATAGATCTTGCTGTTGCAAATGGAAAAGATTTATTTGTAAAAAATGGAGAAAATGCTTTTGAAACAGGGTTTCTTTCTACTAGAGATGTATTTTGGGATGGCTATCAAAAAGAAGGTATATGGATTAGACCTAATACACAACGAGAACAGTGGGAACGACACGCTGCACCAAGAGCTGTAGTAGGTACGCCATATAATGGATTGGCTGCCGTACAGGAATTAGTTGATGATTTTCGCATGTCTGATGGCCAAGCGATCAATCAAAGTGGTAGTTACAATGAAAATACATATGTAAATACAACAACTAAATATTATGTATCAGGAACTAATACCATGTATACAGGTCGTGAGCCAAGATTTTATTCTTACATCACATTTAATGGATCAATCATACCTGGTGTTGCCAAATCTGGAATGACGCGTGTTGAATATTATTCGACAGGAAATTCTGGTAAAAATGGTGCACCTCGTGACTGGCCAAAAACAGGATACACAGCAAGGAAGAATTTACATCCTAATTATGGGTTCAACCCATCGACAGTGACAAATAGGGTCGCGATGCTTATACGTTTGTCAGAACTATATCTTAATTATGCAGAAGCATTAAATGAAGCTGAACCAAATAACCCAGATGTATTAATCTATCTGAATAAAGTCCGCACAAGAGCAGGAATTCCTGCCCTAGCATCAGGTCTATCTCAAGCACAAGTGCGTGAAAGTATTCGTTTAGAAAGAAGACTGGAATTATGTTTTGAAGGAAAACGTTACTTCGACGTGAGGAGATGGAAAGTTGCCGATAAAGAAGGGTACTATCAAGGGGGTGCAATTACGGGCATGGATACCTCAAAAGGAACTTCATTAAGTGATCCAGCATTTCACACTAGAGTCGTAGCAGTTGTAAGAGCAGAATGGAATGACAAAAACTATTTCATGCCTTGGCATCAAATGGAGATTGACCGTAATAAAGCTCTAGTACAAATCCCAGGTTATTAATCTTTGTAAATTATGAAAAAAATCAATAAATCATTATTTGTATTAGGATTAGGTATTGCTACATTATTTGGATGCAAGGAAGATGTACCTACCTATGAGCAGTTGAATGATACGCGCGATCAAGCTTGGCTAAGTGTTCAAAAAGCAGCCAATGGACAACAGGACTTAGTTTTATTTCCGCAAATACAGGAACGTAAAGACGTATTTAGAGTGAATTATGGTGGTGTAGGATATCCATCTGAAGACCTAAGTATTACATTCGTTCAAGATCAAAAAGCTTTGGATAGCGTAAATAGAATACGTCAAGTTGGAGGGCTAGAACCCTACCTTCCTTTTCCCGCAGGATCGTATAGTTTAGATAAAAGTAGTGTGAATATACAAGCAGGAACAACAGGATCTGATTTTATCACGTTGACATACAAACCCGAACAATTCGATTTGACTAAAGAATACATGTTGGCATTAACGGCAACGAACAGCCAAGGGTATACTTTTAGACCAGGAAGTAGTACGATATTATATTATGCCGCTGTAGTTGAGAAACCACATGCTAAATCTAAATGGACAGCAAAAGTATCTACAATTCACACAGGAGAGTCAATCGGTACGCCAGGCGCTATCATTGATGGCAATATTACTACATTTTGGCATACGCCTTATGGAGCAGGATCTCCAAATTACCCACATTGGGCGGAGATTGACTTCGGAGAAGAACTCTATGCTACTAAAATAGGCATTACCAAGAGACAAGCGAATTCCACTGGATTCAAAACTTTTGATATTTTAGGTAGTCAAGATGGTACGACTTGGATCACTTTAGCATCTAATCAAGTCATGGAACAGTTTAATGACGATATGCAAGTCTTCGAAATTGCGCCACAGTATTTGAAAAAAATCAAGCTAGATCTAAAAAACTCCTTTGGAGGTCAAAATTACACCCACTTAGCAGAAGTTGAGGTAATTGGATATTAAACGTTGATATTATCGGAAAGATTAATTCTTCAATATTGACACTTTTAATAAAGAACTACTAACATCGAATTGATAATAATAATTTTTTCCAAACCAATTAATTAACAAAAAATGCCAGATACAACATTTTGTTTATCTGGCATTAATTCCCATTATTTAAGTTCTTTAAAAACGTATAGACTTGAGCAACTATAATGCCAATTACTTATCGACAATTTCAATCGGAAGCATTATGGTTTCGTAATCTTCAATTGGGTATTTGGCTTCAATTTGTGCAATTAACAACCGAGCCGCTTTCTCACCCATTTCTATAGCAGGTTGTTTGACTGCTGTAATTGGCGGATTAAAAATATCAACAACTTTGGAATTTGTAAATCCGATAATTTTATGTGCATGCGACAGCGCACTATCCATTCTATTTAAAGCCTGCAAATAACCAGTAGTGAGTCTATCACCAGAGATAAAAATCCCATCATATTGATAATCTTTTAAATCTTGGATAGCATCTTCAATCTCTTTGCCGTCTGCACCACCATGCTGGCAATATTTTACTGCTTGTTCTTCAAATGGGAAACCATTGGATTTAAGTCCTTTTTTAAACCCTTCTAATCGTTCTCGGTTTGTAGAGAGATTTTGATTTCCAGTTATATGCGCAATTCTCCGGCATCCTTTCTTTACTAAGAACTCTACCGCATCTGAGCCACCTTTCGTGTTGTCCGCGATTACTTTATGCGTATCAAAATTTTCAGGTACTCGGTCAAAAAAAACAATAGGGAATCCACTATTCACCAATTGTTGTAAGTAAGGGGTTTCGTCAGATTCTGCCGAAAGAGTCATCAAAAGACCGTCTACAGAACGCATAAACAAATGCTCTACCAATAATTTTTCTTGTTTTGCAGATTCATGTGATTGGGTTATGACAACTTGGTAATTCTTTTCATAAGCGACAGATTCAATCCCTTCTATTACTTGAGAAAAAAAGTTATTAGAGATCTCACTAACTATAACACCAATCGTATTGCTTTTCCTCTCCTTTAAACTTCTAGCGATTGGATTGACTTGAAAGTTAACTTGCTGTGCATAAGCCAAAACCCTTTTTTTCGTTTCTTCGCTTATTTCGTAACTATCTCTGAGCGCTCTCGAAACGGTTGAAGTAGACAAATTGAGCGCTTTAGCAATATCCTTTAGGGTAAATTTTTCGAAAGACATAATCAGGTAATTTAGGTAAGTATACCCAAATTATTTCAAAAAGAAAAGTAGTAAGGGCAAATCATTGCCCTTACTAATTAAATTAGAATTGTCTAAAACCGATGTTTCAAGTTGTTAATTCACTATTATTTGAAGTGAAAATATTCTTTTGCGTTAGTGTAACTAATGTCTTGAACTAGCTTTCCTACCCATTCTATATCGTTTGGTAATTCGCCATTTTCTATATCTTGTCCGAAAATATCACACAATATTCTTCGGAAATACTCGTGTCTTGGGAATGACAAAAATGATCTTGAATCAGTCAACATACCGACCATACGACTCAATAAACCCATGTTAGATAATGTATTGATTTGTTTGGTCATCCCGTCTTTTTGATCCAAAAACCACCATGCTGAACCAAATTGTACCTTACCCGCAACAGTACCATCATTGAAATTCCCAATCATGGTAGCCATCAATTCATTATCCGCTGGATTCAGGTTGTATAAAATCGTCTTAGTCAACTTATCTTGGTTATCTAGACGGTTTAAAAACTTAGATAATGCTCTAGCTTGGCTAAAATCGCCGATAGAATCGTATCCTGTATCAGGTCCATTAGCGCGCAACATACGTGCATTATTATTGCGCAATGCGCCTAAATGATATTGTTGTACCCAACCTTTTTCGTGATCCCACTCCGCAAAATAAACCAACATTGCTGATTTGAACTGTAGGTTTTCTTGGTATGAAATATTCTGATTAGAACGAATTTTATTAAAAATCTCTGCTATTTGTGCTTCAGTATAATCTTCTGCATAAATTTGTTCAAGACCATGATCCGATACAGAACAGCCGTTTGCTGCAAAGAAATCATGTCTTTCTTTCAGCGCGTTTAAGTAATCTTGCAATGAACCTATAGACTTATTCACGACAGCTTCGAGCTGATTGATATACGCATTTAAAGCTTGTATATCATCCGAATTCATGGCTTTGTCTGGACGAAATGCAGGAAGCATCTTAAAGGATTCATTTTCTAATGCGAATTTTTGATGAAATTCCAGGTTATCGATAGGATCATCGGTCGTACACACTACCTCCACATTCATCATCTTCAAAAGACCTCGAACCGAGAATGCTGGTGTAGCCAATTTTTCGGATGTTTGCTCCCAAATTGCTTCCGCAGTTTTAGGACTCAATAAATCCTGAATTCCGAAGTAACGCTGTAATTCCAAATGCGTCCAATGATAAAGTGGATTTCGCATAGTGAAAGGAACAGTTTCCGCCCATTTCAAGAATTTATCTTTATCCGAAGCATCACCCGTAATGTATTTTTCATTTACACCGTTTGTGCGCATTGCACGCCATTTATAGTGATCTCCATGCAACCATACTTGTGTAATATTTTCAAATTGGGTATTGTTAGCGATCTGCTCAGGAATTAAGTGATTATGGTAATCAATAATCGGCATCGCTTTGGAATAGTTGTGGTACAAATCCTGCGCTGTAGCGGTTTGCAACAAAAAATTCTCGTCTAAAAATTTTCTCATAACAGTTTATATTTTATAAGCTAACCCCTCTTTTCCAAGGGATAAAATCATCTTGATTTAACAATACAGCTTTCGGAGTTACCTCACCACTAGCTGCTTTAATACAGTATTCCAAAATCTCTTCCCCCATTTCTTCAATGGTTTTCTCTCCCTCAATTACAGGTCCTGTATTAATGTCAATGATATCGGACATTCTTCTAGTAAGTTCGTTGTTTGTAGCGACTTTAATAACTGGACAAATTGGATTACCAGTAGGTGTACCAAGACCCGTTGTAAACAGAATTAACGTAGCCCCAGAAGCTGCTTTACCAGTGGTCGCCTCAACATCATTTCCAGGCGTACATACCAGATTTAGACCATTCTTAGTAGCTTCTTCTGTATAATCCAATACATCTACCACAGGTGATGTGCCCCCTTTCTTGGCAGCACCATTGCTTTTGATTGCATCCGTAATAAGTCCATCACGTATATTTCCAGGCGAAGGATTCATGTGAAACCCTGAACCTACACGTTCTGCAGAATCACTGTAAGCTTGCATAAGTTTAATAAACTTTTGCGAAGCAGAAGGATCAATTGTTCGGTCTATTAAATTTTGTTCCGCTCCACAGAGCTCTGGAAATTCGGCTAATAAGACTTTACCACCCAAAGCAATCAATAAATCTGACGCATAGCCTACTGCAGGATTTGCAGATATGCCACTGAAGCCATCACTACCGCCACATTTCACGCCTAAGGTTAACTTACTTAAAGGAACATCCTGACGTTTAAATTGATTAATATTGGTTAATCCCTCAAAAGTTTTCTTAATTGCCTCCTTCACCATATCTTCCTCACTCACAGACTTCTGCTGTTCGAAAGTGTACAATGGTTTATTAAAAATAGGATTTCTTAATTTAATCTCATCTAATAATTCCTGCAATTGCAAATTTTGACATCCTAAGCTCAGAATCGTAATACCCGCTACATTTGGATGATCTGCATACGCTGCCAAAAGCTTTCCAAGAACCGCAGCATCTTGTCTGATACCTCCGCAACCGCCCTGATGGTTCAAAAACTTGATACCATCAACATTTTCAAACACCCGATTTTTTGAATTAATTGTCGTGTTTAAAGATTCAAGAGATGAACTTTCAAGATCTTTTCCTTCTTGATACGCTTTCAGCAATTCAGCTGCATATGATTTATATTTATCCGTAACTGAATAACCCAATACATCATACAAAGCCTCTTTTATGACATCGAGATTTCGGTTTTCGCAAAATACCGTAGGGATAAATAGCCAATAATTCGCAGTGCCCACACGTCCATCTTCACGCAAATAGCCTTTGAAAGTACGATTTGTAAACCTAGTCACATCAGGTGCGGCCCATTCACCTTGCGCATATGGTCTAAATTCATATGGCTCTACAGCGTGCTTAGTATTATCTGTTGACATTCGCACTCCCTGCTGTACAGGAAATTGCACTTTACCCACCAACACACCGTACATCAGCACCTCTTCTCCTTGTTGCATATCTTGCATAAAAAACTTATGCTTTGCGGGGATATCTTCTTTTAAAATATATGATATGCCGTCATATACCACTTGCTCACCTTTACTTAAATCCTTCAGTGCGACAAGCACATTATCCTGAGGATGTATTCGTAATACTTTTGCTTTCATTTATACGATTTGTGCTATAGCTTTTAAAACACCTTGGTTAGCCATGTTTTCTAAATTGGCGTTTATTTGATTTACAAAATCAGGATACGCAGTCAAATCCTGCTCCCATAATTCTTTATCTTGAATCAGTTCATCCGTTGATTTACCCTCACTTTCAGCGTGCATTTTTAGGAATGACGCAATACCAAAAGCCATATAATGCGGTGTAGTATCGTGCTTTGCATACCATTTAGCTAAAAGTGGAATGCATCGCATGGCGATTTTAGAACTGTAATTCATAGCAATAGCAGTCCACTGGTGATCCAAGAAAGGATTACTAAATCTATCTATCACACTATTAGAAAACTCATTCACTTCCTGTGCCGGAATCTCTTCACTTGTAATAGAAGGCCCGATTTCTATTTCCATGAGGTTCTTCACATAATTCTTAAATACATCATCTTGCATCGCTTCTTTTACAGTTTGAAAACCTGCCAATAGCGCTGCAGCACAACTGAATGTATGTGTAGCATTTAACAAACGTAATTTTATCTCCTTATATTTGTTAATAGAAGGTACGATACGCACACTGGAATCTATCTGTGCAAATGAAAGTTTTTCGATGACACGATCAGAGCTCGATTCTATCGCCCATAAGCTGAATGGCTCAGCCATAATCATCAAGTTATCTTTATAGCCAAGGATTTGTTCTACAACTTCCTGATCTTTCGACGGCAATTTGCCCGGTACTATACGATCTACCAAAGTATTGCAGAAATCATTTGCTTCTAACAACCAATTTTTGAAAGCTTCGCCAAGTTGATTTTTTTCAGCTAAAGTCAGTACTATGTCTTTTAATTTTTTGCCATTATCCGTAATCAATTCTGTAGGCAAGATCACTAAGCCTTTAGATACATCTCCACCAAAAACTGCATAACGATGATAAAGAATACCTAATAATTTGCCTGGAAATGACGAAGGTGGATTATCAGAAACCTTATCCTCACTTAGCACAATTCCAACTTCGGTTGTATTGCTTATGATAATTTCCAAATCAGGACTTGCGGCAATTTTCAAAATCTCAGCCCAATCCGGTGATGCTTCTATCACACGAGAGATAGCATTGTTAACAGCGTATTCTTCAATCACACGCCCATCTTGTATCCCCTTATTGCAAAGCGTGAATAAGCCATTTTGATTTACAAAATCATCAATAGAACCGTTTGGTGTTGATTTAACGACCGCAACACGTCCTTGAAACACTCGTTGTTTGTTTGCTTTATCGATGTAATAATCAGGCAATCCACGTAACAAGACACCCGTTCCAAATTGTAAAACCTTCTCAGGATATTCAAATGAAACAGACGTAGGCAGTTCTAAATTTTCAGTAGATATGTCTTGAAGTATATCAGTAGACAAGATTTTCATTTAGTATATTTCTTATTTTTTAGAATTAATTGACTTTAACCATTTGGGGTAATTGTTTTTCAACAAATTGACTGGCCATTCCCCATACCAAGAATATCCGTTTTTTCGTTCTTCGGATATTTCATCAAGATTGTAATGTACAGTATCATCTCGATCACCAAATACAGGCTTATTGGTACCAATTTCATAAAAACGACTCCAAACAACAGCCTCATCGTCAGGCACTAGTCTTCTCACTATTTTTCCTTTCGCGTCACTAGAGGTTTCGTATCTAAATCCTTGTATTTTTACCTTATTGAACCAGGATATTGCACTTTCAATAGCTTTAACAATTTCATCAGTCGGTTCTTCCTTCATCAAAAATCTAACAATACCTACTGACTCACTAGCAGCTAAAGATACAGGCTCAAACTTGCGCGCTTGGGCGGGTCTCAAATTTTCATCATATTGGGCAGCCCAAACCGTTAACTCATTTTCTACACGAACTTGTGCCTTCAAAATACATTCGACACCTTTTTGAACAGCTCGCTGAGCTTTTTCACTGAGATCATCTGGAATAAAATCGTACACATCTTCGGCCTTTGCTACATTGCGTAAAAGCTCAAGCACGTTAATCATTGCATTATCATTGAATGTGATTTGACTTCTATACCCCTTTGTGTCTGGAAAATATTGTGGAAATCCTCCATTGTCGTATTGCGCTGATAGTAAATAATTAATACCCCTTATTACCGCCTGTTTGTATTCCTTCTTTGAGGTCTTTTGAAATCCTTCCGCCAGTGCTTCAATTTCTTGCGTTGTAGCTTTATTATCTATAGTTGCTAATCGCTCTTCTTTTGGAATAATCTTTAAAATATCTTTTGAAAGTTTCTTGTTATAATCTACCGCTGTACCATTTGTATAATGCTTTGACCACCCGCCATTTGGCAATTGATAGACCAACATATTATCCCAAATGCTATTCTCATTTGACGCTGTTTTTTGCCCCAAGCAAGAGCAAAATATTAGCAGGCAGGCCGATAGACTATATAGAAACTTTATCCGCATTATCTAGTTTGTTTAATCAGCCACTTCACTAATTCGTGTGCCGCTGAAAAGTTTTGAAAATCATTTGGCAGCTTTCTTCCATCAACATATTCATTGTAAAGCCAAGGGTCTCCAACAGCAAATACAGTTCCTTTACCGTATTTAGCTATTGCCATAAGTGTGTCGCTACCATCAGTTACAAGCGCTTTCGCTGGTTTTAAAACTTGTATTGTAGAAATTTCTTTTAAATAAAGCTTAGATGTAGTTTTAAAAATTTCATTAGGACTTAGCATCACTGCACCTTGTTCAAAATTGCGACCTTGTACTTTGTTTCGACTATCCGCATTAAACTTAATTCCGAATTTCGTACTCAGAAGATTGATCTTATCCAAATCACAGTTTCCTTGATCATTCAACAATAAAACAAGAACTCCCCCCTTTTTTACCCATTCGGCAACTTCATTTGATTGCTGCGTATCCATGTAATTAGGATTCGGAGTATCCTTTTCATTGTCTGGATCTACTATAATGTATACATCTGAATTTTTAAGATTTGCTGCATTAGGCTTATCGCTTAAAGTTGACAATGTAGCTCCATAGCTCTCAAATACATTGCCTAAAATATAAAACCCATTAAAATCCTGACCATCCCATAAATAATGGTAAGGTTTCTTTAAACCCGGAACGAATTCTTTGTATTCATTATTGTAAAAATTGTCTATAGTAACACGAGCAGATTTACCAATTGCTGTACGCTTTTTTAACTTTTCGTATTCAATATCTGCCAGCATAAATGGCCCTACACCTTTTGGATCGTTGCTGATGACAGGCTCACTCATGTAATACTCAAAACTACCATCTCTGTAATTTTTGCTCCCTCCTAACCCCGAAACCGCAACGATTTTATTTAAATTAATATGTGTCGGTGATACCTCTTCAACAAATACTTTTAACAATCCTGCATGTGCCTTTCCAACATTCTTAAGGTATTTTTTATCCAAATAACCTTTACGCAAGCCTTTTGCCATTGCATATGTAAACATACTTGATGCAGAACCTTCGTGGTAATTTCCTTCTCTATGAGGTAGATCCACAATATCGTACCAAACACCTGTTTTTGGATCTTGGTATTTTGCTACAGCTTCAATCGTTCTTTGAAGTATAGCAACAATCTTTGGGTGTCCAGGATGTGAAGTAGGGAAATAGTCCAATACATCCACTAAAGCAAACGCAAACCAGCCCATTCCTCTTCCCCAAAAATGTGGTGACACACCAGTTTTCGGATTGGACCATCGCTCTTTACGTGATTCATCCCAGCCATGATACAATAGTCCTGTTTTGGGGTCTTTAGCATTTTTTTCCATCCACACGAATTGGTTGACAATATCATCATACAATTCTGGCTTGTCCATCAAATCCGCGTATTCGGTCAAAAAAGGTTGTGCCATATACAAACCGTCTAACCACATTTGATTTGGATATACCTTTTTATGCCAAAAGCCACCTTCATTCGTACGTGGATGAGATTGCATCTGCGCAAAAAGACGATGAGATGCATTTAAGTACTTCTTGTCTCCTGTAGCCTTGAAAAGTGCGAGTAATATTTTGCCGTTTTTGATATGATCAATATTGTACTCTTCAGCAGAATAATTCAGAATATTTCCCTCCTTATCGACATACTTGTCCATCCATTCTTTTACAAAAGAGAAATAAGTACCATTTGCTGTAGTACGCCAAACCTCGATCACACCTTCCAAAGGAACACCCCAATCATACGTCCACTTCAGACCTTTGTTTGTCGTAAACTTAGAATCTATCACAACCTTATCCATAGCCGTATTGGTCATGCGTTCGTAATATGGTTTTTGGGCGAAGCTAAGGTAACCCACAAATAAAAGTCCAACAGCTGCTATAAGTTTTTTCATATCAGATTACATAGTAAGTGCTTTGGATGTCGCACCGCGATCAAATGCACTTTTAGTTTTTACGTCCTTAAAATTCGTTCCAGTCGCACGGATATTTTTGGATTCACTTCCCGATACACGCATCAGCAATTCAACAGGACTCATCGGTGTCAACTTATCAAACGTAATACCCTCACTATCTACCACCTGAACCAATGGATTTGTATTTTCAGTATTTACACGTACATTCTTTAATGAAATATTGGTCGATGCTATAATCTCAATTCCTTTGTTTGCTTGGATATTTATGTTTTCTAATGAGACATTCTTTACGTGCATTTCTGGAAGTCCACGGAAGAAAATTCCTTTATCTGCTCCGTTTACATGTACATTTTTAATCGTAAAATTTTTAAATTGAGGCGTCTCCTCGGTAACTGGAAGTTTCACCACTTTTATTGGCTCTTTCTCATCACCCAAAAGCGGTATTGGATCCACAGCTTCATAGTACATATCAAAAAGAATAGCTTCCCCTGGGATACCAACCATATTGATATTCTTTATAAAAATATTTTCAACTACACCTCCACGGCCTCTTTTTGTTTTGAAACGAAGCCCAATATCTGTTCCAATAAATGAACAATCTTCTACCCAAATGTTGCGTGCTCCACCACTCATCTCACTGCCAATCACAAAACCGCCATGTGCATGATAGACCACGGAGCGACGTATAATCACATTTTCTGTAGGCATTGCACGATCACGCCCTGCTTTGTCTCTTCCGGATTTGATACAGATTCCATCATCACCCACGTCGAAAGTACAATCTTCTACCAATACATTTTTGCATGATTCTATATCCACACCATCCCCATTCTGAGCATACCAAGGATTCCGAACCAATACATCACGCAATATCACATCCTCACACATCAGTGGATGTAAGTTCCACGCTGCAGAGTTCTGAATCGTCACGCCTTCGATTAATACTCGTTTACACTGTGTGAAAACCAATAAATTTGGTCTTAAAAAGTCTTTTACATCTAAAAAATCTTCTTTGGTAACACCAGGTTTTATGGTTCCACTTCTATTTTCCAAAGCACCTTTTAACGAGCCTTCTGAAGGATACCAAATCTTAGCTTTCTCATCTACCACACCACCTGAAGCCAACAATTTCTTCCACTGCGAATCCGTCATTTTATTGCGCTTGACCATTCGCCACACACCGCCATTTCCGTCGATAATACCCTTACCTGTGATGGCAATATTCTCTAGATTTTTACCAGAAATAGGATTTTGATTACGCCAAGCTGGCTGTCCTTCCCAATTCGATTCTACTAGTTTGTAATCGTCAAATTTGTCAGAAAACAAAAGAATTGCTTCTCTGGAAACATGCAAGTTTACATTGCTTTTCATTTCAATAGGACCCGTAAGCCATAGCCCTGCAGGCACTAATACCACACCTCCACCACGTTGACTTATAGTCGTGATAGCTTTATTGATAGCCTCAGAATTTAAAAATTGGCCATCGCCTTTAGCACCAAAACTGGAAATATTAACCGTATCAGCCCGAAAAGATGTTGCCTTAATTATAGGCTGTTGGGGCTCATGAATCTGGGCTTTTGCCGAAAAACCAGCTAATAAACAAATTGTCGTGCTCCATATAGCACCGGATCCTTTAAATAAATTCTTAAGTATCATCATATATTTTAGTATTGGTTATCGCGAACAACAATTTTACGTTCTTAAAATCTTAATCGAAAGAACATTCTATGCAAACGTTGTCAATCTGCTACTATTTCAAATAGCTACTTAACGCTATTTTTTGTGTTTTTAATTCCCTTGCTACTAGCTCCGCAATTCGCTTTGCCCCAACTTCATTGAGGTGCGTGTTATCCGTCACACCTTCTGGATAATTCACATGCCCATTTTCCAAATGAAGAAACAATTTTTTTGAAGACTCCTCCCCAAGTTCAGAAAGCAATTCATTGCTCACCTTGCGCATATCAATGCAAGGAACCTTGACTTTTTGAGCAAGTGCACAGGCAATATTTCCATAATCGCCGTGTGTATCTTGTAATTTGCCTTCATCAAATTTGCGTCTAGCAATTGGAGTAAGTAATATGGGAAAAGCATTTTTTGCTTTGACTAATTCAACATATTCTCGAAGATTCGCTTCAAATTGTTCTAGTGTCACACCAACATTAGGTTTATCAACTTTTTCATCATTATGACCAAATTGGATAAACACATAATCTCCAGCTTTTAAATTTTCATACACTTCTTTCCATAAACCTTCATTTTTGAATGATTTAGTACTTCGGCCGTTTTTAGCATGATTTTTTACCACAACTTCTTCTTTAAAAAAAGAAGCAAACGGCATTCCCCATCCTGTTTCAGGATGTTTGTTTTGCGATTTAATAGCCATTGTAGAATCTCCTATCATCCACACGGTTATATGACGCTTTTCAGCAAAACCAAAAAATATTAAAAAAGATACGATAGCAACACTAACGTAAATTATGCTTTTCATTAACGGTAAATTTTAAAACCTAATTTACCATCAATAAGCTAGTATTCAATGAAATAAATGCGAAATCGTTATCGATAACGATTGCATAAAATTGTATTGATACGCTAATGGATATTTAGTAATCTTGTCATAACCAATGAAAAACAATTCCATGCAGATCATAAAAACTTTATCCTTATTAATCCTATTAGTGCTTGGTACTAGCGTATCATTGCGTGCACAGACATTAGACAATAAGTTTGAAATAGGTGTTAGTACAGACGGTACTGAGGATTTTACAACGATTCAAGATGCAATAGATCATGTACGCGATTTTGCAGAATATCCTGTTGTCATTCAAATTCATCCAGGCACTTACTTTGAGAAAGTTACGATACCCAATAACAAAAGAAATATCATTCTACGTGGGTTCAATAAAGAAAATACCATCATCAGCAATGATGATTATTCAGGAAAGAAACTTCCGACAAAGGACATAGACGGCCGAGAAGCGCATACGACTTATACCACTTACACCCTTCGTGTTGCGGGAGATGATTGTGTTGTAGAGAATCTTACCATAGAAAATACGGCAGGTAGAGTTGGTCAAGCCGTTGCTTTGCATACAGAAGGCGATCGCATCAAAGTATTGAATTGTAATATATTTGGTAATCAAGATTCATTTTATTTATCCAAAGCTGGTGTACGCGTATTTGTGCACGATACGCACATCAAGGGAACAACAGATTATATTTTTGGTGCTACAACGGCCTTTTTTCAGGAATGTATAATCGAAAGTTTATCCAATTCTTATATTACTGCAGCCTCAACAACGGAACACGAGCCGTATGGATTTGTGTTTTATAAGTGCACCCTGGTCGCAGCAGATGCGAATGTAAATAAAGTTTACCTCGGTAGACCTTGGCGCCCATTTGCCAAAACTATTTTCTTGTACTGCGAGCTTGGGAGTCACATTACCTCAGAAGGATGGGATCCCTGGGCAGGAGACAAAAACTTTGCAGACAAACACAAAACTGCTTATTATGCGGAATACAAAAATATAGGCCCAGGAGCAAGCAATTTGTCTCAACGCGTTGCATGGTCTCATCAATTATCCGATACCGAAGCGACTAAATACAGTTTAGATAAAATTTTTAAAGGTTGGAACCCCTTAGGAAAATAGTCTACAATGCGTTTTCTGTTTTTTTTAATCGTTCTTTTGGGACAGCTAAATCATCCTCAAAATTTATTTGGGCAAACGATTATTATCCCAAAAGACACTTCCTTCAGTGTTTATTCTACTTTTGAGAAAGAAAAGAAAAAATTCCCATACATTCAGATAGCCCAAGTCAACAGTAAACATGTTAAGGTTTCGAAAGACCTCACCTACAAAAATGTGGGGAATAGAGATTTGAAAGTGGATATTTTTGAGCCTAGAATTCTCCATAAAAATGTTGCAATAGTTTTAATACATGGCGGTGGATGGCGATCTGGAGACAAAACGCATATGCATCAACTTTCCTTAGCCCTTGCAGAAAAAGGTTATACGTGCGTTGCAGTAGAGTATAGGTTATCATTAGAAGCTAAATATCCAGCTGCTGTAGAGGATATTCAAGATGCAATTAGTTGGTTGAAGAAAAATTCAAAAATATACAACATCGATCGGAAAAATATCATTTGTTTAGGCACTTCTTCCGGTGGTCAGTTAGCCGCTCTCGTTGGCGCGCTTAACAAATCAATTCATAAGGAAAGAAATTATGGCGTCAATAATCCTTCCATCAAAGCTGTCGTAAACATCGATGGTTTATTATCTTTCACGCATCCGGATGCGGAAGAAGGAAAAATGGCATCAGAATGGCTTGGAGGAGATTCGACACAAGCTTCAACTAATTGGAAAGAAGCTTCTGCACTGACACATTTATCTAAGAACTCTTCGCCTATGTTATTCATTACGAGTGGTTATAAGAGGTTTAGCGCAGGTAAAAATGAAGTAAAAACCAAATATAAAGAATGGAACATCCATGTGGAGGAGTTACATTTTGAACAGTCTCCTCATACATTTTGGTATTTTCATCCCTGGTTTATCCCAACCGTGAATAAGGTTGACTCATATATCTCTATCCTTACAAATTCAGAGAGTTTAAAAATTTAACCCCTGGTTAGCCCGCGAGAAGAGTTGTATTTTTTAAAATATTACACTACTAACCAACCAAAATTAGTATACTTCAATTAAAAGTTTCTATTTGATGAAATTAAGTTCTAAAGCCCGTTTATAGCAGATTAACATCCGCTCCCGAGCCTCGCTATGGGCAATAATTTCTTTTGGATATTCATTGGTACCAAATTTCGGAACCCATTGTTTTACATATTGTAAATTCTTATCAAATTTTTCCATTTGAAGTTTAGGGTTGAATACTCTATAATAAGGGGCTGCGTCACAGCCTGAACCAGCAACCCATTGCCAATTACCATTATTTGCAGAAAGGTCATAGTCATTAAGTTTTTTAGCAAAATATGCCTCACCCCAACGCCAGTCTATTAAAAGATGTTTACAAAGAAAACTAGCTGTAATCATCCTAATCCTATTATGCATATAGCCAGTAGCATTTAGCTGTTTCATACCCGCATCTACAATTGGATATCCCGTTTCGCCCATGCACCAACGCTCAAATTCCTCTTCATTATTCCTCCATTGAATATAATCGTAATTAGGTTTAAAACATTCTTTTACTACCTTTGGAAAATGATATATAATCATCATAAAAAACTCTCTCCAAATTAATTCATTTAACCAAATATGGTTATGACTTAATGCATAACCAACGCACTCACGGATGCTGATAGTTCCAAAACGCAAGGCAATACCGAGCTGTGTAGTATGCTGCATATAAGGAAAGTCTCGATATTTATCGTAGTTCTCTATAATTTTTTGATCAAGATAAGGCTTTTGAAAAATAATATCAGTTTTAGTAAATCCAATTTCCTTTAAAGACGGAATTGCTTTATGATCTAGCTTTAGAAAATTAGAATAATTTGGCTTATTTACTCTATAATGCTCTGATTTTAGGGTTTCCTTCCATTTCTTAGAATAGGGCGTATAAATAGTATAAGGAGATTGATCAGATTTTAAAATATCTTTTTTGTCAAATATGACTTGATCTTTACAAGCTGTAAACTCTATGTTTTGTGCTTTAAAGTATAAATAAATTTGAACATCACGCTGTATAGCTAAAGGCTCATAATCCCTGTTAATAAAAACTGATTTAATGCTATACTTTTCACTTAATTCCTTAAATAGGTGCAACGGTGAGCCAATATAAGTATTTAAAGTAGTTTTAAACTCCCTTAATTTTAAGTTAATAGCATAAAGTGATTGATGTATATAATCAATTCTCCTATCATTTTTGTCATCTAACTTTTTTAAAATATCTGTATCAAAAATAAATATTGGCAGAACAGGATATTTGCTGTTAAGAGCATAATATAACCCAACATTATCCTCAAGACGTAAATCTCTTCGAAACCAGAATATAGATATTTCTTTCTTTACTTCCATGGATTTCACATATTAAGTAAACATGTTCATTTTAAAATTCAGTTTAATTAGTCTTTGTAACCCTGCTGTAGACAAATAAAAATTTAGAAATGGATTAAATGTTAATTATAAAATTCACAAATTAAACCAAAGCAACACAGGTGTAAAACTACACTTTTGCATCAACATTTAGTATTTATTTCTACCATAATTGTTCCAAAAAATGTTTTTATGCGCATTTTTTATATAAATGGCCCATAAATTTTTTGAGTATTTAATCCCATACAAGAAATAACTATGATTTGAAATGTCTCAAATTCTCCGTAAATTCCGATAAAATCGTTAAAAGATTTTAGAACCAGGGTATAATAGTAGGCTATAATCCTGCAATAAATCAAATTTTAATACATAATAAATATTGCCAATGCATCAGGTACTATTAATTGATGATAATCAAATAATGAATTTTATCCATCAAAAAATTATTTCTTCCGAATATCCTGAAGCTTCCATCTTAAATTTTGAGAATGGAAAATCTGCGCTTGCTCACATTTATAACAATCCAGCATTTTCTTTTACGGTCTTTCTCGACATAAATATGCCAATAATGGATGGGTGGGAATTTTTAAATGCCCTCACAAAGAATGAGAAAGGCTACAACTTAAAAATTTTTTTACTGAGTTCCTCTATAGATGTTCAAGATAAAATAAAAGCAAAGGAGTTTAGTCTAGTTGAGTCATATTTAGTTAAGCCCCTCACCAAGCAGATTATTAAAAATTTAAATATAAATCCATGAAAAGATTCATATGCACCAATCAAAAGCGCAATTAAACAATTGACAATCAAGCTACATAACACTTAAAAAGTATGACTAACAGCTCTTTCCAACTGTCTAATAACAACTTTGATTTCTTGAGTTTTATACCTGTCCCAGTAGTGGTTTATCAAAAAGAATCACTACAATTTCTTGCTATAAATAAGGAAGCTATACAACTCTATGGCTATAGTGAAGATGAATTTTTAAACATGAAATTGAACGATATTTGGCAGACTGTAGGTGATACAGAGACCGAAATAATATGCAGTAATTTTGACTATAACAAAGGAATTAAAAATGAAGTTGTTTATAGACATAAAAATGCGAATGGCAACACTTTATATGTTCAAATTAAATGTAATAGCATTCATTACCGAGGGATTGACGCTGAAATAATTACTATAACTGATCTTACGACAAGATATGAAAAACAGCAGAAAATTTTAGCCCAAAAAGATTATTTAAAAGCCATAGGAAATATAAGTCAAATTTGGTTAAAGTCAACTGACTGGATGCAGTCGCTATATCGCTGCTTCGAAATTATTGGTGAAATAATAGAAGTGGATCGTATTTACTTCTTCGAAAATAACTTAAAAAATGAAACTACCTCCCAAAAACTTGAATGGAATAGGACTAATATTGAACCAGAAATTGACAATCCATTGTTACAAGATGCAAAACTATCTGATTACCATCTTATCATAAACTCTTTAAAAGAAAAGAAACACTTTGAGGCTATAGTCAATGAGCTACCCCCCTCATGGTCAAAAAGTGTATTAGAGGCACAAAACATAAAATCGGCACTTACACTCCCCATATTTGTCGATGAGGAATTTTATGGGTTTATAGGCTTTGATGATTGTAAAAAATATAAACGATTTTCAGAAGATGAATTTCAATTATTGTATGCACTGACTTCAAATCTTGCACAAGTACTTAAATCCCATAAAGCATATCAAGAATTATCATTTAGCGAAGGTAAATACAAATCTTTAATTGAAAATGGAAATGACCTTGTGGCTATTTTGGATAAAAATGGAAATTATAAATATGTTGCTCCTTCATCAAAAACAGTATTAGGAATCGATGCAACAGAATTTATAGGGAAAAGTGCTTTCGATTTTGTTTATGAAGAAGATTTGCCTAGAGTGAAACACTTACTATCCAAAATTCAAAATAAAAAATATATCTCTATTGAACCATATCGTTTTCCTGATGCCCAGGGAAACCTTAGATGGGTACGTACTGAGCTTTCCAATCACCTAAACACACCCTTAATTGAAGGAATTGTTGCGAACACACATGATGTTACTGACGAAATAAAACAGACAATAATTAACAATCTGGTTACAGAAATTAGTTTAGCAATAGCTAAACCAAATTCTTTAGTAACCTGCCTTCATGAAGCATTAAAAAAGTTAGTTAAAGTTTCAAAAATATGTATGAGTGAAATATGGCTGATAACCCCTGATAATAGCCAATTGAATCTTATTACAAAAGCTTATCAAAAAACTGATACAGAGGCCTTTCATTTTCAGTCTTTACATACTACCAACTTTAGATTTAATGAAGGGTTACCAGGAAGAGTATGGAAGGAGAAAAATAAAGTTGTATGGGAAAATCTCCCTAAACATAAAAAATTTCTTCGAACAAAAGCTGCAAAAATAGCAAAACTTTCATCCGGCATAGGATTTCCTATTATCTATGCCGATCAATTTCTTGGCTGCATCACATGCTTTTCAAAAGATTCTTCTGAAAAACTTACGGAACAAATTTGTATTTTAAGTAGTGTAATCCAGAAATTAGGCATAGTAATAAAACAAAAATTAACAGAAGAGGAATACCGAAACTTTTTTAATATTTCCCCAGACCCTAGATGTGTTGTCGGTTTCGATGGCTATATAAAAAAATGTAATAAAGCGTTTATTTCTCTAATTGGTTTTTCTAAGAAACATTTATATACTACACCCATTTCTAATTTTATATACCCAGATGATAAAGATAAAGTTGCCCAAAGTATTAATTCTTTAATACAAGGACAATCATCAGAACCTTTTAAGGGAAGACTTATCGCCTCTAATGGTGAAGTTAAATGGTTGTTATGTTCTGCCACAGCATTAACTGAATCTAAGACTATAATTGCTGTTGGTAAAGATATTACAGAACAAACCCTTGCAGAAAAAAAATTAAAAACAGCTTACGAGCGATTAAAAACAGCACAAAAAATTGCTAAACTAGGTTACTGGTACCGAGAAATTAATTCGGACGTTTCGGTATGGAGCGAGGAAACATATGCCATTTATGAATATCAACCCGAGACATTCACACCCACTAAAGAGAACTTATTACAAACATTCAAGCCTGCCGACAGGTATTTAATTTCAGATGACCCCGCAATACACCTTACTGATACAAAAGTACAAAGTTTTGAACACGAAATAATTACATCGTCAGGCAAAAGTAAATGGGTTCGTCAAGAAGTACAACTAATAACTGATGAAAAAGGTACTCCTGTCAGAATCGAAGGAACAATACAAGACATCACTGAGAGAAAAGAATATGAAAAGCAACTGCATTTAAGTAATGAAGTCTTTATACTAGCAATGAAAGCAAGTAATGAATTGATTTGGAACGTTGATTTAACGACTAATCAGCTCATAAGAAGAAAGAATCATAATCAAACATTTGATTATAATTTAAGCGAAACATTCTCGATAGAAAATTCATGGTTCACCGCCATAGATCCTAGTGACCGATTAAGAGTCTGGGCATCTCTTGAATACGCTCTTAAAAATAAAACTCAAGAAACATGGCGTGAAGAATATAAAATTATATTAACTGATGGGTCAGTATCATATGTGGTAGACAGATGCAATATATTAAGAGATCAAGATGGAAATGCGGTAAGATTGGTAGGAGCAGCTTTAGATGTATCCGTATCGCGCGGAAATATGGAGCGAATTAAGAAGCAAAATGAAGCCCTTCGAGAAATTGCTTGGACACAGTCACATTTAATACGTAGCCCCCTTACCAGAATAATGGGTCTAGTATATCTCTCCAAAGAACTAGGAGGAGGGGGACTAACTATAGAGGAAATTATGGAATTAATTATGGATGCAGTAAATGAATTAGATGAGGTAATACAACAAATTACCTATAAAACAAATTTAATTAATGAAGAAAACATCATAGTAAACGTTGATTCTTGGGAATAAAAGTTAAAACACATCACTTTAAAATAACACCTATTAATATAAAAGAAATGAGTTCAAAGAAACCTCGAACTCATGATTAAGATATTGCACAGATTTAATAAATATTTATTCAAAACCTTTATGTTAATCATAATGGTTGAATGTTATAAATCAACACCCGAAAGTATATATTTACACTAATTACCTCTGTATGTAGAATAACCAAAAGGCGTAACAGTTATTGGAATATGATAATGCCCATTGCCTTTAATACTAAACACAACTTCAATAAACGGATATATACTATCGATATTTTTTTTCTTAAAATATGGATGTGTCTCAAAAACTAATTTATAAATACCGTCATTACCGGCTTTGGAAAAAGCCAACAACTCTTTAATTCTACCATTTTCATCAGTCTTTGAACCTTGAACATCTATCCATTTATCATTGCTCCATTTTTTTAATAATACTTTTACATCAGGTGCACCCTGCCCTGTAGATATATCTAATATGTGACTAGATAATTGAAATTTATCAACTTGAGCCTGAGCAACAAAACCGCTGATAACAAAAGAAAGTAAAATTATTATATTTTTCATAGTAAATTATTATGATACAACGGCTCAAATGTATAAATAAATACCTTAAATGCAAATTTTGGTTTAAAAGCATACCTTAATATGACATGTAATCTTCAAAAAGACCAACTTATTCTCTTTGTATGTACCAATTCTTCTCACCAAAATCTATTACATAATGCATAAAAATTTCAAATACAACATTTGGAAAATTCAATTTGAATAGTAAGGACTTTTTATACCTTTGAAAAAATATATGTTGTGAAAAAATTCTACAATCCTGCCCAGCTATTTTCTGGTAGTTTCATTTTGCTCATTTTAATAGGGACCGCGCTATTATACCACCCTATATCGCATACACAAAATATATCATTAATTGACGCAGCTTTCACGGCAACAAGTGCAGTTTGTGTTACGGGGCTAATAGTTGTAGATACCGCCAGTGCATTTACACCTGTGGGAAAAGTCATTATTATGTTACTTATACAAATGGGAGGGTTAGGAATATTAACTTTTGCATCTTATTTCGCGTACTTTTTCAAGGGGGGCTCCTCCTATGAAAATCAGCTTGCTAGTAAAGACATGGCAAATTCTCAAAAACTTGGAGAAGTATTTCTTTTGTTAAAACGTATAATTATAATTACATTCTCTATTGAAGCTTGGGGAGCTATTTTAATTTATTTTTTAACACCCGACTTTCAAACCCTAGGCTTCAAACAACACGTATTTTTCTGTATATTTCATTCCATTTCTTCGTTTTGTAATGCTGGATTTTCCACTCTCCCACTTGGTCTGGCTGAAAAATCAGTTTTATTTAATTATCCTTTTCAATTAATAATTCTCTCCTTATTTGTACTAGGTGGGCTAGGGTTTCCAATAGTTATAAATCTACTTCAATACTTAAAACATATAATTAATAGATTCATTAAAAGATATGCTCAAAATCAATATGCTTATAAGCCTTGGGTCATCAACATAAATAGTAAAATTAATCTAATAACGACACTAACTATAACTGCCTTGGCAACCTTATTACTGTGGCTTCTAGAAAGAAACGGAGTACTGAGTGAACATAATACATTTGGACGCTGGGTCACAGCTCTATTTACAGCTAGCACCCCACGCACTGCAGGATATAATAGCATAGACTTTGCAGAATTAAAGGTATCGAGCATTCTGTTTGTCATATTCTTGATGTGGATTGGGGCCTCCCCGAATTCAACAGGAGGAGGTATTAAGACAAGTACATTCGCTATAGCCCTATTAAACATCGTCACTTTAGTAAGAGGAAAAGAAAGATTGGAAATATTTAGTAGAGAAATAGCAGAAATAACCGTTAAAAGAGCATTTGCGACTATGACCCTCTCCCTATTTATAATTGGATTGTGTATATTTCTTATAAGCATATTTGATAATCAATTTAATATATTACAAATTGCTTTTGAATGCTTCTCAGCTTATAGTACTGTCGGTCTCACACTGGGAATTACCTTTAATCTATCTACCGCTAGTAAAGCAGTGCTCATCATTTTGATGTTTATAGGAAGAGTTACAATGCTATCCATTATGATTGCCATTTTTAAAAAAGTAAAATTCACAAATTATCGATTTGCAGAAGAAGAACTAACTATAAATTAGAAATATGAAATTCATTATTATAGGTCTTGGAAATTTTGGCGCCTCATTAGCAATTAAATTAGCAGCGCAAGGAAATGAAGTTATAGGTGTCGATATTAAACTAAATCGCATAACTGCGCTTAAAGAACATATTACTCATACCGTTTCCATAGATGCAGCTGACCCCGTTGCGTTTAATTCACTTCCATTGAAAAATACAGATGTCGTAATAGTTGCAATTGGAGAAAATGAGGGAGCTAATATTATGGTTACCGCTCTTTGTAAAGAAGCCAAAGTTAAACGGCTAATTAGCCGGGCTGTTAATACCCTACATGAAAAAGTTCTTAGTGCAATTGGAGTCTCTGAAATAGTCCACCCTGAGGAAGAAACCGCGGAACGATGGTCAAAGAAATTATGTTTATCTGGTTTGGTCGACTCCTTCGAACTAAATGCAAACTATAGTATTGTTGAGGCAATCATTCCCAAGAAGTATTTTGGAAAATCTATTCAAGAGATAGGCTTTAGAGAGCGCTATGAAATACTCGTTTTAACAATATTGAAAAAAACAGAACGCGATTCACTTATCGGAAAAAGTCAAATCGTTACTACGGTCTTACATGGCATCCCAAAACCAGATACTATTTTACAAGAAGGTGAAATTATTGTCATTTACGGAAGTAATAAAAATATCAAAGAATTTTTGAAGCAGTAATATATCTTGCTGTTAACTATGCGCAAAAAATACATAAATAATACGATAAATTAGTACTTATATAGTTAATCAGCTTCAGGAAATCCAATTAAAGGGACAATAGTAATTATCCTTACTGATTTTAATATAATTAAAAATTACAAAATTGTTCGACTGTTTCGATTTAACACAAAAAATAAACTATAATAGATTGTGCAGCGAAACAGTCGAATATTTAATTGAGCATTTTATCAATTTCTCCAACGAGCTGCTCCTATTTCATTCAATTTCAGGTCTAAATTTCCAATTGTAAAATTGCCTCCATTTGAATTTGTAAATTGTGGATTTAACAATGTGAAATTTCCTGTATCATTTTTCGCATTTGAGGCAGTACTACTCGTGTAATTTGCCGAATTAAAATAGTTATTCTGCTGCATCTGCGTAATTGTGGTAGCTACTTGATTACTGTGCAATCCCAAAGATTCGGAAACTATATTTTTATTGAAATAAATCTGATGCGAAGACAGTCGGATATACAACATCCTTCTGGAATTTCCATCTAATATTTTATGAAATGTATTTTGCTCGATATATATTTTCGAGGTGATTCCAGGAAAATTAGTTGATCCTCCGGCATCCATTCGGAATAAATCGCGAGCTAATGCAGAATTGTAAACTGTATTATTACGGAAGTACAATTCATCGACTATACCATTACGGAAATCAATGAAATCTCCTCCTGAACATTCAATGTTATATATCAAATTGTTGCTGTATGTAACTTTAGATATACGTACTTTTTTATTTACATAAAGCAATCCTTTCACATAATTTCTAAATTCTGAATTTTCTATAGATAGTTCGCCATATGCTGTATTTAAGTCTTCATCATAAAATATAGATTGATTTTGTGATGAATTGCCAGTACCATCCATAATCACATCTTTGATAGTCAAGCCTGCGCCAGCTTTTACTTTCAAAACAATTCCTTTTAAGATTGGCTTATCTGCAGGTCTATAACCTTGGATAGAAATTGTTTTGTTTATTTCTACATCTTCATTTACAGTATATTCACCGGGTTCTAGTGCAATAATATCTCCATCTTGAAGAGTAGAAAGTGTACTTACGAAATCGTCAGAAGGGCCTATTTTGGTAACATTATCACCTAGCATAGTTGTAAACGATATAGTACCTCTAGTTTTTAAGCCATTTATCAAACGTGCGGTATAGGTAATATCGCTACCCAAACCTTCGATGAGGATAGCCCCCTCTGCAATATTTTGTGCTGTAACCGGAATAGATCTATTTCCTGGTGTTATTTCCACAGAAGTGGCAGGAAGGCCTGCTGGCCATCTTAGCAATGCTGAAGAGGACGTAATTTCGTTAGGATCAACTGCACGCAAAATCTGTTCTGTACCGGTAATAAAAGTAACTGTTGACCATTTGGACTCATTTATTTGTTCACCTAATGCCTGTACTTTTACAAGATATTCTGTTTCGCCATCCAAGCCGGCGACCGTGTAAGGGAGTTCATCCAGTTGTATATTTTCAATGCGCTTTACAGCAGTACCTGTTCCAGCTGGATTATCATAGAATTCGACCGTATAGGATGAAGCATTGTAAACTTTATTCCAATTCAATCGCACATTAGTGCGTTCGACCACTTGAGCCACTACATTCGTAGGAGACAATGCTCTATCTAAATGCAGTTCAGCTATTTCTTGAGTCAACTTACTATCACATGCCGACATCGTTGTTACAGACAACGCAATTGCCATTATACCGAATAATTTATTTCGTTTCATAATTCTTCGATTTATAGGTTTAAATGACTGTTGTTTAATTGAGAATTTGATCCTTCTATAAAGAACTGCCATATTGGCCAATATTGTTGTTTATTCGGATCTTTACCAGGATACACAAGCGCATCCCAATACGTTGTCTGATCACCAGAAGAAGACATTGTCCATACTTTATTTGCTGTATAGCCCAAAGAAGCTCCTTCTGCATCAGTATCGCCAAAATTTAGCCCATAGATTTCAACTTTTTCACCTTCATTTTTATAATAAATGCGAGTAGGCAAATTTGCATATGGACCTGTTCTATTCTCTAATTGTTGCAATTTTGTTTTAGCTTCGGCCAATTTGGTACCCAACAAATTCCAACGGATTAAATCTCCTTTGCGCAACATTTCACCTGTAAATTCTAGGGCACGCTGATCGACTAACGCGTTAAAAAATGCTGTTTTCGATGCAGAGGCACTCGTTAATAAGGTAGAAACTTTATTTGGACTGTTTGGAAATGCTCTGTCTAATATCATTTTTAAATATGGCGCTGCAGCCTGCGGTCCATCTAACTCATTAATAGCTTCTGCAGCCATCAATATCACATCTGCATAACGCATGTACATCCAATTTAATCCATCATCATTCGTAGAAGTCACTCTGCGGTTCATCCATTCGTAACGATACTTACCAAAATACATCCTACCCAATGTGGTCGGCACCTGAAATCCTCCCGCATCAGCCTCATCAGATGCTGCCCTATCCCATTCGTAAGGCACAACAGACACATCTCGGCGAACATCTTCGCGGTCATACTCATACCAAATTAAAGGATTTGCGACAGTGGTACCTCCACGGTTTTGTCCAGTATATTTATTCGTCTTGGTATGGCGTACGCCTAAATCAAAAATTACACGTCCACGACCTTCACTAAACGGTATCTCCCAAATGGATTCTCCTCCCGCTAGGAGGTTTTCACTATTGAATCTTTTGAATAATTCTTCAAAACCTAATAGTTTCAACGTATTACTTTGAATAATATCCAAACATTCTTGTTTCGCTAAAGCATACATTTTCTCTTTTGAAAGGTCAGGATCTGAACTCAATCGCACTGTACCATCTAGTCGCTGTGCATAACCACCAGCGGCTAAAGCTAATCGAGCTCGTAGCCCTTTTGCAAAAGCTTTGCTCACTCTTTCTACAGAACGTGTAGCATTACTTTCATTCGGCCATGGCAATAAACCGGCTGCTTCATCCAAGTCGGCCAATAATTGTTTATAGATGACATCGCGATCCGCACGTGGAAGATAGGTTGTCTCCGTAGTAATTGGCTCAAATCGCGCCGGTACATCACCCCAACCCTTTATCAAATCATTATATAACACCGCACGTAATACCAGTACCTCACCTAATACCTGAGCCATGGCTGGATTGTTTTCAACATTGCCATAATTTCGTAGACCGCGAATAGCCATATTTGCACGCTCGATTCCTTCATAAAATTTAGCCCAAGCGTTATTATCTGTATTCATTTGATCATTCTCGACATTAGTATTGTAATTCCCTAAGCGAGACTTATCATCATTAATAGCCTTCAACGAACTATATACCTCTACATCCGTATTTGTTCCATAATACACGAGATACCTTCCTCTATAGGAGTTTGTTTCTCCAAAAGATTGTATAATACCTGGAATAACTCCTTCAGCAAGACTTGGAGTAGAAAATATCACAGATTCATCCAAAGAGGATTTGGTAGGCGCCTCTAAAATATCTTTACAACTCCAAGTTGTTAACGAGGCTGTTAATATTAAGCTAATTGTAATAATCTTTTTCATAATCAGTCAAATTAAGTCCTACTAGAAGTTTACATTAAGTCCAACAAGGAAAGATTTACTTTTCGGATAGGCCGAATAATCTACTCCTGGAGTTAATGGTGTTTGACGACGTGTAGACACTTCTGGATCAAAACCAGAATAATTAGTAAGTAACCATAAATTGTAACCTGAAGCATATATGCGTAATGTCTGCATGCGCAAGCGTGCCGAAATATGCTTAGGTAAAGTATATCCTAATGTCAATGTAGACATACGTAAGAATGATCCATCTTCTACAGCCCAATCACTGAATACAAAAGACCGCATATACGGCGACCACATAGTGGTGTTGGCATTCATTTGCTCTAATTCAGCAGGATCATTACTGATTGTACCATCTGATCTCAAATTTGTCCAACGTTTACCAGTCGCCATTTCTGAAATCATATTACGTGAAAAATATTGGCTCGTACTCGTGTATTCAATCTTGTTAGCATTGTACACATCATTGCCATAAGACCAATTGAAATACGCTGCTAGGTCAAAATTATAGATGCGTGATGCCAAAGAAAAACCACCTGTGTGTGATGGATTCGCATTACCAATAATTCCACGATCTGCTACCGAAATCATGCCATCACCATTGATATCCTTTAATTTCATAGCTCCTGGACGCATCGTACCAACAACCTCTGCAGCCGTTGTAACACCCTCTTTTAGCTTCCATTGACTTGAAATATAACCCTCAAAATCAGACACTTCATAGCGACCATCACTTTGATAACCATACATTTGACCTAAAGGCGCACCAACTTCTACCAAATAGTCCATATTAATTGCCGTAGAGGCCCATCTTGACGTTCCAGGAATATTTTCAACAGCTCCTAAACTTAGAACTTCATTACGGTTGAAGGCAATATTCGCATTTACTGTTAAATCAAAATTTTGTTTACGAACAGCAGACCAGTTTAAAGAGAATTCCAAACCTTTGTTTTGGGTATTACCAATATTACGGTATTGGATATCATACCCTGTACCTGCTACAGGATAAGCGATTAATAAATCTTCTGTTTTATTTAAATATGCATCAATTGTACCGCTCAACCTACTATTGAACAAAGAGAAATCCAATCCTACGTTTCGCGTAGTAGTCGTTTCCCATTTCAAATCAGGATTTGCCATGGTTTTAGAGGCAGCCCAAAAGTTATTATACCCATTGACCCAAGTTGTGGTGGAGTTATTGAATGTTTGAACCAATAAACCCGAAGGAATTCTGTTATTTCCCGCCGCACCATAACTCGCTCTAATTTTTAAATCACTCAACCAAGCTGCATCTTCCAAAAATTCCTCACCCGAAATTCGCCAAGCTCCAGAAACTGACGGGAAAAATCCCCAACGATTTGCTGCTGAAAATTTCGACGAACCATCTGCTCTAAATGTTGCGCTCAATAAATATTTTTCTTTATATCCATAATTAGCACGTCCAAAAAATGACAATAATTTATCATCTGGAGCGAAATTATTGTCCACTGAATAAGGATTTCCTTGAGTGGTCAACTTACGAGCTTCATCAAATGAAAATGTCGATGGAAAACCATGCATTATATTGGTCAATACCTGATTTTGAATCATCAAGTACTCTTGACCTATTAACATATTCAAAGAATGATCTTTTGAGATCAACTTTTTGAAGTCATAGTTCAATGTGTTGGTGTTTCTCCAACCATTTCGATTCGTATTTGTCAACCACAAAGCTGGAAGATTCTGATTTTCACGTGCTGGCACATTGCGCACATAATATGTAGTCCCCCCGTAAAAGCGATCTTGGTCATTGCGGTAGCTATCGTAACCAAATTCACTTCTTAAACGTAAATTATCAACGATCTCATAAGTTAAAGCCGCATTCAAATTGTATGTTTTACGCTGAAAATATTGGTCATTGTCCGATATCGCAATCAATGGGCTGTACAAATTGAAATCATCATCTGTTTCAGTAGTAGTCGTCAAACCATTAACTGGAAATGGAGGATAAAGCATCGCATACTTAAGACGAGAGTCGGCAGAAGAAACTTCATTCTGCTCATTCATACCGCCTCCATTTACGCGCATATCTGAATAACGAAGTCCCAAGTCTAATGTCAGATTTTTATACAATTTGTGATTTAACTTGAAATTGGCATTTTGACGTTGGTAATCGGACATCTGCATAATTGCTTTGTCTTTCACGAATGAATGACTTACACTGTATTTTGTCTTTTCTCCACCACCACTGAAGTTTATATTTTGATTATAGGTATTTCCTGTACGACCAAATACAATTTCTTGCCAATCATTCGGCTGTACGTTGGTATACAGATCGATGTCTTGAAAATTCCCGAAGTAATCTGTGTAATTATTTATCTTATTCGCTAATAGAGCCTGTTCATATTGCCAAGTCACATAATCCATTGGATCAAGTACATCAAGTTTGCTTGCAAGATTACGTGCGCCTGTAAAAGCATTCAAACTAATGTTCGTTTTACCTGCTTTCCCACCCTTCGTGGTCACCAAGATTACACCATTTGCACCGCGAGAACCGTAAATCGCTGTAGAAGAAGCATCTTTTAAGATATCGATAGTTTCAATATCCTGAGGCGCTATGTCAGCAATAGAGTTGACTGGAAAACCATCAACAATATACAGTGGAGAGTTGTCCTGTGTGATAGAACCTCCACCACGTACACGCACAGTCAATTCTGCATCTGGTGAACCCTCTGTTGTTGAAATGTTCAATCCCGCTACACGGCCTTGAATAGCCTCCAAAGCCGAAGCTACTGGTGCAGCTGCTATAGTTTTAGCGTCTACGGACGAAACAGCACCAGTCAGATCTTTACGCTTTACCGTACCGTATCCAATTACGACTACTTCTTCTAGATTTGCTTCATTGCTTGTCATTCTGAATGTCAGGTTATTCTGACTACCAATTACCAATTCTTGGGCTAAATACCCCATCAGATTAACCACAATTACTTCGTTCGATGAATTAATCTGAATTTTGAATTTCCCATCAGCATCTGTGCTTGATTGCCGACTTGTGCCTTTCACACTAACCGTCGCACCTGACAATGGATTGTTGTCTATATCCGTGACAACTCCATTTACGGATCGTTGCTGTGCAAATGAGATTTGCCACATCAACACCAGCATGAGTACAGTAAACATTACCCTCATAATGAATAGATTTAAAATGGTGAGACAAAACTATAATCACCAATAGGGATCATTAGTATTGCCATAAATGTTTATTAATTATTGTATAAATGGTTATCACCTCCTAAAAGGATCATATAATATGTTTCATAGGTAGAAAAAATATTATATACAATATTAACGTAAAGAGGGGCTGTTTTCACCAGGTTTAGCACAAAAATTGCGCAAACGATACCGACAACGATTGCAAAATATTAGCTAAGTATTCGCATATATTAGCATAAAATATTGATTAAGATAATCGCTTAACACTATCAACTCTTATCTCGATTAGATAGCACTAGCTCTCTACCCCAAGTTAGAAGAAGACGTATCACAGCACGTTTGATAAGGAGATAAAAAATTATTAAACAAGTATTGAAAGGAATATTATATGTTAATAAAAACTTAAGATATCATTAATCGCTTTATGACAAGAAACACAATGACAATAGCAAATAGATTATTTAAATTTGCGGTGTAAAATATTTTTATATGAAAGGCATAGCCATCCCCACTGTTGAATCAACAATTACCAGTCGCAATAGAATACGCATCGCAGTTTCGCTTTTTTATTTTTGTCAAGGATTAGCTTTTTCGTCTTGGGCGAGCCGTATTCCAACACTTAAAGAAAATTTACAATTAACCGAAGCGCAGCTGGGTACCATATTACTTATGCTTCCTGTAGGACAACTGGTCACTATGGCGCTTTCAGGAAAACTCGTAACAAAATACGGCAGTGCTAATGTCCTACGTATTGTTGCAATTATTTATGCGCTTATATTATGTACAATTGGATTAGCAACCAATGCCTTTCACTTAGCTGCTATTCTTTTCGCTTTTGGGGTGGTAGGAAATATGTGCAATATCGCGGTAAACACTCAAGGTGTGGCCGCAGAGAAAATGTTTCAACAATCAATCATGTCTTCTTTTCATGGTGCATGGAGTATTGCCGGATTTACTGGTGCACTCATCGGTTTGCTAACAATGAATATCGGCATTGATACGTTACCACATTTTCTTATTATTCTGTTTTTGATTATTTGTAATACCTTACTTAATCACAAGTACCTTGTGCAAGGTAAACCCGAACAAAAAGAGAAAAGATCTTTTTTCTCCAGACCCGAAAAATCGTTGGTGCAATTGGGAATTATTGGTTTCTTCAGTATGGCTACTGAAGGCGCTATGTTTGACTGGAGTGGTGTATATTTCAAAGATATCGTAGGTGCCCCTGAGAATCTTATAGTTGTAGGATATGCTTCCTTTATGATTATGATGGCGACTGGCCGTTTTATGGGTGATTATGTGATAAGTAGACTTGGGCGTAAAAAAACCTTACAAATCAGTGGAATCCTTATGTTTTTAGGTATGATGCTTTCTGTATTAGCGCCTAAATTTTGGATTTGTACCCTAGCTTTTATGTTGGTTGGAATAGGTGTAGCTTGTAATATTCCAACAGTATATAGTCTTGCTGGACAAAATAAGAAAATTGCCCCTGGTGTGGCATTAGCAATGGTTTCCAGCGTAAGTTATTTAGGTTTTCTATTGGGGCCACCGTTAATTGGTTATATCGCAGAAATATTTAGCTTACGATATTCCTATGGCGTTTTTGCCTTCTTTGGATTGTTGATGTTTTTGATGACAAGTAAGTTGAAGATTTTCCGAGAAACAGCAGATTAGCACAATCATTTATTGAATCAATTTTGAAAGTCAGCGCAACAATCCTCGCTCACTGTGATATCTATGAAAATACATACAATCCATCCCCTATTTTAACTATATTTTTTACTTGAAAAATTTACAAATTAGGTGTCATAAAATTTGCTCAGCTATAAACAAGACTTCTTTTTCACAGAGTTAATTAATAGGTTACGATGGTTGCGAAAAAATTGCTAGAATTTGTGTCTACCTTATATCTAAGTAAGTATAGTTATTAAATAACCTAAGAACACCATTTAATTATAAGGAAAATTAAAAATATCTCATAAACTCCTGTAAATTTTCTCCAGTCTCGGAACTAATTCCTCCCCTTTACAAATATCTTAAAAAAATATCGCACAAATCTCAACATAAGAATAATTAAAGCTCTAGAGGCTCAGTGAGGCTATAAGTTGTTTTTGCAACCGATATTTTGTATATTGCAAAAAAACAAAGATATTACGATTAATAATATTTCTGTTATCAATTTAATTAAGCCCTGAATAAAGGTCTTTTCTTCTTTAAGAGTTTGCACTCTTTCAAAAATGCCTTCGAGCCTTGATTAAGGCTTGCGGATCAAATATTGATTCTTAATAGTTTAATCCTCCCTTCTTATAACATAAGAACGGGAATAAATTTTTATGTATATATGACAAATTTTAAAGTTGGGATTATTGGTGCAGGTCCTAGTGGACTTGCTATGCTAAGGGCCTTTGAGTCAGAGCAGAAAAAAGGTAATCCCGTTCCAGAAATTAAATGTTTTGAAAAACAAGACAATTGGGGCGGTATGTGGAACTATACTTGGCGTACCGGCGTAGGTAAATATGGTGAACCACTGCATGGTAGTATGTATAAATATCTTTGGTCCAATGGCCCCAAAGAATGTTTGGAGTTTGCCGACTATAGTTTTACCGAACACTTTGGTCAACCTATATCCTCATTCCCACCACGTGAAGTTCTTTTCGATTATATTCAAGGAAGAATAAAAAAAAGTATCGCTCGAGAATATATTCAATTCAATACAGTAGCACGATGGGTAGATTACTTAGAAGATAAAAAACAGTTTCGCGTTATCTTTGATGATTTAGTTAAAAACGAAACTTTTGAGGAAATATTCGATTACCTAGTCGTGGGAACAGGGCACTTTTCAACGCCAAATCTACCTTATTTTAAAGGTATAGAAAATTTTCCTGGGGCTGTCATGCACGCTCACGATTTTAGAGGAGCCGATCAATTTATTGATCAAAAAGTTTTGTTGATAGGCAGTAGTTATTCGGCAGAGGATATTGGTGTACAATGTTACAAACACGGAGCTAAATCAATTACTATTTCTTACCGAACGAGCTCTATAGGCTCCAAATGGCCTAAAGGAATAAAAGAGAAAGAATTAGTAACTCATTTTGAGGGAAGCACTGCCTTCTTTAAAGACGGTCACGCCGAAGACTTTGATGCTGTAATTTTTTGTACTGGCTATCAGCACAAACTTCCATTCTTACCCGATAATCTGAGATTGAAATCTAAAAATTGCTTATACCCTAATCACTTATACAAAGGTATAATCTTTAATGATAATGAGCGATTAATTTACTTAGGTATGCAAGATCAATATTATACCTTCAATATGTTTGATACACAAGCTTGGTTCGCCCGTGATTATATGCTGGGAAGAGTTTCGTTACCTTCTAAAGAGGAGCGTACTGCTGATATTAATAAATGGATGGCCTATGAAAAATCAACTGTCACAGGTGCCGATCATGTGGATTTTCAAACAGATTATATTAAAGAGTTAATATCTCTGACAGATTATCCGCCGTTCGATCTGGATAAAGTAGCCGATATGTTTAAGCAGTGGCTGCATGACAAAGAGGTGAATATTCTCAACTATCGTGACCAAGTCTTTACTTCTGTTGTGGACGGCACACAAGCGTCTATTCACCACACCCCATGGATGAAAGAAATGGATGACAGTTTAGAACGCTATCTGGAAGAAGTAACAGCAGAAGATGAGGAAATAACAAAAGTAAGTAACTATTGAAGTTTTAGACGTCAAATCCTATAATATTAAAAATAGTCCAATTGTTTAATTACGATTGGACTATTTTTGATTTTCCCCAATCTTTAGCCGCCATGTCCCCTACCTTTATCTTATCATGAAATAACACTTAGGTCTCTACCTTTATACTTCATCAGGTAATCAGTCGTTTTCAGCTTACTGACAGAATAGACTAACTCTAAACATATTGCCCTGTAATCAAACATGTATTTCATAGGGCTATACATCGTGCTACCTTACATAATAAAGCTTGATAGCAGCTTGCTTCTATTAACTTAACAAATCATTTGATTCACTGCGTTTATTATTTTCCTGTTTCCAAATGTGGTGCGTCTACTGGCTTTGATTGTGGAGAGCCTTTTTGCCGCAAAAAAATCGTTAGTGATACAATTGAAGCCACTGAAAGGAATTCACTCTGCCAATTTTGAAAAGTTTCGAACCAAAAAGTAGGCTCACCAAGAAATTCGCCTAATCCTATCGAAGATTTGCCTTCCAAAGCGTCTTCTTCCATTTTCCCACGATAGCTCCCATATAGATGTAAACCCCACGAAATAAGGAATAATCCTATACATGCTAAAGAAAGAAAATGTAGATCACGCGTGGATCTTAGATCAAGAGTATAGACCTATTGGCTGTAAGGCTAAAGAGTACATGTATGCCGAATAATATTTTTAGCAGATTTAATTTTCGGGGCAATTCCCCATTTCATAGTATTTAAATACTGTCCATAACCAATCAAATTCTAAGTATATGGTTTCATTTACTATTTTGGTGTTTTAATTACTGTAGTGAAAACCGAGTTTTATGAAAACAAAAAATAGTATGGAAAAGATAATCTTCACAATCTTCAGCCTTATGTTTGCGTTATCTACAGTATATAGCCAAAAAGGAATAGACTCAATATTAAGAAGTTAATGTACGTATCTTTGTAGCCCCGAGCAGAATTATGATATTCATAATGAAATATAAGGTGTTATTACAAAATTGGAAATGTAAAAGCTTTAATAGATCATAAAATTTTAAGATTTCCAATCGAATATACACGCCTCCTTATTGATAAAAGGAAAATTTGTATGAGATAATGTATGAAGAATTCTTGTAATTTCTGAACCTCTGAAATCAATAGTTGATTTTTTTTTAATTATTAACTACCTTACCTTAACTATTAACCATCAAATCAATTAATGGCAAAAAAAGCAAGCAACACAACTGCGGATGGAAGTATATTGGGATATTTATTTCAGATAGAAAGAGCACTTTTGTGGCTCAGTGAATTAAGTAATGAATGTATTGTAGGGGTAGAAGTTGATGATGATATTTTAGTAAAACTAGAAAACGGAGAGTCTATTGATAAAATTTATGAACAATCCAAGCATAGTGTCTCCAAAGCTATCCCTTACTCAGATCATAGTATCGATTTATGGAAAACATTATATAATTGGATTAATTTAATTGAGGATAAAAAATGTGATATAGACAAGTCTATTTTTTCTATTCTATCAAATAAAAAAATTCCATCAAATCGTTTAATATCTAAAATAAGTAAAATTAATGATAAATCTTCGTCAAAAGAGATTGAAGATATAATAATAACACTTAAAGATATTGCAATAAAATTACCTGTAAAAAAACAGAAGTATGGGAATAAAATCTTGGATTGTAGCAATGACTTTTTGAAGCAATTCCTAATTCGAATCCAAATACTTGATAACAGTTATACGCATAGTTCTAATGAAATAAAAAAGCACATTAAAGCAAACCTCAGTGTATCAGAAGATATTCCATTTAACAAGATTTATCAGTCTTTATTTGGATTTGTACTTGATAACTTAATAGAATGCTGGAAAGAAAGAAAAGAGGGTCTAATTTCTGTAAATTCTTTTAATAAGCAATATAATATCCTTATTTATGAGTTTCTTGAAAAACCATTTTTTGAAAAAACAATAGACTCATTACCTATATCGGTTGAAGAGATTGAGGGAAATAGAGGGAAAAATTTTGTAAAACAATTAAGTCTTATTGATTGTGAGGATGATGAGATTATTGAAGCTATTAATGACTATGTAAGAGCAGCATCTGAAAGAAGTAGATGGGCTAGAGATGGTGAAATTTCAAAAGCAAACATTGAAGTTTATTTTCAAGATTTAAAAACTCACTGGGATTCAATTTCTCGACCAAAATTTAAATACTCAAGTGATTTCAAAAGAACTGGTTATGAAACTTTCTATGAAACAATATTATATAGAGGAAAAATATTAAATTTTGAACCAATACAAAGTTATACTAATAGAGGGTCCTATCACTATCTATGTGATTCATTAAAAATAGGTTGGCATCCCCTATGGAAAGATTTAACAAAAAAAAAATGATGAATGAATTTGATATTTTTCAAAATAAAATTTTAGCATCTTATGTTCTATGGGAATTTTGTAAAAACTATTCTCTACAAAAAAAGCAGCCCCCCTCTCTAAAATTAATAATGGTGGTTTTACCAATCTGTTTTAATAAGAGAATTGTAGATGGCATTAAAAGTAGAAATTTTAGAGAAGGAAGTCTTTATAGAGCACTTGATGAAAACAGGGATTTATTTATCGGTTTAGAGGATCGAATTGAATCTATGGGAAAACTAACTTTTGAAACTATTTACTTATGTAGTGTTTCTGGAATTTTGGATTTTGATAGAGATCGTCAGGAATTAAGGTTTGTACCTAAAGCAATTAAAGAAAGTGAATTTTCAAAATTGCGACAGTATCCTGATTTAGCAGATATATTCAATGCAGCGAAAAGAATAGGTACTTGGTTTGGAAAAATGAATAGTGTTGAAATAACAAGTTATTTAAAATTAGATGGAATTTAAAATTAAAACTCTCTTTTTAATCCCTAAGAATAAAGAAAAAGAGATTAGATATATACACTTTTCTCCAAATAAAGTGAATGTTATAACTGGTGGAAGTGAAAGGGGAAAATCTGCAATAATTTCTATAATCGATTATTGCTTAGGAAGTGGTGATTGCAGAATTCCTTCAAGATTAATTCGAAGACTTACAGAATGGTTCGGTTTACATATTACTCTTTCTAATGGTCATGAGATGATTTTGGCGAGAAAAGAGCCTTCAAATTTAGAGGCTTCCGGGGATATGTTTATGAGAGAAGGAACTTTTTTAGATATTCCAATTGAGATTAATTCAAATTGTAATATTAATGAAGTTAAGCATCGTTTAAATATTATTGCTAATTTATCTTATTTTTCTAATGAAGAAAATGAAAACCAAAAATCTGGGTTTGATTCAAGACCAAGCTTTAGAGATTATATGGCATTTCTATTTCAACCTCAATATATTATAGCCAATCAATCTACACTTTTTTACAAAACAGATGTAATGGCTCATCGTCAAAAGCTCATCAATATATTCAAATATATAATGAAAGTTGTTGATAATAATTATTTAGAAAATAAAGATGAGTTAAAGCAAATCGAAAGTAGACTTAGTGAGTTAGGTAGAGATATTGAAAGAAAGCAAGCTAGCTTAGCTAGATTTAGAGGAGAATTAAAAGGATATTATTTTCAATCTCGAGAATATGGCCTGTTAAATAATAAATACACAAATGATGAAAATTGGACTGATGAGGATTATTTACACTCATTAGAAGTCGCAATAAAAAATGTTGAATTACAAAATTTTACGACAATATCTACTGATGCAATTGATGCTACAAGTAAGAGATTATCTGAATTAGTCAGCGAAGAGATAACTATAGGAGCTGAACTTCATAATATTCGACATAGAAATGAATTAATTATCAAGCTAATTAATGGAAATGAAGACTACAGAAATGATTTATTATCACAGCATAATAGATTAAAGGGGGTTAGTTTATTTAATAAAATACTAAAAGGAAAAACCGAACAATGTCCTTTATGTGATTCTGTTAATGATAAAGCGAAATCATATGTTAAAGAATTAATAAGAACTAATAATCAAATTATTTCTAAGGGTACTCAACTAAATGATAATTTAACAGTACTAAAGGCTGAATCTAGAAAACTCGATAAAGAAATTAGAGCCAAAGTTCTCAAATTAAATGAACTACGTAAGGAAGCTGATATTATAAAGACTAAAAACTCTAATGATAGTAAAGAAATTGACCTAGTAAATTCTATCTACAAATTTGCAGGTAAACTTGAGGGTGAACTCAATAACTTTTCTTACTATCTAAAAGATAAATCTAGTGAAAAGGAATTATTGAAACTCGAAAGTAGAAAAAAGGAAATATTGAATTCAATTGATGAAAGTCTTATAAATGATAAATTTGAATATGCCAAACGTCAATTGTCTAACATAATTTCTCACTATGCAAAAATATTCAAAGCAGAAAATTCTGAAGAGATAATCAGTTTTAATGAAAAAGATTTAACTCTACGTTTTCTTTCTTCAACAGGACGCAAAGATTCATTATTTGAAATTGGTTCAGGTTCAAATTACATGGCTTACCACCTTTCAACTCTCTTAGCATTCCATGAGTTTTTTCTTTCTAAAATTGATCATCCATGTCCTAATTTTATAATTTTTGACCAGCCAACACAAGTCTACTTTCCAGAGTCTGATTTAGAAATTTCAGATGTAAATGAGGATAAAATAAGAGTAAGAAGAATTTTCGAAGTTTTAGATGAAGCAATTATTAGAACAAAAGGTAACCTTCAAATAATAGTTCTTGAACATGTTGGAGAATATGCCTGGAAAGATTTTGAAAATATCGTACGATTGAAGAGATGGAGAGATGATGAAATTAATATCGATGATAGAGCTCTTATTCCATTCTCTTGGATTGAAAATAATCAAATAGAAGACATATAATATTTTATTATAAATAAACAAAACTAAAAGGTGTTAACAAATTAACACCTTTTCTACATCAATTACTTCCTCTCCAATTTAACTTATAAAATAAATACAATTTTATATAAATAACTGTTATTTATATAAGACTGTTTTCACTTTTTTCATTGAAATCTCATACAAGGTTATTACAATTGTAACATATTGATAAACAAATAAATATATAATTATTTGTTATAAAATATATAACAATTTAATAACTAAAAAATGGCAAAAGTAACACCAAAACTAGAGCAGAGAAAAGACCCTAAAACAGGGCAACTTCGAATGATTGATGTAGTAATATTACTAGATGTAGTATTCAACGGAAAGAGATTATGGATTCAAACAGGAATCAAAACAAACAGAAATCTCTGGGACGCTAAAAATCATCGCATCAAATCTTCAGTAACAAATAGTATTGAATTAAATGCTATACTTCAAAGCAAAATTCAGGAAGTAGAAAAGATTATTCTTGATGCTCAACTTAATGGAATCGAATTATCTGTTGCACACATTAGAAACTCATTAAACAAAATCAAAACAAGTAGTAACAAAACGTTTTGGGAATACTATGATGAGTATTTAAAAAATGTTGAAATGAAATGCGCTTTAAATACAGTTAAAAAACATAAGACTTCTATCGATCTCCTAAAAGATTATTCAAAATTTTCAGGGCTAAAATTTGCATTTGACGTAATCGACACAGATTTGTATCAAAAATATGTTGATTTTCTTTTGAATAAGAAGAATCATTCCAATGTGACTATAGCTAAATATACTCAAACACTTAAGCAATTTTTGAATTATTGTAGTGTTAGAGGATATAATAAGAATATGGTATATAAAACTTTCACTTTCTCTGCTAAAGAACCTGAGATTGTTGCACTTAAAAAAGAAGAGATACTAGCCCTAAAAGATTTAGACCTTTCTAATAACGTTACTTTAGATCAAATACGTGATTGTCTATTATTCTTATGCTATACAGGCTTAAGATATTCAGACGCTGCTAATCTTAAGAAAAACAGTTATTAATGGATTCCTAGAGTATGTTTCTATAAAGACTAAAAATCATGTTAGTTTACCTCTTATTCCTGCTGCATTAGATATAATAAATAAATATAATAATAGGGCTAATGAAAAACTTCTTCCATTTATTTCGAATCAAAAAATGAATTCACATTTAAAGGATTTAGGTCAATTGGCAGAGCTAAATAGAGATGTAATAAAAGTGAAGTATTATGGTTCTGAACGTAGAGAATTTCCTCGTAAACTACATGAAGTTTTAACTACACACATTGGAAGAAAATCCTTTATCTCTTATCTATTCAATCAAGGCATGGACTCCGAATTAATAAGGTCTTATAGTGGACATAGAAGTGTTAGTTCTTTTGCTAGATATAACAAAATAGAACCTAGCTACCAAAGAACTCAATTACTATCAAAATTCGATATATAAAAAAAATTTAAATATAATATTAACTAATAATTATAAATAATAATAATTAACACATTTTATTTCAAATAACAGTTGTAAAGTTTTTAAAATTCAAATCTATTTGTACAATGAAACAATCCTTAATCGTTAGCGAGGACTTCAAGGAAGTAACTCTAACAATCAAATTTCCCATCGACGAATTATTAGATAGATTTTCTCGTATGTTCTATCATAAACTCAATGAGTCAAACCATAAAATCATGGAGGTTATTCATGATTCAGATGAGACACTTTGTCGCTTAAAAGTGTGTGAATTATTAAATATTTCGTCTACAACACTTACGAAAAGGATTAAGGACGGTAGTATTCCCTATTCAAGAGTTGGCTCACGTTATGTATTCTCTAAAAAAGATGTATTAGCAGCAATTAAAAAATAAATCGTATGGATTATACAAATTTTTACATTAGGTGTTTCACGAATTTAGAATTCGTGAAACTTACCCTAAGATTAGGGCTAAACATCCCAATAGATAGGGAGAAAATTGTTTTTTACCATTATAATCTAAAATACACTTATTATCCAAACACAAATATTTTACGTGTTCACAATTCACTGCATAAGTATTTCAATTCATTTGGAGGAGATGGAAGTTGTAATAATATGAACGACTTCACTCTATCAGATGCAAGATGTGTTGCAGAAATTCTATCTATAGTCTATGTGGATAGAGATATAAATGATTTTAATGTATCAGCTGTGGGTATTTCGGAGGGATAGGTTCTTCGTCAATTTTGGTGAATCATGCTGATTTTGCAAGTATCATTTTCCTCAATAGCTGAAATCCTGCCCTTCCGTACATTTTTCTTTTTATATTTTTTATTCGATTCACTTGTCCTTCAACCTGGCCGTTACTTACTGTTGTTACTACTGCATTATTCACTGCTTCATAGTCCCTTAAAATATTTTTAGCAAAATTTTTAAGCCCGCACTCTGATGTTGATGCCTCCTGAATCCATTTTTGTAACATTCCGTCTTTCTTGATAAGAAACAATTGTTTAAAGTCCTTTATCAACTGCTCCATTTGTTTTATTTGAGGAAGCTTTTCAAATAATAATTCTAAAAATTCTTTATCATCTTCCTTAAGGTGTTTTGAATCCCTATAGAGCATTAAGGATAATTTGGTTGGCGACCAAGTTTTTGTTACCACTACCTGTGCCTCATATTTCATTCTACTGAGCCCAGGCATATTATAAACTTCATTCATCTTGTGACAAAACTGGGTATACTTACCATTGAATCCCATCTGAACAATAGTGTTATGCAGTTCTCGATATGTTTTTCCGTGGTTCTCTTCGCTCAAAAGATAATTAATGAAGGATTCCAGGTTGGTGGAGTTTCTGGATTGTCTTTTCTCAAGTTTTTCCATGGATACATACCTTGCGACTGTTTTTCGATCCAGCTTTGTAATTTTGGCAATTTGTCTCAGTGTAATACCATTGGCATATAGCTCTTTAACCTTGTCGAATAGATATTGTTTATGTGCACCAATGTTTGCTGTAGAAATCGTTGGTGCTACAACTTCTAAATTTGCTTCAACAGGTCCGGTAACTTCCGTTAATGTAGAATCATTCCTTTTGGGATCATTATAAAGCTTAAATATTTCCTTCAATTGTTTTGCTTGTGATTGGAAGACTTTTTTAGCTGCTTCCCCTAAGTTCATAATTAGGTGAAAGCGGTCGGCTACCTGAATGGCATCAGGGGCTCCTGTTTTTATACCCAAAGCATATGGACCATAGCGATCTCTGGATACTACTTTTATTTCTGGATGATTCTTCAGCCACTCTGCTAGCGTATCCGATTCACGATCCGGAAGTAAATCTATCACTTCTTTGCGTTCTAAATCCACAATAACAGTTCCGTAAGTACTTCCTTTTTTGAATGCCCAATCATCTACGCCAATTACCCCAGATGTCAAAGCTTTAGGTTCTACATCTACTCCTTGAATCACTCTTAACATAGTGGAGGAACTAACCGGCAGTCCAACATAGCGACTAATTGCTGAACCTCTATTTCCTCCCAATTCAAGTCCCATTTTAAAAAGAAGATCATTTGA
>NZ_WUQY01000179.1 GCF_009829085.1 Sphingobacterium bovisgrunnientis
GAAGGATACTGGCTCGACGAAAGAACTAGAGGAAGGAAGGATTGAAAAAATTGAATGAAGAAACAACCAAGAATTTCGAGAAGCCAATTCTGGAATTCAGTTTGTACCATTTCCACAACAAAATTGATATCAATGGATGATTTAGCTATGGAATTTATTTCCTGAAAGAAATTGCGCTTCAAGAAATTTTCGACAAATTTTTTCTTCAAATCAAATAAGCCACTTTTTGGCTTGGAATTTTCTTTTCCTTTTTTTTTTGCCGGATTTTTTTTTTAAAAAACTAAACGTGTGAAAAATAGACAACGACAACAAAGATCGCAACAAAGTTTTATTGTGCACTAAATTTAATGTACAAAATAATTTTTGAATGTTCTCCGTATAGATG
>NZ_WUQY01000180.1 GCF_009829085.1 Sphingobacterium bovisgrunnientis
ATGCCGAGTTTTGTGCATATTACAGATGGTAAACAACATGAATCTAAAATCGCCAAGACCATTTCATTTGCTAAGGGATGTGTGGTGGTTGTGGATAGAGGCTACGTTGATTATGCTTGGATGAACGTTTTGGACAGCAATCAGTCCTTTTTTGTCACACGCAGTAAAAGCAAGATGAAATATACAGTGGTGAGATCATTTCAAAGTGAAGCACTCAAGAACAGCGGAGTCCTTCAGGATCAGATCATTGAGCTTGATGGGGATGTCAAAAAGCACTATGAAGGAAAGAAAATGCGTCTAGTTCGTTTTTGGGACAGCATAAATAATGCTGAATATGAGTTCTTAACAAATAATTTCACCTGGAAAGCATCAACAGTAGCGGC
>NZ_WUQY01000181.1 GCF_009829085.1 Sphingobacterium bovisgrunnientis
TCAACAACATAACGATAAAGTATCATCATCCTATTCCTAGGTTAGATGATATGTTAGATGAACTTTTTGGTACATGCCTATTTAGTAAGATAGATCTTAAGAGTGGATATCATCAAATTCGCATGAGAGAAGGAGATGAGTGGAAAACTGCATTTAAAACTAAACATGGCTTGTATGAGTGGTTAGTAATGCCCTTTGGACTCACTAATGCACCGAACACTTTTATGCGATTGATGAATAATGTTTTGCATGCTTTTATAGGTAAATTTGTTGTTGTGTATTTTGATGACATCTTGATTTATAGCAAGGACCTAAATGAGCATGTAGAATATCTTAGGAGTGTACATGTGGTCCTGAAGAGGGAACAATTTTATGGTAATTTT
>NZ_WUQY01000182.1 GCF_009829085.1 Sphingobacterium bovisgrunnientis
AATTTTTTTAAAATCATCTTAATTTAGTTTTCGGCGTTGTTTTTTCACTAGGCGAAGATTTAAATTTTTTTAAAATATCTTAATTTAGTGTTCAGCGAGAAATATTTGATATTATTTTTTGTCGAATGGCATATTTATTATATATTAGTTATTTTTATTAGCACGAAGATTTTAATTTTTTTAGAATCATGTTAATTTAGTTTTCGGCGTTTCTTTTTATTAGGTGAAGATTTTAATTTTTGTAAAATATCTTAATTTAGTGTTTGGCGAAAAATATTGATGTTATTTTTTCAGAATTCGATTTTTATTATATATTAGTTATTTTTATTAGCGCGAAGATTTAAATTTTTTTAAAATATCTTAATTTAGGGTTCAGCGAGAA
>NZ_WUQY01000183.1 GCF_009829085.1 Sphingobacterium bovisgrunnientis
ATCATTATTCCAATTATTTAATAAGAATATTTTACGATAGTTATATCACTTCCTGTATCTATTAAGGAACATGTTGTTTTATTGATTTCTACTATGGTAATTTGTACATATACTCCTAATGGAAATGTTATTACATTATTCATTATTTTGAACAAAACAATGTCTTATTATTATGTGTTATATAGATTCCTTCTTTATTAATATTATAATGATTTAAGACTTGTAAAAAACTCATTCCTAATAATATATGGTAATGATCTCCCATACTATTGTCTAAATAACATGATATTATCATTTCTTCTCCATCTAATACTATTGGTGCTTTTACTTCTAATTCACTAATATATGTTTTTCCATCAAAATTGATATATTTATAAGGAT
>NZ_WUQY01000184.1 GCF_009829085.1 Sphingobacterium bovisgrunnientis
ACAACTTAAAGGAGAACCTTGGAAATCTATATAGCAATGGACTAAAATCTCAACTCAAGTCCAAACCATTATATTTCTAATCAAAATCATTTGACTTCATCTTCAGTACAAACAAACAATTATGAGGAACAGTCAGTATCTAAATCATATTTTGAAATACTAAGCCCCTGTTTGACATCTTTGTGCCTGTTAAAACTCAAAGAAAATGTGTATTTCAGGTCAAGTTCTTTTTTCCATTTTTTCTTCTAGTGAGGATAGGAGATCGAAGAAGGAACAGGGTTCCCACATGTGTACCTCAACACAACTTGGTGGAGAACCTTGGCAATCTATATAGCAATGGACTAAAATCTCAACTCAAGTCCAAACCATCATGTTTCT
>NZ_WUQY01000185.1 GCF_009829085.1 Sphingobacterium bovisgrunnientis
AGCAGGGTTTTATTCAAGGGTGTAGGCGTTTTGTTAGTATAGATGGATGTTTTCTAAAAGGAAAAAATGGTGGTCAATTTTTAGCAGCAGTTGGGGTAGACGCCAACGATTGTACATATCCAATTGTGTATACGGTCGTTGAGAAAGAGAATACTAGTTCGTGGCGATGGTTTCTGATGTTGTTGTCCGAGGATCTGGTAATGGAGAATTAGATGTCCATTATGTTCATGAGTGATAGACAGAAAGGACTAATAAATGGTGTGGCGGAATTATTTTCGCAATTAGAACACAGGTTTTGTGTTAGGCATATGTATCAGAATTTCTTTACTGCTGGCTTCAAGGGTAAGCAGTTGGAAGATTATTTGTGGGATGCAGCA
>NZ_WUQY01000021.1 GCF_009829085.1 Sphingobacterium bovisgrunnientis
TTCTTAAAGAACTTCTATCGAATCCGCATCGCGCTTCTTCTTATATTTCGAGCATTACTGCTGTACTTATCTTTTTTGTTTTCCCTTCATTTCCGTCGGGACTGCAAAGGTAGAAACTTTATTTTAATCCGCAAATTTTATTTGAATATTTTTTCTTTTTTGTTTTCCCGATTTCTCAGTTTAAACTGTCTCTAACCTCGTATTTCATCGCTGTTACCAGCGTTCCTCCCTTGCGGAGTGGTGCAAAGATAGAAACATTTATACATCAACTCAAAGCGTTTCTGAAAAATAAAAACGAAATTAATCGTAACTTATTGTGTATATGTGAATTATTTTTTAAAAACTATAAGAAACGAGGCTATTTATGAGAACAAGTAAAACAAGAAATACTTCTACACATGCTAAAAGGGATTTATATTAATGTAAATACACCTACTTCTTAAAAACCCAAAACTTCTGAAGTGTGAAATTAAATCCAAGTGAAACAATAATTTCGACTAATAATTTAGACAACAAAAAATGCCATTGCCATATATCGACTAGAATATAAATACCCAATGATTTCAGACTAATACTTCCAATTACTACAATAATAAATTTCCAGAGTTGGGAACCTAATGATGTTTTAGTATTACCAAAAGACCAATAGCGATTAATTAGAAAATTAACAATTGCACCTAAAGAGCCACTTATCGCATTAGAAAAAGGTGCTGAGAAACTCAACACCTTATAACAAAAAGAATAAATTGCAAGGTCAGTCATGCCGCCTAAGAAAGCAGACAACTGTGCCTTTAGAAATTCTTTTAGTTTAAAACTCATTATTTACTTTGATTTTGCTTTGCTAATTTCTCTGCATTGTCACGCTCATCCCCCATATCCAACAATTTCTTTGTATCACCCATATTAATAAAAAACAGCGCAATACAGATTACAATAACTGAATAGTGAATTGAGCCGACAAATAAAGCTTCCAATAAAAACACAAGCGATATTATAACGCGTATCTCCGTAGGCCCAACCAAACCAGCATCAATCGTATATTTGTCTGTGATTTTATAACGCAACTGCGAAATAATCATTGCCCAACCGTATAGTGCAACTAAAGCAAATCCAGCGTATTTAAAATCACCTTGCGCGTAAAACACATACCCAAGTCCAATGAATACCACACTAATCCAATCCATAATAATATCCAGCGCGAAGCCGTACCACTTGCGTGATTTATTACGGTAAAAAGCAATACGTCCATCTAAAGAATCTCCAAACCATTGTACAAAGAAACCAAGAGCACCAACTAAAATAAGACTTCTGTCTACATATTCTGCTAACAAGAAACTTCCCATAATCATCAATGACCCAAAGAAACCAATAGCCGTCAAGCCATCCGAAGACAACCAATTAGGAATTTTTGGCAATAGATACGTGATAAAACGCTGCTCTGGTTCACTTAATATATTTGTACGTTTTCTGTCCGCAAACAATTTCTTGTCAATTTTTCCTTCACTCATTACTTTATTTTTATAGCCAATTATTGTCTTTGTACCACAATAATGTCGCTGCCAAACCCTTTTCAAGATCGTATTTGGGCGTAAAACCCAACTTTTGCTTCGCTTTACTAATATCACAACTCCAATTTTCCGCTGTCAATTCTCCTAAGCGTTCGGGATATATGACAGGCGTTTTACTGGAATTTTTATACAACATTAGAGATATACGTGCCATAAAAGCTACAACTCGATAAGGTATATGCAAACGCAATGCCTTTTTTTTAAATGTTTTTCTAAAGATGTCGGCCATCGCATACTTGGAATATACTTGACCGTCCGATATATTATAAAATTCTAATCCTTCTTGTGGTGCTTCACATCCTTTCAGCAAAATACCCACCAAATCTTTGACGTAGATGAAACTCAACTTCTGCGGATTAGCACCGATGTAAGGATCAAACCCCTTGTTTAATGTATCAAATAAAATAAACAAATCTTTTTCACGTGGACCATACACCGCTGTTGGACGAAATACCGAAATCGCTTTGTCGGCAAATCGTTTTTTTATATTTAATTCAGAAGTCTTCTTACTACGCCCATATACCGTTAGTGGTCGATAATCTGTTTCTTCGTGAATATCCTCAGAGCTATTGAAAGCTATTGGGCCAATTGCAGCCAAACTACTGACATATACAAAACGCTTTAACTCCACGCCTTCTGCAAATGCGGCTTGCATCAGATTTTGCGTCATTCCTACGTTGACACGAAGCATTTCTTCTTCAGACTTTGACTTTGTCAATGCTGCGGCATGAATTACGTAATCGTATTTTTCGTGTAGAAAAAGTTGTTGCAATTCTTCTACATTCCCAAAATCAGGATGAATAAATTTGTCAACAAAAGCTTTAATATCATCCGTTTTGCTAGATGAACGGACAGCAGCATGCACTTCCCAACCTTTCTCCTTTGCAGCTTCGACTAAGTGCGAACCGACAAAACCACTTGCTCCTGTTATGAAAACTTTTTTCCTCATATTGTTTTCTCATAGATACGGTAACGCTTATACAATTCACCATTGATTTGCTCAATGGCGTGATTCATCATATAATTATGTTCCAGCATCCAAGAACATTCACCACGCTCAATGCCATAGATTTTCGCATTCTTAATAATTCGACCGTATAAACATGCCTCAATACCCATCTTGCGATACTCCTCCAACACACCCAACATCATCACGCGAAGTGATTTAATTTTCTTGCGTCCGAATAACAATTTGAAAATTCCCGTAGGCAATAAACGTCCTCGCTTAATTTTAATCTGAATTTCGTTGATATTTGGAATACCAACGGCAAAGCCAATTATTTGATTTTCCTTCTCTGCGATTATACAGAAATTCGGATTTACAATCATTTTCAAATCTTTGGCAACATATGCGAACTCATCGTCCGTCATAGGCACAAAACCTAAATTCTTATCCCAAGCCTTGTTGTAAACCTGCTTAATTTTCTCAGCTTCGGACTTGAAATTATTTAGATCAATAAGACGCAAGGTAACACCAGAACGCTTTAAACGTTCTTCCAATTTGTCCATCAATAGGACTGAACGATCACTTGCTTTAGCTGTCGGAATATCATACGCAAATAAATCCACTTGCTTTTCAAAGCCGAAATTGCTTATCAAATCAATATAGTAAGGATAATTGTAAGTCATCATGGCTACTGGAGGACGATCAAATCCCTCAATCAATAAACCACAAGTTTCATTCGTAGATAAATTTATAGGACCAACGATTTTCTCACCACCTTTATCCTTCACCCAAGCCTGTGCAACTTCGAACAGCGCATTAGCAACATTTTGATCATTTATACAATCAAAAAAACCAAATTGCCCTTCCTTTACATTATTAAAAGAATTGTGCTGCGTATTACAGATAGCGGCTATTCTTCCGACAATTTTATCGCCATCATACGCTAAAAAAAGCTGAGCTGAGGAATGCTTGTAGAATGGATGCTTATTGGGATTTAACAAATCATCTTGCGCCACAAAAAGCTCAGGCACGTAATTCGAATCCCCCCTATACAAATCATGCGGAAAATCTATAAATTCCGCACGTTGTTTTTTATTCACTACAGGTATGATATTCATCATGTCCTTTATATTTTAAGAGTAAACTTAACCTACAAATGTCTCCACTTCAGCAGTTTTGAATACTTTAGCCATTTTCTCGACAGCTTCGTCGATTTGTTCAAAAGTATGTGTAGCCATTAAAGAGAAACGAATCAAAGACTCTTCCGCAGGAACAGCAGGCGCAACAACTGGATTCACGAATACGCCATTGTCTTGAAGAGTTTTTGTAACGTAATATGTTTTTTCATTATTACGAACAAAAATCGGTAAAATTGGACTTTCTGTTTCACCCAAATCAAATCCACTATCCAATAATAATTTTTTTGCGTAGTTTGTATTAGCCCACAATTTCTCAATGTGTTGAGGCTCTGTTTGTATGATTTCCAACGCCTTCAATGTAGAAGCTACAGAAGCTGGTGTCATACTTGCAGAGAACATCAAAGAGCGAGCCTTGTGTTTTAAATATTCAATAGTGTCCTTATCAGCTGCCACAAAACCTCCTAAAGAAGCCAATGATTTACTGAAAGTTCCCATAATCATATCTACCTTACCTTGCAAACCGAAATGACTTTCCGTACCTGCACCATTGTGACCAATCACACCCAAACTGTGTGCATCATCACACATCACCGCAGCATCAAATTCATCCGCAACTTTAACCAATTCTGGAAGATTGACAATGTCACCTTCCATACTAAAGATACCGTCTGTAGCGATTAATTTAAAGCTATCTTCTGGAAGACGTGATAATTTAGCACGTAAATCTTCCATATCGTTGTGCGCATATTTAATCACCTTGGAAAATGACAATCGGCTACCATCAATGATAGAAGCATGATTACGTTCATCCAATAAGATATAGTCATTACGACCAGTGATACACGACAAAGGACCTAAATTAGATTGAAAACCTGTACTGAACAAAACCGCTGCTTCCTTACCCACATAATCAGCCAATTTTTCTTCTAATTCTACGTGAATATCGAGCGTACCATTCAAGAATCTAGATCCTGCACAACCCGTACCGTATTTTTCCAAAGCGTCTTGCGAAGCCTTAATAATACGTGGATCTGTAGTTAACCCTAAATACGAATTCGAACCAAACATTAATACACGTCGACCATCAATCACCACCTCTGTATCTTGCTTGGATTGAATGGGTCTAAAGTATGCGTATAAATCAGCTGCTTTTATAGGCTCTAGTTGTTCTTGAAGAAACTTCGATGTTCTTTCACTTAACTTTCCCTTGCTCATGCTATAGATATTTCTATTAAATGCGATTTTTTACTTTTTGACTAAAATCAAATAATCGTCAAAATTACGGATTAAAACTGAACTTGTTAAATTATGTTAAAACTATGACTTTAATCTAACATTGCACCAATTAACCCTTTTTTACGTATTAATTCCGTTATTTAAACTTTAACCAAAACGTGCAAACATACAAAAATTTGGTCGATTATTTGCAATTTTATAAACTTATAAATATCATAAAGTTAAGTTATTGTTAATACACTAACAAGAATTAAGAATATTAAATTCAACACATTATTTTATTAAATTTGCAGCTAAGAAACATCAAAATATGGCTATATCTTCACAAATAAATATTAAAAATAAACGCGCATCTTTCGAATATCACTTGCTGGATAAATATGTAGCTGGCCTACAATTGTTGGGCACCGAGATCAAATCGATGCGTGAAGGGAAAGCAAATATTAACGATAGTTTCTGTTCTTTTTTTGATGATGGGCTTTATATCCGCAATATGCATATCGCAGAATATTCATTTGGCTCATTCTATAATCATGAAGCAAAACGCGACAGAAAATTGCTTCTTACAAAGAGAGAATTGAAAAAATTAAAGGAGAAAGGTGAAGAAAAAGGTTTTACCATTGTGCCACTTCGCATCTTTATCAATGAACGCGGCTACGCCAAGATTGAAATCGCATTAGCGCAAGGTAAGAAAGACTTCGACAAACGCGAAACCTTGAAAGAGCGCGATAGCAAACGTGAGTTGGATCGTGTAATGAAGTATTAATATTATACGGAAAGCATATAAGCACCTGGTGTGATTCCTTCTCGATTTTTAAATAAGCGCACAAAATAATTGACGTCACTGAATCCTGATCCAAAGCAGGATTCTTTGACAGATTTAGTTATCTTCAACAGTTCCTTTGCTTTATTCATACGTTCGCTGATAACGTATTCCATTGGACTTACTCCAAGCTCTTTCTTAAACATTCGCGTCAAACTGGATTTACTCATATTCGCGACTTTTTCTAAAGACTCTATCGAAATTTTTTCTGTAATTCGTGTACGAACAAACTCTTTTAAATGCAATAGCACCGCATTCGCAGAACTACCAATTTCTAACGCCAACAAAGATTGGGCTTGCATCAGACGTATCATTACTTCTTTAAACGTTAAATCCGCGTAAACACTTTTCAATGCATTGTTGTCCATCATGATTTTGAAGAACTTATTCATAAGTTCTGTCAATTCAGGCGTATTGTACAAATAAAATAAGTCTGGATTGAAATTCCATTCCCCAATCATCTGATGTTTAGGACTAAACTCATTTAAGTAATTTAAGATGGAGTCAATCTTTTGTTTGCTCACCACTAAAGCCGTACACTGTGTGGGTTTGTGCAAAGTCGCTTCCGGAAAATCGATCAGCATTTTTGTATAAGAAGGCAACATAAGCATTTGTCCAGGATTATAATCAAAAGCTTGAATTTCGCCAATATGCATGACTTTTTTACCTTCTAGCATATTAATCAAAACCATATCACCAAACTGTAAAGGCACGAGCGAACTTGCCTCATAGGTCTCAAAAACATGAAGCTCCATCTCATCGACAGCATAAGAACGCTTATTCTCGATAAGTGTAGTAATTTCATTTTCCCTTGAAAATGGAAGGGTATTTATAAAAGATTTGTTCATCATATTAATCAAACTTTTATAATTGGCTCGTAATCAAATATAACAAAATGCTGACATACGAAGAAACAATAATTCTACACTTTGACACAAAAATGCTAAACCTTGAAAATCGTGTTGGGTATTTTTGAATAAACAGATAACACAAATAAATAAACACTAATATGGGTACTATTCAAAGACCAACGTTTAAAGAGCGTTATGACAATTACATTGGGGGTAAATTCGTAGCTCCTGTGCAAGGTAAATATTTTGACAATATCTCACCTTTAGATGGTAAAGTGTTTACACAGGCTGCACATTCAACAAAAGAAGATTTAGAATTGGCTGTGGATGCTGCTGAAAAAGCATTCCAAACATGGGGCAAAACATCAGCGACAGAAAGAAGTATTATCTTAAATAAAATAGCGGATCGCATTGAGCAAAATTTAGAATATATAGCCGCAGTAGAAACAGTAGACAATGGTAAAGCTGTTCGCGAAACGTTGAATGCCGATCTTCCATTAGCAATTGACCATTTCCGCTATTTTGCTGGCGTTATTCGTGCAGAGGAAGGTTCGTTAAGTGAATTGGATGCTAACACAGTTTCCTTAATCGTACACGAACCAATCGGTGTTATCGCACAGATTATCCCTTGGAACTTCCCGTTGCTAATGGCTGTTTGGAAATTAGCACCAGCGCTAGCCGGAGGTAATACTGTCGTATTAAAACCAGCAGAAAGTACCCCTACATCTATCATGGTACTAATGGAAGTTATTGGAGATTTAATTCCTCCAGGAGTTGTTAACATTGTGAATGGTTTCGGTTCAGAATTAGGTCGTGCTTTAGTTACGAATCCAAAAGTAGGAAAAGCAGCGTTTACAGGATCTACAGCCACTGGTCGTATGGTCATGCAATATGCCACGGAGAACATTATTCCAGTGACATTAGAATTGGGCGGTAAATCACCAAACGTATTCTTTGAGTCTGTAATGGATCAGGATGATGCTTTCTTAGACAAAGCTATTGAAGGTGCCGTACTATTTGCATTGAACCAAGGTGAAATATGTACTTGTCCTTCGCGCTTACTAATTCAAGAGTCAATTTATGACAAATTTATTGCGCGAGTAATCGAACGTGTTAATGCGATTAAAGTTGGTGATCCATTGGATCCAACAGTAATGATGGGTGCGCAAGCTTCGAAAATCCAGAAAGATAAAATCCTTTCTTATATCAAACTAGGTAAAGAAGAAGGAGCAGAAGTATTGACTGGTGGTGATGTAAACAACGTAGGTGAAGGATTTGAGGAAGGTTACTACATTCAACCTACGCTATTAAAAGGTCACAACAAAATGCGTGTATTTCAAGAGGAAATTTTTGGACCAGTATTGGCAGTTACTACCTTCAAAGACGAGAAAGAGGCTATCGAAATTGCGAATGACACGATTTACGGATTAGGAGCTGGTGTATGGACACGTGATGCACACCAATTGTATACTGTTCCACGTGCCATCCAAGCTGGTCGCGTATGGGTAAATCAATACCACTCGTATCCTGCTGGCGCACCATTTGGAGGATATAAACAATCTGGTATTGGTCGTGAAAATCACAAAATGATGTTAGATCATTACAGACAAACGAAGAATATGCTTATTTCTTATAATAAAGAAAAGTTAGGATTCTTTTAACAAATCACACACTTTACAATTCTATGGGGTTTCACTGTAAACCCCATTTTTGTCAAATCAACTTATTATGATCAAAAGACTAGACGTAACAAAAGAAGCAAAAAACATTATTCAGCAATTAGCAGCCCAGCACGGCGATTTGATGTTTTATCAAGCAGGTGGATGTTGTGAAGGTACGCAGCCACAATGTTTTGAAAAAGGAGGCTATTTTCCGCGCATGAATGACGCTATGATTGGCTTAGCCGAAGGTTACGAATTTTGGATAGATCGCGATTTGTTTGAATATTGGCAATATTCGCATTTTACGTTAGATGTACTGGATGGCTTTGGGCCTGGTGGCTTTTCTTTAGAAACGCCCCTCGGAAAAACCTTTAAAGTTCATTACAGACTATTTACTGAGGAGGAATTGAAAGATTTGGAACCAGTGAAAAGAAGTGAGTAAAAAAAGCTCAACTTTTTAAAGTTGAGCTTTTTTTATATGTTAAAATAAATTAAGCTTTTGGAGCATCAGGAGCTGGAGCAGCTGCTGGTTTCTCTTCGCGTTTAGGTTTATCTTCACGTGGAGGACGAGGCAATAAAGCTTTACGAGAAAGTTTCATTTTACCTTGTTTGTCTATTTCCAAAAGTTTAACCGTTACGATATCACCTTCTTTGTAGATACCATCCATAGTTTCGATACGTTTCCAATCAATTTCGGAAATGTGTAATAAACCATCTTTACCTGGCATAATCTCAACGAATGCACCGAAAGCCATGATAGACTTCACTTTACCTTCGTAAGTCGCACCGATTTCTGGTTTTGCTGTGATATTTTTGATACGTGTAGTAGCCGCATCAATTGCAGCTTTATTATCTGCAAAGATTTGAACGATACCTTTGCCATCAACTTCTTCGATAGCAATAGTAGCACCCGTTTCACGTTGCATTTCTTGGATGATTTTACCACCTGGGCCGATTACAGCACCGATAAATTCTTTATCAATAATCAATTGAATGATACGTGGAGCATGTGGCTTGTAATCTTCGCGAGGCGCATCGATCGTTTTCTTCATCTCACCTAAGATGTGAAGACGAGCTTCTTTCGCTTGATCCAACGCTTGAGTCAACACTTCCCATTTCAAACCGTTGATTTTTAAGTCCATCTGACAAGCAACGATACCATTCTCTGTACCTGTTACTTTGAAGTCCATGTCACCCAAGTGATCTTCATCACCTAAGATATCTGAAAGTATAGCGTATTTGCCTGATTTTTCGTCAGTGATTAATCCCATTGCAATACCTGATACTGGAGCTTTCAATTTCACACCTGCATCCAATAAAGCTAATGTACCCGCACAAACAGTTGCCATAGATGAAGAACCATTTGATTCTAAGATATCCGAAACAACGCGAATTGTGTAAGGATTTTCCGAATCAGCCGGCAATACTTTTTTCAATGAACGTAATGCTAAGTTACCGTGACCGATTTCACGACGACCAGCACCTCTATTTGGTCTTACTTCACCTGTCGAGAAACCTGGGAAGTTATAGTGTAAAATAAATTTGTTGTAACCATTGATGAATGCGCCATCAATCATTTGCTCATCGTCTTTAGCACCTAAAGTAACTGAAGTCAACGATTGTGTTTCACCACGTGTGAATACTGCTGAACCGTGCGCTGCAGGTAAATAATCAACTTCAGACCAAATAGGACGAACAGTACGTGAATCACGACCATCCAAACGGATTCCTTCGTCTAATAATAGATTACGAACCGCATCGTATTGTACGTCGTGGAAATATTTCTTCGCTAAGAATTTAGTTTCGTCATCAAGATCTTCACCTAATGACTCAATAACTTCTTGCGCTATAGCAGCAAATTTTTCTGTACGCTCGTGTTTAGCTGAACCAGATTTTGCAATCGCGTACACTCTATCGTAAGTAGCGCTGAAAATTTGAGCTCTCAACTCTTCGTTTGAAGGCTCGTGGTTAAACTCACGTTTAGTTTCTGAACCTACTAATTTTGACAATTCCAATTGTGCAGCTACTTGTTTTTTGATAGCCGCGTGTGCAAAAGCGATAGCTTCTACCATTTCAGCTTCCGAAATTTCGTTTGCTTCACCTTCTACCATCACGATATCTTGCGCAGAACCAGCTACCATAAATTCTAATGAAGCTCTTTCTAATTCAGATAAACGTGGATTAATAACCAACTGACCATCGATTTTCGCTACACGAACTTCAGAAATAGGACCGTTGAATGGAATATCAGACACTGCTAATGCTGCCGAAGCTGCTAAACCAGCTAGTGCATCTGGCATAATATCTTTATCAGCAGAGATCAAAGATATCATTACTTGCGTATCTGCGTGGTATGTTTCAGGGAATAATGGGCGTAAAGCTCTATCTACCAAACGTGAAATCAAGACTTCGTAGTCAGATAATCTCGCTTCACGACGTAAAAAACCTCCTGGGATTCGACCTGTAGCCGCGTATTTCTCTTGGTAATCTACAGATAATGGTAAGAAATCCACACCTGCTTTAGCGTCCTTTGATGATACTACTGTTGCTAACAACATCGTATCTCCTTGTTTTAATACGACAGAACCATCAGCTTGTTTAGCCAATTTGCCTGTAGACAATTCGATAGGTGCAAGACCGCCACCTAAGTCGATTGTTACTTTTTGTTCGTTATAACTCATTGTTTGTTAATAGTGATGCATTTTCCTCTTTATTATACAGATGCATCGATTTTTATGACTTTTAAAAATTCTATCAAAGGTAATTATTATTTTCCTTAAATTATTACTTTTATAAACACAGTAAGTCATAAAAAATGCCTAAATACACCGTATACATAACATTACTTTACCTAGTTTTTCACTCTATTATTTCCTGTAAAGAAAAAACTGAGAAATCTACTCATAAACCTATTTTACTAGCTACTGAAACTGTCTTACCTTTCAGTCATGGACATCATGACACCTTAGATTATCAACTAACTATTTTTGAAGACAGTACGTATTCATTGAGCTACAAGAAAGAAGTACAAGACCCCAATAATATATATAAGAGCAATACATACTGACTACAAGTATGGAAAAGCAAAAATAAAACAAGATAAGATTTATCTCACAAATGACACTTTGCTTCTTATTAATGGATATGTAGAATTTATGAAGAATGGTAAAATAGATTTTGTACGCAAAATAGATTCGACAGTATTCATACAAAAGAATACTTATGACATAAAAAAATACCCAAAATATCATGTCATTCATTATGAAACAGTAACAACAGGTATCTTAAAAAAGAAAAAAAAGTTTAAAGAAATATTTCCAATCAATAACGAAACTCTATTTGAAATAGAGTGGTTAGTAAAAGATACGGTTGATAAAATTATGCCTAAAAATACAATTTACAATGATAAATATTTAATGACTCCTAATAGAGAGGACTGTTGCTACTTTAAATCCTACCATAAAAAAGTATTACCCTATGTCGATCAAAATGGACATAAAATAATAATATTGTTCTTATCACTTGAAGCGAAAGATATTTTGGGTGCCGACCTGCCAATGATATCAGATGGCGCATACTATTTTTTAGATATAGATCTAAATCTGACAAATAAAAAAATTACTCGAATAGGCTTATATGAATAAGCACAAAAAAAGCCATCCAAATTGGATGGCTTTTTAAAGCTTTTCACTGTATGAAGCTTACTTGATGATATCACGTAAACCTAAACCTTTGATGATCGCACGGTAACGGTTAATATCTTTTTTGTACAAATAAGCTAATAATGAACGACGTTTACCTACTAATTTTTGTAGAGAACGTTGTGTGTTAAAATCTTTTCTGTTTTTTTTCAAGTGCTCAGTTAAGTGAGCAATTCTTTTTGTGAATAAAGCAACTTGTCCTTCTGCAGAACCAGTGTTGTCAGCTGCACCTGCAAATTCTGCGAAGATACCAGCTTTGTATTCTTTACTTAAATACATTCTTGAATAATATTAAAGTGTTATAAAAATTATTAATTGCCTGCAAAGATAGGACTTTAAATTAGAAAATAAAAAGGAATTTAAATTTATCAATATCATTCCCAAATTTTTCAAATCCTTTAAACCTTTACGTAAATACCTTTTTTATCCATAAAATAACCGATTATCCACATCAGAGCCAAGAACAGCAATGAATAAACGAATGAACCAATTTCAGGCACGCCAGGGATTTGCGCACAAACATTTTGATAAAACCATGATAAAGGTGTGAGGTATAATTGATCTCCAGCATCAGACAATCCGTTGGGAATGCGAATTAAAGCCATAGCTTTTGGAAATAAACCACTCAACACAAAAATGAATAATGGATTTTTACCAAATACATCAAAAAATTTAGTTAACCAATTTTTAACACCTTGCACCTCGATATACCAAATCATCCCCCCTATAGTCATAATTCCCAATCCAGTTGTATATAACACATATGAACTAGTCCAAATTTTCTTGTTAATCGGAAAACCTAAAGACCAAATCCAACCCAGTACAATTAATATAAACCCTGTAACAAAAAGACCAGACAATAATTTAAAATGTGGTTCAGAAGAAGTAGGAACTTTAGTCCACAACCAATCCACCTGCCCATGTTTCTTAATAAAAACTCCGGCTAAATAACCGAACACAACTTGAACAACAGCTGGCAAAGCACTCATCAACCCTTCTGGATCAAAAGGCACGCCCTCTCCTTTGTACATATGAGCTACGCCGAGAATATCTTTATCTATAGCTGTTCCGAACCAACCTGCTAGAGAGTATGGATCTTCTCCGCCTAATACCGCGCATATCCCCCAGTAACCAAATAAAATCAGCGCTGAAATGTAAATTAATGTACGAGGTTTGAAATAATATGCAAGTATGGATGCAAAAAAGTAGGCAATAGCGATACGTTGGAGTACGCCTAAAATTCGTACACCTTTTGTAGGATCGACACTACTCACCCACTCTCTGAATTGTAATGCCCCATCAATCCATTGCACAAATGGAAACCAATTTAATCCCAAACCTATTAGAAAAATAAGAACAGTTCTTTTGATTACCTTTTTCCAGAATATAGCATCCCCCGCTTCTTGCAAACGCGGAATGACGAATGACATAGCATTACCGACAGCGAATAAAAAGAACGGAAATACCAAATCGGTTGGTGTGCATCCATGCCAAGGAGCGTGTTTTAATGGTGCAAACATAGTTCCCCAAGTTCCTGGATTATTTACCAAAATCATAAGCGCCACGGTGGCGCCTCGAAATACATCCAGCGAATAATAGCGTTGTTTCATAGTTAAAACAGGTGTTTTAGTTAAAAGAATCGAAGATAGAAAATACATTTGAGAACTTATTCATTTTAAATAATGCAACAACTTCTCTCAACTTAATATTTTTTTTAAAAAGATTTTGGTTTTAAAAAAAAATAAACACTAACTTTACGTTACATTTTTATAAACCTATGTTTGACCAATTACATACGCAAGTAATCAAATCGATTTACTTTTCTGGCGCGCAGTCGATAGCTGAGATAAGTCATACTATTGGTAAAAGCGTTCCAATTGTTGCTAAAACGATACAGCATTTAGTAGATAAAAATATAGTTTTATCGCACGGATTACGAGCATCCACGGGTGGAAGGAGAGCTTCATCTTATATTTTAAATAAAAGCAGCATTGGTAATATACTCACAGTCAGCATAAACCGCTACTCTATTACTATGGGATTATTTAATATTTTGAACGAATCTTTGATGGAGGAGCTTGATATAAATATTAATGGTTTTGATGATATTAACATCTACAACACAATTGTAACACATATTCGCAAAATAGCTGAGAAGTACAATGATCATCCAATATTAAGAATAGGAATCACGACACCAGGTTTTGTTGATTCTCAGGAAGGTGTTAATAATTCTTTTCCAAAAGAATCACCACTACATGATCTACCAAATAGAATTAAAAAAGATGTAGAAATCGACACTTTTATGGAAAATGATTCCTCAGCAATCGCAATTGCAGAAAAACATTTTGGCAAGGCAAAAATAACTAATCACTCGTTGGTTATTAATCTAACTTGGGGAGTAGGACTTGGTATTATTGTAGATCAACAACTTTTTAGAGGCTATAATGGTTTTGCAGGAGAATTTAGTCATATACCACTAGCAGATGAAAACAAACTCTGCTCTTGTGGCAAAAAAGGATGCTTAGAAGTAGAGGCATCATTAGAATCTGCAGTTGAGTACATAAAAGAATGTTTAAATAACGGGGAAGTATCTCTTTTAGCCCCTAATATAGAAAACAAAGACAAATCACAATTTCTCAATTCGCTTATTCAAGCTTATAAACTTGGTGATCAATTAAGTATACATGCTATTAAAAAAATGGGGTTCATGCTAGGCAAAGGCATTGCAACTTTAATCCATATACTAAATCCACAAAAAGTAATAATAAGTGGGATTGGTGCATCATTTGGCGCTATTCTCCTTCCTGAGATTCAATCATCCATACATATTTATTGTATACCTAGATTATCCCAAAAAACAACTATAGAAATATCAGACTTAGAAAATATACAAACCATTGCAGCGGCATGTGTTGCCGTAATGCAAAGTAATGAGTTAATAAAAAATTAGAAAAATCATTTTATCACAAACAATTATGAACAATTATTACAAACACTGGAGCATTTCGCTGCTGATGCTGGTATTTAGCATCTCAACAGTATTTGCACAGCAATCTGTTACGGGGAGAGTAACAGATGCAGAAGGAGGCTTGCCTGGCGTAACCATTAGTGTAGTCGGAACAAATCGAGCTACGCAATCTACAACAAATGGAGCCTTCACCATTCAAGCAAACAATGGAGAGAAGATTAGATTCACTATCGTAGGCTACTTAAGTCAAGAAGTTATAGTATCAGGTTCAACAGTCAACGTTTCTTTAGCGCAAGATGCAAGTGGCATTGACGAAGTCGTTGTAACAGCAATGGGCATAAAAAGAGAAAAAAAATCTTTGGGATACTCGTTTCAAGATATTAAAGGAGATGCTTTAGTAGAAGCACGCGAAAATAATATCGCAAACGCTTTAACAGGTAAAGTAGCGGGCTTACAAATCATCAAAGGCTCAAGCGGCCCGGCATCTTCGTCTAAAATAGTATTAAGAGGTTTTACTTCATTGACAGGTGATAATCAACCTCTAATCGTAGTTGACGGTGTACCCATGGAAAATTTTGCAGGAGCGTCGAATAATGACTTTTGGAATCCATCTGCCGATATGGGTAACGGAATTGGTGATTTGAACCCAGAAGATATTGAAAGTATGTCTGTACTTAAAGGCGGTGCAGCATCCGCACTGTATGGATCGAGAGCATTGAATGGCGTGATTTTGATTACTACTAAATCAGGTAAAAGCTCAAGAGGCGCAGGCATCTCCTACTCAGCAACTATGGGCTTAGAAAATCTTTTTATCACTCCTAAACTTCAGACACAATTCTCACAAGGTACTGATGGTACATTCAACGAAACATCTGGCAATAGCTGGGGTGAAAAAATCTCAGGTCAAACGGTAACAGGATGGGATGGTAAACCACGTGCGTTGCAAGTATATAACAATTTAGATAACTTCTTCAAAACTGGATTTAATACTACGCACAATTTAACGTTTCAACAATCATTGAGTGAAGGTACAAACCTTTATACTTCTGGAACATACTTACATGATGACAGTAAGACCCCTGGAGTCAAACTAGACAGACTTAATCTGATGTCAAAATTAACTTCCCATTTTGGAGAAGATAAAAGATGGACAACAGACATCAAGGTTCAATATATGAATACTACTGCTAATAATAGAGCCGTTGGTGGTTCTAACGCAGGTAACTATTATTCAACAGCATTATTATTTCCGAGTACAATTGATATTACGGAATTCAAAAATGGAATGGACGAATTAGGTGGAAATCAAACTTGGTATAACAATAGTAATACTGTAAATCCATATTGGGCAGTAAATAACAAACTAAATCGTGATTCTAGAAATCGTTTCTTGCTAAATGCTACAATCAAATACAAATTCAACGATTGGTTGGATGCAGATTTCAGAGCTGGCTCGGATTTGTATAATACAAAATTTGATAGCAGAACATATACTGGATCTTCACTTCCAAACTCTTATGGAGTAGGTTCTGACAATTTCAATGAGCGCAACTATATTGTAAGTCTTAATGCGCGTAAAGACAACCTATTTGGTAAGTGGAATGGTTCAGCTTCTGCTTTTGGACAAATTATGAAACAAGAATCTAACTGGTTATCATCGTCAGCCGGATCTTTGACAGTACCCAATTTGTTTACAATAGGAAACTCAGAAGGGAATCCTGGATTTTCAGAAGGTATAAGTGAAAAACAAATCAATTCTTTATTTGGAACTGCTGAATTAAACTATGATAATTTCTGGTTTATTAATGTAACTGCTAGAAATGACTGGTCTTCAACCCTAAGTAAAGAAAACAGATCATATTTCTATCCTTCAATAAGCACATCTCTTGTTATTTCGGATATGATCGCTAAAACTGGTGGATCTTCTCCATCTTGGTTAAATTTTGCGAAAATACGTGCTTCATACGCGGAAACTGGCGGTAGTCTTGCTCCATATGAATTATATAACACCTATTCGATTGGTAAAGATCCTAATGGAAATACTACAGCGTCTAAGAACCCTACAAAATACAATCCGAATGTTTTAAGTGAATTATTAAAATCATTTGAAGTTGGATTTGATATTAGAGCATTTGATCGTTTATCCTTAGATTTTGCATATTACAAAACAAACGCGACAAATCAGCTAATTAAATTGGCTATGAATCCGCTTTCGGGATACCAAAACTATATGGCAAATGCTGGTAACATACAGAATAAAGGCCTTGAAGCTGTATTGGGTATCAATGTGATGAAAAATCCAGAAAAATTGCTTTGGGATATCAATGTAAATTATTCTAAAAACGTGAATGAGCTAGTTGAATTAACGGATGATTTAGATAGGTATCCTTTAGGAGGATTTGACAATCTTCAAGTAAATAGTACAGTTGGTCAACGTTATGGAACTATCTATGGTACTAAATATGCTAGAGTAGAAGACAAAGAAAGTCCACATTTTGGTAAAATGATTGTAAACGGTGATGGCTTACCAACTGCTGCCAATGGCACGCATATCTTAGGTGATCAAAGTGCTCGCGCATTACTTGGTATTACAAACTCATTTGCCTATAAAGATTTTGGCTTATCATTCTTAGTTGATGGAAGATTTGGCGGAAAATTCTTCGCAGGAACTAACCTAGCCTTACAACGTGCGGGTCTTGCAGCAGAAACTGTTGTAAATGGAGAAAGACAACCATTCGTCGTAGATGGTGTAGTCAGCGATGGCAACGGTGGATATACTGTTAATACGAAGACAGTGACACAACAACAATATTGGAATCAAGTAACTAATACTTCAGGAAATTTGGGTATCACAGAACAAAACTTGTACGATGCTACAAATATTCGCTTAAGAAATGTTCAGTTAAGCTACCGAGTTCCAAGTAGATTATTAAATACATCAGTTGTAAAAAGCGCTAAATTCTCATTATCTGCTAATAACGTGTGGATGATTAAGAGCCACGCAAATGGCGTAGATCCAGAATCAGTATATGCAATTAGCACGAATGCAGTAGGTTTCGAATACTTATCATTCCCTACTTCACGCTCGTACTTTTTAAATATTTCATTGGGCTTTTAAAATCTAACAAAATGAAAACGAAATTAACAAAACTCACAATAGCAGTTGCAATAGCAACAGCAGCATCCTTTTCGAGCTGTTCGAAATTCGATGAAATAAATACAAATCCTACACAAGCAAATGAAAATCAAGTGCAGGTAGAATACTTTCTGAATAATTCCATAATCGGTGCCCAACAAGATCCACATATCGCTGAACGTGTATTCGTATTGTACTGGAAATCTGCTGGACGACAACATTTGTCTGGGGGACTTACCACTGGTGGATATAATGATGATTGGACAAACGATTACTGGCGCTACATTTCAGAATGGTTGAATCACGCCAATACAGCTATTCAGATTGCGGATTTAAAAGCTGAAAACGGCACAGCACAACCCTATAATGCAAATCTTATACAAGTCGCTCGAATTTGGAGAGCATACTTAATGAGTGAATTAGCTGATAACTTCGGTGCAATACCTATTGAAGCTTTTTCAGGTAATAATCCAGAATTTAAGTCGACAAAAGATGTATATTATTTCTTATTAGATGAGCTAAAAGATGCTACGAGTAAGATTGATGCAGCTTTAGCACGTCCAGACAAACTTCAAAATCAAGACCCTGCTTATAGATACGAATGGGATAAATGGGTGAGATACGGAAACTCTATGCGTCTTAGATTAGCAATGCGCATCGCAGAAGTAGATGCAAATAAAGCTAAAACAGAATTTGAAAGCGCGGTAGCTACAAACAAATTAATTACTACTGCTGATCACAATTTCAAAGTTGCAGAAAGACCAGGCTGGGATGCATTATCTGGCGTCATGAGTAGAGAGTGGAATGGACAAGTATTATCTACCACACTTAATAATCTATACGTGGGATTAGGAGGAATTAAATCTGAAGATCAATTAGGCTCAGCTTTACATACAGCTATCAAACCAGAAAATTATATTGGAAAGAGAATGCTAGGACACTATTCTACAAGAACAAATGACCCAACAGCGGGCTATTTCTTTGATGGATTGCCTAACACGATTGACCCTAGAGCTTACAAAACGTTTTATATCCCTGGTGACGTAACAAGTGCTACCTGGTCTAACTATCCTTCATGGGCATCAGATGCCTCTACGACTAAGGTAAGATTTCCAAAAGTTACGGGGTTCAATGCAGACACATTGGACATTGATGTAAAACATACATGGAGCACAGCAGTAAGTGGTGATTTTGGAACAAAAGGAGCTGTAAATCCAATTCGTTCTATCCAAGTAGGTAAAATACCAGGATTGTCTAAAGCATATAGAACAAGTAACGCGGAGCGTATATTCTTTGCAAATTGGGAAACACACTTCCTATTAGCTGAAGCTTCTTTAAAAGGGTGGAATACTGGGACTACTGCTCAAGCGGCTTATGAAAATGGTGTAAAGGCGAGTTTTGATTACAATGGTGTTTCACAATATGCCACTGCCTATTTAAATTCTGAAAGTTATAATAGAGTTGGTACTTCAGTGAAGTTTACACATACAACAGAACCAGGATCATCGCGTACAATGAATTATGTTGATGGGTATACTGGAGCAGCAGGTACCGCAACAATTCAGTATCCGGTAAACTCTATTTATAAAAATGGTACTGTCCGAAACGATGCATTAACCAAAATTATCACGCAAAAATACCTTGCGAATATGCCTTGGTTGCCTCTTGAATCATGGTCAGATCATAGAAGATTGGGATTGCCTTTCTTCGAGAACCCAGCCGTAGAAAACCCGCTTCCAAATCTTCCAGCTTTGACAGCGACAAATTACATGACGAATCAAATCAAATTTTTCCCGCAAAGATTAAGATATCCATCTAGTCTAAAAAATGCGGATCAAGATGGATACAATCAAGCAGTATCACTGCTTGGTGGACCTGATGAAGTGTTGACTCCTCTTTGGTGGGCTAAGCAAAATTAGAATAACACATAGTACTAAAAATGCGTTCTTAAAATAAGAACGCATTTTTTTTAATAATATCTAATTAATAGATTTATCGTATAAACATTTACAACAACTAAGATCTCAAGCATTTATGAAGAAACTTAATTTATTTGCTATCTTATTCCTTATAGTATTTAACACTTTCAACTCTTTGAACGCCCAATCTCCTACCCGTACGTCTTGGTTTGAAGAAGCGCGATTTGGTATGTTTATTCATTGGGGATTATATTCTGCTGCCGAAGGAATTTGGAAAGGTGAAAATCTCCGTTATCTAAATAATTATGCCGAATGGATTCGTTACCGCAACCGTATTTCTAAAGAAGAATACGGGGAATTAGCAAAACGATTTGATTGGGAAAATATAAATCCCGAAGAATGGGTTATTCAAGCAAAAAAAGCTGGAATGAAGTACATCATCATGACCTCAAAGCATCATGATGGAGTAGCCATTTGGGACACTAAAATTGGAGATTACTCTTTATCAAAGTTAGCTGGTGTAAATCGCGATGTAATTAAAGAGTTAGCTGATGCATGTCGAAAACATAACATGAAACTTGGATTCTATTATTCACACTGGATAGACTGGGAACATCCATACGCCTGGGATCACAATTTGGAACTCACTAAGTCTGTTTCTCCACAACAATTTAACACCTATTGGCAGGAAAAAGCTATCCCGCAATTGCGCGAACTGTTAACAAATTATGGAGACATCGCGGTTATGTGGTTTGACATGTGGATTCCGTACGAACAAACCATATTTAAGAAAGAGCAATTGGAACAAGCTGTAAAATTAATTAGAGAATTGCAGCCAAATTGTTTGATAAATTCCAGATTAGGATTACCTACTGATGCTGAATTCGTGGATTTCCAAACTTTAGGCGATAATGTGTTTGCAAGCGAATATATTGATCATCCATGGGAAACACCTGGAACAATCGCCCATTCGTGGGGCTATAGTGCGTACGAAAAAGAATGGAAATCAACCAGTCAGATTTTTGAATCACTAATCTCTAATGTAAGTCTTAATGGCGGACTAACATTAAATATTGGTCCACGCGCTGATGGAAAAATTCCATATGAAAGTATTACCAGATTGAACGATATTGGCCAATGGCTAAATACATATGGTGAGGCTGTATATGGAACTAAGGGCACTCCATTACGTGCCAAAAACTTTGATTGGGGCTATTTAACTAGTCAAAATTCAGAAAACAAATCTTCACTTTACGCACATGTCTTCAACTGGCCATTGGACAAAAAATTACGAATCACAGGTGTAAAGTCAGACCCATCATCCATTTATTTGATGGATGGTAAGACATTGAAAAAATTGAACTTTATTAAAAATGGATCAATTATTCATATCGATTTACCTAAACATGCTTCCGACAATTTTGTGTCGCTAATTAAACTTGATTTCGCCCAGCAAGTTGAATTTGACTTGGATATTGTTGCAGAATCTTCTTTTGGTGGATTTTCTTTAAACAGCAAAAATATTTCCAATAAAAATAACGAAGAATTAAGGTCGTACGATGGTAAACGTCCTGATCATATCATATCAAAAGGGCAAGATTTGCAATGGTATATTGAAATTCCAGAAAAAGGAGAATACGCTTTGGATGTTTCAGCACACAACCCAACTAAGAATAATGTACCTATTACGATTCAGGCGGGCAAACAGAAAATACAAGGTATTTTAAAACCAAATGGAATGATGGTGGTGGAGCCAAACGAAAATAATTACGTAGAGGAATTTACTGATACCCCCTTGGGAAGTATTAAATTAGATAATAGTACTAAGATAAAAGTAATTTTAAAATCTTCCGAACAACATCCTGTTTGGATAAATAGAATTTGGATAAAGAAAATCTAAAAAGATTTATTTTTATTAAACGCGCTCTCATAAGGAGCGCGTTTAAATCTGCTATTAAATTTTCCATGAAATAACTTCTAAAATAGTAGTAAGATTGAATGATTATCATTTTCAATTTTAATAAAAAAACCTAAATTGGCAGCTATATTATTTTAAAATTTTTAATTTTTAATTTATATATTTAGCATAATAAAAAAACCAATTAAAATGAATCTAAACACTAACATACTTAAAAATTTATTTTTCTTGGGTTCTACTTCGATAGGGGATCTAAGCGTAGCCGTGGGAAAAAGTATTCCAATTACAACTAAAGGAATCAAAGATTTACTAAAAAAAGGATTTATACAAAATCTAGGATTAACTGATTCCACAGGAGGCCGAAAAGCTTATTTATACAAAGCTGATAAAGACAAGATTGGAAATATAATTGCTATATCCATCGAGCGTAAACGTACCCTAATAGATGTATTTAATATAGATCAAGAAAAACTTACTGATACCGTCAAAATTGTTATTCCACTAAGAAATGAAGCTGAATTACTAGAGGCATTATTACGAGAAGTAGAAAAGATAATTGAACAATTTACTAAATCATCATTTCTTGGTATAGGCATAATATGTCCAGGATTTGTGGATGCAGAAAAGAAAATAAATAATTCACTAAAACCAGATTCCCCTCTTTATAGTATTGCAACAACCATAGAAGAAAAAATTGGCATACAGGCATATATTGAAAATGATTCTACTGCAATAGCTTTGGTTGAAAAGCACTTTGGCAAAGCAAAGAATTCTTCTCCTACGTTAGTCATTAATTTAACTTGGGGTGTAGGCCTAGGTATTCTCATTGATAACAAAATTTTTAAAGGTTATAAAGGTTTTGCTGGTGAGTTTAGTCACATTCCATTAGCAGACAGCAACAAGCTATGTTTATGCGGCAAAAAGGGATGTTTGGAGGTTGAAGCGTCTTTACAAACTGCTATAGATTATATAGAAGATCAATTGAAGGCTGGCGAAGCATCCATATTAAATGAACAAAAATCAGAAATAACTTTCGAGCATTTGATCCATGCTTACAATGTAGGCGATCAACTAACAATTGAAGCGATGAAGCGAATCGGTCATATGCTGGGAAAAGGTATTGCGACACTAATTCATATTCTTAATCCAGAAAAAATAATTTTAGCTGGGAAAGGAACTGTATTTGGTGATATTATACTTTCAGAGGTACAATCATCCATACACCTCTATTGCATTCCGAAACTATCAGATCAGACTAAAATCGAATTGTCAACTTTGAAAAATGTACTTACACTTGCTGCTGCAAGCACTGTAATACAACAAATTCCTAAAATAAATTTACATTAAACATGATTTAAGTATTATTACCTTTTACAATTAATATAGAAAACACTTTTTTGTAGACTATTAACTACGTTATTGGTTACAAAGTCGATATAAAACATGTACTAGCAGGATATTAATATGTTATTTTGTTGTTATAAATTACATCACTTTTATAATTAGCATTGCCTTCATTTATAGGCGTTAATAAACAAAATATATGTATAATAGCGCTTCTTTGAATAGGTATTACACCGAAGGTATTCTACACATTACTTGTAAAGGGGAAATTCTTAAAACAACTCCACAAGCTAGAAGTTTATTAACGTTATTTGATTCAAAAAACGCAAATTTATTTAATGATTACTCGTTCTTAGATAAGAAAAACTATAATCCTATCTCATTAGATAAAATTGTTAAGAAAAATGTTAGTTATATTATCAAGATCAATTCAAAAAAGAAGTCCAGGTATATCTCCGCAACATTTGAACAATCGGAAAATAAAGAAAACTATATTGTTTCTATTCTTGACAATACGGACTTGATTGAAAAAATTCTTGAATTTAAAAAACAAGAATATAACCAACGACTTCTTGTATCTTCTATCAATGATATTATTTTTGAAGTTAATAAAGACGGAATTTTTTTAAATTATTGGACGAATAAACCCGAGCTTCTAATCCATCCGCCAAGTACATTTATTGGTAGACCTCTTACTGATGTTCTACCACAAGAAATTTCATCAAAAATACTGCATCTAATACGAAACAGTATAAAAGAAAAACAGCACAATGTATTCCAGTATAACCTACCAAACGCAAATAATAAACAGGAATGGTACTCCTTAACCATCAAAAATATTCCGGACCAGGATGAAATCGTAGCTGTGGTCATAACTGATATTACAAAAGAAAAAGATTATCAAGACAAATTAATTTTTTGGGAGAAAAAATTTTATCAAGCCTTCCATTTTTCAGGTATCGGCACAACACTGACTTCACTCGAAGGATATTTAATCGAAGGAAATAATACGGTTTCGGAGATACTGGGATATAGTCGAAAAGAGCTACAACATATTCGATCTATAGATATTACACATCCGGATGACAAAGCATTTGATTTATCGGTGCGCAGTGATTTAGTACAAGGAAAAAAAAATTACCAAACATTTCTGAAGAGATATCTACATAAAGGAAATTATTATGTTTGGTGTTCTATCACAATATCCTTAGTAAGAGACAATTGGAAAAACCCTCAATATTTTATTGTTCAACTTGTCGATATGACAGAATTCATTAGAAATAATGAAGAACTCATCCTTGAAAAAAAGAAATTAGAAACTATAAAAGCACAATTAGAGTCTAAGATTTTACAAAATGAGGAAGCTAATCATATTATTGCACACAATCTATTAAGTCCAATTGATAATATCAAAATGTTAATTGATAATCTTAAAGAAACACAAGAAAAAGACATTTTGTTGAATTTATTAAGCTCATGTTGCGACGAATTAGATGAAACAGTTGCGGATCTAAATGCCATTGCTTCAAACATAAATAATAACTTAAATAATCACGAAATAGAGTTGTGCAGATTCAATGAGATTTTAGACAAAATTATTGAAATCAAGCAACCGGTAATTTCTAAGAAGAATGCCGAGATAATTACTGACTTTCAAGTTCAAGAGATCAAAACTCAAAGGGTAGCGTTGTACTCTATTATAGATCAATTACTCGACAATGCTTTGCAGTTTTCAGCAGAGACAAGATCGCCTCTTATTCAATTGAGAACTTATTATGAAGATAATGAAGTCGTTTTTTCAATTCAATACAATGGATTAGGAATGGATCTGAACAAAGTCAAGTCCCAGCTGTTTATGTTTAAAAAGATATTTCATCGGGGATTTGATACTAAAGGTATTGGTTTAAATATAACAAAATATCAAGTGGAATCTCTCGGCGGAAAAATTGATGTTATAAGCACGCCAAATGAAGGAACAACTTTTTTTGTAAAACTTCCAAACACATAATATATGCGAACACCAACGCGGAAGGTAGCTCTTATTGACGACAATGCAATATTTCGAATGATTTTCGGAACAATGATATCCTCTTTTGAAAACATCGAATTTACGAACTATGAAAATGCACTAGATGCGTTAGAAGGATTAAAATCAAGTCTGGTTAATAATTCAAAAATCCCCGATTACCTTTTTGTCGATATTAACATGCCCTATATGACAGGCTGGGAAATGATGGATAAGTTGCAAGAAGATGAATATTCTTTTCTCCAAAATTCTAAAATATTCATCGTTAGTTCCTCACACTTAGAGTCAGACACAAATAACACCCAACAATACACTTTTATTACTGAGTATATTCAAAAGCCTGTTAAGAAGGAAAAACTAATAGAAATATTAGCTCTTCCTTAAAACATTCTATTTCGATATCTCCTCAAGAACAGATTTTAAAGCAGATACTTCAGCACCTACTGCTGTATCTCCACCATCTGTGATGGCAGAAGAATGATAAAAGTGTGCTCCTGTTTTGCTGTGCAAATTTTGAATATTTGTCGAACGTAAACCGCCACCAGGCATTATCACAATTCTGTCTTTTGCTAATTGAACCAATTCTCTTAGATTGACTATTCCCAAGTCTACATTTGGTTCACAACCTGAAGTCAATATTGTTTGAAATCCACATGAAATAACATCCTCCAAAGCAGTTTCACAATTCGCAACTTCATCAAAAGCGCGATGAAATGTACATGGAATTGGCGAAGCTAATTCTACTAATTCTTTATTCTGCGTAATATTAACGCTATTGTCCTCATGCAATACACCAAACACAAAACCATTTACTCCAAATGCTTTAATTCGCAGAATATCTGCTTTCATTTGTTGAAATTCGTGATCAGAATACACAAAATTTCCACCTCGCGGACGAATCATAACATTAAGCTTGATATGTAAATTCTTCCTAGATTGAATAATATCATCGTCACTTGGTGTTGTGCCCCCAACTTCCATTCCCGCACACAATTCCACGCGATCCGCACCATATTCTTGCGCTATTAGCGCTGATTGTATATTGAAACTTGCTATTTCTAGTTTAGCCATTCTATTTTAAAAATGATTTACCTTTAATCAATTCATTGCCCTTTGCATCATACTTCGCGAAATTGAAGCCCCCGTGAATACAATATGCACCATATTCACCTTGCTTATTGAGCGCAATAAAACCAACTTGAATATTATCTAGTGACTTGCCTCTATTTTGTGTGAACTTAATTATTCTTTTCACAGCCTCTTCACATGCTTGCTGCGGAGAATTTCCTTGACGCATCAATTCCACGACCAAATGACTGCCCACAGTACGGATCACTTCTTCCCCGTGCCCCGTTGCTGTCGCTGCGCCAATTTCGTTGTCTACATACAGACCAGCACCTATAATCGGTGAATCACCTACGCGACCATGCATTTTGTAGGCCATACCACTTGTTGTACACGCTCCAGAAAGATTTCCATCTACATCCAACGCAATCATTCCTATCGTATCGTGATTTTCAATATTAACAACAGGTTCATATTTTGCTGTTTTCAGCCATTCTCGCCATTCTTTTTCGGACTCTTCGGTCAATAGATTCTCTTCTATGTATCCCTGTGCTTTGGCAAACTGCAACGCCCCCTCACCTACCAGCATGACATGTGGCGTTTTTTCCATAACGGCACGTGCTACGGAAATAGGATGTTTTATATTTTTCAAAGCTGCCACAGAACCAATATTTGCTTGATCATCCATGATACAGGCATCCAATGTTACAATACCATCCCGATCTGGCCGACCTCCATAGCCAACACTACGCTCTTTGGGATCTGCTTCTGTCAGTCTAACGCCTTGCTCAACCGCATCCAATGCACGTCCGCCTTTGGCTAAAATTTTCCAAGCCTCTTCATTCGCTTGAATTCCAAAATCCCATGTAGACAACACAATTGGCTTATTCGATTTAGCTTTTGAAACTAAAGATTCGGCATTCAAAATTGAAGTTGATAAGCCCAATCCAATTCCCGAAAGCCCTAATTTTTTTATAAAAAGTCTTCTTGATTTCATAATTTCTCGTAGCTAGATAGATCTAAAATTGAAACCTTAAATATATCACTTTAAACTCTAATAAATGAAAAATGCCACTCCTCAGAGCAGCATTTTCTTAAATTAAATTGCTTTCGTCTTGTTTGCTAACCAACTTGCTTCAGCGGTTGTCAAGTGGGGTGCTAATTTGTCAAACACAAATTGGTTATATTGATTTAACCAATCGATATGTTCTTGTACTAATAAATCTTTATTGACTAAATCCGTATCAATATAACAGATTGTTAGCGTTTCAAAATTCATGAAATCACCAAAAATACTATTATCGTATTTTTTTGCCAAAACAAGGTTTTCAATACGAATTCCATGTTTACCTTCGCGGTAAAGACCAGGTTCGATTGATGTAATCATACCTTCTTCAATAGCGATATCTGTTGGAGTAGGATTAAATACATGTGGCCCTTCGTGCACATTCAAGAAAAAACCAATCCCATGTCCTGTACCGTGACCGTAATTGCGCAACGTTGCCCACATAGGTCTTCTGGTAATCGCATCGATTTGATAACCTTTTGAACCTACAGGAAAAATAGCTTGACTACCTTCAATTGTACCTTTCAACACAATCGTGTAATCATCCTTCTCCTCTTGCGTGATATTTCCCAATGAAACCACACGCGTAATATCCGTAGTGCCGGTTTTGTATTGCCCACCCGAATCCACCAACAATAGACCCTCAGCTTTAAGTGTGTAGTTACTAGTCTCATTAGCGGAATAATGTGGCAAAGCCCCATGATCCAAATATCCTGCAATCGTATTAAAACTTACATCCACAAAACCTTCTTGCTCTGCTCTAAAACCACGTAATTTCTCCGCAATAGAAATTTCAGACAACTCTTCCTGACCGATAGCCTCTTCCAGCCATTTGAAAAATTTCGTCATAGCGACTCCATCATTCACCATGGTCTGACGAATATGATCGACTTCAACTTCGTTTTTTATAGCTTTTAATGAAGTGGAAGGATTGATTTTTTCAACAATGTTGACAGCAGAAGGTATACTATCGTAAATCGCAAAACACGTACGTTTTGGATCTATTAAGATAGAATTTACATTAATATTCTTAACAAATTCAAAAGCCGCATTATAATCTGCAATTTCAACACCTTGATTATTTAAAGTCACGATATCTTCAGCAGCCAGCTTTCCATCTGCAATAAATAATATAGCTTTTTCTTGAGAAACATATACAAAAGACAGCACCACTGGATTGCAAGGCACGTCTTGCCCACGAATATTTAATAACCAAGCGACATCATCTAACGAAGAAATGAAATGACTTTCTGTACGACTTTTCGCTAAAATTTGACGTACTGCTACTAATTTAGATTCCGTCGATTGTCCCGTTGTTACTTCATTTAATAAATAGGCTTTTACTTGTGGAAGTGCAGGTCTATTTTCCCAAATAGCCGTTAATAAATCCACATGACCATTCACATTAATTTGCAATGGTTTCAACGTGTTTTTAACCGTTTGTGCTACTAACAATGAAGCTAAATTGCCATCAAAAGCAACTTGTGCACCTTCGGTTAATTTCTCTCCTAGCCAATCCGCATATTCCGCAGCACCTTGCGTCTTAAGTTTTACCAGTTCAAATCCTGAACCTTCCAATTGCTCATTTGCTTGGACAAAATAACGTGCATCCGTCCATAATCCTGCAAAATCTTGTGTAATAACCAATGTGCCAGCCGACCCCGTAAATCCAGAAACCCACGCAATGCATTTGTATCTTTCTGGCAGATATTCGCTAATATGAGGATCAGAAGAAGGAATAATATAAGCGTCAATTCCTTGACTGCCCATCGCCGCTCTAATCTTTGCTAATCTATCTTTATGTGACATAGTTTTTATATGTAAAAGTAATGCAAGTTAAACATTTATAAGCCCAATATTGAAATTCAAAGCCCAAAGTAGATAGCTTTTTTACAAAATATGCACATTACACCTACTTTTGAAAAGCGTATATTTGCTTATATGCCAAGAAATATGAAAATACATGCATTACTGCTTACGGGGTTGTTTAGCTTAGGTGTAACACAGATCAGCCAAGCACAAAATATCAAACAAAAACTAACGCAAAACTTTACTACATTTTCAGGTCATTCGTCTTTGACGAATGGTATTGCATCACTTCATGTAATGAATACCGAAACTGGAGAAACGGTATTCGAAAAAAATGCTGAAGTAGGCTTACCAACAGCTTCTACGCTTAAAGTAATCACTTCCATCACTGCGTTGGATTTATTAGGGAAAGATTTTACGTACAAAACTAAATTGTATTACGCTGGCGAAATTGATTCGCTTGGTATTTTACACGGAGATATTGTGATTCATGGCGCAGGCGATCCGACTTTGGGAAGTCATCGTTATGCGCATACGAAGGAAGATGTCATCTTAGAAAAATGGAAAAAAGCTATTCTAGAATCAGGAATAACGGCTATTAATGGAAGAATCATCGCCGATGATAGTATGTATAAGGGTATCGATGTACCTGGCGGCTGGCCTTGGACAGATATGGGAAATTATTATGGTGCAGGCATTTCTTCGTTAAATTGGAGAGAGAACAGCGCGGGGATTAATTTCCAAGCTGGCAACCTACAAGAACCCGCACCTATTGCAAACACCACTTCGGATTTGAGTTACTTGAAATTGGTAAACCATGTCACTGTAGGTCGCAACGGTTCTGGTGATAATGTCTATGCCTATTCCGCACCATACAGTGAAAAAATTGTGATAAAGGGAACATATGGACAAGATCTCAAAAAGACTATAGAAATTTCTTTGCCAGACCCAGCTTACGATTTAGCCTTTAATCTAAGTAAAACTTTAGCTTCAGATAGTATTGTTGTAACTAATGGAATTACGACGGGACAACGCTTATTCGAAGAGGGATTAACAGTTCCTAAATCAACGAAAGAATTAAATACACATACTTCACCTCCTTTGCACGAGATTGTTCATTGGTTTAATCAACGCAGCATTAATCTATATGGTGAAGCAATATTGCGAAGCATCGCATACATTACGGGAGGAAAAACTTCAACTTATGATGGCGCACAATACTTGAAAAAATATTGGGAACAAAAACTAAATATCAAAGCAAGTGAATTGGATATAGTGGATGGATCAGGGTTATCACCGCAAAATAACGTAACAACCAAAGCAATGAACCAAATCATGCAATACGCAGTAAAAAGACCGTGGTTTGCAGAATTCAATAAAAGTTTACCAACTTATAATCAAATGACCATGAAAAGTGGAACAATCAATGGAACATTAGGCTATACTGGTTACCATACCGCAAAAGATGGCAAGAAATACACTTTTTCCCTTCTAGTGTATAATTATGCCGAAGGCGGAGCACAAATGCGTCAACGGATGTTTACACTACTAAATACATTAAAATAATAGTCAATAATTTTCGTCCTTCTTATAAAAGAATAATACTTTTGTAGATTAAGTAGATTACTAAAAAACAATTATGAGCAATATTAACAGAAAAAAGGATGCCCTCAACTACCATGCAATGGGTCGTCCTGGAAAAATTGCAGTCGTTCCAACAAAACCGTACAATTCTCAAAGAGATTTATCATTAGCGTATTCTCCTGGTGTAGCTGAGCCTTGTTTAGCCATCGCTGAAAACCCAGAAGATGCATATAAATATACTGCCAAAGGAAACCTTGTCGCTGTAATCAGTAATGGTACAGCTGTATTAGGCCTAGGCGATATCGGCGCACAAGCCGGCAAACCCGTAATGGAAGGTAAAGGTCTTTTATTTAAGATTTTTGCTGACATAGATGTATTTGACATCGAATTAGATACCAAAAATGTTGACGAATTTGTCAACATCGTGAAAGCATTAGAACCTACTTTCGGTGGTATCAACTTGGAGGATATCAAAGCTCCTGAATGTTTTGAAATCGAAAGACGTCTGAAAGCCGAGATGAACATTCCGGTAATGCACGATGACCAACATGGTACAGCCATCATTTCGGGTGCTGCATTGATCAATGCGTGTGAATTGCAAGAAAAGAATATTGCAGATGTAAAAATCGTAGTGAACGGTGCTGGCGCTGCCGCAATTTCTTGTACAGCGATGTATGTTGCTGTAGGTGCGCGCAAAGAAAATATTGTCATGTTGGATAGCAAAGGGGTTATTCGCAGAGACAGAGAAACGTTGGATGCGACAAAAGCTGAATGGGCAACTGATAGAGATATTACAACATTAGCTGATGCCGTAAAAGATGCCGATGTCTTTATCGGACTTTCTGCAGCAGATGTATTGACAGCAGAAATGTTGAAAACAATGGCGCCAAAACCTATTGTGTTGGCAATGGCAAACCCTAATCCAGAAATTGCATACGATCTAGCTGTGGCTACACGCGAAGATATCATTATGGGTACAGGTCGTTCGGATTATCCAAATCAGGTAAATAATGTTTTGGGGTTCCCATACATTTTCCGCGGCGCTTTAGATGTACGTGCAACAGCCATTAACGAAGAAATGAAAATTGCTGCCGTTAGAGCAATTGCGGAATTAGCAAAAGAACCTGTTCCAGAAGAAGTAAACCAAGCTTATAATACAAGTAACTTGCGCTTTGGAATTGATTATGTGATTCCAAAACCAACAGATCCACGTTTGATTACAGAAGTATCTATTGCTGTCGCAAAAGCAGCTATCGAATCTGGAATCGCACGCAAGAAAATTGAAAATTGGGATTTGTACAAAGAAGAATTGCGTAAACGTCTAGGTAAAGATGACGGCATTATGCGTAATCTTTCTGCTGTAGCAAAAAATAATCCTAAACGTGTTGTTTTTGCGGAAGCGGACAACTATAAAACACTTCGTGCAGCCCAAATAGTGAAAGAAGAAGGTATTGCACTTCCAATTTTATTGGGTAATAAAGAAAAAATCAAAAGCTTAATCGAGGAATATGCTTTTGATTTAGATAATGTAAATATTATCGATCCAAGAGAAGAGGTAAAAACACCTCGCTTCGGAGAATATGTGGACAACTTGTTCAAAAAACGACAACGCCGTGGTTTGTCCAAATTTGACGCAACACAATTAATCACAAACCGCAACTACTATGCAGCAAGTATGGTTGAATTTGGTGATGCCGACACATTGATTTCGGGTTTGACTCGTAATTATGCTTCTACGATCAAACCAGCTTTACAAGTGATCGGTGCTAAACCAGGAAGCCGTATTGCCGGTATGTACATGATGTTGACCGAAAAAGGACCTTTATTTTTCGGTGACACTACGGTCAATGAAAACCCTACAGCAGAAGAATTAGCTGACATTACAGTATTAATCGAAAAAACTGTTCGTCGATTCAATGTGAAGCCGCGCGTAGCTTTATTGTCTTACTCAAATTTCGGTTCAAACGATGGCCCAACTTCGATCAAAGTACGTGAAGCAGTGAAATTATTACACCAAAATCATCCTAATTTAGTTGTTGATGGTGAATTACAAGCAAACTTTGCATTAAATAGTGATTTATTAAAATCAAACTTCCCTTTCAGTACATTGAATGGTGAAGCTGCCAATACGCTTATTTTCCCTAACTTGGAATCAGGAAATATTGCTTACAAAATGTTGCAGGAAGTTGGCAATGCAGAGGCTGTAGGTCCAATATTATTGGGAATGAACAAGCCAGTTCACGTATTGCAATTGGATAGTTCGGTGCGCGAGATTGTGAATATGGTAACAATAGCCGTGGTAGACGCACAGTCACACGATAAACAATAAAAAATGTACGATTATTTCAACGGTAAATTGGTATTCAAAGCACCTACGCATGTCATTCTTGAAGTAGGTGGGATTGGATACTACATCCATATTTCTTTGACAACGTATACACTAATCAAAGACCACGAAAACTGCAAGCTGTTTATATCTTTTCAAGTTAGAGAAGATGCACACACCTTGTATGGTTTTGCGACAGAAGGCGAACGTCATTTGTTCAATCATTTGATTTCCGTTTCCGGAATCGGACCAAATACTGGGCGAATGATGCTTTCTTCGAGTACACCCGAAGAAATTCAGTCTGCGATTGTCAATGGTCAAGTTGCTTTGATTCAAAAGATAAAAGGAATAGGCCCAAAGACTGCACAGCGTGTTATCTTGGAATTGCAAGACAAATTGAAAAAGCAAGGTGACGATGCGTTATTACCGTTGCCAATAGCTAAACAATCTGTTCCTGATGAAGCATTATCAGCATTGGTAATGTTGGGATTTGGCAAAAGTCAAGTCGAAAAAGTGTTGGCTTCTATTGTCCAAACCAATGAAGCACTTACCGTCGAACAAATTATTAAATTAGCCTTAAAAAAGCTTTAGAAATAAAATGCGGATGTTTCAATATCCGCATTTTATTTTAGGTACCTTTTGTTAACTGTTGAAATATTCCAATTACTAGACGCTCCTACTCTCATCTAAAATCAAAAGGTAGTATTTATAACCATACTTCAACAAAATCATTTCAAGTACAAGCAGGATAAATCACAAACTAGTGTTATCCCATTATTCTTTTTAGGAAGAAGACAAAACCTTATTTTGCAAAATACTTTGGGAGGATTTTGTAAAGCTTTGTTATTCTTAAAAGAAATCGTATACTTATAAGTAAATAATACACAACGTATAGCTCTAACCAGCACTAACCTAGATGAATCTTAGATTCTTTAACCTGATTTTGGTGTTTCTTATGCTCTCTATTCCTAGTGAGGCACAGTCACTATGGTCTTTAGGAGATTCCTTAAGAATATCTTGGTATGATTTACATAAAGCTAAAACCCTTAAGAGCTATTTCCAGAAACAACGACAAGACCCATCCAATTTTAAATTTGAATCTGGTTATGATCCGTCCACCCAATTATTTACCATTCAAAATATATTAAACAACGGAAGCAACATTCAACACGACCTGAATCGTACACAATATGTCACGCAAACTAATCGGTTAGCGGTAAAACGAAATTGGAATAATCCAACTATACACACGCAGACAAGGAAGGATAGCAATTTTATTCAACCTATTATTATCAATAGTCCTGTTTTTGAACGAATTTTCGGGGGTAATAAAATTGAAATAACTCCAAAAGGTAGCGTCGATGTATCCATCATGGCACAGCGAAATACCAACGAAAATCCATTGCTAAATGAACGTCACCGCAAACTTTGGGGATTAGATTTTGATCAAAATTTCAACTTAAATCTCGTTGGAAAAATTGGTGAACGTGGAAGTGTATTGGCAAATTTTAGCTCGGATGCAGAGTTTGATTTTGAAAATCAAATCAAGTTCGATTATGTGGGTAAGCAAGATGACATTTTACAGCGATTAGAAATTGGTAATGTCAATTTTGTCACACGGTCGCAATTGATGGGAAGTACAGAAGCACTCTTTGGTATCAAAACACAATTGCAAATCGGCAAAGTAAACTTTACTGGGGTACTTTCTCAAAAGCGATCTGATCACCAAGAGATTATCATTTCGAATGCAAAGGCAAAACGCGAACTCAACATTCCACTCAGTAATTACGAAGCCAATCAGCATTATTTCGTAGCGCAATATTTTCGCGAAAACTACAACAAAAGCTTACAAACCGTACCATTAATTAATTCACCGATTCAAATAACCGCCATCGAAGTTTGGTTAAGTAATCGCACAAATAAAACAGAAGGTGCGCGAGATATTCTAGCTTTATTAGATTTGGCGGAGAAAAACACGTATAATCCCAACATAACAGGAAATAAAACAGCTCTCTATCCGCACACGAAACTAACAAATGGGAATAATATCAGTAGCTCCAATAATCTTTTAGAATTTCTCGGTGAAAATGGTCGTAACCCGAATAGTAATTTTGTTCAGTCCTTTTTTGCTAATGCTGGAGACACTGATAATTATGCTAAATTGAGCGCAGCCCGAAAACTGCTTGAAGGACAGGATTTCACAGTACATCGGCGGTTGGGGTATATATCCTTAAGTTTTCCCTTACACGAAGATCAAGTGCTAGCCGTTTCTTATAGGTACATCGCTAATGGAGTAGAATATCAAGTGGGCGAATTATCAACCGACGTGCCTTTTGATGCGACATCGCCAAAAATGCTCTATACCAAATTGCTGAAAAATGAAATCGTAAACACGAGTCTTCCTAATTGGGATCTGATGATGAAAAATATCTATACTCTCGGGGGAAACAATTTCAGTGAGCAGGATATACAACTTCAGATAGTAAGAACAGATACACGAAATGCGACCGAAAACCCTATACTTTTTGAAGGACAACAAACAGCCAATCAATCCTGGTTACAATTAACAGGTCTGGATCGACTTGCACAAAATAACGCGGCAAGTGCAGATGGACTCTTGGATTTTATTGACGGAATTACCATTGACAATGTGCGCGGTAAATTGATATTTCCAGTTGTCGAACCTTTCGGAAAAGACCTAGAAGGGAAATTTTCAACCACAGAATCAGATCTAAAAGAAAAATACAGCTTTCCAGAGCTCTATCATTTACAGCAAGTCGAAGCAAAACAGAAGTACAGCAACAAAGATAGGTATCGACTTCGTGGCTCAGTCCAATCAAATAGTGCGTCTGAATACCAATTGGGAATATTTGACCTAAACCCCAATACCGTAAAAGTCTATTCGGGGGGGATCATGCTCCAAGAAAATGTAGATTATTCCATTGATTACGAATCTGGGACTTTGCGAATTTTAAATCCTGCATTGTCACTTTCAAATAACACCTTAAAAGTATCAATTGAAGACAATTCAATTTTTGGCGCGCAGCAGAAAACCTTTATTGGAGGTCGAATAGATTATGCTGCGAATGAAAAACTATTGTTGGGAGCGACATTTATGAAATTGAATGAACGTCCTTTCTCAGAAAAAGATTTTGTCGGTTCAGAATCCATTTCCAACACAATGATTGGCGCAGACATCAACTATACAACCAAGTTCACTTGGCTAACGCGTATGGTTGACAAACTGCCATTTATCAAGACAAATGAAGAATCTACAATTAATTTTTATGGCGAAATAGCACATTCAAAACCTGGCTACGCGAAAGCATTGAATACCGAAAATGACAGCCGTGGTGTAGCTTATTTAGATGATTTCGAACATAATTTTAGTTTTATCAATATCAAAAACCAACAGGGATGGCAAATTTCAAGTACACCACAACTATTTCCTGAACACACATTAAGTAATGACCTGGCTTACGGATATAACAGAGCGCAGTTTGCTTTTTATAATATTGACCCTATATTTTACCAATCTTCGAGCTTGAATCCCAATATCGATGCGAAGTTTTTGACAGATCACCGTACGAGACGCGTGACTGAACAAGAAGTTTTTCCTTTCAAAGAAATCAAAACGGGAACAGACGCCTTCTTGCCGACCTTAGATTTAGCTTTCTATCCAATGCTACGTGGACCCTATAACTTTAGCACAAGCTCAATTGACTCGGAAGGGAAGTTATTGCAACCCAAACAACGCTGGGGCGGGATGTTTAAGAAATTGGAGCAAACAGATTTTGAAACCAACAATATCGAATACCTCGAAATGTGGATGATGGATCCGACGCTGACAAATCCCAATCTCGCAGAAGGCGATATCTACATCAATTTGGGGAATATTTCGGAAGATATTCTCAAGGACGGACGGAAATCAATGGAAAATGCGATACCGGCAAATGGTGATAAATCAGGTATGGACAAGACCTCTTGGGGTTATGCGAGCCGTTTGCAACCAATCAACACAGTTTTTGAAAATTCAGACGAAAGTCGCAAAAATCAAGATTTAGGCTTGGATGGTCTTTCGAATGATGAAGAAGCCGAGTTTTACAGCATATATCTGAATCAAATGCGTAACATTTTGTCACCAGACGCTTACGCAAATATAGCAGCAGATCCCGCAGGAGACGATTACAACTATTACCGCAGTGCGAATTTTGGTAAGGATCAAGGAATACTGAAGCGGTATCAATACACAAACGGTACGGAAGGAAACTCGAAAACACAAAACCAATCACTAGCAGAGTATGGTGTCGAAAATGGAGCTCGCTCCTTACTGCCGGATGCCGAAGACATCAGCCGAGATAACAGTATGAATGAATCGCACAATTATTACCAATATCGGATCTCGCTTAGACCACAAGATATGTTGATTGGCTCGAATTATATTGTGGACGAACACACCACCCAAGCAGTTGTATTGAACAGAAAAAAAGATGTAAAATGGTATAAATTACGTATTCCTGTTCGGGATTTTGAAAGCAAATATGGTAATATCAACGACTTTAAATCGATACGATTTATACGACTTTTTCTTACTAATTTTTCGGATACTACTGTACTGCGTTTTGCGCAAATGCAATTTGTAAAAAGCAATTGGCGACAGTATAATCCCGAAAACTCCTCCCAATGGACCATTGCAGATCCAAATATAGGGTTGAATCCCCCAGCCGATCAATCCAATATAGAAATCGCAAACGTAAATATTGAAGAAAACGGAAAACGAACGCCAATTCCTTATGTCGTACCGCCAAACATCAATCGTCAAGTCGATTATTCAAATAATAATCTCGACGTGCAACTCAATGAACAATCCCTAAGTTTGAAAATAAAAAACTTGAAAGATGGCTATGGTCGTGCAGCTTTCAAAAATGCTTCATATGACCTCAGACCTTATGGCAACATTGAGTTTTTTGTTCATGCAGAAGGCGAAACCTTGCGCGATGATCACGCACACGCTTTCATTCGATTAGGCACAGATGATCAGCAGCACTATTACCAATATGAATCTGCATTAAAAGTAACACCAGCAGGTAGTAGCTCTCCTCAAATCATTTGGCCTGCCGAAAATAATATAGTAGTCAATTTGAATGCCCTTCGTGACGCGAAAATGGCTCGAGATAAAGCGTTCAAAAATGCTGCTCCTTGGCCACTTGACGAACCTTTTGAATACAGCGATGGAAAAAATATTATCACAATCAAAGGCGCACCAGATTTGTCCAAAATTCGATTTTATATGTTAGGCATTAAAAATCCTTTGCAAAATAGAGATTCGGGTAATAGCGTTGACAACGGTAATGAGATTGGTGGTGAATTTTGGTTTAATGAGCTACGGGTTACACATTTTGAAAATAAAAGCAGATGGGCAGCAACGGGTCAGTTACACGTGAAACTGGCGGATTTAGCCAATATATCCCTTTCGGGAACCAAAATGTCAGCTGGATTTGGCGATATTTCGCAACGTATTTCAGAACAAAATAGAACTGAACGACTTTCTTTAGATTTTATGGCTAATGCCGAATTGGGCAAATTTATCGATCCCAAACACGCTATTACTATTCCGCTCTATTTCAATTTTTCCAAACAAATCGGCACGCCAGAATATAATCCCTTCCAAGGCGACATTTTACTTAAGGAAACCTTAAAAGATCTTTCTGAATATGGAAAAGATTCGTTGATGCAAATTATTCAAGATTATACCTTCCGTAAAAACTTTAGTATTGTTAATGCGCGTAAAATATTCCGATCTACGGAAAAGCAATTGAAGCCTTGGAATATAGAGAATTTTGCTCTTTCCTATATTTACAATGAATACGAACACCGCGACTTATATACGAGTAATTCAATGCAGAAAAATTATAGAGGTTCGCTAGATTATACTTTCAATAATCCATCCGTCACTTTCCGAGAACCTTTCAAAAAGAGTAATCTGTTTAAATCCCTTAATTATAATTTGATACCTTCCTTACTCAGTTTCCGCATGGAAGTCAATCGAATATATCAAGAAAATACATTTCGGGATAATGCTTCAAACAATGTCTTGCCCACCTATTACAATAAAAACTTCAATACAAATCGCATTTACGGCATCAGTTGGGATTTGACGAAGTCGTTGCGTGTGGATTTCAACGCAACCAATTATGCCATCATTGACGAGCCTAACGGTCGAATTGATGGCGCACGCAAAGATACCTTATGGAATAATTTTTGGCGAATGGGAAGAAATATGGACTACAACCATATGCTCAATTTCACGTACAGCTTACCATTAAACAAAATCCCATATTTGGAATGGCTTAATGTTACTACACGCTATGGAAGCCAATTTAATTGGCAAAGCGAACCTTTAAATCTTCTTAAGAATGAAAGTATTAATTTGGGAAATAGCATTCAAAATAACCGAACTATACAAATAAACCCATCTCTAAATTTTAGCAGTCTTTACAATAAATTCAGTTTCTATCGCAATAATACTGGACCAACGAATCAAAATTTGATATCATTTTTCGTACGAATGTTGACGGGAATTAGAAGTGTGAATGCCGCATATACACGCGTGGAAGGAACGTATTTGCCAGGCTATATGCCAAATTCGAATATTCTGGGGCATAGTTTCAAACAAAATGCACCGGGATGGGATTTTATTTTGGGCGCACAAGTGGATATGTTGAATCGTGCGCAAAGTAACCAATGGTTGTCTACGGATAGTCTTCAGAACAATGCATATACTAGGTCGTATTCTGAAAATCTATCTGCAATAGCACACACAGAGCCGATAAAAGGTTTGCGACTCGATTTTACATCAACTAAAATTGATAATAGAAATAGTCTATTACCATTGCAAGCTTTGGGAAATCAAACTTTTCACGAAACCGGAAGTTATGCTGTTTCACAAATTGGCATCAAAACCTCCTTCAAAAATTCACTTTCCTTGTTACAAGAATTTGAGAAAAATAAGCAATTGGTTTCTGAATTGCTGGGTAATCTTAACCCCAATTCATCGGGAAGAGATGCTATTTTTTTTGCCGATGGCTACAATGAAAACCAACAGGATGTGATAGTTAATGCTTTCCTAAAAACTTTTCTTAATAAAGATTTTAAGCTTAACAAAACGAATAAACCGACTTTCCCATTGCCGAATTGGCGACTCAATTATTCAGCACTGGCACAGCTTTTAGGTATTGAAGATTTTATCCGTTCGATTAATATCAATCATAATTACCAATCTACGTACAGCATTTCCAATTATTTTTCTAATCTGCAGTATGCATTGGAAGAAAATTTCCTGTATGTGCGCGACCAAAACAATAACTTCATTCCGCAATACCAATACAGTCAATTGACCTTAACTGATCGTTTCCTACCATTAATAGGGCTAGATTTGAGATTTGACAATAATATGAGCGTGACGACGGAATATAGAAAATCACGCGATTTAGCATTGAGTTTAGAAAATAGCCATCTATCGACCATGCATGAACAGTCTTACATTGCGGGATTTGGCTACAGAAAACTTAATGCACGTTTGCCTTTTGGACTATTCGCTTCGCGGAATTGGAAGAGTGATCTTAACGTGCGGATGGATTTAGCATGGAATGACAGAAAAATACAAATGTACCGAACAGGTGTAAATTATGAAGAAATAACCGGAGGTAACAAAAATATAACACTAAATCCTTCCGTGGATTTCACAATCAATAGATTCTACAACATCCGATTGTTTTACAACTCTAATGCAACACGCCCTTATACATCACAAACTTTTGCTTCTTCTTACACGTATTTTGGCTTCACATTTAAATTATTATTTCAATAAAAATTCCCAAATTTGCTTAACAAAATTGCGGTTGACGAAGTTTTGTACATACTTATGAAAAACAGCACATGGCAGAAGATTTAAAAATAATTGCAGGAGAAAGAGAAGAGCAATACAAGAGTCTAGTTCCACAGATTAAAGGACTTTTGACGGGCGAAACAGATTTAATAGCCAACCTAGCAAATATCAGTGCCGCATTGAAAGAGCAGTTCAACTTTTTTTGGGTAGGCTTTTATTTAATCAAAGACAATGAATTAGTTTTAGGACCATTTCAAGGACCTGTCGCATGTACAAGAATAGCGTACAATCGTGGAGTCTGTGGCACCGCTTGGGCAAAAGAAGAAACACTTATTGTTCCTGACGTGGAAGAATTTCCAGGTCATATCGCGTGTAGTTCACTTTCTAAATCAGAGATTGTCCTCCCATTATATGTCGACAATAAATTAGTAGGTGTATTAGATGTAGATAGTGAACATATCAATCATTTTACAGCAGTAGATGAGAAATATCTGAAAGAAATATTATCTTTAATAAACTAATCCATATCTACATTACTCTTATTAACCAAGGATGAAAAGTGCACATCAATTAGCTTTTCTAAATCTGTTGTTTATAATTATAAATTCGTTTTGGATTATTATTGTAGACGACAAAAAAATATATGGGCTACCCATATACGATACCTTTTTTGATAATTGGTCATTTCTGACACCACATGTTGCGACATTTAACATTTGGAAAATCATTATTGTTACCTTAGTCTTTACAGCTGTGTTGTACTGCATTGTCCTCAAGAGAGAATATGCAGAAGATATACCATTAGCTCAGAAAATCGAAGAGGCTGGTAATTTGATGATATTGAATCAGCTATTACTTGGAATCAGCATGGTGCTCAAGGTGAATAATTATTTGATTGTCGCTTATATTTTTACCATCGCAACCTATTATACGCTCCATAAACTAAATATTATTTTCCGTATACGTGATCACAAAAACCCATCTTTCGTACATGTCTTCACACGTACGTCTTTAGGACTTTATAGCGGTTGGTTTGTTTATTTATTGGGCTTTAATGGAATCCCTACACTAAGTTCTATGTTCAATGAAAGAGCTGATCATCCTGTATTTTTCTATGTAGCTATTTTATTTCTTATTGGAAGTTTTTGTTTTACGTTGTACAAATCATTTGTGTGTAATCTACCGGCGATCATAGTAGGGTATACCGCTGGCATCTTGGGCTCCTACTATTACAATGTTAGTCAAGGTAAAGAAGACGTTTATTATATTATTATGCGCTATAGCTTTTTGACACTATTGATTTTAGCGATATTGACGATATTTTATCTGCTATTCAAGCGAAGAAAAATACTTATGTCTCTTGAATAGAAAATTAATAACTGATTTTCCAGACTTTCACCATTTTGTCGTCACCAGCGGTGCATAAAAATTGTTGAGCAGCACTATAAACAACAGAGTTTATAGACAAATGATGCGAATCAATACCTCTGTCACGCGAAACATTCTTCTGCAATTTGAGTTCAGTATCCCAAATCTTTATCGTCTTATCTCTACTTACACTCGCGAAATAGGAATTTCCCAAAGACACTATGCCATAAACTGTAAACATATGCGGTGTGACTTCTGCAAGCACAGAAAGATCTGTAATTGATAATTTGTACATTTTGGCATCTCTTCCTCCCGAAATCAAATGACCATCGACGAATGACAAACTGGTCACAGACTGCGTATGAACCTTAGTCGATTGCAACGTATGGTAATCTCTAATATCCAATAGATGAACGAAACCATTTTTATCACCAACAGCCATTAGATGTTTATCTTCATCTATTTCTAAACTTCTAACCGTTGTATTGGTGATTTGAAAAGAATAAAGCAATTCAAAATTTTCTAAATTCCAAACATAAGCTTTTCCATATTCATCGATTGCCAGCAACTCATTCTTAGATAGAATTGCTTTAACAACAAAAGCCGCTCCTTTTTCAACTGCTAATTTCGCAACCAATTCAGGTTCTGATTTCCGAATAACCAAGATACCACCTGTTCGCAATGTTGCGACTAACAAATCTTTCTCCGCAATATAGCACAAGTTATAAACCGATGATGGGACTGTACACAAAACACGTTTGAACTTCAATGTATTCAAATCCCATTCTACAATCCCTTTATCATTCCCTGCTGAATACAACAAACCATTTTGATCATCCACAGTTAAGGTATAAATAGGATTTTGATGTCCAATCAACGTATTTTCTAATGTAACTTCTATCATATCAATAAAAAAAGTGCCATACGAAGATACGGCACTTTTGTAAGAATATTATCGTAAGAATGTCTTACTGATGTCTACTTTCTAAATTTTTAGCAATTGTCTCTAAGGTAAGCCCCTTTTCACGTAATAACACAATCAAGTGAAATAACAAATCCGAAGCCTCGTTAATCAAATCCGTTTCAGTTTCAGCTAAAGCAGCGATAACTGTCTCCACTCCTTCTTCACCTACTTTTTGCGCAATCTTATTCAGTCCTCTTTGACGTAAACGATTCACGTAAGACTCTTCCGAAGGATGCTCAAAACGATGGTTTACGATACGCTCTAACTCCAACAAAAAGTTTTGATTAAATTCTGTATTAAAACAACTGCGAGAGCCTGTATGACAAGTAGGGCCAACTGGCTCTGCTTTGATTAAAATCGTGTCTTTATCACAATCAATATGATAGCTTTTTACATGCAAAAAGTTACCACTCTCCTCGCCTTTTGTCCACAATCTATCCTTGGTTCTGGAGAAAAACGTAACTTTCTTTTCTTGTTGTGTCTTTTGCCAAGCCTCATCATTCATGTAGCCTAACATCAACACTTCTAATGTTTGAAAATCTTGGACAATTACTGGAACTAATCCATTCCCTTTTTCAAAATCTATCATAGCTTTATTTATATTTCGCCCCTTTCCAAGAGCTTATTTCGATTATCTGACGATAATACCGTTTTTACGTAATGTTTCTTTCAAATCTGGAATCAAAATCTCACCGTAATGAAATACGGAAGCCGCCAAAGCAGCATCCACATTTGCCTGTTGAAATGTATCCACAAAATGCTGTTGATTTCCTGCTCCGCCCGAAGCTATCAATGGAATATTGATTGTATCGTTGATTTTCCTTAACAATCCATTATCAAATCCATTCTTCGTGCCATCATGATCCATCGAAGTCAACAAGATTTCGCCAGCACCACGACTTTCAGCTTCTTTAATCCAATTTTCTGTTTCGATATCCGTTTTATCACGACCACCACGCAGATGCACATAGTTTTTGCCATCTACTAAACGTGTATCTACCGCAACAACCACGAACTGTGTACCGAAAGTTTTCGCTAAATCATCAATCAATTGAGGATTGCGAACCGCAGCCGAATTAATTGAAATTTTGTCTGCACCACTATTCAACAAGATTTCAGCATCGCGCATTTCATTTATTCCACCACCAATAGTGAAAGGAATATTCACTTGACGTGCAACCGCTTTGACCAAATCAATAGTAGTTTTACGCTTTTCGTGTGTAGCCGTGATATCCAAAAACACCAATTCATCAGCGCCTTGTTCCGAATATTGCCAAGCCAATTCCACAGGATCACCCGCGTCCCGCAAGTCCACAAAATTGACGCCCTTTACCGTGCGTCCATCTTTGACATCCAAACAAGGAATGATACGTTTTGCTAGCATCTTAGAATTTAATTAATGATTTCAAATTCCAATCTTTGATCTCTTCAATTGAAATTTTATTTTCATAAATCGCTTTTCCTACAACGACAGATTCAATACGACCTAAATCGTTCAAATCTTCGATATCTTTCATCGAAGAAATACCACCAGAACCGATTAATTTGATGATTGGCGAGTGATCTAACAATTTTTTGTACAATTCCACACCTGCACCACCTAATTTTCCGTCTTTAGAAATATCAGTACACAAGAAACGGAAAAATCCTAGAGCTAGACATTTATCAATGTACTCTACTAATTTGATAGGTGAACTTTCTAACCAACCTGAATATTTGATAACCTCATCCAATACATCAATCGCAATAACGATGTGATCTGCATATTTTACAGGACCTTGGTTCAATGTTGCTAATTCTTCTAAGAAAGAAGGATTTGTAATCGCTTGCGTACCGACGATAACGCGGTAAACACCAGCATCTACCAGTTCTTTTACTTTCTCAATACTGCGTACACCACCACCGTATTGTACTTTCATATCCGTTTTTTGGATAATTTCGAAAAGGTATTCTTGATTCGAAAAATCACCTTTAGCACCGTTCAAATCTATGATATGCACCATTTCGGTACCATTAGCATAGTAATTTTTGATTTGGTCTTCTAAAGAGATATCGTAAGTCGTCACATCTTGATAATTACCTTCTCTAAGACGTACTACCTTTTTGTCTAAAACATCAATCGCTGGAATGATATACATAGTAATATTTTTATTTAATTAAAATCTTGAAAAATTTAATAACAACTGCTCGCCAAATTTACCCGATTTCTCCGGGTGAAATTGTACGCCATAGAAGTTATTTTTTTGAAATGCTGCCGCAAAATCCAAATCATATGAACAAGTCGCCGCAACAATCGATTCTTCGCGCTCAATAAAATACGAGTGAACGAAGTAAAAGTAGCTATTATCTGCAATATCCGTGAAAAGCGGACTATTATTTTCCACTCGAACACTATTCCATCCCATATGCGGAACTTTAGAGCTTATTCTTTTGTCAAAATGTAACGTTTTAACAGGGAAAATGTGCAACATATCGGCATTTCCTTCTTCCGAGAAGGAAGTCATCAACTGCATACCCACACAAATACCTAGCACAGGCTTTTGCAACGCCAAAATAGTATCCACCAAACCTGTATCCTGCAACTTTTTCATCGCAGCACCAGCATGTCCCACACCTGGAATGATAATATGGCTATATTTATCGAAGTCCTCTTGAGTATTAATCATGCCATGCTCTACTTGGATTCTATCCAACGCCGCCGTCAATGAAAATATATTCCCCGCTCCGTAATTTACAATTCCAATCATATTATAGAGATCTTAGATATTAGTATTTAGTAGTTAGATGCGTAAAAAGTCTAAATACTAATATCTAAATACTGAAATACTATTATAACACTCCCTTCGTACTTGGCAACTGCATATTGTCTGCGTCGCGGCGTACAGCTTTTTTGATTGACTTCGCAAAAGCTTTGAAAATCGCTTCAATCTTGTGGTGCTCGTTATCGCCTTCGGCTTTGATATTCAAATTCGATTTGGAAGCATCAGAAAATGATTTGAAGAAATGGAAAAACATTTCCGTCGGCATATCTCCTATTTTCTCACGCTTGAATTCCGCATCCCACACAATCCAATTACGACCACCAAAATCCAAAGCTACTTGCGCCAAACAATCGTCCATTGGCAAAGTATACGAATAACGCTCAATACCACGTTTATCGCCTAAAACTTTTAAGAAAATTTCACCTAAAGCTATACCTGTATCTTCGATAGTATGATGCTCATCGATGTGCAAATCACCTTTTGCTTTTAGCGTTAGGTCAATCGCTCCGTGACGTGCAATTTGGTCAAGCATATGATCGAAGAACGGCAACCCTGTTTCTATTTCCGCTTTACCCGAGCCGTCCAAATTCAACTTGATATAAATATCGGTCTCATTAGTTTTACGGTGATGTTCACCAGTACGTGTTCCTAATTTCAAGAACTCGTATATTGCTTTCCAATCTGAAGTTTCCATACCTATTGCCTCTTGTGCAAATTCTACACCTTCAGTTTTTCCTAATTCATCGTTATTGCGCAACCAGATAGCTTTAGCGCCCAAATTTTGCGCCAATTTCACATCATTTACACGGTCACCAATCACGAAGGATTCAGCCAAGTTATATTTTGTAGCATCAAAATATTCACCCAACATACCAATTCCAGGCTTACGTGTTTCCGCATTTTCATGAGGAAAAGTGCGATCAATATGTTCTTTAGCAAAAGTAACACCTTCGCCTTCTAATACTTCAAGTATAAAATTGTGAACTGGCCAGAAGTTCGCCTCAGGATGTGAGTCTGTTCCCAAACCATCTTGATTCGACACCAATACCAATTCAAAATCTAGTTCTTTCGCAATACGTGGAAGGTATTGCAAAGCGCCAGGATAAAACTTCAATTTTGCAAAAGAATCTATTTGTTGGTCTTCTGGCTCTAGAATCAAAGTGCCATCACGATCTATAAATAAAACTCTTTTAATCAAATCTGCCATGTTTCGTTTATATATAAAATTGCTTAATAGCTTCTACTAATTTAATATTTTCTTCTGCCGTTCCGACTGTCACACGTAGACAACCTTCGCATAATTCTACTTTCGATCGGTCACGTACGATAATTCCTTGATTGACCAAGAAATTATACAATTCACGTGGCTCTTCTAATTTTGCTAAAATAAAGTTAGCGTCCGAAGGTGTGATGTGATGAACTTGTTCAATCTGAGACAAAGCTGCAGCTAATTTCTCACGTTCTTCGACTGTTTCTTTGATCCAAGAATTTACCTGTTCCACATTCCCTAAAGCTTCCAAAACTAAGTCCTGCGTTGCTTGATTGATATTATAAGGCGGTTTTATTTTGTTGAAAACAGCGATGATCTCTTTGCTCGAAAATGCCATTCCTAAACGTAAAGCAGCTAATCCCCATGCTTTAGACAAAGTCTGAAGAATTACTAAATTAGGGAACTCATTCAGTTCTTGTGTGAACGAACGTTGTTTCGAAAAGTTGATATATGCTTCGTCAATCACCACAATACCATCAAAATTTGTCAACACCGTTTCGATATCTTGACGACGAATACTATTTCCTGTTGGATTATTGGGCGAACAAATAAAAATCAATTTTGTATTTGCATCGATCGCTGCCGCAATTCCATCCAAATTCAATTGATAATCTGTAGTCAAATTCACTTTACGAATTTCTACATCATTGATATTCGCAGACACTTCGTACATACCATAAGTCGGCGGAACCAATATTACATTGTCCACTCCCGGTTTACAAAATGCTCTGTACAAGATATCAATCGCCTCGTCACTACCATTTCCTAAAAAAATATTTTCTGCCGGAATTCCCTTTATAGCAGATAGTTTGTCTTTAACTTGATGCTGTAATGGGTCAGGATAGCGATTGTAATGATGCGGTAATGGTGAACCAAATGAATTTTCATTCGCATCCAACAATACCGAAGCTTCTCCTTTGAACTCATCACGAGCGGAAGAATAAGGGACCAACTTTTTAATGTTGTCCCGTAAAAGATTTTCTAAGTTAAAAGACATAATTAGAGCCTGTTAAAATTAAGGCGTAAATATGAGGAAAATTATACAAAAACACTAGACATTATACCATTTTCCTTCAAAAGACAACTCAGAATTGAAAAATTCTAATTTTGCTTCTTCAACTAAAGGATTCAATTCACGGTATCGTGCTGAATAATGCCCTAATAATAATTTTTTAGCGCCGACATGATTGGCTACTTGCGCAGCTTCAAGTGCTGTACTGTGCAAAGTTTCTATCGCTCGCTCCTTCATATCATGCATAAATGTGCTTTCATGATACAAAAGATCAACATTTTGAATACTGGATACATAAGACTCGAAAGCGCGTGTATCCGAACAGTATGCATAACTGCGAGAAGCCGGAGCTGGCTTGGTTAGTTCCGCTGCTTTATAAACTGTTCCATCCAAATCCACACAGTCCATACCGCGCTTTAATTGCTGTAAAAAGACTGTTGGAATATTTAATTTTTCGATTTTCTCTCGAATAATTGATGCATTTCGAGGCGCTTCATCGAATCGAAACCCAGTTGTAGGCACGCGATGGCGCAACGGAAATGATTTCACTGAAATAGAATTATTTTGAAAAATAACCTCTTCCTCATTCGAATTTGTCGGGTGAAAAATCAAATTAAATTGTAAAAAGGTTTCCGAGTATTTGAGTTGCAGATTGATAATTTCAATCAATGGTTCAGGACCATACAGATGAAGATCACTATGTCGACCATGCAGATTCATTGATGACAACAAACCGACTAAGCCCAAATAGTGATCTCCATGTAAATGACTGATAAAAATGTGTGATATTTTATTACTTTTCACACCATACCGATGCAATTGCATTTGCGTCCCTTCACCACAGTCAATCAGATATATTTGCTCATTGAAATTAATGATTTGGGCAGTTGGGTGACGATCATACATAGGCGTAGCCGAACTATTCCCCAAAATCAAAACTTCAAATTTCATATTACTTTATCCTCCTATTAAATCGCGCTGTAGCTCATTCCCAAAAATCCAATCCTCAGCAGCTGCCAATGATTTCAAGATTGTGAAATGCATATCCAAATGTAATACTTTCAGTGTTTGTTCCACCTGCGGATTGATATTAATTATTATAAAATCTCCGCCCGCCGCATTACAAAGGCGGTGTGCCAATAAGCCCATGCGTATGCCTTCTTCACTGATCTCTTTTACTTGATTAAGATCTAACACAATATTTCGTTGCCCAGCAGTATTTCGTAACATGAATTCTCCTTTTAAATAATTTGCGGCAGTTCCATCTATTACTTCACGCAAAGGTTCGATGACTACATAGCGTTCGTGCTTGTCAATTGTGTATTTCATAATCAAGATATTTATGTTTTTATAATTCCCTTAAAGCTTTGCTGATATTGCTTTCTACACGTGCTAACACTTCACCTTCAGCAGGATATTGAAATTTCTCACCTACGATATGCTCATACAACTCAATGTAACGCTCAGAAATAGATTTCACAATCTCTTCTGTCATTTCTGGAACTTGCTGTCCTTCTTTTCCTTGAAAACCATTTTCAATCAACCACTGACGTACAAATTCTTTTGAAAGCTGCTTTTGAGGCTCTCCATTGGCTTGTCTTTCTTCATATCCTTCTAGGTAGAAATAACGTGATGAATCTGGTGTGTGAATTTCATCCATCAAATAGATTTGTCCATCTTTCTTCCCAAACTCGTATTTCGTATCCACAAGTATCAGTCCTCTTTCCTTAGCAATTTCCGTACCTCTTTGGTATAATGCGTGCGCATATTTCTCTAATTGCTCATAATCTTCCTGACTCACAATACCCTTAGCAATAATATCTTCTTTAGAAATATCCTCATCATGCCCCACTGCTGCTTTTGTCGTAGGCGTAATAATCGGCTCTGGAAGCTTATCATTTTCTTTCAACCCTTCGGGCAAAGTAACACCACACAACTGACGACCGCCATCACGATATGTACGCCATGCATGACCAGACATATAACCGCGGATAACCATCTCCACTTTGAACGGCTTGCACATGTGCCCTACTGTAGCAGAAGGATCCGGCACAGCGATTACCCAATTTGGTAGAATATCCGCTGTAGCTTTCAAAAATTTTGCGGCGATTTGATTTAAAACTTGACCTTTATAAGGTATAGGCTCAGGCAACACTACATCAAAAGCCGAAATACGATCTGATGCTACCATTACCAGGTATTCGTTGTCAATAGTATATACATCTCTAACTTTACCTCTGTAAAAAGCAGTTTGTTTGTCAAACTTAAAATTCGTTTCTTTTATCGCACTCATACTATCAAAAATGGCACCGCAAGGTGCCTTATATATTAATTATTATTATTTAAATCTCCGTAAGCTTCTAAAATACGTTTAACCAATTTGTGACGTACGACATCGCTTCCTGTTAAGTAGACAATATCGATACCTTTTATACCATCTAAGATTTTAATCGCCGTAGCTAATCCCGATTGGTTTTTCTTTGGCAAATCTATTTGTGTCAAATCACCTGTCACAATAAACTTGGCAGTAGGCCCCATACGCGTCAAAAACATTTTCAGCTGCATATCGGTAGCATTCTGCGCCTCATCCAGTATCACAAAGCAATTGTCCAATGTACGACCACGCATAAATGCCAATGGCGCAACTTCAATAGTTCTATTTTCTAAATAGCCCTTTAATTTTTCAGCAGGAATCATATCATCCAAAGCATCGTACAAAGGTCTCAAATAAGGATCAACCTTCTCTTTCAAGTCTCCAGGAAGGAATCCCAAATTCTCACCAGCTTCTACCGCTGGACGGGTTAAGATAATGCGTTTGATTTCTTTGTTACGTAATGCACGAACAGCTAAAGCAACAGCCGTATATGTTTTGCCTGTACCAGCTGGCCCGATAGCAAATAAGATATCATTATTAGATATGCTATCTACCATTTTGCGCTGATTTGGTGTACGCGCGCGCACGATCAAACCGTTTGGACCATATACAATAGGCTCAGATTTCAACGCTGCAGAAGCATCTTGTTTTCCTGTGGCTGTCGAAGCATCACCTTTTGGTTTTACACCCAAAAGTTCTTCCAACTGCACAAGCTCAAGGTTGTCATACTTTGATACATGATCTAGGATTGTAGTAAATACGGACTCAAATAATTTTTGTTCCGTTTCTTCGCCCAAAACTTTTAGTTCTGTGCCACGAGCTATCAATCGTAATTTTGCAAATCTTTCTTTAATAGATTCAAAATTTTCATTGTCAGCTCCCCACAGCGACACTAAATTGACACCTTCTAAATTGATTATTAATTCACTCAAATTATTATATTTTTAGTGTTATGGCTTTATGGTAAAGAATTACTTCAATTTTCCCATAATCGATGTAATTTATCTTACTTACAAAAATACAAACTAATATTCTGACTCTCACCAATTCTAAAAAATATTCACTATTTTAAGCACAATTAAAGTATTAACAGAGGTAGTTTTTATACCTTTGTAGTCATTTTTAGAAATATTAAGGATATATAGTAGAGGCGTGTCTCTCGCGCACTAACAAACAGAATGAGTGTAATTACGTTAACAACTGATCTTGGGTATCGCGATTTTTATCAAGCGGCACTTAAAGGAAGCATTATTTCATTGCTTCCTGATGTCAAGTTAATTGATATCACGCATGAAATTCCATCTTTCAATATTCAAAATGCAGCATTCGTATTGCAGAATGCTTATCACTATTTCCCTAAAAATACCGTACACCTTATCGGTATTGATACCGTATTCCAAGAGGGAAGTCGCTATATTGCCATGAAATTCAATGGGCATTATTTCGTTGGTGCTGATAATGGAATATTCAGTATTCTTTTGGGCGAAAATAAGGCAGAACATCTTGTAGAAATTGAAATGATGCAAGATTTACGCTTTTTGCATTTTCCACTGGCAGACATCTTAGTCAAAGCTGCTTGTCATATTGCTGACGGCAAAGATATCTTGGAGTTGGGATCAGTGATTGATGCGCCACTTCAAAAAGTAACATTATTACCTATCATCGAAGGCAATATCATCAAAGGACACGTTTCTTACATCGACTCATTTGGTAATGTCATTAGTAACATAAGCAAAGACCTGTTTAATCAAGTGCAGAAAGGCCGTAATTTCATCTTGCACTTCAAACGTAATGAAACCATCAACAAGATGAGCTGGCATTACAATGAAGTTTCAGAAGGTGAAAAATTATGTCTTTTTGGAATTTCAAATTATCTGGAAATTGCCATCAACAAAGGGAACGCCAGTACACTGTTGGGGCTTCATCCCGATGAAACCATCATGGTGGAATTTATAGTTTAATTTAAAATCCAATTCCTAACATCACAGATAACCGATGCAAATTATATGTGCTTTCGGTATAATTATCATAGCCACTTAAGATTTCGTCATTTTTAACACTTGAAAAATCATTTGCCTCAAACATCCAACCGATATTGTTGAAATACATATTTTCAGTGAAACGTTGATATTTATACCCGAAAGATAAAGTAATATGTGATCTTTTCTCTTTACTTGTATACCACAATAAACCTATTTGCGGAGAAGCTAGTAACCCGCCTTTATATGATATTTTGGAATTTGTACTTTCTTCCGACTTATTTAAATTTACGCTATATCCTAAATCAAAAGCTCCATACAAGGATTTAGATTTATCTGGACATAGAATATATTTTGCTTGTGTAAATAAGGGTAAAGCCTTAAATGGATTACCTTCATTTTCATTAAATGTGTATTTTTCATACCCTACCCCAAGTCCTGCAGAAAATTTATTTGTATACTTCCATGCATTTAGTCCGCGAAAAGAAGGCCCTAGTTCCATAGTTGCGGGACCATAGGTCAATATTCCACCTTCGAGATGAGTAAACCTCTCAATTTGGCAATATGAAGTAGATATTGATAGTAAAAATGAGATTGTTATTAATATCTCTTTCATATTAATCTACAAGAGGTTTAACGGAAATACAGCTCAACAATTTCAACTTCGATTTGTCTGAATAATCGTATTGGCAAACTCCATTTTCACCTATGACAATCAAAGATTTTGGACCCGGAATCACATCTGTACTATTCAATTGTGCGAGATGCTCAAGGGGCATATCTCCTACTTTCGTTACATCCTTCGCATTAAAGCTTTTAAATCCAAACTGTCCTTCGCAGATATAAAGTACATCCCCCGCTAAGCCTAGACCATGTGGATTTTGCATTTGGAACGTTTTTAGAAGCTTTGGCTTTGTCAAATCTTTAATATCCACAACCTCCAAAACATTTACCTTGCCTGCACAAACAGCACCTGTACGTAAAGTTACAAAAGCATAATCATCATTCACCACGACAGGATCGCAAGCACGCACATGTTCATATCGTGACAATTTTTTAGGTTGAGCAGCATTGTCAATATTGTAAATATACATGCCTGAATTTGTACCTATAAACAAATTATTTTTATAAGGAAATATAGTTTCAATACCCCAACCCAGTTTAATATTTTTAGAAAACACAGGTTTAGTTTTATCTGAGACATCGAATAAATTTAAGGACGACTGATCGACAGCATATAAATGTTCATTAGCTAAAGTAAATCTTGCCATCGACCCACCTTGACCATAACTTCCTCCACCACTATAATTCAAATGATTTGAAGTTTCCGCATAGTAAGATACATATGGATTATATTTTCGAAAATCTTCTCTATTAATAACGGTGTCTACATAACCAACTACGACATCCTGCAAAGATTTTGTTTCATAATTGTACTGATATACGTTTTTAAACGTTTCTTCTATTCGATGTAATAAAGTAGGGTTTGCAGGATTTGACAAATCAAAAGTTAACAAATCAACATAACTATCCGCATAAAGAACATTGTCCTTCACAGCCATGTCTACATTACCAGGAATACTCAAAAAAGATAATGCAGTTGGATTAGCAGGATTTGCATTGTTAAAAATATGAATACCCTTCATCGGCTCATTTATAAATAAGAAGTCTTTAAAAATGTAAATCTTACCCGTTTGCTCTAATGGTTGAGGGGCCACTACCGAAGTCATTAACTTCCGCACGTTCGACATTTTTTCAAAAACTGGAAGTGTAGTTTTGAAATAAGTATTGCTTTCTACCTTGTCGCAACCCGACAACATGCAAAATACGACACCCAGAAACAAAAAAGATTTTATTAAATTCATAATTTGGTTGTTTAGTGCTAGTAAAACGGTTGTAATACTTTTCACGCTACAATTTCAAGTAAAATTAAACTTATTCGTCAAATCATCGTCTTAATCAACAAAAACATCAGTATACATGAAAAATTGGCTTATTGCACTATTATTACTTCTCAGCTTCACATACCCTATATATAGTTTTTCCCAAACACCTTTGGATACATCAAGTACATTCGAAGATCAGCGCAAACGCGTAAACAATCTTTTGAATGCACGAAATCAAAAATTCGGTGAATATGATGTTTCATTGCAACAGAAAACTGGAATTTTCGGTCTTTTTAAATCTAAGAATGATATGCAAAAATCCATAGACATCCTTAAGCAAATCGTCATCACAGACAATAATATTTTTGTGGAGACACGTAAACTTTTGGATTTAAAAGACAGTGAAAAAGAACGTTTTGAGCAATTAGCTACGGAATACGATCAACAAGTAACAGCTTACATGAAAACCATTTCTAAGCTGCAAAATGAAAATGATAAACTTCGCGAAACTATTAAAAAACTAGAAGAGGAAGACCACAGCAGCAGTACCTACATCTATCTTTTTAGTATATTAATTGTGGCGTTGATAGCAGCACTAATCTATCAATATAAGCTATTGAAATCTAAAAATGTGACGAAAGTCTGATAGCTACATAGGGGAATATATGTACATTTGTCGCCATTAAACAAGCATTGAGTTTACGATAATGGCTAGACAAAGACTGAATAGTGGCAATACCCAAGCTGAAGAATTACCAAAACCAAAGATTAACAAAGAACTTGTAAAAAAAGCTTTAGAAATATTTACGTATCTCAAGCCCTATAAATTCAAGTTTATAATCGGCATGGTCTTTTTGGTATTATCTAGCCTGACGATGTTGACATTCCCAGCTCTTTTGGGCGCTATGATCGATGCCGCTCAAGGCAAGCAAACTTATCCATGGCTTGAGCCAAGTATACTCTACATCGGATCAATATCAATTGCAATTTTATTCTTTCAGTCGGTAACATCATTTTTCCGTATTAGACTATTTGTCGAAATAGCTGAAAAAGCATTAGCCAATATTCGTCGCGACTCCTACCGTAAACTTATAACATTACCTGTTGATTTCTTCGCAAATCGCAGAGTAGGCGAATTAAATAGTAGACTTTCAGCTGATTTATCGCAAATTCAAGATACACTGACGACAACATTAGCCGAGATTATCAGACAAGCATTGAGTCTTTGTATTGGTGTATTATTGCTCGTGTGGGTTTCACCAAAATTAGCTTTAATGAATTTAAGTATTTTGCCAATTTTGGTGGTTACTGCTATTTTCTTCGGTAGATTTATTCGTAATCTTTCGCGTCAGACGCAAGATCAATTAGCGGATTCCAATAGCATTGTGCAAGAAACTTTATTGGGCATTTCTAATGTCAAAGCATTTGTAAATGAATATTACGAATCTCAACGCTACGGCAAAAAATTAGACAGTGTTGTAAAATTAGCCATCAAAGGCGCTACTTTCAGAGGTTTATTCGCTTCATTTATTATTTTCTGCATCTTTGGTGCTATCATAGCTGTTATTTGGTATGGCGCGACGCTAGTTGCTACAGGAGAAATTACGGTTGGAGATTTAACAACCTATATTCTGTATTCAATGTTTGTAGCTGGTTCTATGGGTAGCTTCCCTGAATTGTATGCCGGAATCCAAAAAGCATTGGGTGCGAGTGAGCGAGTAATTGAAATATTGAATGAACAAACAGAAAATATCACTGTTAGTGAACACAATAAAGAAATTAGCAATCCTATTGCTGGAAAATTGACCTTCTCCAATATTCAATTTGCTTACCCTTCAAGACCAGATATTGATATATTAAAAGATATTTCTTTTACGGCGAATGCAGGCGAAAAAATTGCTATTGTCGGCCCAAGTGGTGCTGGAAAATCCACTATTGCTTCCTTAATCTTACAATTCTACAACCCTTCTAAAGGTCAAATTTTATACGACGATATCGATTCATCTCATTATTCGCTTACAGATATTCGTAATCAAGTCGCGATTGTACCGCAAGATGTTCTTTTATTTGGAGGTACTATACGTGAAAATATTAATTATGGCCGTCTAGATGCTAATCCAAACAGTATTATCGAGGCTGCAAAACGTGCCAACGCACATGATTTTATTATGGGATTCCCTGAAGGTTATGATACAGTTGTTGGTGAACGCGGTGTCAAACTTTCGGGTGGCCAACGCCAACGCATTGCAATTGCCAGAGCATTGCTAAAGGATCCTTCTATCTTGATTTTAGATGAGGCTACTTCAGCCTTAGATTCCGAATCCGAACGCCTGGTTCAAGAAGCATTAGAAGAACTAATGAAAAATAGAACTTCTATCATCATTGCACACCGACTTTCGACTATTAAAAATGCCGATAAAATCGTTGTGGTAGAAAATGGTGTCGTGGCTGAATTTGGAAATCATGACGAATTAATCGCGACAGGATCAGGACTATATCACCATTTATATACATTGCAATCCACACAAAGAACTGTTGAAAGTTAAATTTTGTTAATACTATTTTGTCAAAACTTTTTGGAATGATGGTTGTTCTATTAAAACACTAAATAAGTAGTTATATTTATATACAATCAAAATTTCAATATTATGAAAAATAAAAACGGATTAGTAGCATTTGCATTATTAGGACTTGCGGTGGGTACTGCTGCTTATTATTTATTAGCTACAGAAGATGGCAAGAAAACTTTAGATAAAGCAAATTGTGGTATAAAAGATTTGACTAAATCTATCAAAGAGTTATCTAAGAAAGAATCTAAAAAAGCATCTAAATTAGCGGCTAGCGCTAAAGAAGAGTTAGAAAATTTAACTGCAAAAGCTAAAGATGCGAGTAAAAGTGTGTTAGACAGAGTATCGGACAAAGCTTCTACTTGGGCTAATAAAGCATCCGACGCAGCACATGGTGTAGCTAGCAAAGCAGAAGATATTGCTGATAAAGCTAAATCTGATATTTCAAACGCGTAATCAGGCATTACATGTAATAGACGAATTTCAAATTATGTGTATCTTTGCAACACATGAGTCTTTTGAAAGAAGTCAAAACTTTAGTCCATAAAGATCTTATCTTAGAATGGCGATCAAAACATGCTATCAATAGCATATTTCTATATGTAGTATCTACAGTTTTTGTCTGCTATCAAGCATTCAAAACTGTAGATGATACGTTAATGTGGAATGCTCTTTTTTGGATTATTCTACTCTTTGCCTCCATCAATGCGATTAGTCGATCTTTCGTTCAAGAAAGCCAATACCGACAATTGTATTATTATTCCATCACAGGGCCAAAAGCAATAATTCTTTCCAAGATTATTTATAATACCATTTTGATGGTCTTTCTGTCGTTGATTGCCTATTTCACGTATTCTGTTATCTTCAAAAATCCTGTGGGTGATGGTTTGCTGTATTTTGTAGCTGTACTTTTGGGAAGTATCAGTTTTGCAACCGTATTCACGATGGTTTCAGGCATCAGTTCCAAAACTGGAAACAACAGTACAATTATGGCAATATTAGCTTTCCCTGTAATTATCCCTCTATTGATTGTACTCATTAAGCTTTCTAATAATGCACTACAAGGACTGGATAGAGGAATTAGTTTCGGTGAAATCGCTGTTCTCCTCGCAATTAATGTCATAACAATTACTATATCTTTATTGTTATTTCCTTACCTTTGGAGGGATTAAATTTTTAGCAAAATAATGAGAAAAAATTGGTGGAAAATCCTTGCTGCATTCATGGTAAGTGCGTCGGTTGTAGCAGGATTGATTGGACCGGTTCCTGAGCTACATATTCTTAATGAAACCATCCGAAACGTGTATTTTCACGTTCCAATGTGGTTTTCAATGGTGATTTTATATCTTATTTCAGTCATTTATAGTATCAAATACCTCAACAGTGGGGATATGAAACATGATATAATGGCTGTTGAAGCTGTCAATGTTGGCATCGTGTTCTGCGGATTTGGTTTATTGACTGGAATGCTTTGGGCGAATATAACATGGGGAGAACCATGGCCTAATGACCCCAAGTTGAACGGTTCTGCAATCGCCACATTAATGTATTTGGCCTACCTAGTATTGCGTAATGCATTAGAAGAAGATCAAAAAAGAGCAAAAATATCAGCTGTCTACAATATTTTTGCCTTCCCAATAATGGTCGTGTTATTGTATATCCTACCAAAATTAACAGATTCACTACATCCAGGTAGTGGAGGAAACTCAACTTTTGGTGAATTGGATATGGACAACTACATGCGTCCAGTATTCTATACAGCTGTAGTAGGTTGGATTTTGACAGGCGTATGGGTATGCTCGATTCGCTACAGACTTCGTTTATTAGAAAATAAAGCAAATAAAATTCAATAGATATTGTAATGAAAAAAATTAGCCTTGTATTGGCATTTATGCTATTCACAATCTGTACTACATTTGCGCAAAGTGATGTAGAAATGGCAACAGGATTGAGAAGTTCGGGAAAGATTTGGGTGGTTGTTGGCGTAATTCTAACCATTGTGATTGGAATGTATGTATTTTTATTTACCATCGATAGAAAAGTAAAAAAATTGGAAGACAAATAGTCTTTCAATTTTTCTATGTATAAACTATGATAATCAACCAACACAGAAAATTCACACCTATAAACATATTTTGGGTATGTGCAGTGGGAACTTTATTGTGTTTGGGCGCATTTCTACACCTACCAACAGAACTAAAGCCACTGTTTTTAGAGCCCGCAGTTCATAATTTATTAAATATTGAACTGGGTAAAAACCTTCATCCTCAATCTAATGTACTATTGACATTAGTATTGACACTCCTACAAGCTTTTTTTCTAAATAGAATCATTAACCACTTTAATTTTTTAGGTAAACCAACCTTTCTGACCGCCTTAATTTTCATGACATTGGTCAGTGTTTTTTTACCTTTTTTGGTGCTATCGCCTACATTGATCTGTAATTTCATTACCATCTGGATGATGGGAAAATTATTCAATATCTACAAACAAGCAGATGTCAAAACGCTAATGTTTGATTTGGGAATGATAGTAGCTTTGGGAAGTTTGATTTACTTTCCATTCATCGTGATGCTACTTTTGTTGTGGATAGCACTTATAATCTTTCGTCCATTTATTTGGCGAGAATGGGTCACTCCTATTCTGGGATTCGGGGTAGTTTACTTCTTATTGGGTGTGCTGTATTACTGGATAGATCGTTTTAATGAGTTTTTGGAAATATTCAAACCATTTGCGAACCCTCTTCCGACCGGATTGAAGGTTGATTATCATGATTATTTGGTGGTTATTCCTATCGGAATAGCTATTTTATTATTTTTATTTGTACTAAAAGATCAATATTTCAGAAGTATTGTGCATCTGAGAAAGTCACTCCAATTATTATTTTACATGTTGTTGTTGATTGTGGGATCTTTTTATCTAAGTAACCAAATTACGATTAATCATTTTTTATTGTGCGTACCGCCATTAGCTATATATTTGGCGTATTATTTTGCGTATGCTAAGATAAAATGGCTGTACGAAAGCATTTACATCATCATTATCGCTACTATAATCTATTTTCAATTCATGTAATGAATTAATATATAAACGATTAACCTTTTTTAACAAAATTGACTAAGGTATTCATTTAAAATTAAATAGTTTTGTATCGAAATAAAGTTAGTATTATTATTGACCTAAGAGTATTAGATAGTAATCCATTATCGGATTTTAATAAATATATGTATAGACAGTCGAACATATTGAGTGCAAAAAAAGCGATAAAAGTTATTCTCGGAACAGCATTGTTGTTTACGGGATCACAGTCTTTCGCTCAAGAAACTACTTCCCATTCACCTTATTCCAAATTTGGAATCGGTCAAATGCGCGAAGATTTATTGCCACAAACAAGGTCAATGGGAGGCATATCTACAGCCATTAGATATCAAGCCGGTCTGCCTATTCTGAATATTGCTAACCCTGCGAGTTATTCTGGATTAAACAGAACAATCTTGGAAGCGGGGCTTTATGGAAATATTACACAACTAAATAAAGGATCAGCGCAGGACAACACTGCTGATTTTGCTTTTTCACATTTCGGTTTTGGTTTTGCTGTAGCACGTAATCATGGTATTGCTTTTGGATTAATGCCTTATTCGGATATCGGTTACAACATTACTGAGATGCGTACAATGGGCACCATTACAACAAAGCAGTCCAAACAAGGAGAAGGTGGTCTGAACAAAGCTTTTATCGGTTATGGATTTTCACCTTTTAAGGGATTCAGTGTTGGAGGTAATGCAGGTTTCTTATTCGGAGAACTGAAAGATAATCTAACAGTTAGTTTTCCTACTGATTTCAACTCATTGAACGCTAGAAGCCAAGTTACACGTTTAGTTCGTGGCCTTATAGTGGATTATGGGGCTCAATATTCATTTCCTGTAAGTAGAAAACACAATATTACCTTAGGGTATTCTGGATCATTAAATAATACAGTAAAAGAAAAAACTTCACAATTAATAACGCGTACTCAGCCATCAGCAGATCCAGACTTCGAAAATGTTGCGTTGGATTCGTTACCACAAATTGGCGAACGTACACGTAACATTAATCTTCCTATGAAACATAACGTCGGGATAACCATTTCACAAGGTTACGATTGGATGATTGGTGCGGATTTGAAATATGCAGATTGGACTGAATACCAAACCCGTGCCGGTGAAGCATCTTTGGGTAAAAATTACGGTGTAGCTTTAGGTGGACAGTGGAAACCTGATGCTGGTTCAAATAAATATTGGAACATTGTAGATTACCGTTTAGGTGTGCGTTATAATCAAGGACATATTACAGCGAATAATACACGTATAGATGATATGGCCGTAACTTTAGGATTTGGACTTCCTCTTCCTGAAACTAACTTCGGAAGCACCTCATCTCGAATTAATATTTCAGCAGAAATAGGTCAACAAGGAACGCTACAAAATAATCTAGTACGTGAACGTTATATAAATATTAATATAGGATTTAATATCAATGACCTTTGGTTCCGTAGAAGAAGTTATGATTAGTCAAATCTTCAAGAAAAACACGATTTCCCTATTTGTTCTTTGCATAATAGGGATTTTGTCATTTACTGCCTGCGAAAATGAGATGAAAGATATCAATGCGATAGAAAACATCAAAAAGGAGGAAGCTGTGGATTTGTACAAAGATGTAAAAATTATTTACAGCGATTCGGCTGTGGTCAAAGCGCAGCTTACTGGTCCAGAAATGAAAATTTACCATGACACGACACAGGGTAAAAACAATAATTACGAATTTGAAAAAGGACTGCAAATTATTTTTTACGATGCTCTCGGCAAAGAAACCCAACGTATTAAATCGGATTATGGAATTCAAAGAAGTGTAGAAGGGATTACAGAGTTTAAAAAGAATGTGGTAATTAATATGGCTGATGGCTCTATAATAAAATCTGAAGAAATTTTTTACGATGAAAACCAAAAGATCTATTATAATTCTGTTCCTATTACAATGGATTTTAAAGATGCAAGAGGCAGCCTTCAAGCAATGTCATTTCGGTCAGATACAGAATTCAAAAATATAGAAGGAGAAAACATGACGGGATTTTTCATACCATCAAATAGTAGTCAAATGCCTTCATTTGGTCAGTAAAATCTACTATAACAAAAAACTACAAGAGATGTTTTGATTTAGCATATATTTTATATGCTTTTTTTTTATAAAAATTGTATCTTGCGCCTTGTTAAAAAACAAAGTCAATTAAATAACTAAAGAACACATAAATACAAATTACGGAATATGGGATTAATGGGTAATTTGCGTAACCGAGCGGGATTAGTAATCTTCGTGATCGGTTTAGCAATTGTTGCATTCTTATTAGGTGATATTATTCAATCAGGAACTCCATTTTGGATGCAAAAACAAAATGAAGTAGGTAATATCAATGGCAATGGAATTGATTATCAACATTTCAATGCATTGGTAGACCAAACATCTAATCAATATCAACAACAAATGGGAGGTGCAGAGACTCCACAAATTAGAAATTTTGCTGTTCAGCAGGTTTGGAATCAAATGGTTTCGCAAGAATTATTAAATTCTGAAATCGAAAAAGTTGGAATTACCTTAGGTAAAAAAGAATTAAATGATCTGATCTCTGGTCCAAACCCAGCGCAACAAATCATTCAAACATTCACTAATCCACAAACAGGTCAGTTTGACAGAGCATATTTAGCACAGGTAATTACAGAAGCTAAAACAAACCCTCAGATTGCTCAACAGTGGGAAAGTATGTTGGAACAAATCCGTTCACAAAGATTATCTGAGAAGTACTCTAATTTAGTTAGTTCTTCAGTATATGTAACTGCTTTGGAAGCGCAAGATGAATACACTGCTAAAAACAAATTAGCTAATTTCAAATATGTGCTTTTGGACTACTCTTCAATAAATGATGCTGATATCAAATTGACGGATGCAGATTACAAAGAGTATTATGATAAGAATAAGAACTTATTCAAAAACGAAGAAGAAACTCGTACGGTTGAATATATCTTAATTGATGCTAGACCAACAAAACAAGATTCGGCGGCAACACTTGCTACTATTCAAACATTGAAACAAGAGCTAAGTGCATCTACAAATGATTCGTCGTTTGTAACGATAAATTCTGATAATAAAGTTCCTGTTAATTTCTTCAAAAAGGGACAATTAAGCCCTGCTTTAGACTCAGTTGTATTTAACGTTGCTAACGGAACTACAGTAGGACCATATGTATCCAATGGACATTACGAGATTGCAAAAGTAATTGATTCAAAATTTAGTGCTGACTCCGTAAAAGCAAGTCATATCCTTTTAAATACAGCTGCAGAAGGTGGTGTAGACAAAGCTAAAGCAAAAGCAGATTCAATCAAAGGCTTGTTGGCTAAAGGCGAAAAATTTGAAACTTTAGCAATTGAGTTTAGCCAAGACCAAGGTAGCAAAAACAATGGTGGAGACTTAGGTACATTCACTAGAGGTCAAATGGTAGGTCCTTTTGAAGAAGCGGCTTTCAATAATAAACCGGGTGATGTAGTGATTGTAGAATCCCAATTTGGCGTACATATCCTGAAAATCGAAAAACACATAGGAAATTCTAAAATTGTTAAAGTTGCTGTAGTAGACAAAGCTATTGTTGCTGGTAAAGAAACTACAGATGCAGCATATACTAAAGCAAATAACATCCTATCAGAAGTAAATAGTAAAAACTTTGCTGAAGTTGCTAAAAAACATAACCTAACTGCTGAAAAGGCTATCCGTCTTCGCGCAATGGACAATACTTTAAATGGTGTCGAAGTGCCAAGAGAATTGGTAAGATGGGTATATGAAGCTAAAGCAGGTGATGTAACAGATAAGATTTTCGAGACAAACGATAACTTTATCATTACTAAAAACCTTTCTATAAGTCCTAAAGGAGTTCAGCCATTAGATGCCATCAAACCAGAAATTCAACTTGCTGTTACAAATTTGGTGAAAGCACGCATGTTGAAAGAGAAAATGAACAATGCATTAAATGGTTCTTCATCAATCGATCAAATTGCTCAAAAATTAGGTAAATCAGCTATAAACGTTGAGAATATCGTTCTTGCTAATCCTGTTATTCCAGGCGTATCTTTTGAAAGTGCTGTAATAGGAACTGTATTTGGCTTGCAACCAAATAAGCCATCGAAAAGCATTGAAGGCACACAAGGTATTTATGCAGTTCAGGTTTCTAGTTTTGTTAATCCAAAAGAAATGGTAGAAACTGAGCGTAAAGCACAACAAAAACAACAATTAGCAACAAAACAACAACGTTCATGGGGAGCAATCTTCAAAGCGCTGATGGACAATGCTGATATTGATGACAATCGAATTAGATTTTATTAAGATATTATAATTATTTTTATAGCCGAACGCAATACGTGTTCGGCTTTTTATTTTTAACGGATATGGATATTCAAGAAAATATTGTTAATAAAGTTGCTCAAAGTGGATTAATCACCATTGATTTAGCAAAATATTCGCCGAATCCAGAGGACATTATTGTATATGACATAAAAGACAATTTACTTCATGGACTTATATTACGAGAGAAAGATTTTCGTGACTTCGTAAAAGAACATGATTGGTCTCAATACAAAGATAAGCATGTAGGTATTACTTGTTCTACGGACGCTATTGTGCCGACCTGGGCATATATGATCCTTGCAAATAAGTTAACTCCTTATGCAGCCTCATTAACTTTTGGAAGCAAAGAAGATATTATCCGCGACCAATATAATGCGGCAATCAATGCAATTCCGTACGAAAGCTATCGAGACGAGCGTATCGTAGTAAAAGGATGTGGTGAAATTTTCATTCCAGAAAGTGCATTCGTTACTTTTACATCAAAAATTTCTCAAGTCGCAAAAAGTATTATGTATGGTGAGCCGTGCTCTACTGTCCCCGTCTTCAAACGCAAAAGTTAAACTATTAGCCTTGTAGATTGTCCTAATTATATGAAAAAATTTTACGTAGCATTATTACTTGTATTCATCGGATTTAAATTTGGCTTTAGCCAAACATTACCGTATTTGAAAGAACCAACATTCAAAGAAGGCGAGAAATTATCATACAAGCTAAGATATGGAATGCTTTCTGCAGCAAATGGAGTTCTTTCTGTAAATAAATCAAAATTACAATTTAGCAATAAGAACACATTTCATTTAAGCGCATATGGACAAACGTCTTCGGCGTTTTCGTTATTATTTACTGTCAAAAATAAATACGATTCATATATTGATGGAAATACCTTCCAGCCTTATTTGTATACTGAAGATATCAAGGAAAATAGTTATACACGAAAAGAATATGCCACCTTTGATCACCGCAATCACACTGTAAAAGGTGCCAAGGGCACATTTAAAAGTCCTTCATCGCAATTATTTGATCTAGTATCTGCGTATTATTTTGCAAGAAATTTGGACCTATCGACATTGAAAAGTGGTAATTCTTTTAAAATTCCTTACTTTCTAAATGATGAAGTAGCAGAATTAAAGGTTACTTATGTCGGAACAGAAAAAATCAAAACAGCACTAGGCACTATTGATTGTATAAAGTTGAATCCAGAAATAAAACCCGGACGTATTTTTAAAGATAATAGTAAGTTATATCTTTGGGTCACTAATGATGGTAATCGCATACCCGTAAAAGCACAAGTTGAAATCATTATTGGTTCAATCACCATGGACTTGACAAAAGCGGAAGGATTGAAATACGAATTAGGTAAAAAAGTAAGTTATTCAAAATAAAAGAAATGATTGAGGTTGGAAATGTGTTAGTGCATGAAGATATTATTAATAATGATTTTGTTTGCAATCTTTCCAAATGCAAAGGCATTTGCTGTATAGAAGGTGATTCTGGAGCCCCATTGCGTCAGTCTGAAAAAGCAATTTTGGAGGAAATTTACCCCAAAGTGAAGCACTTGATGACTGAAAAAGGCATAGCGGCTATCGAAGAATATGGCACTAGTGTCATTGATGCAGATGGCGATTTGACCACCACATGCGTGGATGGCAATAAAGAATGTGCTTATGTGACTTGGGAAAATGGCATTACTAAATGTGCTATCGAAAAAGCCTATGAATTAGGAGAAGTGAATTGGAAAAAACCTATTTCTTGCCACCTCTACCCTATTCGTACGACGCATTATCCCGAATTTGATGTATTACATTACGATCGTTGGCATATCTGTCACGACGCATGTTCTTTTGGGAAAGAGCTCAAAGTTCCAGTTTATAAATTTCTTAAAGATCCACTTATACGTGAGTACGGTGCGGAATGGTACACTGAATTAGAAAAATCAGCAGAATCCATCTAGTGTAATTTTACTATATTAGTTAACTATTATTGAAGCTTATTGGTACGTACCATTTTCATGCGAAGTTTAAAAGAAATACAAAAACCCATAGCCACAGAAATCGCTGCTTTTGAAAAAAAGTTTAAGCAATCCATGCAAAGTTCTGTGCCACTATTGGATATTATCACACAATATTTATACAAACAAAAGGGCAAGCAAATGCGCCCTATGTTTGTTTTTTTTGCGGCTGGTTTATGCGGCACAATCAACGAATCTACGTACCGTGGCGCTTCTCTAGTTGAATTATTACATACCGCATCTTTGGTCCATGACGATGTCGTAGACAATGCCAACGAGCGTAGAGGTCTCTTCTCTGTGAATGCACTTTGGAAAAACAAAGTTGCCGTATTAGTTGGTGATTTTCTATTGGCAAAGGGATTACTTCTATCGGTGAACAATAGTGAACTCCATTTGTTGAAAATTGTATCACACGCCGTTGAGCAAATGAGCGAAGGAGAATTGTTACAGATTGAAAAAGCAAGAAAATTAGATATTAAAGAAGAAATATATTATGAAATCATTCGTAAAAAAACAGCTTCACTAATTGCTTCATGCTGTGCTTCAGGCGCTTCATCAGTAGGTGCGAGCGATGAAGTTGTAGAAAAGATGAGATTATTCGGCGAAAAAGTAGGTTTAGCATTTCAAATCAAAGATGATTTATTCGATTTTGGGCTAGATGATATAGGAAAACCTGTTGGAAATGATATCAAAGAAAAGAAAATGACGCTGCCCTTGATCTATGCTTTGAACGAGACTACAACTGCGCAAAAAAGAAACATCATAAAACTGGTCAAAAACCACAATGATAATCCGGAGAAAGTGGCAGAAGTTATTCAATTTGTAAGAAGTAGTGGAGGACTTGAATATGCTACAAATAAAATGCTGCAATATCAACAAGAAGCTTTTGATATACTTGCTGAATTTGCCGACAATGAATATAAAATAGGATTACAAGAATTAGTAAAATTTACAACAGAACGTAATAAATAAAATGAGTCACGAATTAATGTTTTTTGGAGGATTTATCATCTTTATAATCCTCATGCTGGCTATTGATCTTGGATTATTTAGCAAAAGCGACAAGCCTATTACTCTAAAAGCCGCAGCCATTATGTCCATTATTTGGGTATCTTTCGCTTTAGGTTTTGGCGCAATACTCTATTATTGGGGTAACGAGCTTCATAATGTACATGATTTTGCGCGCTTAAAAGAAGTTATCGCTATGCATCTTCACGATGTAAAAATTAACGAAAATGATTTAGCAGCAAGTCTTCAAGCATATAATAAAACACTCACACTAGAATATCTAACAGGATATGTCGTAGAATATGCTTTATCTGTAGATAATATCTTTGTAATGGTATTATTATTTACCTCTTTCGGTATTCCAGAAAAATATTACCATAAAGTATTAGTATGGGGAATCATTGGAGCAATTCTGATGCGTTGTATATTCATTTTTATTGGCGCTGCACTTATAGCGAAATTCGGTTGGATCTTATATGTATTTGGAGCGTTCTTAGTATATACAGGTATTATGATGTATAGAAATCGTAATCAGGAAGAAGAGGTTGATCCTCAAAACCATGCTGTAGTAAAGTTTGCTTCTAAATACTTTAAGGTAACTCACAAATTAGACAGTGGAAAATTCTTCGTCGTGGAGAATGGCGTGAAATATGTTACTCCATTATTTTTAGTATTGTTAGTAATTGAGTTCACTGATTTAATATTTGCAGTAGATTCTATTCCTGCGATTTTTTCAGTCACAAAAGACCCTTACATAGTATTCTTCTCGAATATTTTTGCGGTATTAGGACTTCGTTCGATGTTCTTTTTATTGGTAAATATCATTGACAAATTCCATTATTTGAAAGTTGGTTTAGCATTTTTATTGGTATTTATCGGAGCAAAAATGCTTTTACATAGTTATTTGAAAGAGTGGGGATTTACCACAGCACATTCCTTGATAATTATTATATCCATTCTTGCAATCAGCGTTATTGCATCATTAATGTTCCCGAAGAAAAAAGAATACACCGCTTAATATTGCGTTCAAAACTTATAGAGTAGGAAGGTAATCATTATTTGATTACCTGACCCCTCACACCACCGTACGTGCCGTTCGGCATACGGCGGTT
>NZ_WUQY01000186.1 GCF_009829085.1 Sphingobacterium bovisgrunnientis
AATAACAAAACATTCATGTGTTCATTTAAGTTCACCACACTTTAGTTTGTGAGATCAGCTACTTACTTCACAAGTAAAAAATGCCACACTTGACGATCTATTCGTAATAATGATATTTGTATCTCGTTATTACTTATGACCACCGATAATTTAAAATTCAATCATATGTAATTTGTATCTCACAATCACAACTCCTTGTGATTAACAAACTACTGAAACTTGAATCTACGGACTCTATTATTTAATATCATTCAACAGAATATCAATTTAAATAAACAATAGATCTTGCCAAAATAAATGCATTAAACATATATCAAAAGTACTTATGCCCAAAGTTGATTGAACCTAGGGTATAACACTTACAAACTCCCACTTGC
>NZ_WUQY01000187.1 GCF_009829085.1 Sphingobacterium bovisgrunnientis
GTGATGCACTGGATGTGAGCAGATGTGATAATGTGATGCAGAGGCGATGCTCTGAATGTAAACAGCTGTGATAAGCTGATGGAGAGGTGATGTCCTGAATGTAAGCAGCTGTGATAAGCTGATGCAGAGGCTAGACTCCGGATATAAGCGACAGAGGCGATGCTCTGAATGTAAACAGCTGTGGTAAGCTGATATAGAGGTGAGTCTCCAGATATAAGTGGCAGAGGCGATGCTCTGAATGTAAACAACTGTGATAAGTTGATGCAGAGGCGATGCTCTGAAGGCGAGCTTATATAATAGAGATGCGAGGCCGTTGTGAGGCGAGCCTTAAGAATGAAGAGGCGATGCCGTTGAGAGGTGAGCCTATATAATAGAG
>NZ_WUQY01000188.1 GCF_009829085.1 Sphingobacterium bovisgrunnientis
ATCCACATTTGATAGTAGGTTGACAGAGTCATTCGACGGTATATGATTATCAAATTACGACAACTACAAAAAATTTATGATTTTTTTGTTATTCTCGCATCTATTGACTTTTTTTGATAAACATATTCATAACTCAAAGAACGAGTGTAATTGGAAATAATTCTTTGTAACGTGTGAAAGTAATTTTATAGAGCTTTTTGACAGTGTATAATTTATCAAATTATGACAACTATGGAGAATTGATGGTTAACAGGTCATGCTCGATTGTTGTGCTTTTTTTTTTCTTAAATACTTTATAATTCAATGATCGAGTTTAATTTCAACCAACCCTTCTTCAGATGTCAAATAAGTTTATAAACATTTTCTGCGACGTAT
>NZ_WUQY01000189.1 GCF_009829085.1 Sphingobacterium bovisgrunnientis
CCGGGGTCGTGCTCTATCAAAACGAAATTTCTATTCAATGCAAAAGATAATTTTATGATAATTCCCTATCGACAACATATCTAAATAATAGATATCTGTGTAACAATTTCTGTTCTGGGGTTTACATATACTCATCTATTTTGTTATAATAGAAATTGAGAAGGATTTTTTGATTGAAAAAATCAATACTGATTAGTTCTGTCTCAATTTGTATTTTATAATGTCATTAGGAAAACACAATTTGGAGATTCAAATCCCAGAATTGTTCATGAATTCGAAGTAAGCAGTCAATAGTTAATGCTTTAAATTTGTCCTAAATTTTGGCTGAAAATCCACATTTTATTTCTCAATAGAAAAATGAGATATTTTTTAGC
>NZ_WUQY01000190.1 GCF_009829085.1 Sphingobacterium bovisgrunnientis
TAATAAAGGTCTCGGAATAGACGATGATCGCGATGTTTGTTGATGTAGGATAGATTGGACTTGCTAGGCGTTCTAGAGATACCCATATGACTCATGTTTCCTGTAGTACTACGCAGCCCATTAGAAATATCACGAACGGAATCCGCAGATGAAAGATGGCAGAAAAGCATACTAACAAAATGTGTCCAGCTATTGATTCCTTTATGATGCTTGTCACATTGGTACTTTTGAACCAATTTATTAAAAATGTCACGGTTTACTAGCCCTAAAATCTGAGAAAATACATTTATATTTACCATGGCGGTAGTTGAATTTTTGCAAATTAAATATAGCAATCCCTGCTATATAAATTACCGCCATTTTTTACCTTATTT
>NZ_WUQY01000191.1 GCF_009829085.1 Sphingobacterium bovisgrunnientis
CAAGTACAAATCAAGCCCCAAAATTCAAGTGTTGAACAAGACAACCTCTCGACAAATCAAATTCTCAACAAATCTCGAAGTCCAGAAATCAGATCACGTGGCCCCTCGTCTTCAAACATTCAGATCATTAATCAGAGGATCTTGCAATTTTGCAGTTACAAGAAGATTAATTTTCACTTGTATTTATCGAAAATACAATTTGTAACGGTTTTCGTATTTTAAACACGAAATTCGTCGTACAAAGACAATGTTGATGTACCTCCCATCCAAAATGAAGTAATTATTCCAGATATACAAACTCAACAACCTCAAGAACCAATACCTTTAAGGATCTCAAAAGTGGATTAATGCCATGAATGAGGTATATAAGTCT
>NZ_WUQY01000192.1 GCF_009829085.1 Sphingobacterium bovisgrunnientis
TATAACTGTCTTAGCGAATATTTGTTGAAGGAGGGTTATAAAAATTACAATGTCTGCCCATATGTTTTCATAAAGAAAACAAATATTGGATTTGCAATTGTCGCAGTTTATGTTGATGATCTAAACTTAATTGGAACTCCTGAAGAGCTCAACAAAACTGCTAATTATTTGAAAAATGAATTTGAGATGAAGGATTTGAGAAAAATCAAATTTTGTCTCGGATTACAGATTGAACACTTCTCAGAAGGATTATTTGTTTATCAATCTACATATATAGAAAAAGTTTTAAAACGATTTATATGGATAATGCACATCCATTGGCATCACCTATGGTTGTTCAATCACTTGATGTGAAAAATAATCCATTTTGTC
>NZ_WUQY01000193.1 GCF_009829085.1 Sphingobacterium bovisgrunnientis
CATTGTTGTCCGGTAAAACGGATATTTAATTTTATTTGTTAATTCTAATTCGTTTTATGGCTATTTTCTTACTTATTTCAAAAAGCAAGCCCCCTGTGCTCGGTAAAGAGTGAATTTTCGTATCGATTTTCATTCCTATCAATGACTTTGCGCCAACATCCTTCTGGGTCTTCAAGGAAACGATATATATCAACATAATTCATTAATTGGCTTCTAATCAGGGACACCATATTTGAAAAAGCCCAAGAGCGTTTCACCTTACTTTTTACCAATGTAATCAATAGATTAGCCAGCATAGCTGCCCATATTTGTATTTCAATGGCATTTTCATTGTCTCCCAGAAAATATTTAAGCGGAAAGTTCTGTTTTA
>NZ_WUQY01000194.1 GCF_009829085.1 Sphingobacterium bovisgrunnientis
TTATATGTATGTTTATTTGCATGTTTGATGCATGATTATAAATATATATATATAATTATTATATTGATGAGACCTATGCATGATAAATCCCTCACCAAAATATTAAGTCAAGTTTGTTATTAGCCTTCCATCATTATAGTGAAAAAAGAGAGTCTTAAATCGATCTCAGCTTGTTGAATACACTCAAAGCTAGTCTATTAGGGATATGTTTGACACTATGAAATATTCGATATTTCTGAATGATGGGTTCGACTTAACTAAAATTATTTTTTGTTGAGTACACTCAAGGAGATAAATTTTAGAGACATGTTAAGCTAACACATAAGATGTGTGAAGACAATAAGTTGTCAGCTTAACGATCTGAGA
>NZ_WUQY01000022.1 GCF_009829085.1 Sphingobacterium bovisgrunnientis
TTCACAAAAAGCTTTCCTAATTAATAGAAGAGGGCAGATTTTTTTACACCCTAAATTTATTTAGGACAGCTGTGATTTGAATTATGAACATTATTTATACTTACTTGTTTTAGATATAAATTTATTGCACATGAAAAACTTCTACAATTTCTCACTATTTACATATTTACTGCTATCACTTTCTTATGTAGGCTGCCAATCTATTCCGAAAGGTGCTAAAGTAGTCCAAAATTTTGACGCTAAACAATATATTGGAACTTGGTACGAAATTGCACGTATAGATTTTAAACAAGAAAGAAATCTCAATAACACCATTGCGCAATATTCTTTAAAAAATAATGGGGATATAAAAGTGGTTAACTCAGGCTACAATTATGTAAAACAAGAATGGAAAAATGCCGTGGGAAATGCCAAATTCAGAGGTAATGAAAATGAAGGGGCTTTGAAAGTTTCTTTTTTTGGTCCCTTTTATTCGGGTTATAATGTTTTTGCGGTAGATAAGGATTATAAATATGCTTTGGTTGGAGGCAAAAATTTTGACTATTTATGGATTTTATCCAGAGAAAAATCTGTTCCAGAAAATATTAAAAAAGAATATTTGAAAATTGCCACAGAATTTGGCTACGATACAAATGATCTAATCTGGATAGAACATAATATGGACAACCCTTTTGTAAAATAAATATAAAATAGATGTTAGTTAATATTAATATTCAATAACGCAAAAACATTTATTTTAATTATGATGTTATTACAGCATAACTAAAATAAATATAATTATGGCACTATCAACGGGAAATGAAGACCAAGTTACCAAAGCGGTCGAAAAAGAAACCTCAAAAATTCCATCTATCTTGTTTCTTGGCGCAGCATTAGGCGCCATGGCTGTATCTGCAGCATTAAAGTGTGCACGCGGCAAGGATGATAAAGACGCATTATTTGTCGGTCAGTGGGTAGCACCTTTTTTGTTGCTAGGCATTTATAATAAAATCGTCAAAACCGAAGGACACGATTAAATCCCTGTCTCAATCATGAATTTGGCTGAACTAAAGCTTTTAGTTCAGCTTGATATTTATTATCCATTAAAACACTAATTAGATTATGAAAGAGGAAAGATCCAATAAGAAAATTGATATGATTAATAAGCATACTGTAGATAACGCGAACAAACCGCTAACTACAAATGATGGTGTGCATATACATAATAATAATAATACACTAAAGGCTGGCGAACGTGGTCCATCCCTATTAGAAGATTTCATATACCAAGATAAATTAGCGCATTTTGACAGGGAAAGGATTCCAGAGCGTGTTGTGCATGCTCGTGGTTCTGGAGCACATGGAATTTTTGAAGCCACAGCAGATGTATCTAACTATACAAAGGCTAAGTTCTTGAAAAAAGGCACTAAGACACCATTGTTTTTAAGATTTTCCACAGTAGCTGGTTTTAAAGGTTCTACTGACTTAGCGCGAGATGTGCGCGGTTTTTCAGTTAAATTTTATACCGAAGATGGTAATTATGATTTAGTGGGAAACAATATTCCCGTATTTTTCATTCAAGATGCTATGAATTTTCCGGATCTGGTACATGCCGTGAAACCAGAACCAAACAATGAAATGCCACAAGCTGCATCAGCACATGACACTTTTTGGGATTTTGTATCCTTGATGCCCGAGTCGGCACATATGGTGATGTGGGCAATGTCGGATCGTGCTATTCCGCGTTCATTACGTATGATGGAAGGTTTTGGCGTGCATACATTTAAGTTTGTCAATGACGAAGGCAAAGGAACTTTTGTGAAATTTCATTGGAAACCAAAATTAGGTGTTCACCAAGTGGCTTGGCAAGAAGCTCAAAAGATTTCGGGGTATGATGCAGATTTTCACCGGAGGGATTTGTGGGAAGCCATTGACAAAGGAAATTATCCGCAATGGGATCTTGGTGTACAATTAATCCCAGAAGAAGATGAGTTAAAATATTCATTTGACATACTAGACCCAACAAAACTTATGCCAGAAGAGATTGTTCCAGTTCAGATTATTGGAACTATGACCTTAAATCGTAATCCCGAAAATTTCTTTGCAGAAACGGAACAAATCGCTTTTGATCCTGGACGTTTAGTGCCTGGTATTGACTTCAGTAATGATCCGCTATTACAAGGGCGTGTTTTCTCCTATGCAGATACGCAAAATTACCGATTGGGAGGTCCCAACTTTCATGAATTACCTATTAATAGACCTGTAAATGGAAAATACAACAATCAAAAAGACGGTTTTGGTAGACATGATATTCTTAAAGGAAATGTATCTTATTTTCCAAATAGTTTGGGTGGAGGTTGCCCCTATCATGCGATGCTTAAAGGAGAATCTGGCTTCGAATCGCATGCTGAAAAAATAGATGCAAAGAAAATCAGAGGCCGCTCATCATCTTTTGCCGATCACTTCACACAAGCTAGATTATTCTTCCAATCGCAGTCTCCAGCCGAGCAGGAACATATAATTTCAGCATATAGTTTCGAATTATCGAAAATTAATAGTCCGGACATACGCCGAAGAGAGTTGGCTATATTAAATCAAATTGATGATAAGCTTGCCAAAGCTGTCGGTGATAATTTGGGAATCGAGCCACCAAAGGAATTGGATGAGTTGACCGTGCAATTTGCAAGACACAATCACCCTGAATATCCAATCAAAGCGCCTAAGCCTGAGGTTACAACATCTAAAGCATTAAGCATGGAGATAAAACCTGGCGAAGGTAATATTGAAACACGAAAAGTTGCTTTCTTGGTGGATAATGGCGTAAGTAAAGCGAGTATTGATAAAATGAAATCAGCTTTAGAAGCTGAAGGTGCAGAAGCAGTGTTAATAAGTACTAAGGTAGGAAAAGTAAAATTTAAAGAAGGCGGAGAAGAGGATATTCAATTTACGTATTTGACAGAAGCTTCAGTATGTTACGATGCTTTCTACACGCCAGAAGGTGATTCGGTTAAAACGTTAGCAGCAGAACCAGACTATTTTCAATTTATAAACGAAGCATATAGGCATTGTAAAGCGATAGCTTTTGCAAAAGGAGCCGAAGAGCTCATGGAGGATACATTAATAAAAGATATTGATGATGGAATTATTTTAGAATCTAAAAAAGATTTGACTAAAGATTTCATTCATGTAATGAAAGGACATCGTATCTGGGACCGCGAAAAAGCGCGCAAAGTAGCTGTTTAGAAATTAAACATAATATTAACAGCTTTTCAAAATTGAGAAGCTGTTATATAATTATAAATAAATAGATAGTGTGTGATTTCTATTTTAACATTTTTGATATTAATTAATCAAAAATTTTATTATGGTACAATAATAAAAAAATAGATTGCATTAATTAAAGTTTTGTATTTTTTTTAATTATACACTGTAGTGTATATCCTACCGTGTTATTTGAGAGGATATTACAATAATATTTGACCAGCAAAATTTAAATTATTTTAGAAGAGTACGACTTGTGACTAGTCGTGCTTTTAATTTTTGATCTGAAGAAGTATCTTTCTCTATTATAAAATTTTTAATATCTGGTTTTACTAATGCTTGTTTCCAAGAATCAATATTAACTTTTTCATCATCAACATATAAACTATAAAAATTGGAATCTATATTTTTCAATTTAGAATAAATTAGCTTAGAACTTCTTGCATTCTCCTCAGAATTTACGATAATCGTATTAGGATTTGATTTAGGATTGCCAAATAGTGCCTGAGATTGTTTAGTATCTAAAAGGATTACTTGATCTAAATAAATATGATCAGCCATATACCATATTTTATTTTTAGGTAGTTGAATTCCATTATAAATTACCACTGCATCTCTTAAATTTAAATTCGATTCGAATGGGGCATTAAATTCTACTTTTAAAGTACATTTAACATTTACGTTTTTGTCGTCCAATGAGGCTGGAGACCAATCTGAAATATTATTTAGCAATCTAAAAACTTCTTTACTATATGATTTATCGCTACTTTTAATAATGCGCTGATTTCTAATTTTACCAGAAGATGTTATTACATAACTGACAATTACTTCACCTTTTTTTTTGCCATACAGCAATGGCTTCAACGGATATTTCTTATTAGCATTTATGTATTCGGATATATCCGTGAATTCATTTGATAAAATTGCGGGTAAAGTTTTATTAGAGCATTTAAGGAGATTTGCTTGGGTTATTGTGCGTTGGCTCATTGCCAAATCAACAGAGAGAAATAAATAGCAAAAGAATAGAGCTACAATTTTTATTCTAACTGAATACTTAGCACAAAACATAAATTATTTTTATAGGTAGATAATGGTTACAAAAATGGCGAATATTTCGCCACTTCGTAATACCTAATTAAAGGTAATTTTATTAACAGGCACAAAATATGAATTTTATCTTATTAATACAATATTTTACTAATACAGACCTAGATTTTTATTTAAATCATAAACTAATATAATTATAGATTCATCCAAATCGGCAAAGCGAATTCTTTCAACAGATTTGCTAATTGAAATTTTTCATGAGTTACCTTACTTACAAATCTAACTTCTTCTAGCTCTGCATTCGAGTTGGGAAGGTGTATTAAAGGTGTCTTTAGTAGAAATATATTCCCTTGGACAATTGTGTTTTTCTCATTTACAGCTTGCGTTTCGTGCTTACCTAGATATTCAAAATCATCATAAGTAAACTCAAGTTCTAGTTCCTCTTTCAATTCACGCAAAAGAGCATCTTTATAAGATTCGTTACTTTCAACTTTTCCACCTGGCAGCATATAAAATGTTGACTTCTTCTTTCGTACAACTAATAAATCATTATCCGCATTTAATAATAATGCAGATGCAATAACTATTTTATTCTGAGACATTATAGTCTTAACTATTTTATTTTTAGTACGTATTTTATTCCACCAATTATGTGTTTTTGAAATGGTTCAGAATCATAAGATTCGTCTGTATGGCCAAGACCTGTATAGAATGCTCTGCCCCCATCAAACTCTTGAAACCATGCTATTGGATGAAACTTCCCCATCTTACCACCTTTGTATGAAGTCTCGTCAAGTGTCATTAAAATATTTAAACCATCTTTTACATCTCTGAAATCATACCACTCATCGCGGTGAATCCATGTTTGCTGTAAATGTGAAGTTGATGGATGTGTACGGTTTAGTACATCAATTCGAGCCTCTTGCACCTCGGGATGACTCACAAAATACCCTCCAACCAATGCACCATACCAAGGCCAATTGTATTCGGTATCTGATGCAGCATGGATGCCTACATAACCTTTGCCAGACTGAATGAATTTTTGAAAATTTTCTTTTTGCGTTTTGTCAAGTATATCACCAGTCGTATTCAAAAAAATTACTGCATCATATTTTTTAAGACTATCCACATGGAAATGAACTGAATCTTCTGTATGCAAAAACTTTATACCATGTTTGTCCAATAAATTAGAAACTGTAGCCACACCTTTTGGAATACTAGCATGTCTAAAGCCATTAGTTTTAGAAAATATCAAAACTGATTTTCCAGTTTGAGCTTTCGCATAAGTCATAATTCCGAATAGGATAAAGATTATAGAATATAAATTTCTCATGTGAGGGTATTATTTAAATTATAATTGGGATACTTTTGAATAATAGTCTAAAGCAGATTTGATGTCATCCTCTTCGACGTAAATGTTGTACGTACAGTTTCCTATATCTTTTAATAAAGCAAATCCAATCTTGTTGTCTTCGTTCTTTTTATCATTCTTCATCAAATCCACAAACACATGATATTGTTCTTGCGTATAAGAATATTTTGGATATTTTAAAAGGAATGTATTAGTGATATCGGTAAGAGCTTCATCTGTTAAGCCCGTAAATTTATTTGAAAGCCAAGCTTCGCAAATCATGCCTATCGCAATTGCTTCGCCATGCAAAAGTGGTCTTTCGTCGTTAAATAAGGAATATCCTTCAATTGCGTGTCCAATTGTATGTCCGAAATTCAAAATTTTACGAAGACCTTTTTCTGTCGGATCTTGGGTAATAACAGAATTTTTGATCTCAACGGATCTATAAATTATATCCGCAGAAATATTTTCCAAGTCCACTGATTTACAGGTCTCATACAATGATTTATCCTGAATTAAGCCATGCTTAATCACTTCTGCAAAGCCTGATAACAATTGACGGTCATCCAATGTCTGCAAGAATTGGGTACTGATGAAAACAGCTTGAGGTTGTGTAAAGGTACCAATGATATTTTTAACGTTATCCAAATCAATACCTGTTTTACCACCTACTGATGCGTCTACTTGCGACAATAAGGTTGTTGGAATCTGAATAAAATCAATCCCTCTTTTGTATGTCGAAGCAGCAAATCCACCCATATCCGTCACCACACCACCACCTAAGTTTATCATTAAAGCTTTGCGATCCGCACCAAAATCTAACATAGTTTTCCAAACCCCGATACAGAAATCAATGTTTTTATTTTCTTCTCCAGGATCAACTTCGATGATATCGTAATGAATCAAATCTGGAATAGCATTTTGTAATACGGGTAAACAATTATCGTTGGTATTTCTATCGACTAAAACGAGAATCTGTGAATAGCCACGCTCCTCGATGAATGGTAAAAGTGACGCTAAATCTTCTTCAAAATATACGTTGTATCCTAAACTTTGGATTGGTTGCATGTTCTTATTTTATAAGTGTTATTCTATGGGTAAAGATAGAAATAATATTAGATGATTTGGACTTTCATTCCGTCAAATTCAACAATATCTCCCTTACGAACTTTTAATCTTTTACGGTAATCAACCTCTCCATTATATACGACTAATCCTTCGTCTACCATACGCTGAGCCATGCCTCCATGCTCTACCCAATTCAATGCTTTTAATAATTGAATCATTGGAATAAATTCTCCTTCTAACTTGAATGTTTGCATAAACAAAAATAAACCAAAAATATACCAATTCTATCCATATCGTGTAAAAAAGTGCAAAATATATTTATTATAGAGTACTTTTGTTTAGATAACAATTAGAGAAGATGGCATTGCAAGAAACCCTATTGAACTTTGAAAATACGGAAATAGCATTTAAAAATAAGAGTGACAAAGACTTAGAAAGAGCCTATTGGCTTTTCAAGATGGTCGCGTCAAGTACGTTAATTAAAATTGGAACTCCAATAACGAATTTTTCTCTAAATATTGGTTTACCAGTTCAGGGAATTATTCGCAATACTATCTACAAGCAGTTTTGTGGCGGCGAAACTATACAAGGCTGTGCATCTGCTATTGCGGAACTTGGTAAAGGTAATGTAACCACAATTTTAGATTATTCTGTTGAAGGAGAAGATTCTGAAGAAAGTTTTGATGCTTGTTGCAAAGAAGTACTAGCAAGTGTTGCATATGCACGAACAAATAAATTGATTTCATTCTGTGTATTCAAACCTACGGGAGTTGGAAGATTTGATTTATTAGCAAAAATTGATGTAAAACAATCACTTAGTGAAGATGAAAAAGCGGAATTTACGAGACTATTAAAACGTTGTGATGCAATCTGCAAAGCATGTTATGAAGCTGGAATTCCTGTGTTAGTTGATGCAGAACATTCATGGATTCAAGATACAATTGATGATATTGCGCGCGAATTGATGGAACGCTATAACAAAGAGAAACCAATTGTGTACAATACGTATCAATTATACAGACATGACAAATTAGCCTCGTTAAAAGCGGATTTAGCCTATGCAGAAAAACAAGGTTTTTATTTGGGTGCTAAAATAGTACGTGGTGCTTATATGGAAATTGAACGCGAACGTGCAGCTGAAAATGGCTACCCATCTCCTATTCAAGCAACGAAGAATGCCTCAGATATTGATTATAATGAAGCAATATTATTTTGTTTAGATCACATCGATCGCATCGGATTAATGGCCGGTACGCACAATGACCAAAGCAGTATGCTTTTGGCTAAAGAAATGGACAAACGCGGCATTGCACACAATCATTCGCATGTATTCTTTGCGCAGTTATTGGGAATGTCGGATAATCTTTCTTTCAATTTAGGTGCTGCTGGCTATAATGTTGCGAAATATATGCCATATGGGCCAGTAAAAGCTGTAATGCCTTACTTGTTCCGTAGAGCTCAAGAGAATTCTTCAGCTGCTGGACAAACAGGACGAGAGTTGAGCTTAATAATTAAAGAAAAACAACGTCGTAAATCGTTGAAAAAATAAAAATAATGGCTGTATCTTTACAGCCATTATTTGTTTAAAACAATTCCTAAACCTCCATGCATTTAGAAGAAAAAATAAATAAGCTCCAAAGCATAGCTGAACCCTACGAAGCTTTATTATTCGACGTAGACGGGACTTTAGCGGACAATATACACGCACATAAAGCCGCTTATGTGGCAGTTTCAAAAGAATACGGTGTAGATTTGAACCCTGAACTCATCGACGAAACAGCAGGTTGGCCGACAGTTGCTGTTGCCCGTGAAATTTGTAAGAGATACAAGGTGGAATTTGATGTGGAAGTATTTTCAAAGCGAAAATCTCAAATTTTTATTGATGAATTCATTCAACAAACGCAACCTATTGAGTATGTTAGGCAGATTTTATTTCAAAATGTTGGCAAGAAAAAAATCGGCATTGTGTCTGGAGGCAGCAGATCAACTTTAAATATAACCCTAGAGCTCATAGATGTAAATGGGAAATATCAAGCGATTGTCTGTGCAGGCGACACAATTAATGGTAAACCTTCTCCTGAACCTTTCTTACTTTGTGCAGAACAATTAGAAGTAGATCCACATCGCTGTCTTGTATTCGAAGACGGTGATCCTGGAGTACAAGGTGCTATTGCAGCAGGAATGGGCTGGGTAAGGATTGACCAATTATAAAAAATAATACTTCTTAAAAAGTAGTAATTATTCGAATACCACTATTTGTGTAATCCAAATCAGATTTGCGAAATTGTCCCAACGGTACCTTAACAAAAGGCTCAACAGAAAGGGACATTTTCTTATTCATATTAACTTTTTTACCTAGTGAAAAATTTGCAAAACCGCTAAAACCCTTTGGATTAACATTATCTTGAAGAGATTTAACTGTTTTAACCTTTGTCTTATTTAAGCTTTGTGCGGCATTAGGAATTAATGATTCTTTATCCTGAAGAGAAGACACACCAACATTTTCAATGTATTGCGCCTCACGCTGCTGATTAATAATAGCTGAATATGAAACTCCTGCTGAAGAGTAGAATCCCTTATTAAAATTATAGGTCACATCCAAAGGTATTTCTAGTGCTTCCACCTTACCCATAACGGCATTAACATTCGGAAGAATCATTTGCTGTTTGTTTGAGAAATTTAATTCTCCTGCTAGCGGTGAATTTTGGTAAGAATTTTCCATACTTATTTTCTCCGAATATGCCATATCCATAGGATCTTTAATAACTCCAACAGAGTATGAATTGTAGGATGTTCCTGTACGTAAACTTATTTTCGAATTAATAGCATAAGATACTAAGAAACCTGCACCTACATCAAATTTGTCTGCCGTACGGTGCGGAGAAACGTATAATCCCAGTTGAAACTTATCACCTAATGACATTTTATTTTCGTTATTAATAGGAGCTAAATTCCTTGTCACGCCCATATTCACAGCTTGAGAAGCAAGCGTAATTACATTTGGAAGAATTAATTCTGGATATGATGATTCCTCATCTGTAGTTTCTAAAATTGGTAAAATTTTAGGTTCCACCTTTTTCAAATTAGCAATAGATAGTGAGGTCAGTGTGGGCTGAATTACATTCAATTCATTATCTAAACCTTCAATGGTAACACTTGAAGAATATGGTAACTTAGAATGAGACTTTAACCTAGACGAGTTTGCGCCTTTATCTGAATCGTTCAATGCGATTGTTGTTGACTCTAAAGTTAAAGTGTGTCTATTCCGAGAATTTTCTAATATATTCGAAGAGCTTGTGTCTGAAATAGTTGGACTAGATTTAGCTATTTGGGTATCAACTGTAATATCATTTTCTTGCGAACGATATATGTATAACGATACAGCTAGAACCGATAGACCGATTGCAGCAATAGTTGCCAAACGTTTAAATGATATGACGTTAGTATTTCCAGCCTTACCTTGTTGCGCTGCAAATCTTTCCCAAGCCCCCTCACGATAAGGAAGTTCTTGCGAAGCCTTTAATTTAGCCTTAATATCTTCTATTAAATCTTTATTATTCATATATGTAGATATTAACCAACTTTAATTTTATTCAACATTTCAAATTGCTCTTGATACAATATTCTCAATCTGGATTTAGCACGAGTTAGATAAGTTCTGCAAGTACTATCTGGAATATTAAGCTTTTTACTAATTTCATCGTGTGAATAACCTTCAATTTCATATAGATTGAATATTGTACGTTGAATTTCTGGTAATTTATTTAACAAAGCTAAAATATCATTCACTTCTAAATTGCTTGATAATGAAACAGAATTATTCTCTATTTCTATCTCATTTATATCATCAATATCGAGTGTAACTTTTTGTGCTCTTAATTTATCGATAGACGTATTGACAGTGATACGAGCAATCCAACCTTTAAATGATTTCTCTAATGCAGATTCATCACTAAGAATTTCAAAATTGGATAACTTTTTGAAAATCTTGACAAAGCTTTCGTTGACTATATCCTCTGCTTCCATTTCATTCTTCACGTAACGAAGAGAAACTGCCATCATATAACCATAAAACCGCTTATACAAGAAAGATTGGCTACGTGCACTTTGTTGTACTAGACAATCTTCCAAAGCAGACTTCAATGTCAATGGACTATTTCTTTTGAAATATCTGGAAACTATACTCACTCGTGCAGTTGAACTTTGTCTTTTTTGTATTTCTAAAGTTAAAGAATTATTATTGATAATCACTTTTGCTCTGTCATTATACAGGTATAACGTACCTTTTAATATGTATGCTACATCATATTCTAAAATAATTACGGTCAATTTTTATTATTGATTAACAGCTGATATTTGCTTATATTTAATTGAAAGGAGATTCTGCTATGAAACATATATTATTGCCAACGGATTATTCAGACCATGCTAATAATGCGTTTTTCTATGCTTTACATTTAGCCAACAAATTTGGTGTTAAGCTGTATGTACTCTTCTCGTATATACCTCCTGTATTATCAGCAGCACATGCCGGTCAGCCTGAAATGCTCAACACCGTTTATCAGGAAATTGAAAATTCACGCAAAGATTTTTCTTTGCGTAAGAATAAAGAGTTGATGCAAAAGGCCATTGCGCAAAATATAGATACCACAAATGTAGAGTTTCTATTTGACCATGGAACGGTACTTGGTGGGGTGAAGAATGCTATAGCGAATCAAGAAGTAAGTTTGATTGTAATGGGCGTATATGGTGCTTCTGGGTTTGCTGGAGAATTTATGGGTAGTAATACGACGACAGTCATTCGCAATGTAACATTACCAGTTTTAGCTATACCATTACAAGCGAAATACAATCCAATTCAGAAAATAGGTTTTACTACTTTATTTAAAGAAAAGGATTTTCATGCTTTGGAGCAAATCGTTGAGATAAGTTCTTTGGTAGACGCTAAAGTATATTGTGTTAACGTCAAAACTGAAGCAAGTAGTCCTTCCGAAGTACTGTTGAATGCAGAAAAATGGACTAAAAGTTTTAAGGATCAAGAGTTGAAATTTGTGTTTCTTGAAAAAGAAAATTCTGTTGAAGAGACTGTTAATAGATTTATTTTAGATAATGATATAGACGTACTTGCTATTGTACGGCGCAACAGAAACTTTTTTGATCGATTGATGCGCTCAAGTTTATCTACCAAACTCACATTTCATTCGGAAATACCTATATTCGTATTTCATGAATCGAAATAGTTTGGGACGATGAATATTCAGATAATTCAAGATAAATTGAAAGCGCTGCAACTTTTGGATAGCAAAATTCAAAAGTATACGTTGCTAATCGATGATAAAATGATAGAGCAAGGAGCATTATTTTTTGTACCGCTTGGTGGTAAAGAAATAAAAATTGTGATTCCTGCTCCTTCGCATCAAGATTTTTTGAAAGATGAATCCAAAGTCACATACAAAAACTTACTATTGCGAAAGGAAATTATTATCCTGAAATGACGACTTAAACACCTTTAAAATCTATTTCCTCCAAGTATTCATATAACTTTAAGTATTTTGAGATAGCTTCGCGTTTTCTATTATCAAGATTAAAATCCAAATTTTCTGTCAAGTAGATCTTGTAATCAAAATTTGGATAAGAAGGTAATCCGGTAATTACATCTAATGGATGTGAAACACCTTTTCTCAATGCTATATTAAAATCGGAAATAAAATCCTCAGGTAATTTTTTATTTGAAACCCACACCGCGTAAGCAAAAGGTAAACCTGTAAAATCCTTCCAAATTTCGCCCAAATCATAGACATATGGTACAGTATCTTTTTGTCCAAAAGTACGGTCTCCAATTAAAACATATGCATCAGCTTCTCCATCCACTACAACCTCAACGTCCAATTTCCAGTGATGCTTAAGAAGAATGCGTGCTAAACCATTGGAGGTACGAGACTGGGGATCTAATCGTAAACTACGAATCTGCTCGATAGGCTTTGTGGAAAAAATAAATACCGAATCCACAGCACCATCTGAACCAATACAGTAATCTGTTACGATATGATAATCGGGAATTCTAGTTAAGGCAGCTACAGGAATTATGCCTAAATCTGCTTCATTTTGAATAACTTTTCGAGCACATTCTGCTGGCACATCTACACTTAAATCAATTTGCTCTAAAAGCTTAGGAGATTCTTTTATCCCTTGTAAAAACGGCAATGTATTGGTATAACTTACCGCCGAAACTTTTATTTTACTCATTCCAACTCCTCTAAATGCGCCGTATTATAATAATCAATTATAGTAAATTTTCCATTCTCGTATGTTAATACATACAAAGCTGTATTGGTATGGCGAAAGTCTTCCATATTGCAAACTGACGTGTCTGTGAGATGACAAAGCATAATACGCAATGCTCTACCGTGCATACATACTAAAATAGTTTCTTCATCCTCATGCTCCAAGATATAGGCGATAGCTTCTTTCTGCCTTTGAACAAGCTGATTTGGGGATTCACCGTTTTCAATTCGGACATCTAATTCGTTATTTTTCCACGAAGAAACTAATTCTTTGAAACCTTGCATAATCGTCTCATCTTGAACTTTTCCTTCATAAATACCCCACGAAATTTCGTCTAAACCAATTAAATCCTCGCGTGGAATGCCTAACTCATTGACAAAACGTACGACGGTTTCGTGCGTACGAACAAGTGTTGAAGTATATATTTTGTCAAAGGGAATATGTCTGTATGCATTGAAAAAAGCATCCGCCTGTTTTCTGCCGTTATCATTTAGTGAAGTGTTCACACCTCTTCCCTGCACAATTCCTTTCAAATTGAGATCAGTTTGTCCGTGTCTTATAAAATAAAAAGTCTTTTTCACTACCCAACAATTTATTTAATTGACAACAGGTAAAGCGTAGTATTTCTTTGACTTATCCTCTTCAAATACAACATCATTATAATCCGTAACAACATTATATAATGTATCCCGCTCAATCGGATGACGACCTACATTTTTGATAAGCTGAACCAATTCTTGTGTACTCATTGCTGGTGTTTGTTCTTCTGCACCAGCCATAGAATATATTTTTGTAGTATCATCCAATGTGCCATCAATATCATCAACACCATATGCCAATGACAATTGTGCAGTATCGCGCGAAATCATCGCCCAGTAGGCTTTGATATGTGGAAAATTATCCATGTAGATACGTGCGATGGCGTAATTTCTTAAATCTTCAATAACAGAAACTTCAGGCACATGCGCCATTTGGTTGTCTTTATTTCTGAATTTTAATGGAATAAAAGTTTGAAATCCACCAGTTTTATCCTGCAAAGAACGCAAACGCTCCATATGATCTACTCTATGCCAAAATTCTTCGATATGTCCATAAAGCATCGTAGCATTCGTATGCATTCCTAATTTATGCGCTTGTTCGTGAATGTCCAGCCATTGTTCCGCCGTACATTTATCATGCGCAATCTGTTCCCTGATTTCAGGATGAAAAATCTCGGCACCACCTCCCGGCATAGAATCCAAACCGCATTCTTTCAAGTATTTCATACCGTCATAATGCGATAGTTTAGCCTTTTTGAAGATGTAGTAATACTCCACAGGAGTCAACCCTTTGATGTGTAAATCAGGACGATGTGCTTTACACCGTTTGAAAAATTCAGCGTAAAATTCGAGATTTTGTTTTGGAACCACCCCACCAGTGATATGCACTTCGGTAACAGGCTCATTGTCGTATCTTTTGACAATATCAAGCATACCATCTATGTCCATTTCCCAACCTTCTGCACGTTCCTTTATCATGCGCGAATATGAACAAAATTTACAATCGTACACGCACACATTCGTAGGCTCGATGTGGAAATTTCTGTTGAAAAAAGTGTAATTTCCGTGTTTTTTTTCGCGTATATAGTTAGCAAGAACACCTAAATAGTTAAGTTCTCCCTTTGTGTATAATATTACTCCCTCATCAAACGATATACGTTCTTCAGCTAGTACCTTTTCAGCAATTCTTTTTAAATCAGTGTCCAAATTCGGATTATTGATTATAAAAGTAAGCTTCCTCTCTGCATTCATATATTACTCCTTCTGTTCAAATATATCAAAAACAATGTGAAACCCTTAAAACATAATGCTCTTAAGCTTCCACAAATTGTTGCATGTCGATCAATCTTTTATATAACCCGTTTTGATTTATTAGCTCCAAATGCGAACCAACTTCCACAATTTTCCCAGCCTCCAATACTACAATTTTATCGGCATTTTGGATGGTACTTAAACGGTGTGCTATAACTACTGTTGTTCTGTTCTCCATCAACTTATACAACGCATCTTGAACCAATCTTTCGGATTCTGTATCCAACGCTGAAGTTGCTTCATCCAACAACATAATAGGTGGATTTTTAAGCACTGCACGCGCAATACAAATACGTTGACGCTGTCCTCCCGAAAGTTTAGATCCTCTATCACCAATGTTCGTTTGATAACCTTCTGGAGTTGTTAATATAAAATCGTGAGCATTCGCAATTTTTGCAGCAGCTTCAACTTCTTCTTGGGTTGCATTTTCATTGGCAAACGCGATATTATTGAATATGGTATCGTTAAATAAGATAGACTCTTGATTAACTGTTCCAATTATCCCACGTAGCGAATCTTGATTAAATGACTTAATATTTTTACCATCAAAAAGAATTTCTCCACCTGTAACATCCATAAATCTTGGAATTAAATCAACCAATGTTGATTTACCTCCCCCCGAAGGTCCGACTAATGCAATGGTCTGTCCCTTTGCGATAGTCAGATTGATATTATGCAAAATTTGTTTCTCACCGTAAGAAAAATCAACATTTTCAAAAGTAATATCTGAATCAAATGCTGTCACAATTTCCGCATTTGGAACATCTTCCACATTGTTTTTCTCATCGATCAATTCCAACACACGTTCACCAGCCGCAATACCATTATGGACATTAGAAAAAGAATCTGTCAAAGCTTTTGCAGGACGCATCACCTGAGAAAATATTGCGATATATCCGATGAATTCAGAAGCTTTCAAATCCCCTTCACCATTAAGCACTAAGCTACCCCCGTACAACAATATGATGGCCACCATAGCAACACCTAAAAGCTCTGAAACTGGAGAACCCATTTGTTGTCTACGAACCATTCTACGCATAATTTTGGAATAGTTTTCACTTTCTTGATTAAATCTGTTTTTGATAAAAGTCGATGCGTTAAAAGCTTTTATGATTTTGACACCTGACAATGCTTCATCCAAATTTGAAATCATTTTACCATAAGATTCTTGTCCTTCCTTAGCTTGCGACTTTAATTTTTTCACTATCCGAGAAATCACAAAAGCAGAAATTGGAATAACTAAAATCGAAAACAACGTCAATTTTGCAGACAATGAAAATAATACAACAATATATGCAAGCAACTGAAGTGGCTCTTTAAATACAACCTGTAAAGTACCTGTAACTGAAAATTGTACCACCTGAACATCAGATGCAATCTTGGAAATAATATCACCTTTCCTTTGATTCGAAAAATAGCCTGTATGCAAATTCATCACATTATTGAATACCGCTTTACGAAGATTTAATAAGGTATGTATGCGTAGGTTTTCCATTATTCTTTGGGAAAGATAGCGAAAAAGATTACTGATAAATACAGAAATAATAATAACAACACATACATATTTTAGTGCTTCGTAAGGCCCTAAATCAAAATACAATCTATCCGCATAATACGTGAACCAATCACCAAACTCTAACCAACTCTCAGGCTTTGTAACAACAGCAGGAGCTTGAATCTCTGCATCGCCTGTACCTTTGAAAAGAACTTGTAATAACGGCACGAGTAAGGCCAAATTTAACGTTCCAAAAATTACAGTGATAATTGTACAGATAATGTATGGTATAGCATATTTTTCAATAGGCTTGGCAAAAGATAATAATCTAAAGTATGTTTTCATTCACAAATTCTCAATAAGCAAAAATAGTAAAAATGACGGTCAATTAATTGATAATCGAAATATACACTCAAAATGTTGCATATAAGTGATAAAGATTAAAGTATATAAAAAATATAGTCTTTTATGAATGAATAATTCAACAAAGCGATTAACTTTTTATAAATTTAGCACCAAATATTTATTTTAATGGAAATTCAAGTAGCGAAAAGATTACAACATACAGAAGAATATTACTTTTCGAAGAAATTAAGAGAGATAGATGAGATGAATAAAGCAGGTGCTCAAGTGATTAACCTTGGGATAGGAAGTCCTGACTTACCGCCTCATCCTGAAGTGATAAAAGTGTTGAGCGAACAAGCGGCACAAAACAATACACACGGCTATCAAAATTACAAAGGCGCTCCTGTCCTTCGTCAAGCTATGGCTGACTGGTATACGCGCTACTATGGTGTGACTCTTGATTCAAATACTGAGATTTTACCATTAATCGGTTCCAAAGAAGGAATTGTACATATCTGCATGACTTATCTTCAAGAAGGTGATGAAGTTTTAATACCAAATCCAGGCTACCCCGCATATACAAGCGCGGTTCGCGTGACTGGTGCAGCTCCTATTCCATATGCACTGACCTTAGAAAATAATTGGTTGGTAGATTTTGAAGAATTGGAAAAACGTGATTTATCGAACGTCAAGATGATGTGGATTAATTATCCGCATATGCCTACAGGGGCATTAGCAAATAAAGAATTCTTCAAAAAAGTAATAGCTTTCGGTAAGAAACACAATATCCTAATTTGTCATGACAATCCGTATAGCTTTATCTTAAATGATTCTCCAGAAAGTATTCTGTCTGTGGAAGGCGCGAAAGATGTGGCGATAGAATTGAATTCTCTGAGTAAATCATCCAATATGGCTGGATGGCGTATTGGAATGTTGGTGGCAAATGAAGCACGTATCGGAGAGATTCTGCGTTTCAAGAGCAATATGGATTCAGGGATGTTTTTACCCATGCAATTAGCTGCCGCAAAAGCATTGAGTTTAGACAAATCATGGTATACACAGCTAAATGATGAATATTCTGAGCGTCGCAAAACAGTATTTGAAATCATGGATTTGTTAAATTGCACATACGATTTGAATCAAGTTGGGTTATTCGTCTGGGCACAGATTCCAAAAGGCTTCAAAAACTCCTATGAACTTTGCGATAAAATTCTTTATGATGCTAAAGTTTTTATTACGCCAGGTGGTATATTTGGCACTGCTGGTGAGCAATTTATACGCATAAGTCTATGTGCAAATAATGAAACTTTAGAAAAAGCCATAGCTCGAATTAAGGCAAATATTTAACACGATTAGAAATAATAAAAATATGAATATAGCTATCGTCGGAATAGGTTTGATAGGTGGTTCTGTTGCTCTCCGACTTAAGGAAACTGGATTCGTGCAAAAAGTCATCGGTGTGGATAAAAGCGAAATCAATCAAAACAAAGCTTTACAACTGGGGTTGGTTGACGAAATTCAAGACTTAGATAATGCAATTGCATCTTGTAAAATTATTGTTTTGACAACTCCTGTAGATGCCATTATGCAATTGGCTCCCTATATTTTGGACAAAATTACCGATCAGGTAGTCATTGATATGGGCTCTACAAAAATCAATATCTTGCAAAAAATTGCGGATCATCCGAATCGTGGTCGATATGTAGCAGCGCACCCAATGGCTGGTACTGAATATTCTGGTCCTGAAGCTGCATTGCCGAACTTGTTTAAAGACAAGAACATGGTGTATGTAGAAGCATTCAAATCAGATGAAGATGCTTTTGATCTGGCAGATGCTTTGACGGATTCCTTGGAGATGAAATCTCTATTTATGAATGCGGAAGAGCATGATGTACATACGGCATATGTGTCGCATATTTCGCACTTGACATCTTTTGCATTAGCGTTAACGGTATTAGAAAAGGAAAAATCACAAGGTAGGATTTTTGAATTAGCGGGTTCGGGTTTTGAGTCGACTGTCCGTTTGGCAAAATCTTCTCCTGATATGTGGACACCTATTTTCAAACAAAATAGAGAGAATGTATTGGAAGTGTTAGAAGAACATATCAAACAGCTGCAGAAATTGCACAATAAACTTGAGAAAGAGGATTACGATGGTCTTCATAAGCTTATTAAAAAGTCAAATAAAATTAAACGAATTATCAAATAATGCACTTTACGCCACTTGAAAATGCGCTTGTTTCTTTAAGAAAATTAGAGAGAAAAGATTTTGATGCACTTTTTCAAGTGGCTTCTGATCCTGTTATTTGGAAAGATCATCCCGATTTTACACGATATACATCAGAAGGATTTAAAATATATTTTGAACACTTACTAAATACGAATTATCCATTGATAGTTATCGATAAGAATTCAAATAAAGTTATCGGTGCTACATCTTATTATGAGCATAATCCTCAAGAAAAAAGCATTGCTATTGGCTACACGTTTTTAGCGATGTCGCATCGAGGTGGTAAATTCAATCGGTCCATGAAACAGTTAATGATTGATTATGCTTTCCAGTATGTAAACCAAATAATTTTTCATGTTCGATCCACTAATTTCAGATCACAAGCTGCTTTACATAAAACCGGTGCACGCAAAACAAAAGAATACCCCTTACCAAGTGATCCAAATAGTATTCAATATGTATATGGGATCGATAAAAAAGAGTATTTAACCTCTTCCGCGCTCCACTAAAACCATTAAAGCCAAACTTAGCACAAATCTTTCTTCGTTGACATCGCTTGTAGTTAATTTTTCTACTGTAAATTTTCTTCCAAAAAATGAAGGTTCTTTTCTGATTTCAAACAAAGCTTCTCCCTCTGTTGTAGACAGAATATAAGAAGGATTAAATACATAGCCTGATAGCATTCCAATTATTGGAATTTCACCAAAGATTCCATCCCACATTTTGACAAAAGCATTTTTTTCTTGAATAGTGCTATCATGATTTTCCTGCTCATTCATCAATTTGAATGTAGCTTTCCAAAACGATCGAATACTTTTTCTTCTCACCGAACCTACAACATTTCCTTGTGTATTTGTTATGGTAAAAGTCTGCTGAAAATCAATGAGTCTATTAGATTTAATTTCATACAGCAGTTCATTTCTAGAAGAATCGCTATATACTTTCATTTGATCTCTCCACGTCAAAATCTTTTCACGCACATAGAAAAGCGTATTTCCTAAGGCATCTTTAGCTTCAAAATCATTTGATAATGTACCAATCTTAAATTTAAAACTCAGCGGGTAATTATATGGCGTCATAATTATCAGTTTTCAATTGACAAAATATAAAAAATCCCAAACATTGTGATGTTCGGGATTAACATTTTTAAAATATAATATCTAATACTTAAATTTTAACTTATCAAATACTTTTGACCACAACCAAATTGGACCTATTATGAGTAAGCTCCAAAAATCCTTACCTGATACAGATTTTTCCTTTTTAGTGTAAACCCATAAGCCTAGTAATCCTACTATTGCAATAATGGAACAAACCAAAATAACAGTTGGTCCACCGTCACGTTCTACATATTCCAATTGTACGATAAAAAAGCTCATGATTGCAATAGAAAATAATGCCGCATACGATAAAGTAGGTGCTAATTTCAAGTAAAAATAAACGATAATAGCAATATAAAATGACCCCCAATTTAAAAAAGTCTGTGCGTTCATCTTCTTAAGAAATTCCAATTGTGGAAATGGAATCATCCATACTAGCCCCATTACACCAAAAAAAGCAAGTGTAAGAAAAAAAGCATACAGAGATTTATTTCCTTGAAAGGTATTATCTAAAATTTTGAATTGAATATCTACTTCTCGCTGTATATTGTTGGCATCTTTGTTTTCGTTTTTCTTTGCTATTTTTTTCATAAAGCAAATCTAAACATTATTGCAAAATTAATTGTATGCATTTTTTTACAAAGCATTTTTATAAGCGCTGCAACTAATAACTTAAATAGTTTAAGCTGCAAGTTAGTCATCCTAAAACAAAAAACTAAATCTTAAATATTTTATTTTGAACAAAATTCCAATCACAACAGAGAAACTAATTATCTCATTATGATATTTATTGCAAACCAATAAAATTTTACACTAAAAATAATAAAAAGCACTATTTATAGGTATATTTGGCTTACCAAACAACTACCCTATAATATGTCTATTGAAATTAAAAATGAAAAATGGAAAAATCTCTTCGATAAACAAAGTTCTAAAACAACTACAGAAGAAGAGAACAAATCATTAGTCGACAGTTACTATTTTATTTTTGACTGCCAAACAAATTTTATATCATTTATGAATACAGCATTTCATATCATCACTGGTTATAATGCATCCACGTTCACGGTCGAAGATTTGATTGAAATTATTCATCCTGAGGATAAAAATTATTTTTTCGAATGCGAAGAGAAAGATTTGTTATTTAAAAATAAATTAAGATTCAATGAGCATTTCAATTATTTATATTCTTATACGTACAGGATAAAAACTATTGAGGGATATTATATTACAATTAAACAAACTTGCCAGGCATTAGAAGTTAATAATAAAGGTGATTTAACAAAAACACTCGTAATACATCAGCGCATTAATGAGTATGTAGATAAGCCGATAAATGACCATAGAATTTACGATAAAACTAGAAATATTTTTCTCGATACAGAGAATTGCTATAAGTTAACTAAAAGGGAGTTAGAAATATTGAGATTAGTTCAAGATGGTCTCAACAGTACAGAAATCGCAGATAAACTTTGTACAAGTAAATATACGGTAGATACGCATCGTAAAAATATTCTTAACAAAACGAATTCAAACAACTTTATCGATTTGATAAGAAAACTTTCACAAGCATAAATAAGGCTTATAAATAAAAAGAGTTCTTGAAATTTCTTTCAAGAACTCTACTAATCCCAAATTACATAAAAAATTTATCCTAGCACATCCCGAATATCGATATCTTTATCGAACATCGTTTTGGCAAATGGACATAACGGAACTATCTTAATATTATGTTCTCGTGCGAAATCTACCGCTTTAGATAAAAGAATTTTCCCTATTCCTTTACCTTTCTGATTTTCATCAACCTCGGTGTGATCTATTATTATTTTATCAGATCCTGCTTTTGAATAGGTCATTTCACCTATTTTTTTTCCTTCTTCTATTGCCGTAAATGATCCTTTGTGACCGATTTCTTCTTGTTTTATTACCATAGCTCTAATTATCCGTTATCATATACAACAATAATCACTTTATAATTGTTTTATTTATACACTTAATAGTGATTTACAAAGGATTCTACTATTTTTGTCGATTAGTATCTATACAATCAGCACTTACATCCAATGACATTGAAACTTTACCGCAATATATTAAACTCACTAATTTTAACTCTTATAATTGGTTTATCTACCGCCAAGGCTCAAATGATAGAGAATAATCCACCATTAGATACATTGAAAAATATAAACTTAATGGTTATAGATTCGCTACAAATCCCTGATACTCTTTACGATGTTGTAGATTTATTTAAAGATATAAATCCTATACGCAATAAAAGTAAAGAAAATTTTTCAAAAAAACGTTCACCAATTTCATATTTACCAAATATAAATTATAATCCAAGTATAGGATTTCAAATCGGTGTAAAAGCTGTAGGCGGTGTTTATTTTGGAGATAAGAAAAACACGAGTATGTCTGTTTTTGCTACAGCCTTGAACTATACCACGCAAGGAATCATAGTAGGCTATTTATTTCATGACACCTATACACGAGAAAATAATTGGAACCTTAAAGGGAGTTTGCATATTGCGAAGATGGTTGGGCTAGATTATGGTCTCGGAATGGGAGTACCAATAGAGAATCCTACGGATGAAGAGGTTATCTTGACTAATCCCGAAAGGACACGATATGTCAACAATTACACAGTATATGGGTTTAGCGAACGGATTTATAGACAATTATCTGATAATCTATTCCTTGGCGCAGGAGTTTACTTCGATTTGAAAAGAAATATTCGAACAGTAGGTGGATCTGAAAACAATCCGCTCGAAGCATACAGTGTAAAATATGGCTACAATCCAGAAATGAATAACAATAATGGATTGATGGTGAACTTGCAATATATGACTCGTGATAATCCAAATAGTGCATATAAAGGTATCTACACGGATGTAGTGCTCCGTGCCAATCAAACATGGTTAGGGAGTTCACAAGAAGGATTTCAGTTGTTAACCGATTTTAGAAAATATTGGCAATTATCACAAAGAACACCAAATCACGTATTGGCATTTTGGTATTATGGATCTTATAATGTGGGTGGAGACCTAGGGTATTTGGATTTACCCGGAACAGGAAAAGATCCCTATGCAAGATCAGGACGCGGTTATACCAATGGTTACTTCAAAGGTAAATCCTATGCCTATGGCGAATTGGAATATAGATTCCCCATTCTGCGTAATCAATTCTTAAGCGGTGTTGTATTTGGAAATATTCAAACTATAGACGACAAAATTGGCAGCAAGCTGTTCAGACAATGGCAGCCTGCGGGTGGTGTAGGACTGCGTGTATTATTCAATAAATTGACACGAACCAACTTATGTATCGATTATGCATTCGGTAAATTTGGACAAAAAGGTTTATTTTTAGGCCTTAACGAAGCTTTCTAATTTAAAATTTATTTATGAAATATTGTTTATTAAGTATTTTACTTACTTCTTCACACTTATTATTTGCCCAGACAGATACCTTAAATAATGAAAATATTGAATTGCAACCCGTAGAAGTCAAACAATATTTCAGCAAGCAAGCAGTCTTGCAATTAACAAATAGCGCACATACTATCTCTAGATCAGTATTGCAATCACAAAGCCCTGTAGCTCTAACATCCGCAATAAACACCGTTGCAGGGATTCGAATGGAAGAGCGATCACCAGGTTCATACCGTATAGGAATGCGAGGTAGCTTAGTACGTTCACCTTTTGGTATTCGAAATACAAAGATTTATATAGATGAATTGCCGTTGACGGATGCTGGAGGTAATACTTACTTGAATTTATTGGACCCCAATTCCCTTTATGCGATACATATTATTAAAGGACCGGATGGATCCTTATTTGGCGCTAATTCTGGTGGAGTAATACGTATAAATCCTTACGGCTATTCCAAGACTAATAACACAGTGGATTTACAATTATCTGCTGGATCATTTGGTCTATTCCAACAAAATTTAGGTATTAAGCAGAAAATAAGTGATAAATATAATCTGGCATTCAATCAATCTTATTTGACTTCGGAAGGTTATAGAGATCATTCCGCTTTCCAACGGAAAACTTTTCAAACAGCCCAACAATACCAATATAATTCAAAAGGAGCATTAAAGCTATTTGCTTTGTACACGGATTTGGATTACCAAACACCAGGCGGTCTAACGCTAAAACAATACGAAGAAAACCCAAAAGCTGCAAGACCAGCAGCTGGACCGAATCCGAGTGCTGAAGAACAGCAAGCGACAATATATAACAAAACCATTTACGGTGGAATTAGCCACGAATATCAAATCTCAAACAATCTTTCACATTTTGTCGGTATTTTTGGATCGCACACTGATTTTGAAAATCCATTCATTACCAATTACGAATTTCGTACGGAGAAAAATTTAGGCGCACGAACTTTCCTATCATATCAAGACAGTGACAAATCCATACCATTTCAATTCCAAATTGGTTTAGAAGCTCAAAATGCTTGGAACAAGATTGATAATTTTGACAATAATAAAGGTATTGCTGGCGATCCGCAAGCGAATGATATCCTTGATAATCAACAATTAAATATCTTCTCCCGTGCACAAATTGATCTCACAAAAAATTGGATGATTGAGGGATCACTAGGATGGAATAAAAATAGCATTACATATGAAACCCTCTATCCTACAGAGAATATTACTAAGAGTGATATAGCGTTTAAAGACGTCTGGATGCCGCGTATGGCAACTTCATATCAGCTTGCCAACACAATGGCAATTCGTGCCTCAATTTCAAAAGGCTACTCTACTCCTACCTTGGCAGAAGTTCGATCATCAGATAATACCATAAATACAAATTTATTAGCAGAAAGCGGTGTTAATTATGAATTAGGCTACAAAATTCAAGGCAAAAACAAACGCTGGCTTTTGGATTTAAGTATATATCAATACAATATGGATAGCGGTATTGTGCGCAATCTTAATGATGCAGGAGTAGAATTTTATGCGAATGCTGGCGAAATTAAACAAAAAGGTGCTGAATTATCGTTTTGGTCGCATTATGAACTCAATACTTCTATCGTAAAATCAATTCAATTTAATATTGCATTGGCATATAACCATTATAGATTCGGTAATTACATAAATGGTACGACAAACTTTAGTGGAAATAAAATAACGTCTGTGCCTGATTGGACGCTTTCAAACTCACTGTTCTTGGTGTTTCCTAAACAATTTCAATTAAATATTTACCACAACCATACATCTACAATACCGCTTGATGATGCAAATACATTCTTTTCGGATGCGTACGATTTGGTTCAAGCCAAATTAAACTGGAGTACACGCCTACCTAATCTTAATTCTAGACTTACATTTTTCATCGGAATTGATAATGTTTTGAATCAAAAATATAGTTTAGGAAATGATATCAATGCTTTCGGCGGAAGATTCTATAATGCTGCTGCTACACGCAATTATTACACGGGTCTAAAATTTTCATTTGAAAACAATTAATTAACTTTAATGTATAGTCTCTAAAACTTTTTTCGCAAACGTTTGTTCATTATATAAATCAACTTACGTGCACAATGTCTTTAGAAATTCTATATCAAATTAAAAATGAGGATAGCCCTTTTTGGGTATTTGCTATCCACGAAGGTCATCAAATCAGTGAAGAGTTAAAACCTTATATTGCCCTTTCTGAAGCGCAAAGACTTCGAGAAGAAGATCCCTTTACTGCAAAAATCGGCGACCTAGCTGTAAACCAATTTATTGTTCACACCTCTAGATTTCAGCTGGATCTAAATCGAGATGTAGAAAATTCAGTTTATCTACACCCTGATCAAGCTTGGAGTTTAAATGTTTTTCGTTCAAACCTTCCTTCAAATTATTTGTTAGAACTATATAGACAACATCAATCTATCTATTATACAATTGAAAGACATATTTCGACTACAATTAAAAAATACGGTTACTTCGTCATTTTGGATATTCACAGTTACAATGCCAAGAGAGAAAGTAGCAATCAAATCGTAGACAAAGAGGCGAATCCACAAATTAATCTTGGAACATATTACAACCAAGACAAGTGGCGGGATTTTATCGATGAATTTGTAGCAGCAATACAGAAACTACACTTAAATAATGAAGATATTGATGTAAGAGAAAACGTGAAATTTAAAGGTGGAAATCTCGCACAACATATTATAAATCAATATGGCGCATTAGGTTGTGTGCTATCTATAGAATTTCGAAAGGATTTTATGGATGAGTGGACTGGAGAACCCTATCTCGATAAGATTGCGCTGAATAATCAACTTTTAAAGAACGTTTTACAGTCTATGAATTTATATCTACAGAAAATTCAAGTATAGTATTAGTGGAAGAAAAATTATTGAAACATATTAAATCATGTATACACAATAGAGAATCTTTTCATGAGCAGATTCCTAATGTAGGCAAAGTAGTATTCAATAAAATCGTTCCCTATTTTTTCTTATACCGTACAGTTGGCTCTGTTGCAAAACAGCGCATGATTTCTGATTTAGCTAAATCGCAATTATCAAGTATTATTTTCAAATATGATGATGAGAATGTCGACAATTGGATCAAAGAAATTGCACAAGAATTAAAATCAGAATTCGGGAGTTGTTTAATCATTGAAATTTGGACTGACAATGACAAAGAAGATGATATTTCGATTCATATCGCCCAAAAAGTTGCTTTACCTTTAGCAGAATACATTCATAAAAACATAAGAACAGAAGCGCCTGATTTACGTTCTTCTATTGTAAAACAACGCAAAACGCCGCATAATCCAGATTACAAACCACTATTTTCACTTAATAAACTTCAAGAAGATAATACATACCTGCTTGGTATAAGCACCAAAAATACATTTATTAATACTGCAGGAAGTATTCTGCCCTTATTAGAAAGACACTTCAGAGAATCGATGAGCAAAGCGCTTTCTAGAACTTTCTTTGAATACCTAAGGCTTTATACAAATTTGAATCCTGCTAAGTTCAAATTAAATGTACACAAGGAAATTACATCCAATATTTTTGAAATTGACAAAGCTTTATTGGCAGAAAGTCAACGATTTGATTTTTTGATGCTCGTTACGCCTACCAATGTGCAAGAAGCATGGCAAACATTTAAAAACTCACGGTACGCAAAGAATCCTGTATTTCAATATCGGCCCATGCCTATAGATCCCGATTTGGTAAAACGCAATCTCTACAACCTTCCGATTGAAGATATTTATGATCCAAATATTGCTTATTTATTTCGTGACAAAAGACGAGAATTGGATGAAATGATGAGTATGTTGGCAGATCGCAATACACCTGATTTCGTGCATGGAAGTCTACAAGTTTTTGGAAATGTAAGCGACAAGCTGATGCATGTGGCAGAAGCCATCATTACAGTTATCGACAATAATAAAACAAATACCCCGAAAGGTGAAGAAAAATTAAATGCGCAACAATTTGCACAATTAGCTACACAAGAAATTGAGTATTTAAAATTACAATATCCTGAACTAAATACGACTGTGCGTGTTCGTAATGACGTATCAGGTGTGATGGTAAATCGTGGAGTACTAAATATCAGTTCAAATTATAAAGTTTCGAAGGAAAGAGCGGAAGCATTGATTCAGCATGAGGTTGGTACGCATATCGCCACCTACTTCAATGGTAAATCTCAATTATTGCAATTGTTTAGTCAAGGCGTACCAGGCTATGAAAAACTACAAGAAGGTTTAGCTGTATTTGCTGAATACATGGTTGATGGTCTAAACAATGAACGTTTAAGAATCTTAGCTGCACGTGTGATTTGCGTTCGACACATGTTGATGGGTAATTCTTTTATAGATACGTTTTCCATGCTTGTCGAGCAATATGATTTTGCAGATGAAATTGCATTCTTGATTACAATGCGTGTATATAGAGGTGGTGGTTTGACGAAGGATGCTGTATATCTACAAGGGCTGATAGAACTTTTAGAATACCTAAGAGCTGGAAACGATATTAACATTTTGACTATTGGTAAAATTCGAAAAGATTATATCCCAATTATACAGGATTTGATTCAGAGAGGATATTTACGATCACCAGCAATTATTCCTCGCTATTTATCCGATGTATATTCATCACGTTTGGAACTAATAAGAAAAGAAGGGTCCATATTTAAACTTATAAAATAATTATATGAAAATCGCATTTTTAATTAATCAAACACACAAAGAGGAAGCATATTTCACTACTACTTGGATGGCTTTGCATGCCTTGAGGCGTGGACATATAATTATGTATATTGGTTTGTCCGATTTTGTATACGTTGATGATACTCATATCGATGCACATGTACGACAAATCCATCCTAATGAAACTGTTTTGGATAACGAAGATCTGTTGGAAAAATTAAAAAAACAGCAGAAAGAACGTATTTCAATGTTGGACGTAGACGTATTATGGTTACGCTTTGATCCAGTAATGGATATGCTTAATAGACCTTGGGCTCCAGCAATGGGGTTGCAATTCGCTCAATTGTTGAAGAAATTAGGTCGATTTGTCATCAATGACCCTGATGAATTGATTCAAGCGAGCAACAAACTTTACTTGGAAAACTTTCCAAGAGAAATTCGTCCAAAAACTGTCGTAACACGTAATTATGGAGATATTTTGGATTTTATGAATATCCAAAATGATAAAATAATTTTAAAACCACTCAAAGGTTCTGGTGGTAAAAATGTCTTTATGATTAGTCCTAATGAATTGCATAACTTAAAACAAACAGTGGAAGTCATTGCACGAGATGGTTACGTCATTGGTCAGGAATATTTGCCAGAAGCTACCAAGGGTGATATGCGTTTTTTCTTACTAGATGGTGAACCAATTGTGATAAATGGAAAATATGCAGCTTTGCAACGCGTACAACCTAAAGGTGAAATTCGCAGCAATATTCACCAAGGTGCTAAAGCTGAGGTAGCCAACGTCACTGAAGATGTATTAGCCTTAGTCAAGAAAGTTTCTGCTAAACTGCGATCGGATGGTATGTATCTTGTTGGTTTGGATATTGTAGGTGATAAAATTATGGAGATTAATGTATTCAGTCCAGGCGCATTGAGTGCTGCTAGTAGTTTGAATGAAGTGGATTATATAGCCTATTTGATTCAAGATGTAGAAGAAAAAGCAAAAAACTATTACGCAAAGTAATAGCTCAGTTTTAATTTTAATACCTTTGAAATAGTACTACAGATAAAATCTACAATGAATTTATATACTATTGATACAGGTTTCTTTAAGCTAGATGGTGGCGCAATGTTTGGCGTTGTTCCTAAATCCTTGTGGCAACGCACCAATCCAGCGGATGAAAATAATCTATGTACTTGGGCAAATCGACTTTTATTGATTGAAGATGGAAAGAGATTAACACTTGTTGATACCGCTTTGGGTGATAAGCAAGATGCCAAATTCTTTGGGCACTATTTCATTCATGGAGATGATACACTGGATAAATCCTTAGCAAAATTTGGATTTCATAGGGATGATATTACAGATGTGTTTTTGACGCACTTGCACTTTGATCATTGCGGTGGTGCAATAAAACTAGAAGGCGATAAATTTGTCCCTGCATTTCGAAATGCGAAATTCTGGAGTAACCAAAAACATTGGGAATGGGCGAATGTTAATCCTAATCCAAGAGAAAAAGCTTCTTTTTTGAAAGAAAACATTTCGCCTATTCAAGAATCTGGTCAATTGAATTTTATTACTGAAGATCAAAATTATGATACCAATATTAGTGTGCGATATGCTTACGGACATACAGAGGCGATGATGTTGCCTCAAATCGAGTACAAAGGAAAAACTATTCTGTATATGGCGGATTTATTGCCGTCTGTAGGACATATTCCACTCCCCTATGTGATGAGTTATGATGTACGTCCGCTGGTCACGATGGAAGAACGAAAATCGTATTGGCAGGAAGCTGTAGATAAGGAATATATCTTATTCTTCGAACATGATCCTGTAAATGAATGCTGTACTTTACAACATACAGAAAAAGGTATTCGTGTCAAAGACATCTTCAAATTATCAGAAATATAATAAAGGAAAGCAAATTTGCCTTCCTTTATTCATTGCTATAAACTTTACTTAACCAAACAAATAGGGGTTTATTTAAGTTTGGAATAGCAATATTCTCACGTTTCATTATTTCATCAAAAATATCGGAAATTAGCAAATCATCACGATTTGTAAATAATGAAATTCCGTAATTGTGTTGCGGTTGGAATATAAAAATATTGTGAAAACCTGTGCTTTCGCCCGAATGGAATAATGTTAAATTACCATCATTAGTTATTGTTAAAAATAAACCTAAACTGTAATAAATGCCATCTTTAACCTTAATTTTATACTTTTCTAAATCTTTGAAAAACTGAGGTGTGAAAAGCGAATTGCCTTTGTCCATCCATTTTTTATAATCAAGAGCTGAAATATACACTCCACCATCGCCTCTAGTAGCTGATGTAATGCTTTGATCTGCAAATTGGAAGTCAGATTGATTTGGCTTGTAACCAAAAGCTCTATCTAGAAAAGTTTCTGGAGCAGATATTTGAGCGGATGTCATAATTAGCGTATCGAAAATGCGCTTTTTACAAAATTCTTCATAGCTCTCATTTGTAATACGTTCCACAATTAACGACAATAAACAATACGCTGTATTGCTATATCTAAATTGTGTACCAGATTCAAAATGTACAGAATCCAAATCTTGAATTAAATGTAGTACATCATTATCTGTCAATTGTTGTTTTTGATCCTCAGGAATGAAATTTTCATAATCAACTAATCCCGAACTGTGGTTTAAAAGATGTTTAATTTTCACCGAAGAAGCTTTTTGTGGAAGTTCGGGTAAAATATCTTTTAATGGTGTTTCGAAATCTACTTTTCTATCTTGAATGAGTAAATAAACGGCCATCGCTGTAAATTGCTTGCTGACTGAAGCCATTCTAAATCTTGTTTCTGGGCTAATCGCAATATTCTGTTCGACATGGGCAAGTCCTGTAGCTGTAATTTCTACTTCAGAATTATTCTTTATCAACAAAATTCCGCCTGGAGAGTGTTGATTTGCATAAATTTTTTTTAATGTGTTATTAGATTCTTGTCCGAATACAACTGTACATATAATTACACTCAAAATAATTTGGATAAATTTTAGCATCTTACAAAATTGAGATTAATTCCATTTCGAAAATAAGTGTACAATTTCCGCCACTTGTTGGAGTCAATGCCTCAAATCCATATGCTAAATTAGGCGGGACATACAAAATCCATTTGCTCCCGACAGGCATTAATGTCAAAGCCTCTTGCCAACCCTTTATGAGTTCATGTACGAAGAAAGCTTCAGGACGTTTTCTTTTATAAGAACTATCAAAAACCTCTTCGTTCAAAAGTTTTCCTTTGTAATGGCACAAAACTTTATCCTTTTTGTTTGGAATCTTTCCAGTTCCTTCTTGTACAATTTCATATTGTAATCCAGAAGGCAAAACAATTACTTGTTCTCTTTCACCGTTTTCTTTAAGAAACTGTTCTCCTTCAAGTAAATTTTTGGATGCAAGATCTTTAATTTTTTTAAGGTAGCTATTTGATTTAGACATAAAGTAAAAATAAAACAAAAAGCCGTATAGTTCATATACGGCTTGCCAAATTAAGAAGTATTTATCTTCAAAATTGCGTATTAAATTCTTTATAACGCTTTAATTCTTCTGAAAGTTTGCTCAATGCATAACCTACAATAGTAACATCATCCAACCAGCCCAATACTGGAATTAAATCTGGAATAGCATCAATAGGCGACACCACATAAATAATAGTAGCGACAATAACGGAAGCGTTCCAGGTGTTGACCTTAAATCTGCCAGCCATAATATCCTTGGCCATACTCACCAACACTTTGAAATCACTCATCTTATCATCCAAGTGCATTGCCTTTGCATCGGCCTTGTTCAAATCGTCTGTAGTCAATTTATGTGCTTTGTACCCACCGAACAACTTAAACGCTTTCTTTAAATAAGTTTGTTTCATTTACCAAATTATTTTTGTCTTGGACTTACGTATTAATCAATAGTTTAATTCTTAATCTTCCTTCTCCAACTCTTCGAATTTTGCGTAATCTGCTTCAGCGCCTGCGTTATCACCAATCTTTTCTAAAATGGTAGCACGGTATTGGTATAAATCTGAATAAAAAGGATTTAAACGAATAGCTTCAGAATAATCTGCAATTGCTTTAGCCCAATTTTCGGTTTTCTCGTAAACATCCGCACGCAACACATATGGGTAAAAATCTTCGGGATTTGATTGTATAATAGCGGAATAATCTACTATTGCTTTGTCAAACTCTTCTAATTGCTCAAATAGCTGTGCCCGTTCTTCTAAAACAGAACTATTTCGATGATCGAATTTTAAGGCAGCATTAAAATCTTGCAATGCACTATCAAACTCTTTTATAGCCATATACAACTTTGCACGATATAAAAACGCTTCAACTAAAGGTTGAGTTTCAATGACTACGTCCAGATCAGCAAGTGCCTTATCATATTGTAAAACATACATATAAACTGCAGCTCTGGAAATAAGAATTTTCACATCATTATTCAGCACAAAAGCTTTCGAATAATCAGCGATCGCATCTGCATAATTAAAGTGCTGAACTTGCAACATTGCACGATTAATTAGTAGTTGTGGATTTTCGGGTTCTACATTAATTGCTTGATTTAATTCAACCAATTCATCTGCTTCTAACATTTCACCTTGATTTTCTAACCATTCTAAATAATGATGGTAATTGAAATCCATACGTTTTGCCACTTGATAATCGTAATAAAAACTTTCATCATCTGCATTGAAACTATGAACTATAGAGCGACAAGCGTAAAAAAATGGCTGTTCGGGATATACAGTTATCGCTTTTGTATATGCTGTAATAGCTTCTTCATATTTTTCACTTAATACCAAGTCATAAGCCTCTTTGGCGATTTTCAGCGCATCATTTTCCGCGAAAGCATCATTAATAGACGCACTGAAAGGAAATAATTGGGAACTAGCTAAATTATAATAGTTATTTGCTTGTAAAATCATTGAATAAAAGTTTAAAAATAACGCTTAACAATACGTAGGTTGTGCGTGTAACGGTTCAATTCTGCATTAAAAATACCTTGACTATCCATCTTGTCGATACGTACACGACCAGATGCATGAATGATGGTTTCATTATCTATCATCACTCCCACATGTGTAATTTTGCCTGATTCATTGTCAAAAAATGCCAAATCACCCGATTTAATTTCTGTCAAGAAATCAACTGTAGTGCCACTTTCAGCTTGTTGGTATGCATCTCTTAAGAGTGATATACCAAAATGCTTGTAAACCACTTGACTAAACCCCGAACAGTCAATACCATATATAGACCTGCCTCCCCACATGTAAGGAGCATTACTATAGTGTTGAATAAGTTTCGGAAATTCAGCATTGAAATCCGTTAGATTGGTTTCACGCAATGTCCCTTCAATATGGTATTGTTCTTCACCAATAGTAATGGTATTTCCTGTGACAGATGTCCCATGCAGCAAATGAACTATTTTAGATTTAGAAACTGCTTTAGCACCTTGCAAATCGACTATTGAACCTTTTTCCACACCAGCTAAAATAACTGGAGCATACTGATTGTTTTGAATCCATCCTTGGTACTTCGTTTCAGTCATTCTTACACGTGTGAAATCAATTCCTTCTTCTAAGATTTCAAAAGTCTCCCCAAAAAAAACTTGCGAAACAATTTCACTCCGATGTGAAGATTCTGCTCTTAAGGGTACTATATTGAGGTTGCAAGCTGAAATACTCATAAGCGTTTATTGATTAAAACATTAACACCTTTTTGTTTGTTTTTAGAATACTAAGATAATTTTAAATCAACTAAAATTCATTGCTATGAAAAAATTTCGTCGAATTCTGTTAGCCGTTGATGATTCACCATGTACAGAAAAAATTGTGAGTTATGCCAAAGAAATTATTTCACATGAAGAGATTTCTTTAGCTTTACTGACAGTCGTACCGCCGACAAGTCCTGCTACTTATGGAGCTGATCCATTACTCGGTCAGCAGCCTATAATTGTTCCTGAAATCACAGAAATCCAACAAAATACAGCTGAACAATATGTTGATAAAATCGCAGCGGAATTTTCTTCCAATTATGAGGTATTCACCTTTACGCGCATTGGAAATATAAAAGAGGAAATCTTATTATTAGCAGACGAATGGTCAGCTGATCTCATCATAATGGGTTCCAATGGTCGTTCAGGGTTTGATCATTTTATTTCTGGAAGTGTATCAGAATCTGTTATTCGCAAAGCAATTTGTCCTGTATTAGTTGTTCCTATTAATTGCAGTTAATGTGTTCGTATCAATCGAGCCGCAAACATACTATCTGCTTTGTATTCATAGCCTTTGATCAATTCCATTTTTTCGATTTTAAAACCGAATTGATCAACTAAATATTGAATAACATGCTCATTTTCTTCCGCATAGACTGAGCATGTCATGTACACTAAAGGTTTGCCTATTTTTAGGTGTTTGATGACATTAGAAGCGATTGTTTTCTGCAACGAAGAAAACTGTTGCAATTTTTCCTTTGTCATTTGTTGAATCATTTCTGGCGTTCGTCCCCAAGTTCCAGATCCAGTACATGGAACATCTAAAACTATCCCATCAAACTCTTCATTACCCAAAATTGCAGTCGTATCTGCAGTTAGATCCAGAATTTTCTGACGTCTTGGCGACCTTACTTCAGCCTTATCAAAACGATCATTTAAATTTCGCAAAATAGAAAGACGTATATCCGACACTAGCAAATTTAAATTGGGGTATTTGTCTAATAGCATCAATGCTTTACCACCAGAAGCTGCGCACGCATCCCACCAATTTTCTTTCGCAGCTGCTTCCATAAATTCAATTGTTTTTTGCGAAGACAAATCCTGGACTTCATACTTTCCTTCCAATTTTGGAAAATCTTGAAGTCTAAATCCATTTGGAAGTGATAATGTATTCGAGCTAAAAGATGTATAAGCAATATCGTGTTGATCTAATGTAGATTTCACATAATCTTCCTGTCCACGCTTAATGCGTATAAATAGATCTGGCTGTACAAAATGACTATTCAGAAAACTTTGCTTATCGATACTTTCGGAAAGATTCTCCAAAAGAGGAAATATTTGGTTGCTATCGAAAGAAACTTTTGATTCGAGCAGTTGAATTTTCTGAATCAACGGATTTGAAATTTCATCAGCTAATTCGGGAAAGTTTAAACTTACTAGAGGCGAGTCCGATTCACATAGGAATTCAGCATAACATAGTCTATCCAAAAGATTTTGCTCTTTTAGTGCATGACCCAACCTAAAATAATTGTAAATAAAACGAGAGGTCATCTTTCTATCAGATGACCCCATTTGTTTATTTTCTTTAAAAAATCGTGTAAGATAGCGAGACAAAGGCTCATTGTGTGCATATCCGCTTAATGCTTTTTCAAAACCGCGAACATGTTGTGCTACACGTTTTTCATTTATTGCCATAAAATTTTATTGTAACTGGAATGAACCGTTAAGGTATTCTTTGTAAGAAACAGCCTCATTGGTAAATCCCCATTTTTCGTTATAATCGAACTTATACGTATTAAATAGTCCAGTATATGGTTCTTTCGTCAAATTAGACTTCAGATTATCCACGCCATATTTATTAATCAATGAACCAAAATAAACTGCAACGTCATAACCTTTGTAAGACTGATCCGAAGGATATATGCCGAACTTAGCCTTATAAGTGTCTCTAAAATTACGCGTTGTTGAAGTCCAAGATTTCAAATTACTTTCTGTCGTGATCACAGGACGCAGACTGTAAAAATTGGTATGAATACTAAAGTCGAATCTATCCCAAAGCGGATGTCCGTATAATTTGATAGAATTATATTCTTCAGAATTTTTCTTCGAAAGATTACTAATCAGGTTATTAAGCTGTGTTTTATCTGTCGTACCACTCACCACCAAATTTGTACCTGTAGTTGACAAATTTTCATTTAATTGCGCTAATGTAGAAACAGAGATAATTTTAACATTTTCTTTGTTTTCCTTGATAGACGCAAGCATACCATTCAAAAATTGTCTACTGTCGTTATCTGAAGTATTATAAATAATAATTATATCACCTGTTATATAATCTTTGGCAACGCGTTTTGCTAGGCCATTTGTGTGTGATTTAATTGAAGGAGTAATTGTCACCAAATTATTTAGGCCAAATTCCGAAGCAGGCGAAGCTGCCAATGGACTAATAATTAGTTTCTCTTTATCTGGAAGACTATTACCAAATGCCTTGATCTCAATTGGGTATATAGGTCCTACTATTATTCCAGAATTACTTATGTCTTCAGATGTAGCTAAAGTTGAGTTGTAATACGCATTATCCTTAGAATCAACAACTTTTAGATTAAAAGAATCGGACTTTTTTGCTAACTCATTTAATCCTAACTGAAATCCTTGATAAAAGTCTAGTGCTAGAGCAGATCTTTTAACATCATTCTCTTGCACACCTTCAGCGCCGATATGATCCAGTTGGAAAGGTAATAGTAAAGAAATATTACGTTGAGCTGCGTCTTTTTTATCTCTCGCGGCAGCTTCCTTTTCAGCAGCTTTTTCTTCTGCTTTTTTGGCTTCTTCAGTTGCGCTGGTGCTCACTTGCCCCGGATTGCTCGGAGCGCGCAAAACACCACTTTTAGGTGCACACGCGGATACACCTAAAAGTAATGATACTGCATATATTAAATAAGATTTCTTCAATTTGTTATTCCCACTCAATTGTTGCTGGTGGTTTTGAACTGATGTCATACACGACTCTGTTGATTCCTTTAACATGATTTATTATTTCATTTGAAATCTTAGCTAATAACTCATACGGTAAATGAATCCAATCTGCTGTCATTCCATCCAATGACCCAACAGCTCTCAACGCTACTACGTGCTCGTATGTACGTTCATCGCCCATTACACCCACAGATTGTACGGGCAAAAAAATTGTTCCAGCTTGCCATACTTTATCGTACCAACCAGATTCCTTAAGATTACGAATATAAATGTCATCAGCTTCCTGCAAAATTCGTACCTTTTCCTCTGAAATATCTCCTAAAATTCGAATTCCTAAACCAGGACCTGGGAATGGATGTCTATTTAGGATGTTTGGATCAACATTTAAAGTTCTACCTACACGACGTACTTCATCTTTGAATAATGTTTTCAAAGGCTCAATAACCTTCAATTTCATGTAATCAGGAAGACCGCCTACATTATGGTGAGATTTGATTGTTGCGGATGGTCCTTTAACAGAAATTGATTCAATAATATCAGGATAGATAGTACCTTGACCCAACCATTTTGCCTCCGCTCCTTCTGGCAAATCCTTTTGAATATCTTTAGATGCTTGATCAAATACATCAATGAAAGCTCCACCTATTATTTTACGTTTTGCCTCTGGTTCTTTTACTCCAGCCAATTTGCTGAAAAATAAGTCTTTTGCATTTACGCCCTTGATATTAAGACCCATATTTTTGTACGAATCTAATACTTGTTCGTACTCATTTTTACGCAAAAGTCCGTGATCTACAAAGAAACAGTGTAATCTATCTCCAATAGCATGGTGTAGTAATACCGCAGCTACAGTTGAGTCAACACCACCCGATAAAGCCATGATTACATGGTCAGTACCTAGATCTTGCTTAAGTTGTGCTACAGTAGTTTCAACGAAAGATTCTGAAGTCCAATCTTGAGAACAACCGCAGATATCAACCACGAAATTTTTGATCAAGATCTGACCATCAGTACTGTGTGTTACCTCTGGGTGAAATTGAATACCATAAGTCTTCGTACCTTCTATTTGATAAGCAGCTACACGTACTTTGTCTGTACTTGATATTACCTTGAAATTTGCAGGAACTTCTTTGATTGTATCACCATGTGACATCCATACCTGTGATTGTGCAGGAACGCCTTTCAATAATTCATTCGAATCATCTACAAATTGTAAGTTTGCTCTACCGTATTCACGAATTTCGGATGGCAATACTTCACCGCCCGATTGTTGTGCCAAATATTGAGCACCGTAACAAACACCCAGTAAAGGGAAACGTGCTTGGATAGATTTAAAATCAATTTGAGGAGCGTCTTCTTGACGAACCGAATACGGACTTCCAGAGAAAATAACGCCTTTTACGTTATCATCAAACTCAGGAACTTTATTAAAAGGATGAATCTCACAATATACATTTAGTTCTCTTACACGACGAGCAATTAGCTGCGTATATTGCGAACCAAAATCAAGGATAATAATTTTTTCAGACATAGTGCAAAGGTACAATTTAGATATTAATATTAGGAAGTCAATTTTTACTAATTCAAGCGGAAAATAAACCTATATTATCCGTAAATCTCATTCAATTCATTTGCCAAACGAATACCAGCCTTCAATAATGCTTCCTCCATAATATATTTGTAATCGTAGATATACGTATAGCTCAGGTTTGCATTTAATTCTACATCTGCATAAATCTTATTTGCTAACTGATGCGTTTCGTACAAAGCTTGTTCAAATGAAACGTTATATTTTTTATAGTAATTCTTGTCATGGATATCCAATACGGAGGCATATTCTGTATAGCTATACTGCTCATTTTCTACCAAGTCAGAATCCCAAACACGGTGAATATTTGTTTTTCGACCAAAAAACATTACCTCAATCTTATTTCCGCCCAAATCTGCTGCTCTACCTACGTGCATCGGCTGATGCGCGTCAGCAAAAAGATGTAAAATAAAGTATAGATTTTGTTGCTGCTGTGCTAAAGACAAATCTTTGTTTTCGATTGTCTCTTTTTTTACATTCAAATAAGCTTTATATAAATTGTTGTCTGGAGACTGTTGTAATTCTGCATGGAATTGATCGTAAGTCAAATTTGCGGAAGTATTCACAAAATGCCAGGAACCCGTCTTCTTGAAGGCTTCACTGGTATCCGATTTGATAAAATCAGCCCAATTAGACCAATAAGCGATATGCTGATTTCCAATAACTTTTTGGATATTCTTTTTAGCTTTTTTGCTCAAGTGTCTTTCTGCTACTTCTGCAATCACACGATGCCCCGTCATTCCCCAAGCTTGCACCTTTTGGATTTGACTACACATCATACAACTCACCAACAAAACGATTGCACTTAACTTGTTTTTCATATTTGTATTATTTAAAAATGTCGAATGAATATTTTGCCATAGACCAGAACTCGTCCAAAGCGATTATACGTGGTTTGAAAAAGCTAATTAGCTCTGGCCATTGTGTTTTATTAAAAATTGAAGCTTTAACCAATGAGGTGGAAATGCGAGTTGTTTTTTTACCATACTCATCGTAATATTCCGCGTCCCACTCCCATTCTTCATCTACAATGCCTTTGAAAACCTGTTGCAACTCTTTGAATTGTTCAAATATAAGCAGACGTATACTATCGTCTGGATGCGAAATTTCGATATAAATGCTTGCTGTCTTATTGGTAGCATCCATGCGAAAGTGAAGATGTTTAATTCCAGTTTTGTAATTTACCCAATTCACCTTATCGCCATCAGCAGAAGGTACCGCTGACATATATTGACCAAATGTCGTCCAAAATGATTCTTTTAGATTTCTTGCTTCTTCTTTTGAATACAAAACTTAAAATTTTTACAAAATTAAAAAATTGGTTAAACTTTTGCAGTCACTATTTTGTTAAACTTAAAAGGATAATTCATGGATAAGAAAAAATCATTGCTTTTACTTACTGCCGCAGCTGCAGGCTCAGTTATATACAATATTTGGAAACCTGTAAAATCAGATTTACCTGTAATCACTAATTTTGATCTTGAAAAGTATTTGGGTCATTGGTATGAAATTGCTCGCTTGGATTTCTTTTGGGAAAAAGGTTTGAAAAATGTGACCGCTAATTATTCCTTAAACGAAGATGGCTCAATAAAAGTTATTAATTCGGGCGTAAAAATAAAAGACAACAAATCTAAACAAAGCATTGGGAAAGCAAAATTTCAGGGGCTACCTAATGAGGGTGCGTTAAAAGTTTCTTTCTTTGGACCTTTCTATTCGGGGTATAACATTATGCACATTGATGGTGATTATGAACATGCGCTAATATTCGGAGAAAATTTGGATTATATGTGGATTTTATCGCGTACTAAAACAATATCAGCTGAACTTCAGACCAAATACCTTAACTATGCGAAAAGTGCTGGTTATGCAATTGAAGATTTAGTGTGGACCATTCAAGAATGATCCTATCCAAACAGTTCTTGAATCACCGTAAAATCAACTGATGAATCGGAAGAAATAGATTCAGCAATAACCTGAAGATGTTCTTCCGTAATTCTTTTACCAATTCCCTTATTATAAAGCGTTGTTAAAAAATACGCATATTCTTTTTTGATTTTTTGGTCAATAAGGTGATTCTGCACATTGTAATTAAGAATACTGCTAGCAAACTTTCCAAAATCCTCAATCGAAAAACGCTGATACTTTGTATAAAACTTGAACATATACCGTTCAAAATCACTTTCCAACTGCTTGCTTACTTCAAAATCAATCATACTAAAAGAGGCATACCACTATTGTGATATGCCTCAAAAGTAATAAAAATTAGTAATTTATTATTTACGAACGCTAACAGCTACTCTTCTATCCTTTGCTCTTTCAGCATCAGATGCATCTGCTGATACGGTTGCAAATTCAGAACCATACCCTTCTCCATCTTCAACTTGACTACCCAATCCTTTACTTTCTAGAAAGCTTTTCACCGCTTCAGCTCTTTCTTCGGAAATTCTTTCATTGATTTGTTCATCACCTGTACGATCAGTATAACCACCAATTTTGATCTTAGCATCAGGGAATAAACGCAAAATTGCTGCAATATTTTCTAATTGTTGTTGACTTTCAGGAAGTACATTAGCCGTTCCAGTTTCGAAATTTAAATTATCAAAATCAAACCATTTATCTTTCAATTGCTCGTCTGTCATTGATTTATAATCTGACTGAAGAAAAGCAATTAAATTTTCCTCAATTCCAGCAGGAAATGCTTTCAATGAAGCTCCATCTGGCAATTTCACATCAATTTGCTGTTTCTCACTTTGCGTCACTGGATTCGTAATGACAATAGTTGTGTCCGCATTATCTATGGAATCGCGCAACATTGTTTCTTTAGTGTCACCACTACAACCTCTACCAAATAAAAACCACAATCCAATTAGCAATATCGGAATCAAAATCCACCACAGTCCGGCACCTTTCTTCTCCTCTGAAACATGTTCATGTGTATGAACTGGTTCACGTTGCTGAGGCGGAATTCTCTCCACAGGCGTAGACACAGGTGTATCAGGTATACTTGTGGTTTCCGTTGGTAATTCAACGGGTCTATCAGCCTGCGCAAACAATGAACCAAATGCTCCAAGCCCTAAACCTGTTGGCAATGCTGCTGCAAATGATGATTTATTTGAATTCAACAAACTTCCAATTGAATTTGCATTCCAATCTGCTCCTTTATGTGTAATAGCTGAAATTACTGCAGGCAGACTCGCTCCTAATATACCGGTGATAGACTCACTACGCATTCCTAAATAAGAAGATATGGAATCCACTACCGTACTCAAGCGGTCACCAAAAATCGAGCTCAATAAGTTTTGTGTTTCAAATTTCGAATTATCAGTACCAGCTGGAGTGCCGAAATAATTTCCGAACAGATTATGAATATCAAAAGAACTGAATAAATGCCTTGCTGAATTTAAAATACTACCCAAACCTTCTCCAGATTTCCCTTGTAATCCTAGAAGAATTGAAGGAATTGAAAGTTCGAGTCCTTTGTGTACGTTATCGGAAGACTCTCCAATATTTGCACTTAATTTGTTAATTACTTCATCCGTGAAGTAGGCTTTAACATTGTTTAATAAATTGTTTTCCATCTCCTTGTGCTTATTTAACAAAATACACAACAAGTTAATAGCACATTTGTTTGTTGTAAAATATCTAAGACTTAACCATTTATTTATATGGATGTTTTATCTTTGATTATAAATTAACAGTTGTAGTCTATGAAACAAAAATCTATTGTTGCCATTTTATTTATTTATTTTGCATGTGTAACATCAAGTTTTGCACAGCCAAAATATATTTTTTATTTGATTGGCGACGGTATGGGCCTAAACCATGTCAATCTAACCGAAATTTTTGAAGCTGAAACGAAGAACAAAGTTGGCTACCAAAATTCAATCCTCACAAAATTTCCGCATGTAGGATTTGCTTCGACAAATTCACTTTCACATGGAGTCACAGACTCAGGTGCGGGTGGTACAGCTTTAGCTGTTGGAAAGAAAACTAGAAATGGAAATATTGGTACAGATAGTACTGGCACTATTCCATACAAAAGCATAGCTTTTGCAGCTAAAGAAAAAGGCTTGAAAGTAGGAATTACGACAAGTGTAAGTATTGACCACGCTACACCAGCGTCATTCTATGCACATCAACCAAGCCGTAGCAATTATTATGAAATCGCTACTGAGATTCTTAAATCAAATTTTGATTTTTTTGCGGGAGCAGGATTCTTAAAACCAACTACGACTTTTGACAAGAAAGAAGTAGAAGATATCCATGCAGTAATCGAAAAAGGTGGTTATAAAATTATTCGTGGTAAAAATGGCTTTGATGCAAATAAATTCAAAGGTCAGAAAACAGTATGGATTAACGACCAACCTACGCAATTTGAATCCCTAAAATACGCTATCGATCAAGAACCTACAGATATGGCTCTAGCAGATATTACAAAAGGTGCTATTGCGGCATTAACTAAGGATAATAAAAAAGGATTTTTCTTAATGGTTGAGGGTGGTAAAATTGATTGGTCTTCACATTCCAATGATGCAGCAACTACAATTCGTGAAGTTCAAGATTTCCATAAAACTATTCAATTGGCGTATGAATTTTATCAAAAGCATCCAAAAGAAACATTGATCGTTGTGACTGCTGACCACGAAACAGGTGGTTTGGCTATTGGTAATGGTTCTTCAAAATTAAATACACAAGCATTAGCTTACCAAAAGGTATCGCAAGGAACTTTGTCTTCTTTGGTGGGAAATCTTCGTAAAGATAAACCTAACGCAACTTGGGATGATGTTAAAAATCTAATAGCTGAAAATACAGGTTTGTGGAGTAAAGTAAAAATTACGGAAGCTGATGAAAAAGTCTTGCGCGAAGCGTATGAAAAAAGCTTTATAAATCATGAAAATGAAACATCAAAAAGCTTGTATGCAAACGATGATAAAATTGCTTCATTAAGTATCAATATCTTAAACAGAATAGCTTCTGTAGGATGGGCTTCAAGCAATCATTCTGCTGCATATGTGCCAATATATGCGATTGGCGAAGGTGCTACACTATTCAATCATAAAATGGATAATACGGATATCCCTAAAAAAATAGCACAAGCTGCACAATTGAATTTCTAATAAATTTCTAATAAACAAAAATGGTTAGCTTTCGCTAACCATTTTTGTTTATATCATTCTTAGTTTTTCGTAATATCCTTGTCTTTTACGACTTGCAAATCTGCGCTTTTTTGTGCTTTTTTCATCGCTTTGATATTCAAGAATTCTACCAATACCGAGAATGCCATTGCGAAGTAAATGTATCCTTTTGGAATATGTTGGTCAAATGCTTCTGCCGTCAATGATACACCAATCAATAGTAAGAACGCCAATGCAAGCATTTTCACCGTTGGGTGATTATTCACGAATCTACTTATCGCTTCAGCAGATACGAGCATGATACCTACAGCAACAATCACTGAAGCAATCATTACCCCAATTTGGTCAACCATACCTACCGCTGTAATAACAGAATCCAAAGAAAACACCAAATCAAGTATAATGATCTGAATAATTACAGATGAGAATGTCACAACTTTCGCATTTACACCTGTTGCTTCTATATGTCCTTCCACCTTGTGGTGAATTTCAGTTGTACTTTTATAAATCAAGAACAAACCACCAATAAACAAAATCAGGTCACGTCCAGATAATATTAAATACGGAACAACTGCTTCATTCGTAATGTTAAACCATTCCGCGAAATTTACAAGCGGCGCGGTCAAGCCCATTACCCATTTAATCGAAAACAATAAACCAACACGCATCACAAGGGCTAATATTAGACCAATTTGTCGCGCTCGTTTTTGTTGTTCTACTGGAAGTTTAGCGCTTTGGATAGAAATGAAGACGATGTTGTCGATCCCTAGAACAATTTCTAAAATTGTCAGAGTTAAAAAGGAAATCCAAATTTGAGGATCAGTTATCCATTCCATAAAGTAGTTTTAAGTGTGTAAATTATTTATAATTTATTAAAGAAATTACGTTATCACTGAAACGATGCAACCTTCCCTCGCCTTTCAAAAATTCTAGATTAATCACAAATGAAAAACCTGCCACTTGACCACCCAGTTTTTCAATCAACTTTGCTGCAGCAACAACAGTCCCTCCTGTCGCTAACAAATCATCGTGTATCAATACATTTGTTCCTGACTCAAAAGCATCATTGTGTATTTCTATAGTTGCTTGACCGTATTCTAACTTATACGATTCAGAAATTGTTTTTGCCGGTAGCTTACCTTGTTTCCGTATTGGAACAAACGGAATGTTCAATTTGTTTGCAAGCATCATCCCAAATAAAAAACCACGGCTTTCGATTCCTGCTATGACGTCTATCTTCAAATCTTTGACTTGTTCAACAAAAGCTTCCACTATTTCAGTACACAAATTGGCATCTTTAAGAATTGGTGTAATATCTTTAAAAACAACTCCCGGCTGAGGAAAATCAGGAATATCACGAATTACCGCATTTAATCTTTCTTGTAGCATATTTTAAAACTCTAAATAAAGCCCAATTTTACGTAAAAATTCTTGATCTAAAGCTTTATTTTGTGCCAATGCTTCAAAATTAGCATATGCTCCATGCTGCTGTCTGTAATTAATAATTGCTTGCGCTTGCTTTTTACTGATGTAAGGATGCTTTGACAATTGATCGATTTGAGCATCATTTACTTTTAGTTTAAATATTCCGGCAGTAGAAACTATTAGCTTGTCCTTTATTCTCAAAAAAGTCTCTTCAGAAATACCATAAACTTCTTGAATCTGATTAACGGAATGAAAACCTCCTAAAGCGTCCCGAAACTTCACTATTCTAGCTGCTAAAACAGAACCTATACCTTTCAATTGTTTTAATTCAGAAGTGTCTGCTGTATTAATAGAAATTGATCGCGCAATTGATTTTACTTCACGCTTCTCATAAGCACTAGTTTCAAATGACTTTTTGGGTTTATCGTCTGCAGTTGAAATAATAATATACGATTCTAATCTATTATAGTCCTTTTCAGAAATTGAGTAGATCTTTCGTAAATCTTCTTTTTTATAAAACTTTCCCCCCTTTGATCGATAGTTCAGAATTACCTGAATTTGCTTTGGCGATAAACCTAATTTATGCCATTGGTTAGCGGTTGCTGTATTTGGATCAAATGTAAAATAGGTAATTGTTTTATTGGTCTTCTTAAAGTCGGAATAAGGTTTAGAATAATCTGGCGTATTTTCAACTTCCTTTGTCGCAAAAGATTCAGCAGAGTTTAAATCATAAACTTGATGCGGAATAACTTCAGAAGACTTTAATGATTTGTAGAGAAATAGACTAATGTTCACCAGCAATACACACAGAGACAACACAATAAAACCGTTTCGCTCTACTGTATTGAACTGAAAGTATTTGAAAAAATTATTCATCGAAACAGTGTGAAACGTAACTAAAGTGTAATTGGCTGCCCCATTCTAAAAGCTTTCACTTAAATTTGCGAAATATTAATGTAAATTGAAAATGTATTTTGTTAACGCACCTTTTTTCTTAAGATGGTATTATCCAGAAGTAATTTGGAATAAATCGCGTGCGAACAAAAAGCTTTTTTTAACATTCGACGACGGACCAATACCCGAAATCACAAGCTGGATTTTAGATACATTATTGGTCTACAACATCAAAGCAACATTCTTTTGTGTGGGTGATAATATTTCAAAGCACCCCGATATTTTCCAAAGAATCATAGCTGAAGGACACCGCATAGGCAATCATACCTATAATCATCTGAAAGGCTGGAATACTTCAGACAAAGATTATATTGATAATGTGTATGCCTGCCAAAAGCTAACGAAATCAAATTTATTTCGCCCTCCTTATGCACGCGCCAAAAAATCACAATTAAAAGTTCTTAGCAAGGATTTTGAATTTATTTACTGGGATGTATTGACGGGAGATTTTGATTTAAATCTTTCACCAGAAGCTTGTTTTCGAAACGTAATTAGGCATACAAAAAATGGCTCTATTATTGTTTTTCACGACAATATTAAAGCCATTCCTCGAGTTCAATACGCTTTACCCAAAACGATTGAATACTTTTTAGCAAAGGGATTTACCTTTGAAATACTTTAGTCTTCTTCTTTAAAACGAATTCGAAATCCGTATTTCTTCGCACTACTTACACTGAAAAATCCCAATGCACCGTTTGTAATATTGGAAGTGGGATTTGCGGGTGCAGCACTCCCAGGATTAATAGATAGAATTTCATTCCAATAATTAAACACTGGTTGGTCAATAATCTGTCTTCTTACCGTGATCGTATCACCAATAACAATATCGTTATTGTTATCAGAAACTTGATGTGTCACATACAATCCGTCATTGAACTTATCGCTGAACACTCTACTAAATTTGAAATCACTCCCATTAACAGAAATATTATACTTGTAATAATTCGGTTGATCCTTTGGATCAACAAATTTCAATGTCACAGAATAGACCGTGTCCGAAAAAATAACATCTTCAATAATACCCAATGAATCCACATCTATGTATGCATTCATATACGATGAAGATTCAAATACTTCTCCATCAATTGTGACACGCAAATCGTAACGTGTATTTGTTTTTGGTTTGAAGGTTGCTTTGTAAGCACCATTGCCAATGCTATTAAAATTATAAATCGTGCCTTTATCATCAGTTACTACCACAGCAGCATTGTTTATTGGCTTGTTGCGCACGGGTTCGTCAAAAGCCACAGTCTGAGAGACATTAATTATTTGATCATTCGAGAGGTCTGTTAAATCAGCTTCAATGACATATCGTGGGTCAGCATCATTAAGATTTACATCAATTAACTCCTCGCAAGAACTTAATCCAAAGCAAATTATAAATGCGTATAAATATATAAGTCTCATGTCTAAAATTTAAAGTTCCAAGTCACAGAAGGTATAATTCCAAATAAAGCAATTTTGTAAGCTTCTGTGATGTTAGCATTATTTTCGTTTTCTCTAAAATCAATGATATAAGCATTTTTGCGATTATATACATTGTACAAACCAAATGACCAACTCGAAGAAAAACGTTTGTTTTTTGGTCCAGGCTCATAATTTGCTGATAAATCCAGACGATGATAATCTGGCATGCGGTAACCATTGCGCTCTGTGTAATAAAATAGAGTACGGCCATCTACTGTATATTTACCACTTGGGAATGTAATGGCATTTCCTGTGTAATACACAAAATTAGCTCCCAAATTCCATTTATTACTTAATTGGTAAATACCTACAACCGATACATCATGCGTGCGATCCTGTCTTGCATTGAACCATTGTCCGTCATTAATTTGATTGAACTGTCTTTCACTCTTACCTAAAGTGTATGAAATCCAACCATTTAATTTTCCTTTAGTCTTACGCAAATAAAGTTCCAGACCGTATGCACGACCTTGACCATACAACAATTCACCTTCTAAGAATTCGTTAGCTTGCAAATCCGCTCCATTACGGAAATCAATTTGATTGCCCATATATTTATAGAAGCTTTCTACCGAAAATTCATAGGTATTATTCGCAAAGTTTCTAAAATAGCCCAATGCAACTTGATCCGCATACTGCGGTTTTATATTCTTACTACTCAATACATATTGATCCGTTGGCAAAGATGAAGTCGTATTTGTCAATTGATGTAAATTTTGAACAATTCTATTGTACGAAGTCTTAATACTTTGTTTATCATCCAATATGAATGAAGCCGAAAGTCTCGGTTCTATATTTAAATGATGTTTAATAATTTCCGAACCCGTATATTTTTCATTTGAAATAGCTTCACCATCAGCATCGAAATTATAGAATGTTCCTGGTCCTTGTACCATAAAATCAGTTGCGCGTAATCCATACAATACCGAAAACCAATATGTTGGATTCCATTCGTGAGAAACATAAGCAGCAACTTCGATTCCGTGTCTCTTTTCAATATTGATAGAATTTACTGCAGAATTAGCATTGGCATTAAGACTTGCCGGAGAAATCTTTTGTTTCAAAGCATTCAAACCAAATCTCCACGTACTTTTATTATTCGCATAATAAGAAAAGTCTTGTTTCAAATTGAAATTTTCAATTTTTGAAGCAATCACAAACTCACTGTTATCGTTGTTTACATTTACATTGTACGTGAAGTCACTGTAAATTAAAGACGTATTACTGAATAATTTTTCATTCAGAATATGATTCCAACGTACCGTAGCTGTTGCATTTCCCCAATCAAAACTAAATAAATCGCCATAACCCAAATCATCCTTCCCAAAATATCCAGAAGCATAAATTGTGTTTTTATCGTTAATTCTATAATTCAGCTTGGCGTTGAGATCGTAGAAATATAATTTACTATCTTTTACTGTTTGATCATTTGAAGCTTTTAGAAATAAATCTGCATAGGTGCGGCGGCCACTTAACATGAATGAGCTTTTGTCTTTTTGTAATGGACCTTCAAGTTTTAATCGGGATGCAATCAAGCCGATACCGCCTTCTGCAGCGAACTTTTTGTTATTTCCATCGATCATATGAATATCCATTACCGATGAAATACGTCCTCCATATTGCGCAGGAATACCACCTTTGAAAAGTTCAACATCTTTAATTGCGTCCGAATTGAAAGTGGAGAAAAATCCAAGTAGATGCGAAGCATTATAAACTGTTGCTTCATCCAATAAAATTAAATTTTGGTCACCACCACCTCCGCGTACAAAAAAACTTGATGAACCTTCACCTCCTTTGGCAACTCCTGGTAACATTTGAATAGTTTTCAAGATATCGCGTTCTCCGAATAGTACAGGTACATTTTTGATTTCCTCAATGGTGAAATTAATAGCACCCATTTGCGGACTCGTGACATTCTTATTTTGTTTTTTACCCGTAATTACTACTTCCTCAATTTCTCTTCCGATTGGCGACAATTCAAAGTTAAACCGCTTTTGAACCGATGTATTTATCGATTCTTCTAAGGATTGATAACCAACATACGATACAACCAAGGTCGAATCCGATGCGTTTAATTCGAGTGAGAAAAAACCATAGCTATTGGTTCTAGCAATCAAATTAGATTCTTTTGACTGAACGGTAGCTCCAATTAACACTTCACCAGATGAAGCATCTTTCACGTATCCGCTAACATTGACTTTCGTTTGCGCAAATAAACTGGCATGAAACAAAAAAGCAACAACAAATAATGCGTATTGTCGAAACATATAAATTTATAAAGTGTTTAATTTCTAAAAAATTGGTCAAAAAACGCCATTTGAAATCCAATAGACTGTGCCCAATAGTCCCAATTGTGTTTCCCTGGCATCTTTAAATAGCTATGTGGTATGTTAAGATAAGACAATTTTTTATGCAATTCTTCATTCACTCCAAAGAAAAAATCTTCATAGCCACAGTCAATAAATATTTTTAAATTATTTGGTTTGATTAAATGAAGCATTTCAATCACCGTATGTTCATTCCACTTTTCTTTGTTTTCCGCATAATCTCCTAAGCGCTTGCTCATTTCCCAATTGTCTGGAAATGGACGTATATCCACTCCACCAGCTGTGCTTCCTACTGCTCCATACACATCTTGATGACGAATAGCTAGATATAATGCGCCATGTCCTCCCATACTTAAACCCGTGATAGCACGCCCTGTCTTATGTTTACAAACCTTAAAATTTGATTCGATATAATTCACAAGTTCTTTGCTCACAAATGTTTCATATTGAAAATCTGGAGTCGTATCCCAATACCAACTACCAACCCCACCATCAGGACAAACGACCATATAATTATAGCGGTCAACTAATGTTTTCAAATATGGAGCTTTCTCGACCCAATTGGAATAGTTTCCACCATATCCATGCAATAAATACAGTGTAGGTATAACTTTATCTTTTGTATTATCTGGACGGATTACGACCGTCTTAATCTTTTTATTCATACTCGCTGAAAATACTTCTACAGTATCTACAGTAGCAGCAAATCCTTTGCTAGTAAACAGTAAAACAAATAAGAAAGAGAACAAAAAAAGGTTTTTCATAGTTTTAAAAATCGTATTTGTAAAGATAGGAATCCAAACCAAATGGACGCTCAGAAATCGTATATAAAAAGCGATTATATAGGTCGAAACAAATGGCTTCACCTTGTGGTTCGACGGTATATGGAATGTTACGTGGAGTTTGTTTCAATGTTTCTAGAATAGACGCTGAATGAGATCTTTCCCAAAGGAAGACTGTCGTCAAATTCTTTGCTACAATATATTTACCATCTGCCGAAATATCTGCTCCTGTAGTAAATGTAAAAGGCAATGTTAACATCGGTTGTAATACATGAACTTTCGCATTATTAGTATGCAATGGCAATGAAAAAACGGTAGATTCTAAATCTCGCTTTGACAGAATATAAACTTGATTATCCAATGGATCAACCAAAATGGCTTCTGCATCTCTCCTTTTGTCTGCGTATTTTATTTTAATTTCTTGATATAAAGGAACCTTTAAAGAGGTTAATTTTGTGCTGAAATCAATCTTCGGTTCTTTAATCACATACAACGAAAGTTCCTCTCGCTTGCGCTGATTATTGCCAATATCTGCTAGAATTAAGAAATGATCATTACCAATTTTAAGCCTCGCAATATCCTCAATATCTATTGCTTTGACAGCCTCTATCTGTACAGTTACTTTAAGTGAAGCAGTAGAATCTATTAGGTATATATTTGCATCATCACCACTGTCATTATGTACCCAAAAATATCCTTTTGAAAAATAATAAGGCACAATGCCAGATATTTCCGTTATCGCAGCGCTCGTGACTTTACCTAGCTTTTGAGGACTTTGTGCATAAGATATGCTGCTCAGCAGTAAGTGTAAAAGGCTAACAACTAAAATTTTATGTTGTACAAAACGAACTAATATCATACACTTAATCATTTTTGTCATATAGCAATGCGCCACTCACATTCCAAAAGCTTTGACTGTCACCTTCCGCTGGACCTTGTGGTATATGAACTTTCATTTTGTGCTTGCCTGCCTTCAAATCTCCTAAATCTATATAGTTAGGATATGTAATCGTCCCTGGACACCAATTCGAACGACTCAAGTCAGATGATGAAAGTCCGCTATCAAAATTGCCTGAAACAGGATTGTATAATCTATAGCTACCACAATCCACACGCCAAGGCGTAAATTGAAATTTCAATTGATCGTTTAAATAAATCGAATTCACTTTCGGCACAAATTCATCTCCATTCCACCAACCACCATGACCAGTAGTAATGTAGCGCAATCTTGCATTTTTAACATCTTCTTTTAGTTCAAATTCAAATTCCAAACCTTTATCAGATCCAAATAATGTTGGGTATGTTTGTCCTCCCATTTCCATTACATTTGTCGTGTTAAACAATGATAGAGCTTCTGTTTTTTTAGCATAATTTGAGTTGCCTGGATGGATTGTTAACTCTAAACTTACGATATGACCACCCTTATCGTAATTGCCAATATAAGTTCCAATATATACTTCTTTACCTGACATCACGCTCAAAAACTCGGATATATCTTGACGATATGTCACTGAATCTTGCCAAGTTTTACCTTTTAAGCTCAATCTATCATTGAAGTGAGAAACACCAAAAGGGGTAAAGAATCGCATTAATTCAAATACGGGAGAAAAATTATCTGTGCGTACCATCCCTATATAATCTTTGCCATCGCCTACATCATACTTTGGCAAAGTAGACATCCCGTTTTTCATACCATCAAAAAATGTAACAAGTTGATCTGTTGCAATCATAAACACAGATCCAGTACGGTCATATGCATCTCCATTTGATTTTTCAATCAATTCAATAAATGCTTGACTTTCTTCCAGAAGTTCTGGTATTTTAATTTTTTTCAAAATGACAGTTCCAGCTGCAAAGCGTAAAATAGAATCTGATTTTAAATTATCAGGATCAAAACAGATTTTTTCTTGGCTAAAAATGGGAACTTGAATAAATTTACTTTTCCAAACTTCATCTCTATATGTTAAAATATCCAATACGTGATCTTGTTTTGGTATTTCAAATCCAGCTGGAAAATTTTTAATCTGTTCGATTTTTGCTGCAATAAATCCGCTGTTACCATTTCTACGATATTCCAGTACCACACCTTTTGCTATGCCAATTTCATTAGGTGAAGCCTTGATCGGTAGTTCCGCTGTATAAAAAATTTCAATTGCATTGGAATTAATAGACGTTGTAGCTTTTTTAGTATTTCGTCCTAAAATGACTTTTCGGTCATTAGCCTCAGTAAATATATTTCTATCAAAAGCGGAGGAATCTGCAGAATATATACTCTTCCTGTTTTGAAAAGTTGATTTTCTATATATTACTTTAGAAGGTAAATCAACAATACTTTGTTCAGCAGTTTGTCTGAAATTATTATTCAATATACTTTCACGTGTGATTACAGTTTTATTTTTATCTGCGAATACTATGATTGGATTAGTTTCAACCACTTGATCGCCGCGGATCGTATGATAAGTTATTTTGTAAACTTGCGCTTGTCCAATGTTTGCAAGACATATTAAAAAACAGATAAATAGAAAATTTTTCATAGTGGTTTTAATGTGTTTACATGACTTCAATTATTGTTCCATCTTCAATGGGATGAGATACGCAAATCAGACATCTTCCGCGCTCTACTTCATTATCCGTCAAGACTTCATTATAATCCATTTTTACCCCGCCTTTTACGACTTGTGAAATACAGGTGCTACACATACCTGATTTACAAGAATAAGGTAATTTGATTTTGTGAGACAAGCCAACATCTAAAACAGTTTGATTCGCAGGAACCAATAAATTATAATCTTGTCCATTGAATTTTAAGGTAACATTATATTCAGAAGTGTCCTCAATTTCTTCTTCCCGTTCATCATCATCTTCCTCTTCTTCTGGAAAATGAAATGTTTCTCTACGTACATTTTCATCTGGAAAACCCATACCCAAAAGTGTAAAACGTACTAAATCCATATAAAATAATGGACCACACGTATAAAATAGAGCTTGTGAATGATCTGACTGTAAATGTTGATCAACTAATGCAATCAAATATTCTCTATTTAATCGCGCATGTGCTAAATTTTTAGAATTTGACCAAATGAATTCAATATGCAAACGTGTAGGATAACGTTGTTGCCATGCCAGTAATTCATCGTAAAAAACAGTTTTCTCTTTGGATGAATTGCTGTAAATTAATACGACTTTACTATTTTTTTCTTCTACAAGAGCTGTTTTCAAAATTGAATAAAGTGGTGTAATACCTACTCCTGCTGCAAAAAGAAAAACGGTTCTACTACTATCCACTTCAGGTTCGTACGTGAATAATCCTTGTGGATCTAATACTTCGATTATATCATTTATTTCGAGCTTGTGATGTAGCAATCGTGAAATTTCTCCATTATCGACGCGCTTCACTGTAATTTCTAACGGTTCATACACTGAAGGAGAACTGCTGAAAGAATAAGACCGTCTAACTTCCCTATCCCCAAACTGAAAATTTAAAGTCAGAAATTGTCCCGCTTTATATGTCGGATATTTACCCGAAAGATCGTTGAAACGAATTGATACAATATCGTTTGGCTGTCTGATTATCTCTGATACGCTAAATTCATACATAGACTTAAAGATAAAAATAAATATATCGACAAATAAAAAATCCTGACCACAGGGTCAGGATTTTACAATAATATTATGTGTAAGATTATAACTTACGTTTTACTTCTACTTGTTCGTATGCTTCTACGATATCGCCTACTTGAATATCGTTGAATTTATCGATGTTCAAACCACATTCATAACCGTGTGTTACTTCTTTCACATCATCTTTGAAACGCTTCAATGAAGCCAATTTACCAGTATGGATTACGACACCATCGCGAATGATACGGATATCATTTTGACGTGTGATTTTTCCGCTTGTAACCATACATCCGGCAATTGTACCCACTTTAGTAATTTTGAAAGTTTCGCGAATTTCAACCTCACCAACAATTTTTTCTTCAAATTTCGGAGCCAACATACCTTCCATCGCTGATTTCAATTCGTCAATTGCATCGTAAATGATTGAGTACAAACGAACATCAATTTGTTCAGCTTCTGCTAGCTTACGCGCATTTTGCGTCGGACGAACTTGGAAACCGATAATGATTGCATCTGATGCAGAAGCTAATAATACATCCGATTCCGAAATAGCACCCACAGATTTGTGAATAATATTTACTTGAATTTCGTCTGTTGAAAGCTTCAATAATGAATCCGATAATGCTTCGATAGAACCATCTACATCACCTTTCACTATTACATTCAACTCCTTAAAGTTACCAATTGCAAGACGACGACCGATCTCATCCAAAGTAATGTGCTTAGTTGCACGCATACCTTGCTCACGTTGTAATTGAAGACGTTTGTTCGCTACTTGACGTGCTTCAGATTCGCTTTCTAATACATAAAGCTTATCACCTGCTGTCGGAGCTCCAGACATACCTAAGATCTGAACTGGTGTCGAAGGACCAGCTTCTTTCACGCGTTCGCCACGTTCATTTGTTAAAGCTTTTACCTTACCTGAATGTGAACCTGCCAAAATAGCATCACCCACACGTAATGTACCACCTTGAACTAATACTGTAGTCACGATACCACGACCTTTATCTAAAGCTGACTCGATTACTGAACCTACAGCACGTTTTTTAGGATCGGCTGTTAATTCTAATAATTCAGCTTCTAATAAAACTTTCTCTAATAATAAATCAACGTTTTCACCTGTCTTAGCAGAAATTTCTTGCGCTTGGTATTTACCACCCCAATCTTCTACTAAAATGTTCATAGCTGATAATTGCTCACGTATTCTATCTGCATTTGCACCTGGCTTATCTACTTTAGTGAAAGCAAATACAATCGGTGAACCAGCAGCTTGTGCGTGATTAATTGCTTCTCTTGTCTGAGGCATCACAGCATCATCCGCAGCAATAACTATAATAACGATATCCGTTACTTTAGCACCACGAGCACGCATCGCAGTAAAGGCTTCGTGACCTGGAGTATCTAAGAAAGTGATTTTACGACCATCATCTAATTTCACGGCATAAGCACCAATATGCTGCGTAATACCACCTGCTTCACCTTTAGTTACGTTTGCTTTACGAACGTAATCTAGTAAAGACGTTTTACCGTGATCGACGTGACCCATTACCGTTACAATTGGCGCACGAGGAATTAAATTCTCTTCGCTATCCGCCTCTTCTAATTCAGCAACTTCTTCATCTTCTGGTTTAATAAACTCAACTTGATACCCGAATTCATCAGCAACGATAGTTAAAGTTTCTGCATCTAAACGTTGGTTAATAGACACAAACATACCTAAACTCATACATGTCGCGATAATCTGCGTAACTTGAACATCCATTAAATTAGCTAATTCATTTGCCGTAACGAATTCCGTTACACGCAAAACTTTGGCCATTAATTCTTGTTCCATTGCTGCCTCTTCTGCAGAAAGTGCTATATCATCACGTTTTTGACGACGAAGTTTTGCACGTTGCGCAAATTTACCAGACTTACCAGCCCCACTCAAACGAGCAAGTGTAGCTTTGATTTGATCTTGAATTTGTTTTTCTGATAACTCTTCTTTTGGAGCGTCATTTCTTCCGCCTTTTCCTCTGTTATCAAATCTACCTCTATTTGCAGGATTATTACCTCCTGGACGGTTGATGTTATTATTATTACCTCTTGGACCGCCTTGTTGAGGACCTCCTGGTCTATTTTGACCTGGCTGTCCTTGTTGACCACCTTGTTGTCTATTTTGACCATAAGGACCACTTCCTTGCGGTCTATTTTGACCACCTTGCTGGTTGTTTTGGTCATTTGGAGATACAGGAGTACCTGGTTTATTCGTACGCTTACGCTTACGTTTGTTGTCTTGATTCGAATTCGAAGAAGACGCCACAGGCTTTTCTTTAGGTTTAAAAGTTGGTAATTCAATCTTACCAATTACTTTAGGACCTTCTAATTTTTCTGAGCGCGCACGAATTACGTCATCTACAGGTTCTTTCTTTACAGGAGGAGTTACTGCCGCTACAGGAGTAACTGGTACTTGTGCTATCGGCTTTTGCTCTTGTTTCTCCACTGGTTTTGACTCTACTTTTGGAGCCATAACTTCTTGTACAGGCTTTACCTCTTCCTTAACAGGAGCTACAACCTCTACTTTTTCAACTGGTACAGGTTTCACCTCTACTTTTGGTTCTTCTTTCACCTCTTCTTTGATAGGTTCTGGTTTAGGCTCTTCCTTTTTTTCTACCACTGGAGTCACTGGAGTTTCTGCTGGTTTCTGAGCGATAGGTTCCTCTACCTTTTTAGGTTTTGGTTTATTCAAACTATCTAAATCAATTTTGCCAACAACTTTTAAAGAACCGGTATTTGATTCCTCTTTCTCTTCTTTCACAGGCTCTTCTTTGCTAGCCGCTGGAGGAGTTACTAAAGGACTTTTAATTAAAATTTCTTTTTCAACTTCATCATTTTTTGAAGTAGATGACTCTTGGGAAGGAGCAGAACTTCCTGATGAAGGAGTTTCTTCACGACGAATCTTGCCAATTACAATTTGTTTAGCTTCATCCTTTGCGATTTTATCTCCCTGAAATTTACGCAAAAGAACATCGTACATATCCGCAGCTAATTTGGTGGTAGGTTTTGCCTCTACGTCAAATCCCTTTTCCTTCAAATAATCAACTGCAGTACCAATACCAATATTAAGCTCTTTTGCTGCTTTAAGTAAGTTTATGCTTTTACCTTCTGTCATCTAATATTAACCTTCTAAAAATTCTGTTCTTTACAAAAATATGATTTTTTCGCACGCATTTAACAAATATTTACATTTTCTATGTAACATATTTTGACTACTGAGTTTTATTCAAACTCAGTAGCTAAAATGCGAACGATTTCTTGTATTGTGTCTTCTTCTAAATCTGTACGACGTACTAATTCCTCATGAGACAATGCTAAAACTGATTTTGCACTATCCAAACCTACACGCTTCAATTCATCAATGATCCAGCTGTCGATTTCGTCTGAGAATTCTTCGATATCCACATCCTCCTCCACTTCGTCATTTTCGCGGTATACGTCGATTTCATAACCTGTCAATTTACCTGCCAATTTGATATTGTGTCCGCCACGACCAATAGCCAATGACACTTGATCCGGTTTCAAATAAACTGCAGCTGTTTTGTTTTCATCATCAATTTTGATGGACGTGATACGAGCAGGGCTCAATGCACGTGTGATATACAATGATGCATTTGTCGTGAAGTTGATTACGTCGATGTTTTCATTACGCAACTCGCGTACGATACCATGAATACGCGAACCTTTCATACCCACACATGCTCCTACTGGGTCAATACGATCATCGTAAGACTCTACAGCTACTTTAGCACGCTCTCCTGGTTCGCGAACAATTTTTTTGATCGTAATCAAACCATCGAAGATCTCAGGAACTTCTAATTCAAATAAACGTTGTAAAAATTCTGGTGCTGTACGTGAAATAATAATCTTAGGATTACTATTCATCATATCCACCTTATATACTACTGCACGAATGCTATCACCCTTTTTGAAGTAATCTGCTGGGATTTGCTCCGTTTTAGGCAATAATAATTCGTTACCATCTTCATCCAATACTAAGATTTCTTTTTTCCAAATTTGGTAAACTTCACCGATTACCAATTCGCCTTCACGATCTTTGTATTTTTTGAATACTTCGTCTTTCTCTAATTCCAAAACTTTAGATACTAAAGTTTGACGAGCAGCTAATATAGCACGACGTCCAAAACTTTCTAAAGTAATCTGTTCGATGTAATCATCACCAACTTCCAAATCTGGATCATACTGGTGTGCTTCTGCCAATTCGATTTCTAAATCATCGTCTTCTGAGAAACCATCTTCCATCACGACACGCGTTCTCCAAATTTCCAAGTCACCATTATCTGGATTCACGATAACGTCAACATTCTCGTCTGTGCCGAAACGCTTACGAATCATACTACGAAATACTTCTTCAAGTACTGTGATTACCGTCGGACGGTCAATATTTTTGAACTCTTTAAACTCCTGAAAAGAGTCAATCAAATTAATATTGGTGCTGCTCATTTTATTTAAATGAAATTAAAACTCTTGTTTCCTTTATTTGATCTAATGGCAATATCGCTTCCTTTAATTCAGCTTTTTTGCCCTTTTCTTTTACTTTTTCTTCGATGGTAACTTCGGTTGCTGTTGCTGCGATAAGTTTACCCTCTTTTTTATCGCCATTCGCTAATTTAACACGAACATCCCTTCCGATATTTTTATCGTATTGACGTTGCATTGTTAATGGCGAATCAATACCAGGAGAAGATACTTCTAAGCGATAAGCATTCTCTATAACATTTTCTTCTTCCAAATGAAAACCAACATGTCTGCTTACTGCCACACAATCGTCAATTGAAATCCCATTATCACCATCTAACAAAATGGATAGAATCCCATTTTTTAACATAGTAATATTAACGATAAAAAGTTCGGGACGATCGGCGATTTTCTCTTCTACTAATTCTCTAACGCGTTTTTCAATCTGCATATTTTTCAAAATTGAATTAAAAAAGGGGGCATTCCATGCCCCCTTCCTTTCAGATATTGCAAATATACATAATAATTATATAAGCAAGAAATTTTCTCATACTATTTTTTCGTTTCTACGACTGAATTAATCGTTTTTTGCATTTGTGCCATCATACTTGTCAACGACTCTATGGTCGGTTCAGCACTTGGCTCAGGAAATTCTGTCGAAATGTAAGCCTTCGCTTTCCACACTTCTACAATATCCGTAGGTTCTACCCAATAGGAATCGTATACTTTGTTGTCCGACACTAATTTTAGCCCTTTATCATCTTTATATTTAAATGCAACACGTTTGTATACTACACCTTCATCTTTTGAAATGATGACATATGTTTGTCCAGGTTTTATATCATGCCAATTCTCAACATATTCGCCAATTACAATAGACCCACTAGGTAATGGCAACATAGAGTCTCCTTTAATCTCAAATGCTCTATAAGTTCCTTGATTAAACATTGGCAAAGAGAAGCGAGGTAACTCCTTTACATATTCAGGATCACCATAGCCATTTAAATAACCCGCGCTAGCCTTTACTGGCACCAGCTCTATATTTTCTCGATCTTCAGCATCAACAGTCACCGAAAGTACGCGCAAGTTTGAAGAGTTACCTTTTGCCACAGGTTTCCACTTCTCATCAATCACATCATTAGCCAATTCATCCATACTCAACCCATAATATTCAGCTATTTTTTTTAGCAATTCGTATTTGGGCTCTGCACGATCCTCTTCATACGCACCTACTGAAGCGCGCTTAATTTCCATTAAATCAGCAAACTGCTGCTGTGTTAAACCGTTTCTCTTTCGAAGAAACTTCAAATTGGAAGCAATATTTGACATTATATTTTTTTTCAAAACTATTTGTGAATACTAAAATTATTAGTAATATTGTGCCAATAAAATTAGTAAACATATTTTGCAAACCCAAATATTTTAGTAAAAACATGAAAAAGCATATTGTATATATCACGACAGACGCAAATAGAGTATATGTTGAGGCTGGTTATTGCCAAGACATTAGCCTGAAATTATTTGAATTGCAGAATGCAGCAAACTCTTTTATGGTTCGAGGACCAAAATTCACGCGTATCGTGCATACTGAAGAATTTGAGACATACGAAGCTGCGGAAAGAAGAAAAAATGAATTGAATAGCTATACGCGCATGCAACAAGAGAAATTAATACGAAGAAATAACCCCAATTGGTTAGGTATGCATAAAGTGGATAGTACTATAATGAATAAAGCTGCTGCTTATGCCTAAACATAAACAACAGCTTTTAACAACCTTAACATATATCGCAATTTTGGTTTATAGACTACCAACCTGGAGCGAAGTTTAATCCGAATGTTCCAATTTTAGACTTAGTCTTTTGGAATGGAATCGCATAATAAGGTTCTAATATCATAGCCCCAAATAAATTAACACGTAATGATACCCCTGCGCTAAATACAGGTACACGTACATTAGGATCAAACATTTTAAGCGGTTGGTTATCCGACCCTAAAATGACATTTCCGCTTTCATCGACCACGTTAATTTTGTCCTCATCTGTACGACTCATCTTGATAGTATTACCACCGTACCAAGCCATACCAGCATCTACAAAGAAATTTAAATCTGAAAACAATAAGCCAGATTTAACAAGTGCTAACTTTTCAGGTCCTGTGAATGGAATACGTATTTCGAAATTACCAACAGCCATCCTTGATCCAGACAATTCAGAAAATCCAATATTACCAGTCACATCTACATTTCCACTTTCGTATCCACGAATCAAATATGGATAACCGATATACAGCGGATACAATGCGCTTTCGTCTTTTCCAACTCGCATATAGGAATATAAACGCGCTGCAATCGTAACAGGTTTATAGCGATTATATTTACGCAAATCCACATTTAGAGCAGTAAAATTATAATCTCCAAAATATTGCTCTGCTCCTAAACGATATCTAAATCCTTGTAGTGGAGAAGTTATACCAAAAACCGTATTATCTCCCACAAAACCAGAATTTATTTGTTGAATGACAAATGGTTTGAAATTGCCTCCAAGTAATTGAGAAGCTTCTTCATTAGTTATTCTCTGTCTATCGCCATATCCGTAATAGTAACTTTGTCTCCATTTATCCACCCGATAGCCGTAGCGAGAAAGAGCTGCGCCCACCTCAAAACGATGATGTCGATTAAATGGATAGGCTACAAAAGCTTCTGCTTGCGTTTGGAAAGTACGAATCATATACGTGCTAATCGCTAACTCAGGACCGTTACCAAAATTTTCTGTTCCATATTGCGAAAAACCTGTCATATATGGGATATGGGATAGCGCACCACCCCAATTAAGTCGGCTTCGCTGATTAATGTAAGCAACTTGTCCGCCGAAATCATAAATCTCACCGTTGATATTTAACGCAGCAAAAATTTGGTTATAACCTAAAATATCAGAAAACTGACCTTGAATACCTGAGCTAATCCCAGCACCATATCGTGAACCAACAGACATACCAACCCCAGAATTAGCTAGATAATCCAACTTGAATTTTGGAGTGTAAGCAATATTACTAATTTGATTATCCGAAATACGTTCAAAAACATTGAAATTAGTTAAGTTTCTATTTACAACATTTACACCACGATCTACATTTGGTGGCAGTATTGCTGCTGTCATATCTACATCGTGAACAGATACAGCTACAGGTTCAAATTCTGAAATATTTGCTTTATAAATATTGTATTTTTTCTTTTTGAAGAATGAATAAACAATTTCATCGTTAGCTGAGACAGATATAGCAGGAGAATACTCTGTAATACCAGAAATCCCTGTAAAGTAATCTGTCAAACGTTCTACTGTATTTGAACTGAAATGATATCTGTATAAATTTCTATACCCATCACTATTAGATAAGAAAAACACCGCTGTACCGTCTGCTGAAAATTGTGGATTCAAATTATTTGCCCCAGGGAAAACGTCTATATTTTGAATCTTACCCGAAGAAATATCATACAATGCAAGATTCATAGGAATGGTCACGGAACGACTATCACTTTGCAATGCTAAACGATCCGTACTAAAAACTATACACCTTCCATCTCGAGAATAGTTAGGCTGATAATCAGAGTATACATCATTGGTTAATTGCGTCAACTTTTTCGTGTTGATATTGTATGTATATAGATCAGAATGTCCATTAACTAAGCCTGAGAACGCAACTGTTTCTCCATCAGGAGCCCATGCGATATTAGCAAATTCAACTATATCTCCCATAGCTTCTACCAGTTCAGGATTTCCGGTCTCCACATTTACGACCATGAGTTTATTCTTTCCCTGAGAAAACACAGAAAAGGCAAATTTCTTGGAATCAGGAGAAAAAGACCCTGCGGATTCTAGAAAACTAAATTCATCAATATCTTTATTCGTGAGTTTACTCCCCAATTTCCGTATTCGCTTACCTGTCTTTGCATCCGCTAGATACAAGTCAATACTAAATAAATCTTGTTCCGATAGATAAACCACATACTTTCCGTCAGGTGAAATGGTTGGAGAAAGATTCATCGATCCAGCATTATTTTGATTAATCAAACTAATACCTATAGGTCTTGTTGTGGTATCTTTTCCTGAATTACGATATGCCTGCTCCATGCTGTTTTTCCATAGTGTAGACATCGTTTGTGCATCGTAACCAAATACTCTTCGCATAGCGAACTCGTAACCGTATTTTGCCGTTTCAATAAACAGCGGCATAATAACCGTATCGCCATAAGTAGAACCAATGAAAGACCAAAATGCTTGACCATAACGATATGGAAAATAATCGTACGACTGCTCTGTCAATTGTTTTAAGGATGGAATGTCTTTGTGAAGGTAGGCATCGCGCATCCACATAGATGTAAATGCATCTTTCTTACCAATTGAAAAGTATTCAGCCATACCTTCAATCATCCACAAAGGAATATTGCCTATATTTTCAAGTCTTGTAGAATCGCCGCCTTCCATTATTACACGATATTGGAAAGCGTGGACCATCTCGTGCCCTAGTACATGTCGTGTTTGCTGATTAATCTGCATAATCGGCATAATAACACGTTGCTTAAACGCTTCTGTAACCCCGCCTGTACCGACTGAAATATCGCCTCGTATTGCTGTAGTTTGCTGGAATTCGGGATGATTGTTGTAAAATATTATTGGATTTTTGCGCGCAAAAGTATCCTGAAACACTTGCTGATGCATATCATACCATACCTCTGATTCTTTGGCTAGCCAGCGCATCATCGAATCATTTTCTAAATAATAGTATATATTAAAGTGTGGTGTATCATATACTTTAAAGTTCAGTTTTTTGTATCGCATTTTATTTTGACCAAAATACTGCGCTTGCACCGCCCCACTAAAGACTATCATTAATGCTAAAAAATTGATAATCCGATACAAATATTTCTTATTTAACAAACTCATAATAATTTAGTTAGTATTGTAAATTTAAATATTTAATACTTATTGTTCTTCATTAGTTGATTGCTCTGTTGTATTTTGTGAACCTTCTAATGGTTCAATTTGCAATTCACCTTCGTCGCCATCTGCAGTGCTATCAGCTGGAGCCGAATAAATTACTCTTGGTGTAGGACATTTGTACGTTTTGGTAATTTCAACTGTTGGCTCAGGGAATTTACCGAAAGTTACGCCTAATTCTGGATGTTTGTACACTTCTTCCATAAATGCCGCATAAATTGGGAGTGCAGTTTTAGACCCCTCACCTGTCGCTGAATTTTTAAAGTGAATACTTTGTTCATCGCAACCTACCCAAACACCTGCTACTAAATCTTTTGTAACCCCCATATACCATGCATCGACGTAGTCTGAGGAGGTACCAGTCTTACCACCAATCTCGTTATTTTCTTTGAATAAATCCCATTCCCATAATGCTTGAGATGTACCTCTTGGCTCCTCAAGAGTTCCGCGCAACATGTAAGTCATTAGCCACGCATTTTCAGGACTAATTACTTGCTTATGCTCTGTTTGAAATAATGCGATAACATTACCTTCCTGATCAACGATTTTTGAAACTAAAATTGGCTCTGTCGTTTTTCCAGCATTCATAAAAGTGCTGTACGATTTAACCATCTCGTAAACCGATACATCATTCGATCCCAATCCTACAGAAGGTACTGCTTGCAGCTTGCTGTCAATTCCAGTTTTGTGCGCCATCTCAACAACTTTATCCGCCCCCACTATTTCCGTCAATTGTGCCGTAATTGTATTTAAAGAACGTGCTAAAGCGTGTCTTAAAGTCATATCGCTATACGATATAGACCAATCGGCATTCTTTGGCTCCCAAGTTTCAGGTCCGTCCTTACCTATAAACTCAATTTTCACAGGTTTGTCCGTTAATTTATCACAAGGTGTCATTCCAGATTCCAGTGCTGCCAAGTAAGCAAATGGTTTAAAAGTAGACCCTGCTTGTCTTTTCGCTTGATTAACGTGGTCAAATTTATAATACTGGTGATTAATACCCCCAACCCAAACTTTTATTTCACCGTTATAAGGATCCATCGCCATCATTCCCGTATTTAGCATCATTACATAATGTTTCAACGAATCAATAGTAGAAAAGTTTACTTTTTCCATGCCATCCCAAGTAAAAACTTCCATTTCCTTCTTGATATTTAGCACTTGAAATACACTATCCTCGTTATTATTGAAGCGTTCCATCAAACTCTTATACACAGAAAGCTTTCGAGCTTGGTTTTCTAAAAATTCTGGAATAACATTTCCGTCTTTGTCACGCCATGGTTCACTGTCACCCCACGTATTTTTTAATCTACGCTGCAGTTCTTTCATTTTAGTTGCCATTACTTGCTCTGCAATTTTTTGCATACGCGAATCAATGGTTGTATAAATTTTTAAACCAGCTTTATTGATATCTATTTCATTGTCTTGACTCCATTTATCCAACCATCTGTATACAGCTGAACGCAAATACGAATCATTCGAATCATCATTATCATGAAAGCTTAAGTCTAATTTTAACGAGTCTTGTGCTAATTGTGCTACTTCACCTTCCGTAATATATCCAGCTTTTTGCATTTGTGAAAGCACAGTATTGCGCCTCTGCAATGCATTTTTCGGATTACGAATGGGGTTATAGATAGTTGTTCCTTTTAGCATACCAATTAATAAAGCGCCTTCATTTGTGCTCAGTGCAGATGGTAATTTATTAAAGTATCGAAGAGAAGCAGATTTTATGCCGTAAGCATTATTGCTAAATGAAACGGTGTTCAAATACATTGTTAAAATGTCTTGCTTGGAATATTTACTTTCCAATTTGTATGCAGTCATCCATTCCTTGTATTTGGTTATCAATATACGAACACCAGGAATTTTGCTTAAGTAACCTTGAGAATGTGCATATCGTGTCTTAAAAAGATTCTTGGCTAATTGTTGCGTAATTGTACTGCCACCGCGTTGGTCTCCTTTAATAGTTGAAATAATGCCCGAAGCAAGTCCTAAAAAATCTACTCCATTATGTTTATAAAACCGAATATCTTCAGTGGCTATTAATGCGTTCACAACCTCTGGCGCAATACTATCAAAAGCAACAGGATCACGATCTTCATCAAAATAACGACCAATTAACACAGAATCAGCGGTATACAATTCTGACGCAACATTAAGTGTGGGCATCACAATATCCTTTTGTGTAGGAGAATAACCAAATAATCCTAAGAAATTAAGTTGAACGGCACAAGTTAGTAATACAATACAATAAATACCTATAATTATGTATCGTAGAAATCGATTTTTAACACGTCTAAACATAGGGTAAATATGACAAAAATGTTTGGTAAAATACTATACAATCAACATTTAAATAAATTCATATTTATAAAATTAACGAATTTTAACATTCTTTGTTTTACGATAAATTGTACTTTTTCAAATACTTCAGTAGTGATGCATTGACGTCATTAAAACATCTATAGACGAAGGTTAATGAAATTCATAATATTTGACTAAATTTACCTAGCATTTAACTAACGACATGTTAAAACAAACATTACAACAAAAGTTATTACAGAAACTATCTCCGCAGCAGATTCAATTTATAAAGCTACTGCAAGTGCCTACGGCTTCTTTGGATACACGTATCAAAGAAGAGTTGGAAGAAAACCCTGCGCTTGAGGATGCGAGTCTCGCTAATATGAATGATCCAATAGAAGATTATCCAGATAAAGATCCAGATGATTACGATAATAAAAGTGAGGACAGTTTTGATGAGGAATTTTCATTAGAAGAGTATATTCAAGAAGACGATTTCAAGGATTACGGCAATAACTATAATAGTGATGATGATGACGAGCAGAAGGAAATACCTATTGCAATTCAAGATTCATTTTTTGAAAAGTTGCAGAATCAACTTGATTTACTTGCGCTTACCGACAAACAATATTTAATAGGTAATCAAATTATCGGTAGTTTGGATGATGACGGCTATCTTCGTAGACCGATTTTATCCCTGATAGATGACCTTGCTTTCTCCCAAAATGTGATAGCCGAAGAGGAAGAAATGGAAGAGATGTTGAGCGTAATTCAAGAGTTTGAACCTGCAGGCATTGGTGCGCGTGATTTGCAAGAATGTTTGTTGATTCAATTAGGAAAAAAGGATCAAGAAAGCTTAATTGTAAAGAAAGCCGTTGATGTAGTTAAGAATTATTTGGAAGAATTCACAAAAAAGCACTACGACAAAATTGAAAAGCAGCTTAACGTAACTTCCGAAGAATTAAAAGAAATCATTAATGAAATATTAAAACTGAATCCAAAACCAGGAGATTCAGCTGCAGCAGCTGGTAAACAATTGCAAATAATTCCAGATTTTCACATTAGTAATAATGATGGTATTTTGCATTTGACATTGAATGGTCGAAATGCACCGGAACTTCGTGTATCTCGTACGTATCAAGGTATGTTTGAGCATTACGAAAAGGCAGAAAAGACCGATAAAAAGATGAAGGAAGCTGTACAATTCGTAAAATCGAAACTGGATTCTGCAAAATGGTTTATCGACGCGATCAAACAAAGACAACAGACGCTTCTGAAAACAATGAATGCCATTATGAAATACCAATACGAGTATTTCTTAACGGGCGACGACCGTATGTTGAAACCTATGATTCTAAAAGACATTGCGGAAGAAATTAATATGGATATTTCTACTGTCTCGCGTGTAGCAAATTCAAAATACGTGCAAACGGAATTTGGGACGTTTCTTCTCAAATCCTTTTTCTCAGAGGCAATTCAAACCGATTCGGGCGAAGAGGTTTCGAATAAAGAAGTTAAGAAAATATTAGAGGAATGTATTGCCAATGAAGACAAACGCAAGCCACTAGCTGATGAAAAGCTCACCGAAATACTAAAAGATAAAGGATATACTATTGCGCGTCGTACAGTAGCAAAATATCGGGAGTCAATGAATATCCCTGTAGCAAGATTAAGAAAGGAATTATAGAAATATAATTCCTTTCTTATTAAAGTATAAATTGCTTTGATCTGCGACTAGATCTCTGCTAAGCCACAATCGAGTAGGAAGATAGGGATTATTTCCCTATCTGTCCTCTCACACCACCTGGCATACGGATCCGTACCAAGGCGG